>NZ_JALKFZ020000123.1 GCF_023243075.1 Frankia sp. AiPa1 | reverse complement strand
CCCGCCCCCCCCGCCGCCCCCCGCGGCGGGCCCCCCCGGCGCCGGGCCACATCCGCCGTCGGGTGCGCAGGCGGTGCCCGGGATCCGGGTCTATCCGGCGACCGGCACCTACCCGGGCTCGTCCGTCGCGGGCCGTGGCGCCGGCCAGGCCACGGGCGTCGGCGGTACCGGCACGGCCGACGGTGCCGGCATCGGCCGGACGGGCTTCGATGGGACGGGCTTCGACGGGACCGGACTGAGCGGGGCGGGCCTGCGTGCCGCGATGTCCGCCAGCGCGGGTGCCGGCACCGCAGCGGGTCCGGGCGGGGGGGGCGCGGCGGGTCCAGGCAGGGCGGCTGCGACCCGGCCGGGCGGCGGCACGCGCAGGCACCGGTCGCGGGCTCACGCGCCGTCGTCGTCAGGGCCGGCGACAGTGCGACGCGGGCCGATCCTGGGGCTGGTCGGCATCGTCGGCGGTGGGCTGGTGTTCGCCCCCTGGCTGCCGAACTTCTTCAACCAGCTCGCGCACACCGGCACCCCCTGGGGGGAGCCGGCGAGCTACGCCGCGATCTCCCACGCCTACGGCCAGTGGGCCGGCGGGCCGACCACCCTCGGTCGGCTGCTGCTGTTCCTCGTGACCGGTCTTGCCGCCGCGGGCCTTGCCGGGCAGGCGACCGGCGGCCGGTTCCTGCTCATCGACCTGCGGGGACGCGAACCAGGACGGACGCTGTTCTTCCTCGCCACCGGGACGCTGTTCGTCGCCGTCACCGCCGGCAAGCTCGTCGGCAACGCCTGGGCCGACCGCTACACCGCCACCGCGTTCGTCCCGTTCGTGCTGGTTCTGGGCCTGGGCGCCACGATCATCGGAGACCGGCGGATCTTCCAGGGCGTCATCGCCGTCGCCGCGCTCATCGGCCTGATCGCCGGCACCAGCGACGTCCACCGGGAACGCACCCAGGCCAGCGAGGCCGCGCAGATCCTGCAACGCCTCGCCCGCCCCGGCGACGTGATGCTCATCTGCCCCGACCAGATCGGTCCGGGCCTCGCCCGCACCGTCCCGCCGTGGCTCAAGGTGTACGTCGTCCCGACCTACGCCCCGCCGGACCGGGTCAACTGGGTCGACTACGAGGACCGCAACGAGCACGCTGACGGGCGCGCGCTCGCGGGGCGCGCGCTGGCCGAGGCCGGCCCGCAGCACACCGTGTTCCTCGCCGGCTCCGGGGCCTACCGCACCTACGAGAACCTGTGTACCGAGGTGCAGACCACCCTGGCACAGGCCCGCCCGCACGCCGACCAGGTCATGAAGCAGGGCCTGCCCGCGAAGGTGTACGAGAACTACGCCCTGCTGCGCTTCCGGGCGTCCTGATGGCGCAGGCTCCCACCGCATGACCGCCGCGCGCGGCGCCTCCGCCGACCCGGTCCCTCCCGTCGACGGCTGGCAGCCCCCGCCACCCTCCGCCCCCGGGACCCATCCCGCTGACGCCGAGTCCGCCGCGGTCAGCGTCCGGTCGGCGATGGGCGGACGCCACGCCGGGACGCGCCACCCGCGCCACCCCGATCGGGCCCGCCGCCCACGTCGGCGGGCGGACCCGTGGCGCTGTCGCGAGGTGGTACTCGCCTGGCTGGCCGCCCGGGTCGTCGTCGGGGCGGCGCTGGCGATGACCCATTTCCTCGCCGACCAGGCCAGCGGTAAGCAGAACGTCACCCTGAAGACCACCGGCCTGCTCGGCTGGGACGCCGGCTGGTACCGCACCATCGCCGAGACCGGCTACAGCGGCGCCGGCGCGGACAGCCGCCGTTTCTTCCCCCTGCTCCCGACCCTGGTCCGGGCCCTCGCGCAGCTTCCAGGCGCGGGCGGGCACGCGGGCGACATCCTGCTGCTGATCGTCAACGGGTGCGCCCTGGGCCTGGCTCTCGCGCTGGTCCGCCTGGCCCGCGTCGAGGGCCTCGGCGAGGACACGACGTTTCGCCTGATCTGGTTCACCGCGCTCGCGCCGCCGGCGTTCGTGCTGGTCATGGGGTACGCCGAGGCGCTGGCCGGGTTGCTCGCGGTCGTGGTGTTCCTCGGTGCCCGCACCCGGCGTTTCGAGCTCGCCGCCGCCGCGGGCCTGCTCGGCGGCCTGTGCCGGCCGCTGGGCGTCCTGCTCGCCGTGCCGATCGCCATCGAGGCCGCCCGCGGCCTGCCCGTGCCGTTGGCGCGCCGCCTTGGCCCACCGCCCGGCGCCTTGCCCGCCGCCGCGGCTGGCTCCCCGCCGTCGGCGAGCCAGCGATCGGCCGCCACGCTGCCGGCCGCCACGCCCTCAGGCGCCACGCCATCGGACGCCACGCCCCTGGACGGCGGACCGTCGGACGGCGCAACGTCGGAGGCCACGCCATCGGACGGCCGACCGCACGGGGAGTCCCTGGGATGGCGGATGGCGGCGATCCTCGCGCCGCTGGCCGGCGCCGGGATCTACGTCGTCTGGTCGGCACACACCTACGGCGACGGGTTCGCGCCCTTCACCATCCAGCGCGACGCCGCCCGCCACGGCGCCGCCAGCAACCCGGTCTCGGTGCTGTGGCATGCCGCCCGCGGCGCCTTCCACGGCGAGCTCGGCACCGGCCTGCACGTCCCGTGGATCCTGCTGGCGATCACCGGCCTCGTCGTCATGTACCGCCGGCTGCCCGTCTCGTACGCGCTGTGGAGCACGCTGGTGCTCGCCGCCGTCCTCACCGGCAGCAACCTCGACTCCGCCGAGCGCTACCTCTACGGCGCCTTCCCGTTCCTGCTCGTCGCCGCCCTCGTCACCGCCCGCCGTGAGATCTTCACCGCCGCGCTGGTCGCCTGCACCGCCGCGATGACCCTCTACGCCACCCTCGCCTTCACCCTCGCCTACGTCCCCTGACACCGGGAACACGCCGCGATCACTTGCGACAGGTAGCGGGACGGTTAACGTGGTAGGACCGCGCGGTGGTCGGCTGCGTCGCCCATGACCGGTCGGCCCAGGCACGCCCATCCCGTCGCCCGCTCGTCCCGTCGCCCGCTCGTCGCACAAGGTCAGGTCGCATTGGCTGGAGTCGAGCTCGAATACCAGAAGCTGTACCTGCCGCCCGGCACGGACCGCCGGGCCGCGGTGCAGATCCTCACGATGCACGCCGAGTTCGGGGACTGGGAGCTGGAGCGGCTGCGGCTGTTCCCGGACGGTTCCCGCCGCGCCGTCCTGCGCCGTAGGCGCCGACCCGGCGGCCTGCCCGGCTACCTGCCCACCTGACCCGCCTCGCGCCACCCGGGTGGGGCGGCACCATCCTCAGCCGTCGATCTCATGGCGCACCTGGGCAGGAGTGCGGATCTCGACCGTGTCCGGCGGGACACCTCGGGACTGCAGGTGCCGGCCGGACAGCGCGATCGTCTCCAGATCATCGGCCCTGACGGGCGGGCCGCCCTGGCCGCTGCTGCCGCCGTTCGCGTGGGCGCCGTTCCCGTTCGCGTGGTCGCCGACGGTGGCGGTGGTGAGAGTCCAGACGTCCACGCGGAACCACATGCGATGCCGGTGCTGATCGCCGTCCGCCCTGACCTGCAGGAAACGGCGACGCAGCACCCGGCACGCGACCTCGGTCGCGTCGGGCGCGTCGTGTTCGAAGCCGCCGGAGGGCTCCGTCCAGTCGGCGCCCCAGCGGGTTCCGTCGCCGCTGACCTGCACCAGGTAGGCGTAGATGAGCGGCGGCCCGGCCCGCGCGGCCTCGGCCGGTCGGCCCAGGCCGAGGGCGGCTAGTGCGTCGTCGGTCACATCCCCATTTTGTCACACCGCGCCGAACAGCACCTTACGAAACGTGACCAGATGCGATGCGCCTGCCACGCAGGATGCCTCAAATAGTGCACATGGTTACCAAATGACATGCGCCGGGTCGTCGCGGTCTTCAGCAGGCGTGGAGGAAGCGGTCCAGGACGCGGACGCCGAAGCGCAGCGACTCCAGCGGGACCCGCTCGTCCACGCCGTGGAACATGCCGGAGAAATCGAGGTCCGCGGGCAGCAGCAGCGGCGAGAAGCCGAAGCAGCGGATACCCAGCCGGGAGAACGACTTCGCGTCGGTGCCGCCGGAGAGCATGTAGGGGACGGGACGGGCGATCGGGTCCTCGGCCCGCAGGGCACCGGCCATCGCGTCGACGAGCGGGCCGTCGAAGCCGGTCTCGACCGCGTCGTCGAACACGACCCATTCGCGGCGGATGTTCGGGCCGAGGATCTCGTCGAGCTGGCGCAGGAACTCGTCCTGCTGGCCGGGCAGGAAACGCCCGTCGACGTAGGCGGTGGCCTCCCCAGGGATGACGTTGACCTTCTCCCCCGCGGCGAGCTGGGTGGGGTTGACGGTGTTGCGCAGCGTCGCGCCGATCATCCGGGCGACCGGGCCGAGCTTGGCGACGGTCGCGTCCAGGTCGTTCAGGTCGAACTCGATGCCGAGCGCGTCGCCGAGCTCGCGCAGGAACACCCGCACCGTCGGCGTGAGCACGAGCGGGAACTCGTGGCGGCCGAGCCGGGCCACCGCCTCGCACAGCGCCGTGACCGCGTTGTCGTCACTGATCATCGAGCCGTGCCCGGCGCGGCCGGTGGCGGTGAGCTTCATCCACGCCAGGCCCTTCTCCGCCGTCTCGATGAGATAGAGCCGCAGGTCGTCGGAGACGGTGTAGGAGAAGCCGCCGACCTCCCCGATCGCCTCCGTGCAGTCGGCGAAGTGCTCCGGCTGGTTGCGTACCAGCCAGTTGGCACCGAGCACTCCGCCGGCCTCCTCGTCGGCGAGGAACGCCACCACCAGGTCCCGGGACGGCTTACGCCCGCTGCGCGCCAGGTCGCGGACGGTGGCCAGCGTCATCGCGACCATGTCCTTCATGTCGACGGCGCCGCGCCCCCACAGGCAGCCATCCAACTCCTCGCCGGAGAACGGCCCGGCCCGCCACTGGCTGGCATCGGCCGGCACGACGTCCAGATGCGAGTGGACGAGCAGCGGCGGCCGGGACGGGTCGGCCCCCTCGACCCGCGCGATGACACTGGTCCGTCCTGGTTCGGACTCGACGATGGTCGGCTCTATCCCCACCTCGGCGAGCTTGGCCGCCACATACTCGGCGGCCGGCCGCTCCCGCCCGTCCCCGTTGCCCCAGTTCACCGACTCGAAGCGCAGCAGCTCCGCGCAGAGCTCCACCACCTCGGCCTCGGCGTTCGGCGCCGTCACCGGCAGGGACAGTCCCCCGGGGCCAGGGATCGCGGACGATGGGGTGGGTGTGGACGACTCGCTCGACATGGCTCCAGTCTGCCCCGCACGCACCCGCATGGCCGACGACGCCACGATCCCGGCAACATCTCGCGAACCCACCAGCAACATTTCCCGCCCCGTCCCGCCGCAGCGAGGAGAACCACCCCCGGCCGACGACCCCGGATCCCGACCGTCACGACACCGTGGTCGTCGCACCGTGCGACAGCCCGCCGGGCATGATCCGCCCAAGCAGGTCGTCGTGGGGGGTAAATAGGACACGAACGCGCCCGAAGCGACCTGTTTGGATCTTGATCCGGGCTGACTCCAGGAATTTCGTTGCGGAACGTGACGCTGGCCGGGTGGTCGCGGCGCGCCGACCGTCCGCCGGACACCGTTTCGGTTCAGCGGGCGGAGCGGGCGTGTCGGGATCGGCGCCGGTGGTGGATGGCGGCTGCCGCTCGGGCCGCGGAGGGGCGCAGCCCGGCGAGGACGCCTGCCTCCGGCCCCGCCACCCCCGGCCGCCGCGGACCGCTGCCGGGGCCGCGGGCTCCGCCGACGCCGCCAGGGCGGCCGGTGCCGGAGGCGGCAGCAGAACCCCCATCGTTTGCGCCGGTGTGGCCATGATCGGCGCCGCCGCCCCTTCCAACGCCACCCGGACGGCCACGGCGACGGCCACGGGTGGCGAGTTCGCGGTCAGCACGTTGCTCCGCCAGGGTAGGCGTGCCGGGGCCCTCAAGCAGGCCGTCAGGAACGTGGCGTTCGGGCCGGCCGCCGATCGGGACGGGTGGGCGCAGACTGGTCCAGACGCGATAGAGGCGCCGGTAACCGTGGGCCATCCGGAAGTGCCAGTCGAGGTCGCCGGGGCCGGTGAAGACCGCGGCACAGCCTAGGTCGGCGCGCGGGCACTGGTAGCTGGTCACGTCGGTCTCCCCTCCGCCCCGGATGGGCCGTCACCCTCCGACAGGCATCGCCCCCGTTGGCATACCCGCAGGTCATAGGGGCATCCGCTGGCACCTGGGTGACCCAGACCGGCAAGCCCGCCGGACGTCCGTCGATCTTCCGATCATCGGTCTCGTGGGTGCCGATCTCGCCGTGGTGGCGCGGCCGGCCCGGTCCAGGCGGGGCTCGACCTCATCCAGCCGGTGGTGTGCCGCCCGCCGGGCCTGCGGGCAGGGTGCCAGGCGGGCGGAAGCGGTCTATCTCACCGCCGAGGACCGATCACTACCATCTGGAGGCCAGGACCGTCAGGATGTACGGAATCCGTCCGTGCGGCCGGGCCGGCCTCCGCGGCCCCTGGGTCGTGCGTGACCCGAAGTCCGCGGTCCCACGACCGCGACCCGAAGGGTGGGCAGCCCGAGATGTCAGCGCTTTCCGCATCCTCCTCGCCGATCGGCACCCCGCGCAGCGGTTTCACGACACTGGGCACGACCGGCGCGGCGGGAACACCGGCCGGCGCCGGCACATCGCAGCCACAGCCGGAGGTGCTGGTGCGCCGGGAAGGGGTCCGCGGGCAGGTCGGCCGGCTCAGCCTGAACCGGCCGAAGGCCATCAACGCCCTGACCACCGCCATGGTGGGTCTGCTCGACGAGGCGCTGGCGGACTGGGCGAACGATCCGGGCGTCACCGTCGTCCTGCTGGACGGCGCCGGGGAACGCGGCCTGTGCGCCGGCGGCGACATGCGAGCGGTACGCGCCGCCGTGCTCGCCGGCAGCCCCGAGGACGCGCTCGCGTTCTGGTCGGCGGAATATCGGCTCAACGCCCGCATCCGCCGGTTCCCCAAGCCATACATCGCGATCATGGACGGGGTCGTCATGGGTGGCGGGCTCGGCCTGTCCGCCCACGGGGATGTGCGCATCGTCACCGAACGCTCCGTGCTCGCGATGCCGGAGGTCGGGATCGGGTTCGTGCCCGACGTGGGCGGCACCTGGCTGCTCTCGCACGCCCCCGGCGAGCTCGGCACCCATCTCGCCCTCACCGGCCGGCACATCGGCGCCGCCGACGCCCTCGCCGCCGGCCTCGCCGACCACTACCTGCCCGCGGCCGAGCTGCCCGCGCTGCTGGAGGTGCTGCGCACGGCGGCGGATCCGGCCGAGGCGATCGCCGCCTACGACTTCTCCGCCCACACCCCGCCGCCCGGCGAGCTCGCCGGGGCGCGCGAGTGGATCGACGACCTGTACCGCGGGGACGACATCACCCGCATCGTCAGCCGGCTCACCCACAGCGTGAAGCCGGCCGCCCGCCACGCCGGCGCCGAGGTCGCCACCAAGTCGCCGACCGCGATCGCGGCCACGCTGCGGGCACTGCGCGCCGCGGCGACGATGCAGTGTCTCGAGGACGCGCTCGACCAGGAGTTCCGGATGGCCAGCGCCGCGCTGTCCACCCCCGACCTGGTCGAGGGGGTGCGCGCCGCCCTCGTCGACAAGGACCGCTCCCCCCGCTGGTCGCCGTCCAGCCTGGCCGACGTCAGCACCGCCGAGATCGACCGCTTCTTCGCCCCCACCACCGCCGATCTCGGTCTCGGTCTCGCCGCAGCCCTCGGCGAGGTCCACGACCTGTAAGAATCCCCGCGGCGTCCCCTTTCCCTCCTACCAGCGCCCGCCCCCACCACCCGCGCCCTGTCTCGCCGCGCCAGCCGCCCACGCGAACCTGACCGGCGATTCCCGGCAGAGCCACAGTGGCCGCCGCTTCCGTGACCCTGCTGGCCAACGGGGGCCAGGCGCGCCGCCACCGTCCGCCCAGCCCAACCCGGGACCCAACCCAGCCAACCCCCAGCCCGGGACCCAACCCAGCCCGGGGCCCAGCCCAACCCGGCCCGGGACCCAGCCCAACCGGGCCCGCCCGAGTCACGTTCCGTGACGGGATTCCCAGAGCCAAACCGTCCCAAGATCCAAGCAGGTCCTCGTGGGGGTGTTCGTGTCCGATTTGCCCCCCACGACGACCTATGTAGCCGAATCTTGCTCTGCCGCCCACCGCGGACGGTGACGATCCAGGAGGCCGGAAGCTCTCCCGGGGTGCCAGGGTGTGGGCGTGGGCGGATGGTGGCATCGGAACATCGCGGAGCCGGGAAAGGAGCCGCTGCTGCTGTGCCTGGTGGCCTTTCTGGTGACGTTCCTGGTGGTGCGGACGATCGTGCGCCTGATCCGGGCGGGGCACGGCCCCTTTCGTAACGTGTCCGCCGGTGGGGTGCATGTGCACCATGTCGTGCCGGGCACGATCCTGCTGATCAGCGGTGGGCTGCTGGCGGTCGGGGCGCCGTCGCACGCGCCGTGGCGGGAGGCCGCCGGGGTGGTGGTCGGGATCGGCTCGGCGCTGGTCCTCGACGAGTTCGCCCTGATCCTGCATCTGGAGGACGTCTACTGGCAGCAGGCCGGGCGGGCGTCGGTCAACGCGGTGCTGCTCGTCGCCGGGATCATGGGCTGCGTCCTGCTGGGTTTCTCCCCGTTCGGCGTCAACGACATCCGGCACCAGGAATGGGCGGTGCGGATGGTCGTGGTGGCGGACATCGTCGCCGCGGCACTGCTGGTGGCCGTCTCGCTGCTGAAGGGCAAGTACGGCATGGCGCTGCTGGGCGTCTTCGTGATTCCGCTGGCCGCGGTCGGCAGTGTCCGCCTCGCCCGGCCGAACTCGCCCTGGGACCACTGGTTCTACGGCCGCCGCCCGGGCAAGGCCGTCCGGGCGGCTCGGCGGGAGGCCACGGCGCCGCCGCTGGTCGTGCGCATCCGCACCAGAGCCGAGAACCTCCTCGCCGGCGCGCCCAGCCCCGAGCGGAACCAGACGAGCACGCGCGACGAGCACGACGACTCGGCACCGCGCTGCTGACCGCCACGGTCGCGCTGTTCGCCGTCAGCGTCGCCGCGATCGTGCGGCGCTCCTCGATCGCGATCCCGCTGGTGGTCGCCCTCGTGGTCGGCCTCGTACTCGCGGTGCGGCGCGACACCTGGAGACCGCCCGCGCCGCCCGGCCGGGCGGCGTCAGTCGAGG
This sequence comes from Frankia sp. AiPa1, assembly GCF_023243075.1. GTDB lineage: Bacteria > Actinomycetota > Actinomycetes > Frankiales > Frankiaceae > Frankia. The sequence goes on along the minus strand of NZ_JALKFZ020000123.1, from coordinate 44,060 downwards.
CCGGACTCGCGGGCCCAGGCGAGCAGCTGCGGGACGAGCAGCGGCCAGCGGACGAACAGGCCCCTGGCGGCCTCGGCGGGTGAGCGCCGGTCGTTCCACTCGGTGTCCGGCCACGGCGGTTCGACCAGCCGCCCGTGCGGCAGGGCCTCGGCGACCCGCTCGGTGGTCTCCCGCCGGTGATGGCGGTCGCTGGCGCCGCTACGGAACACCAGGGTGGGAAGGTCGAGCGCGCGGGCGTCGGCGGCGGACAGGCCGGGCACGGGCTCGTCGTCGCGCGGGCAGTACACCGCGAGCCAGCGTTCCATCGTGGCGAGGAACTCGTCCCGGTCCTGGCGCAGGATCCGCTGCCGGTTGCCGGGGTTGCGTTCCAGCGACTCGGACCACTCGGGCAGCGCGGCCACCGCGGCCATCCCGCCCGTCCAGGCCGCCTCGAACGAGCCGCCGCAGTAGTGCACACCGATACTCATCAGGCCGTGCACCCCGCCGCTGATCCACCACAGGGCGAGCCCGGCGGCGACCTTGCGATGGCGGGCGGCGGTCAGTAGCGACACCCGGGACCCGCCAGAACCACCGATGATCACGGCGGGGGCCAGATCGAGCTCGGTGAGCAGGCCGGCGAGGGCGTCGGCCTGCATCGCCGACTCGGACTCGCCGGTGAAGCAGACGTCCGAGGCACCGGTGTTCGGCCGGTCCCAGATGACGACCTGGTTGCCGGCGGCGGCCAGCTCCTCGGCCAACGGGCGGATCCCGGGGACGTCCTTGCTGAACCGGCCGCCCGGAGTGATCACCCAGGGCCGGCCCGACGACCCGATGACCTCATACGCGATCGATAAACCGTTCACCGTCGCCACGGCCACAGCGCACCATCCTCACATCGACATCGGCATCGGGATCACGTCAGCCGGCCTGCGGGTCGCGGACCACCGGCAGGTCAGTTGGCAGTGGACAGAACAGCGGTCAGCGGTCAGCGGTTCACGGGGAAGCCCAGGTCGATCGCCTCGGACGTGGGGTCGGGCCACCGGGAGGTGACCACCTGGGGCCGGGTGTAGAAGCGGATGCCCTCCGGGCCGTAGATCGGCGAGTCGCCGAACAGGGAGGCCTTCCAGCCCCCGAACGAGTGCCAGGCGACGGGCACCGGAATCGGCACGTTGATCCCGACCATGCCCACCTGGACGTCCCGCTGGAACTGGCGCGCCGCGCCGCCGTCCCGGGTGAACAGGGCGACCCCGTTGCCGTACTGGTTGGCGTTGATGAGCGCGACGGCCTGTTCGTAGGTGTCGACCCGCACGACGGACAGCACCGGCCCGAAGATCTCGTCGTCGTACACGCGCATGCCCGGGCGGACCTGGTCGACCAGCGAGCAGCCGAGGAAGAAGCCGTCGGTGCCCGCGGTGGAGTCCGGCGCCCGGGAACCGTCGACCACCACGGTGGCGCCCTCGTCCGCGGCGCCGGTGACGTAGGAACTCACCTTGTCGCGGTGCTGGGCGGTGATCAGTGGGCCCATCATGGACGCCTCGTCGTCCCCCGGGCCGATGACCACGTCCGGGATCCTCGCGGCGATCGCCTCGACCAGCGGGTCCGCGACGGTCCCGACCGCGACGACGACGGAGATCGCCATGCACCGCTCACCCGCCGAGCCGTACCCGGCGTTGATCGCGGCGTTCGCGGCGGCGTCGAGGTCCGCGTCGGGCAGCACGACCATGTGGTTCTTCGCGCCGCCGAGGGCCTGCACCCGTTTGCCGGCGCGGGTGCCGGCCTCGTAGATGTGCCGGGCGACCGGCGTGCTGCCCACGAACGACACGGCGGCGATGTCCGGATGTTCCAGCAGGCCGGTCACGGCGGGGACGTCCCCCTGCAGGACGTTCACGACGCCGTCCGGGAAGCCGGCGCGCGCGACGAGCTCGGCCAGCAGCAGCGAGGCCGAGGGGTCCTTCTCCGAGGGTTTGAGGATGAACGTGTTGCCGCAGGCGATGGCGTTGGCCAGCATCCACAGCGGCACCATGACGGGAAAGTTGAAAGGGGTGATGCCCGCGACCACGCCGAGCGGGCGGGCCACCGTGTGCACGTCGATACCGCGGGAGACCTCGGCGCTGAACTCCCCGCGCAGCAGTGCCGGGATCCCGCAGGCGAACTCGACGCACTCCAGGCCCCGGGCCACCTCCCCGAGCGCGTCGGAGTGGACCTTGCCGTGCTCCCGGGTGATGATCCTGGCCAGATCCTCCTGGTGGGCGCTGACCAGCTCCCGCAGGCGGAACAGCAGCCCCGCCCGCCGGGACAACGACGTCCGGGACCAGTCGACGGCGGCGGCCGACGCGGCCCGCACGGCATCGGCGATCTCACCGTCGGTCGCCAGCGTCACCTCCGCGGTGCGCTGGCCGGTGGCCGGGTTGAAGACGGGGCCGAGGCGCCCGCCACCGGTGACCGGCTTGCCGTCGATCCAGTGTCCGATTGTCTGCATGTCGTCCTGTCGGGTCAGAGGTGAACCGGGACTGGTCCGCGTCTGCGTCCGAGTCTGCGGGCCGGCTTGTCAGTCTGGGCCAGAGCGCTGGCCTGGTCCAGAGTGAATGCACACTTATTAATCTGCGACAGACCTGGTGGAGCACGCAACCATTGCGCGCGCCCTGCGCCGAGAGTCATCGGTACCGAGAGTCATCGGTACCGAGGGTGTGATCCTCAGGGCGCTGCGGGGTGGGCGCGCGGACGATCGGGTGCGCCAGGTCCGGGTGGTAGACCACGAGTCGGCCCGCCCGTTCTCGCTTGGCCACGTACATCGCCACGTCCGCCTGGTGCAGCAGAAGATCGGGGCTGGCGGGCAGTGCGTTCTGGTCCACCGTGACCAGACCCAGGCTGGCGCGGGGAGTGTAGGGACGGCCGTCCAGCAGACATGGCCGGCGCACCGCGGCCGCTAGGCGTTCGCCGACCTGGCCGGGGCGCTCGGAGCCACCGCCGTCGAGCAGGACGGCGAACTCGTCGCCGCCCAGCCGGGCGACGGTGTCCACCGCACGGGTCTCCGCCTGCAGCCGCTCGGCACTGATCTTCAGGAGCTCATCGCCGACGGCATGCCCGAACGTGTCGTTCACCTGCTTGAACTCGTCGAGGTCCAGGAACAGGACGGACACGGGTGCGACCCGGCCAGAGCCGTCGGCGGCCCGGACGTCGCGCCGCAGCGCCCGCTGCAACCGCCGGGTGAACAGCGCCCGGTTCGCGAGACCCGTCAGCGGGTCGTGGAAGGCCAGGTAGTGCAGCTGCCGCTCACGCTCACGTACATCGGTCAGCAACTGGGCGTTCTCCCGCAACGTGACCATCTGCCGGACCAGCGCCACCGACAGCAGCCCCACCATGCCGTAGGCCTCGAACCGGTCGAGGGGCTCGCCGCGCAGCAGCTTCCCGACGACCAGCAGACCCGCCGCGCCGAGGAGCAGGTACGGCAGCGCCGCGTGGATCATCATTGTTCTCGGGTCGGGCGGCGCGGGGCTGTCATGCCAGGCGGACGCCCCGACCGGGACGAGCGCGGCCAGGAACATCAGCAGGAAGGTGGTGGCGAACCCGACCAGGTGCGACGGCGGCAGGCCGATATGCCCCAGGGCGATGTGGTAGACGAACACGTTGTTGACGACCCCGTAGCCCAGCAGGCCGGTGCCGAGGAAGACGAGAGTCAGCGGGGAGCGGGGCTGGCGGAAACTCGCGATCAGCGCGACCGCCACCGCCAGGACCAGGCCGGCGATCGAGTGCAGCAACGCGAACACCAGCCGGGCGGAGTCGGAAGTGCCCGACCTGGCCAGCGTGCCCAGCAGCGTCCCCCACTCCAGCAGAGTGATCGAGCCGACGATCAACACACAGTCCAGCACGACGATGGCGGGCCAGCGGAAGGCAGCGAGCTTCCCCGCACCGCCCTCCCGCCCGCGGACCGGCAGGGTGGGCAGCGACAGCAACCCGGCCAGGGCCGTGCCGTAGAGCAGAAAGAAGCCCAACGAGTGGCTGGACAGCGAGCTGGTGGCGGAGGCATCGGGTGGCAGCGTCAACGCGAAGATGACGCCGGCGATCATCGTGCCGCTGGTGGTGACCCCCAGCAGCAGCCGCCACCGGCGCTCCTCGGGTCGCACCCGCCCCGCGGTCCAGAAACAGGCGGTCGCGCAGAGTCCCGCGGCGGCGCTGGAGACGGCATCCGTGCCGAGCACGCCGGACCGGCCCGGTAACCACAGCAGCAGGCCGACGCCCACCCCGAGCAGCAGGACGGATCCGGCGATCGCGCACGGCAGCAGTCGCGGCGTCCAGCCCTCACCGGCCGCACGCCGCGGGGCCGCCGCGGCGTCGCCGACGCGGGGCAGTCGGTACATCGCGCATCCTCGACGAAGCATTCAGGCGTTCAGGTGGCCAAGCGCTCAGGTGGCCAGGTGGTCAGGTGCACAGGTGCACAGGTGCACAGGTGCACAGGCGGTCAGGCGGACCGGGACCGTGAGCGGATCCGCGTGGCATCGCCGGCCCGAGGCGACGCGGTTTCTGACCGCGCGGTCTGCCTGAAAGGATGCCCAGCCGGGCGTCGTTCGACGCAGGGCGGCCCGCCGACGATGCTCGGGGCGGCCCCGGCGGCAGCCCCAGCCCCCGAGGCGGCGGCCACGGAACCGATGCGAACGACGCGGTCGGGCCGCCGGCCGTGGTCACTGCCGGCGGGTACGCCGCAGCAGGTAGATGTCCATGATCCAGCCCTTGCGGCGCCGCGCGTCGGCGCGGGTGCGGGCGATGGTGCCGGCGACGTCGGCGAGGCGCCCGTGGATGAGCAGCTCGTCGTCGGTGCCGAGATAGGCGCCCCAGTAGATGTCGAGATCCGGGCCGCGCTCGGGGTCGGAGCCGGAGTCGGCGAGCGCGCGAAAGGCGGTGGTGCCGTCGAGCATGACGACGACATCGTCGACGTCCGGCGGGAAGCCGTGTTCGGCGAGGCGGCGGCCGGTGGTGATGGTCACCGGGGCGCCGATCCGGTTGAGGACCAGCCGGTGGCGGGCGGCGAGCGCCTGCACGCTGGTGATACCCGGGATCACCTCGTGCTCGAAGGCGACCCGGCCGCGCGCCGCGACCCGCTCGAGGATCCGCAGCGTGCTGTCATACAGCGACGGGTCGCCCCACACCAGGAACGCGCCGCAGCCCTCGTCGGCCAGCTCGCTTGCGATCATCCGTTCGTAGAGCTCGGCGCGCCGCGCGTGCCAGTCGTCGACGGCGGCCGGGTAATCCGCGGCGCCAGGCGTGCCGTCGTCCGCCGGGGCGCGGTCGCGGCGCGGGTCCGGCGCCTCGACGACCCGATAGGCGCCCGCGCCGAGGTGCCGGTCGAGGATCTCCCGGCGAAGTGCCACCAGGTCGGCGGCGGCCGGGCCCTTGTCCAGCACGAAGAACACATCCGCCCGCTCCAGGGCCCGCACCGCCTGCAGGGTCAGCTGGTCGGGATCGCCCGCGCCGATCCCGACGACCAGCAGGGTCCGCACGGCCCCGCCTAGCCCGCCGTCGACCCGGACGGGACAATCTTGCCGGGGTTGAGGTTGTGGCCGGGGTCGACGCCCTCGAACAGGGCCGAGACCAGCGACACCCCGGCCGGCGAGATGTCCTCGCCCAGCCAGGCGGCGTGCTCGGTACCGACGGCATGGTGGTGCGACAGGGTGCCGCCGAGGTCGAGGAAGCCCTGCTGGACCGCGGACTTCACGACGTCGTACCGCTCGAGCGCCTCGAGCGCCACCGGCGAGGTGAACGCGAAGGTGAAGTACAGGCAGGCACCGGAATGGTACGAGTGCGACAGGTGGCACATGATCCAGCCCTTGACGCCGATCTCGTCGAACGCCTTGTGGGCCCGGGCCACCACCCCGGTGTAGAGAGTGGCGAGCTGCGACCAGCTGGTCGACGTCTCCGAGACGTCCGCGAGAGCGCCCTGGCCGAGCAGGAAGTCGCGGATGTAGGGGGTGTCGAACTTCTTCTGGTCGTAGAGCTGGCCGGGGCTGGTGCCCACGCACACCCCGCCATGACGCTTGACGATCTCACCGACGACCTTGCGCTGGATGCGCACATGCCCGGGGCTGCCCTCGAAGCCGATGAACGACAGGCACATCCGTTCCAGGTCGAAGTGCTTCACCCGGGCCAGATACTGCTTGAGGCCGTTGGACACCAGGCGCGACACCGGCGAGCCCTTCTTGCTCGTGGCCAGCGAGAAGCGGGTCTCGCCAGGGTCGGCGACGCGGGTGACGGTCGGCGCGGCCTCACTCTCGGCGATCTCCCGCATGGCGATGAGCGCCTCGTCCCAGGTCGGGAAGAAGTAGCCGAGGATCGTGCGCTCCTCGGGCACCCGGTGGACCTGCACGGTCGCCTCGGTGATGAGGCCGAGCCGCCCTTCGCTGCCGAGGATCATCTCGCGCACGCTGGGCCCGGTGGACTGGCTCGGCACCGCGCGGGTCACGAGCACCCCGGCGGGGGTGACGACCCGCACCGCCCGGGTGATCTCGGAGATGTCACCGTACTTGTCCGACTGCATGCCCGACGAGCGGGTTGCGATCCAGCCGCCCAGCGTCGAGTGGCTGAAGCTGTCCGGGAAGTGGCCGAGCGTCCAGCCCTGGGCGTTGAGCTGTTCCTCGAGGTTCGGCCCGAGCGCCCCAGCCTGGATTCGGGCCAGCCGGGCGTCGGTGTCGATGTCGAGGACCCGGTCCAGCCGGCCAAGGTCGACCGAGAGCACCGGGCGGGTCTCCCCGCGGGGGGCCTCGAGGCTGCCGGAGATGTTCGACCCGCCACCGAACGGGATGACCACGGCGTCCGCGACCAGCGCCGCGGCGAGCACGGCGCGCACCTCGTCCTCGCCGCCCGGGTAGACGACGGCGTCGGGCAGCCGTCCCAGGTCACCCGCCCGGATGCGGACCAGGTCACGCAGGCTCTTGCCGTAGGCGTGCACGACCCGCTCGAGGGCATCGGTGTGGACGTGCTCGGCGCCGACGGCGGCCACCAGCGCGTCGCGTAGCCCGTCCGGCAGCACCGGGCCGTCGACCCTCAGGTCACCGAAGGCCGGTGCCTGCGTGGGCGGGCGGGTGATGTCCAGACCGATGTTCGCGCGGATGAACGGCGCGAGGGCCGGCTTGTCGGCGTGGGAGAACGAGACGCTTTCCCGGCCCCAGCCCCACCACTTCATGTGCTCGACCAACGGTGACTCCTTGACGTGACAGACGGGGTGGGAACGACGGGACGACAGGGACGGGACGACAGGGACGGGACGAGGCCGGACGGCTTGACCGCACGGACGGGGTGGGGCGGGGTGCAGGGACGGGGCGGGGTGCAGGGGTGGGGCCGGGTGCAGGGGTGGGGCCGGGTTGAGGGGTCGGGGTGGCGACGAACGGACCGGTGCGGCGGGGCCCCGGCTCAGGTGCCGGCGAGGCGGGCGACGACGGGGGCGAGATCGTCCAACGCGTCGAGGGCCACGCCGACGGTGCTGAGGCCGAACCGTTCCCGCCGTTCGACGAGATCGTCGCAGATCTCCTCGACCGAGCCGCACAGCGCGTGCGGGGTGACCAGCGCCTGCTCGGAGGTCAGGCCGAAACCGGCGGCAAGCTGGCCGGCGACCGTCTCCCGGTCGTCGGTGATCACCACCAGGTGGACGCGCACCTGCAGGGTCAGCTCGTCCCAGCGGGCGCCGGCGGCGTCCCGGATCCAGCCGACCTTCTCCTGCGTGGCCGCCACGGTGGCGTTCGGGCCGAGGGAGGCGTCGATGACCCCGCCGGCCATGTTCATGTTCAGACCCACGATGTCCGCCTCACGGGCGGCCAGGGTGAGCATCCGTCGGCCGCCGCCGCCGATGACGATCGGCGGATGGGGGCGCTGCACCGGCTTCGGCGTGCCGTTGAGCCCGTCCACCTGGTAGTACGTGCCGGAGTGGGTGAGCGGACCGTCGGCGAACATGCCCTTGAGAACGGCGAGTGCCTCGGCGAGCCGGGCGATGCGCACACCCGGCGGGTCGAGGGTGAGACCGGCGCGGCGGTAGTCCGACGTCATCCAGCCGGCGCCGAGACCGAGTTCGAGCCGTCCGCCCGACAGCGCGTCGAGGGTCGCCGCCTCCTTCGCCAGCACCACCGGATGCCGATAGTCATTGCTGAACAGCATTGACCCAATGCGTAGGGTGGTCGTGGCGTCGGCGGCGGCCATGAGGGAGGCGATCGGCGCCACCTGCTCGTCGAGGTGGTCGGAGACGGTCAGCGTCGCGTAGCCGAGGTCCTCCACCCGCCGGGCGAGCGCCGCCCACGAGCGGGCATCCACCTGCTCCGGCGACGAGCACTGGATGTTGAACCGGAACGGCCGCTTGTACGGCCCACCGGAGATCTCGCCCACCGCGGCCACTCCTGTCTGTCTCATCGATCCCGCCCGTCGAGCCCGCCCGCCGCCAGCCCCCCGAGCGGAGGGTCCGCAACCGGTACCGACGGCCCGTGGGCGGTAAGGATGTCATGCCTCCCAGGGTCGGGTCATCGGCTCGCGCGTCGCAGCGCCCACAACGGATCGTCGCCGGTGGACGCCCCCCGTTCGGCGCCAGGTGCCTGCGGCGAGGACGGCGGCTGTTCCCGCAACGCCCGCACCGCCGCCACCCGTGCCGGCCCGGTGAGCCGGTCCAGGTAGAGCACGCCGTCAAGATGATCGCACTCGTGCTGGAAGCATCGGGCGGCGAGCCCCTGGCCGTCGATCTCGACCGGCGCGCCGGTCGCGTCGACTCCGCGCACCGTCGCCCGCCATGCTCGTGGCGTCGGAAAATACAGCCTCGGGACGGACAGGCAGCCTTCCGCCATCTCCCGTGGTCCCGGCTGTACCTCGGCGCCCCCGTCGTCCCCGACACCGTCGGCGCGCTCGTCGCCGGCACCGTCGGCGCGCTGGCCGCCGTCGTCGCCATCGCCGGGGTCAGCGCCGGAGGCGAGGCCGGGCCCACTGTCCTGGTCGAGGACGAGCGTGGGGTTCACGACGACCCGCGGTAGGCGCGGGATGCCGGGGTCGTGGGGGTTGTAGTCGACGTCGTAGACGAAGACCCGAAGACCCACGCCGACCTGCGGCGCCGCCAGCCCCACGCCGGGAGCGGCGTACATGGTGTCGATCATGTCCTCGATCAGGCGGGCCAGCACCGCATCGAACTCCGTGACGGGCGCGGCCGGGGTGCGCAGCACCGGGTCGCCCACGACGCGGATCGGAAGCACTGCCATGACGGACACTCTGTCACAACAACACTGGGTTACGACACGAAAACGATCCGATGGCCACCGCCTCGGGCTCGCCCCAGCTGGCGTCCCCTCCGCGGGTGCGGGGGCCGCGACGGTTCCCCGTGCGTTCCGCTCCCCGTGCGTTCCGCGGCCGCACGGCACCCGTCAGGTACAGCGATCGCCGGACGGGTCCAGGCCGGGGCCGTAGGGGCCGCAGGGTCCGTAGGGTCCGTAGGGTCCGTAGGGTGATGGGAGTGGATGCGCGCAGCGAGGGTCGTGCCGCACTGCCGATGGATCCCGCGGCGGTCACGGTGGATCCCGCGGCGGCTGGGCGAGATCCCTCGGCCGTCACGGTGGATCCGGCGGCGGCCGGGGTGGCACGGCTGCGGGCACTGGGCGAGCGGGTCACTCCGGCACGCCGAGCGGTGTTGCGGGTGCTGGCGGAGACCACCGAGCATCTGTGCGTCGAGGATGTGCTGGCCCGCGCGGACGTGATCGTCCCCGGGCTGCACCGGACCACCGTCTACCGGGCGGTGGAGACCCTCGGGGATCTGGGCCTGGTCACCCACGTGCACCCCGCGCACGGGCCGGTCGTCTATCACCTGGCGGCGGGGCTCACCGGCGGCGGGCACCTGCACGTGCGCTGCCGGCGCTGCGGCGCGATCCAGGACGTCCCCGCCGACCTGCTCGACGGCGTCGCCGAGCGGCTTGCCCATACTGTCGGCTTCCGCCTGCAGCCCGACCATGCCGCGCTCACGGGAGTCTGCCGCGCCTGCCTCGACGGCAACGTCGATCCGCCCGCCGCGGACCCGCGGCGGCCCGGCGAACCGGCGTAGGCTGGGACGCTGTCACGCCTGCCCGCGCGGACGTCAGGAGTTCGGGTCCGATCCGGTCGATATCCCTGGATCGATGTCCCTGGGATCGATGTCCGCGGGTCCGGGTCCGGACAGTGTTCGGGCGCACAGCAGTACAGGCATACAGCAGTACGGGTTCGGTCAGTTCGGGTGCGGTTCGGCGCGGGTCGCCGAGCGAGGAGGCCGCGGGACATGCGGGCGCAGCAGAGCCCGGTGCGGAGGAACCGGTCGTGACGGGCCCGTCCGCCCCATGCCCGGTCTCCACGGACCCCGACGGGGCGAGGCCGCCGGCGCCCGAGGCCGGCCCGGTTGTCATGGGTCCGGTCGTCCTGGGTATCGAGACGTCGTGTGACGAGACCGGGGTCGGTCTTGTGCGCGAGGGCGTGCTGCTCGGCGAGGCCCTGTCGACCAGCATGGACGAGCACGCCCGCTACGGTGGGGTGGTGCCCGAGATCGCGGCGCGGGCCCATGTGCAGGCGATCGTGCCGTGCGTGCGGGCCGCGTTGACGTCCGCGGGACTGCGCGCGTCCGACATCGGGGCGGTGGCGGTCACCGCCGGGCCAGGGCTGGCGACCGCGCTGCACGTCGGGGTGTCCGCGGCGAAGGCCTACGCGACCGCGCTCGGCGTGCCGCTGTACGGGGTGCATCATCTGGCCGGGCATTTGGCCGCCGACGTCGTCGACGGCGCGCCGCTGCCGAATCCGTTGATCGCGCTGATCGTCTCCGGCGGCCACACGTCGCTGCTGCAGGTCGCCGACCTCGCCCGTGACCCGATCGTCCATCTCGGCGACACTCTCGACGACGCCGCCGGCGAGTGCTTCGACAAGGTCGCCCGGGTGCTGGGCCTGCCCTACCCGGGTGGTCCCGCGGTCGACCGGGGTGCGGTCGGGCACGATCCGACGGCGCTGGCCTTCCCCCGTCCGCTGACTGGGCGCAGCGACGCGCCGTACACGTTCTCCTTCTCCGGGCTGAAGACGGCGGTGGCCCGCTGGGCCGAGTCGCATCCGGACTCAGGAGTGCCGCCCGGTGACGTGATCGCCTCGTTCCAGGAGGCGGTCGTCGATGTGCTCACCGCCAAGGCGATCCGGGCCTGCCGCGACCAGGGCATCGACGATCTGCTGATCGTCGGCGGGGTCGCGGCGAACAGCCGGTTGCGTGAGCTCGCCGCGTCCCGCTGCGCCGAGGCCGGGATCCGCCTGCGGGTGCCCGCCCGGCGCCGCTGCACCGACAACGGTGTGATGATCGCCGCCCTCGGTGACCTGCTCGTCCGTGCCGGCGCGCCGCCGTCGCCGCCCGACCTCGCGGCCATGCCCGGTGCGTTCCTGGACCGCGCCCACCTCGGCGCGCAGGCCAGCCCCACCGCCCTTGCCACCTCCCTTGCCACCTCCGCCGCCTGAACCCCGCACCGCACTCGCCCGTATGCGTACCCGTACCATCCGCGCGTCCCTCCGCGTCGCGCGCCATCGGACCCTGACGAGCGTCACCGGCCCCTGCCGCGCGTCACCGCAGCCTCGGGAGAACGAGCAGGATGCATCTCGGTCACGATCACACTGACGCCCTCCCCGCCGGCGGCGGGACCGGCCGTGGCCACACTGACGCCCTCCCCGCCGGCGGCGGGACCGGCCGCGGCCACACTGACGCCCTCCCCGCCGGGGGGCCAGGCCCGGGTGCGGGCCCGCAGGACCGGGCGCCACGGATCGGCATCGGCGGGCCGGTCGGCAGCGGCAAGACGGCACTGGTCGCGGCCCTGTGCCGGGCCCTGTCGTCCACCCTGCGCCTCGGCGTGGTGACCAACGACATCTACACCACCGAGGACGCCGACTTCCTACGCCGTGCGGGGGTGCTCGACCCGGGGCGGATCCGCGCGGTCGAGACCGGCTGCTGCCCACACACCGCGATCCGCGATGACATCAGCGCCAACCTGGACACCGTCGAGGATCTCGAGGCCGAACTCGGCCCACTGGACCTGGTCCTCGTCGAGTCCGGCGGCGACAACCTGACCGCCACGTTCAGCTACGGACTGATCGACCGGCAGATCTTCGTCGTGGACGTCGCCGGCGGCGACAAGGTGCCGCGCAAGGGCGGCCCGGGGGTGACCAGCAGCGATCTGCTCGTCATCAACAAGACCGATCTCGCCCCGTTCGTCGGCGCCGACCTCTCGGTGATGGCCCGCGACGCCGCCGCTTCCCGCGGCACCCGCCCGGTGTTGTTCACCTCTCTTGCCACCGACCCGACGGCCACCGAGGTGACGGCCTGGGTCCGGGCTCAGATCGCCACGCTCGCCTCCCCCGCCGCCTAACGGCCGCGCGCGGCGAGAAGGGTCTGCGCGGGGGGCAGGCGTTCGTCGGCCGGCGGCCCGGCGGCGGCGCGCAGTGCGCGGTGCTCGCGCGCGACCAGCACGCCGGCGAGGACCGCGGTGACGCTCTGGCTGACGAGCAGGGCGAGGGCGGTGGGCATAGGCCGGCCGTCGGCGAGCGCCACCATCACGGTGGCGAGCGGGGTGCAGCCGGCCAGCAGCCAGACGATCTGCCGGTTGCCGGCGCCCAGCAGATAGTTCGCGAACAGCAGGGTGACGGACAGGCAGGTCGTCGCGAGCGCGAGCACCCCCAGGGCGTCGGCCGACCCGGTCAGGCCCGGCCCGAACAGCAACGACAGCAGCGGACGGCCCGCGACGGCACCCACCGCCGCCAGCAGCAGTCCCGGAGTGACGACGATGCCGATCGCCATCGCCAGGGCGGCGGATGCCGACCGGCCCTCGCGGCGTTGCCTGGCCGCCTCGGCCAGCAGGTAGTTCGCCACCGCGAGCCCGACGAACACCGGGATCTTGCATGCCGTGGAGATCGCCGCGTAGCTGCCCGCCCCGCTCGGGTTGCGCCAGCCCACGATGACGACATCCACGTACTGCAGCAGCGCCAGGGGAATCAGGGTTGCCAGCGCCACCGAGGTGTCCGCGACCAGCGCTGTGCGGGTGCGACGAGGTGCCGCGACGAGCTGGACCGGAGCGGAACCCACGCCGACCGGCGTGACCTCGCGGATTGGCGCGACCTCGCGGACGGTCAGGGCGGCGCCGGCAGGCGGGGCGGCGCCGGCGGGAGCTGGTGGCAGGGCGGGGGTGCGGGCGACCGCCGCCCTGGCTGCCGCGGTGGCAGTCACCGCGCCGACCAGCAGGCCCAGTCCCGCGCCGTCCACACCGAGCCCGGCACAGGCGGCGGCGATGATGCAGGACACCCGGAGCACCGTCTCGAACACCATGTTCCGGGCAAGCCCCGGGTAGTTGCCGCGGGCCTGCAACAGTCCCCGTTCGACGCACACGGCAAGCCAGAGTCCGGCGGCCACCCCGGCCTCGGCGATCGCGACCGGGTGCGGGTAGGACAGCAGCGTCGCGACCGGCCGGCACAGCGCCGCCGCGAGCAGCGCCGCGACCAGCGCCAGGTACCAGGACGCCCGGCGCAGCTGTTCGATCCAGGCGGTGCGCGCGGGTCCGGTGGCCTGGGTCGGGGCCAGATCGCGGTGCACGACGGCGGTGAGCACGGCCGTGCCCACCACGGCCAGCACCAGATAGATGTTCGTCTGCATGACCACGGCGCCGTACCCGTGCTCGTCGAGCACCCGGGCGAGTACCAGGTTCATCACGAGGTTCAGGCCGTTGGCGACGCTGCCGGCCACGGCGAGCAGCATCGGCCCGCGCAGCAGCTCGACGACGAGGTTCCGGCCCCTCATCGCGCCGACGTCCCGCCGCCTGCCAGGTCCAAGTCGCTGCCCGCCGGGCCCGGGCCGGGCCGAAACCGCCCGGACCGGTTGCGCTCAGGCCTGTTCCGGCTCCGCCCAATCACAAAGGCCACTATGGCATCTCACAGCCAGACGTGCGCGGATCATGTGGCCCTCTCACCCCTCGGAGAGGGGTTGAGAACGATGTTCGGCGGCGGGATCCGGCGCGCTTTCCCGCGAGGGCGAGAATCACCGGACGGCAGGATAAGCGGGACCCGGGAATCACCCCTCACGTGACATTCACCGTCGAGGAATCGATCCACAAAACGCGGAAGAACGAACCCGTTACCTCGCGCAGCGGAAGCGGCCCGTGGTCGACCGCGAGCACGGCCCTGTGGACCGCCGGCGCAGCCCCGGTCAGCCCGACGTGCCCGGCTCGGCGGCGGCGGCGCGAGCGGCGATCAGCGTGTTGCGCAGCAGCATGGCGATCGTCATCGGCCCCACGCCACCCGGGACGGGCGTGAGCAGACCTGCCACCTCGCGGACCGCGTCGAACGCGACGTCGCCGCGCAGCCCGGCGTCGGTGCGGTGCATGCCGACGTCGATGACGGTCGCCCCGGGCTTCACCGCGTCCGCGCCGATGATCGCCTGCTTGCCGGCCGCCACCACCAGCACATCCGCCTCCCGGCAGACCGCGGCCAGGTCCCGCGTACGGGAATGACAGATGGTGACGGTGGCGTTGCGGCTGATCAGCAGCTGGGCGACGGGGCGACCCACCAGCTCCGAGCGACCCACGACGACCACCGAGGCGCCCTCAAGCGGCACGGCGTAGGAGTCGAGCAGCTCGAGGATGCCCGACGGCGTACACGGGCGTAGCCCTGGCAGACCGCGGGAGAGCAGGCCGACGCTCGCGGTGGTGAGCCCGTCGACGTCCTTGCCCGGCGGGATCCGCCCGACGAGCGCCGCGCCGTCCAGGCCCGCGGGCACCGGCAGCTGCAGCAGGATCCCCGAGACGGCCGGATCCGCGGCGAGCGTGTCGAGCAGGGCCGCGACCTCGCCCTGCGCGGTGTCGGCGGGCAGGTGCTGGTGCAGGTCGGCCATGCCGGCCTCGACGCAGGCCTTGCGCTTGCCGCCGATGTAGACGGCCGACGCCGGGTCGTCGCCGACCAGAACGGTCGCCAGACCCGGCTGGATCCCCGTCGCCGCGCGGAACTCGGCGACGTCCCGGGCAACGTCCGCCCGGACCCGCGCCGCCACGGCCTTACCGTCAATAATCACTGCGCTCATATCGGCCCTTCGCCGTCGTTGGCTCCCGGGCGCGGACGCCCGGCTTCCCCGGCTGCTCCTGCCCGGCTGACGGTGTCGCCCCTGGTCCGCCGGCATAGCCTGGCGGATGTGGCGACCTCCGTGAACTTTGACCGTATCGCCGACCGTTACGACGCGACCCGCGGCGGAGCGGAGCGGGGCCGCCACGTCGCCGCCGCGTTGTCCCCTCGGCTACCCGGCGCGCGGCTGCTGGAGATCGGGGTCGGCACGGGTCTGATCGCGGCCGGCCTCGCCGGGCAGGGGCGGCAGGTGCTCGGCGTCGACCTGTCCAGCGAGATGCTCGAGCATGCCCGGCTGCGGGTGCCGGGCCGGCTGGCCCGGGCGGACGCGGCGCGGCTGCCGCTACGCCCGGCGAGCATCGACGGCGCCCTGGCGGTGCATGTCCTGCACCTGGTCGGTGACCCGGGCGCGGTCCTCGCCGAGCTCGCCCGGGTGCTGCGCCCCGGCGGGCGCCTCGCCGTCGTCGGCGGTGGGGAGCTCGCGCAGCCCAGCGACGTCGGCGCCGTGCTGGGCGACCTGCGCGCCGCGCTGCGCTCCTTCCAGCTTCGCCAGGACCGTTCCGACGCCGTCCAGGCACTTGCCGCGGAGCGTGGGCTGCGCCTGGCCGAGACGTTCACCTTCCCTCGGGAGGATCGCGGCATCCTCAGCCCGCGCGAGGCCGCCGACCAGGTCGAGTCCCGGGTCTGGTCGCACCTGTGGGACCTCGACGACGCCGAGTGGGCGCGGGCGGTGGCGCCGGCACTCGACCAGCTGCGTGCCCTGCCCGACCAGGACCGGGCCCGCCCGGGCAGCCGCAGCTCCACCGCCAGGATCTTCGAACGGGACTGACCGACCGGATGCCGCACAGCCCGGCGCCGTCTCACGGCAGACCGGGCGCCGCACAGCCCGGCGCCGTCTCGAAACAGGCCGGACGCCGCCGCAGGCGCTCCGGACGCGTCAGGTACCGACCGGGCCGGCGGACAGTGGGCGCATCCTCGGCAGGCCCGGCGCCGCGGCGGCACCAAGCCAGGCCCGCACCTCCCGGGGGCTGCACAGCCGCACCACGCGGGCGGCGGCACCGTGGGCGTCCAACACCCGCAGCAGCCGGTCGCGGCTGTCCCGAGGATAGGTCCACATCCAACGCACGAAGGACACGTCCATCTTCTCGGGGCAGCCTGGCCCCATGTCGGGACGGGTGCGCCCGTGCCAGCGCGCCCAGCGGCGCAGCGCCCGGCTGATCGCGACCCGTCGCGGCAGATCGAGGAACACGATCAGCTCGGCGGCGGGAATCCGCAGGTCCAGCGTGCCGCCGTAGTTGCCGTCCATCACCCAGGCCGGACGGGCGACGAGACCGGCGACGACCGCGCGCCACTCGTCCACCGGGGTGGCCACCCAGCCCGGCCGCCAGAAGTGGCGGTCGAGGTGGATCACCGGCAGGCCCGCGCGGCGCGCGATCTCCCGCGCCAGCGTGCTCTTGCCCGCGCCACCGCTTCCGACGACCAGGACCCGCTGGATGTCAGGGGTCATCGATGGCGGGCCCTCGGGGCACGTCCCGTGCGCATTCACGCCTCCAGTCTCCCACCGCGGCGATCGTCGGGAGAGCGAAAGCCACGCCTCGGCGCGGCACTCCGCGGCCAGCGTCCCGGCGGCACCCAGGACCGCCACTCCGCGTAGCGCCGCAGAGCATGATCCGGCTAACCAGGTCGCCGTGGGGGGCAAATCGGACACAAATTCCCCCACGACGACCTACTTGGATCTTCAGCCGGCCTGACGTCGGGAAACACGCTACGGAACGTGACTCTGGCCGTGCGGCCGGCGCCGCGCCGACCCCCGATCGGTCAGCGGAGGCTCCGGATCGGTCAGCGGAGGCTCCGGATCGGTCAGGGCAGGCAGGGAGCCGGCAGGCCGCCACATCTCGATCCCGGAGCCCGATCCCGGAGCCTCGATCCCGGAGTATTGACCTCGCGGCCCGGGCCCGGGCGGGCCGGTCAGCCGAGGCCGCGGCTGTCCTGCTTGAGCGCCGTGTCGATGGTCAGCGCCGAGGCGACGACCATGCTCAGCAGC
Organism: Frankia sp. AiPa1; assembly: GCF_023243075.1. Classification (GTDB taxonomy): domain Bacteria; phylum Actinomycetota; class Actinomycetes; order Frankiales; family Frankiaceae; genus Frankia. The sequence goes on along the minus strand of NZ_JALKFZ020000123.1, from coordinate 26,935 downwards.
GGCTGCGGCAGCGGGCGGTGCAGCTGGACGACGTAGTTGTCGGCCGTGGTGAACATAGCCCGGGCAAGTCCCTCCCAGGTCTTGGTGACCCGGGCTACCTCAGTCTCGGTGTGGTCGACGATGGAGAAGTTCCACGCCCGCCAGTTCTCGGCCTTGATCGCCCCGATGGTCGCGCCGCCGGACTGCAGGTCGAAACGGATCTTGCCGAAGACGTTCTGCTGGGCGATGACACCGAGCTCGGTGCCGTCCGGCGCGGAAACTATGACCTTGGACTTGAATACCTTGGCGGGTCGGTGCAGCAGTAGTTGCGGCACGCCGGCGGCGTCGCGGACCTCCAGCCGGTGGGTGAGGAACTGGTCCCACGAGGACAGAACCCGCACTGCCTTCTTCAGCGCGCTCTGCCCGACCTCGACCACCGAGCCGATCTGCCGGCCCTGCTGGTCGAACACGGCGTATTCGTTCGTCACTTCAATGAGCTTGGTCTTCTGGTTGACGACGAGCACCGGCTCGCTGAACAGCGACCCACCGCCAGGCCCGATGGGGGCTACCCCGGCCAGCTCGCGCACCTGCTGCTGCACCTTGTCAGGGGTGTCTTTGGTCCGTACTGGCTCGGGCACCACGCCCTGCGGCGAACCCCAGCCCGCCCCACCAGGACCACCCGCCTGCCCGGCGTACTGACCCTGACCGGCATACGGGACCCCGCCACCCTGGCCGGCATACGGGCCCTGACCGCTTTCACCGGCGTACTGACCACCCTGGCCGGGATACGGCACCTGCCCGGGGCGTGAGCCGCCCTGGCCGATGTTCTGCGCCTGGCCAGCCTGGGGCGACTTACCGGCACGATGGGGCTGGTCCGTGTGGTGGGACTGGCCGGATGTGGCGGCCGGGGTGGGCGGGGTCGGCGGCGGACCGGGCTGGGTGTGGTCGGTCCACTGGTTGCCATCCCACCACCGGGAGCCGTACTGCCCGCTCGGGTCGGCATACCAGCCGGGCGGGACGTTCTGTGTCATGTCGTCACTGTTGCACCCCAACCTGGCCGGCCGCCAGAGTGGGTGCTCGTCAGGCACGCGACGCTCAGGCGGACTCCTCGGTGACCCGGCCTCCGGCGACGCGTAGCCGGCGGTTGACCGCCACGGCGTCGAGCATGCGCCGGTCGTGGGTGACGAGCAGCAGGGTCCCGGCGTAGCCGGCGAGCGCCTGTTCGAGCTGGTCGATGGCGGGCAGGTCGAGGTGGTTGGTCGGCTCGTCGAGGACGAGGCAGTTGACCCCCACGGCCTGCAGCAGCGCGAGCCCGGCCCGGGTACGCTCGCCCGGGGACAGCGACGCCGCCGGGCGGGTCGCCTGGTCGGCGGCGAGGCCGAACTTGGCGAACAGGGTCCGTACCTGCCCGGCCGGCCACCCGGTGACCGCCTCGGCGACCGCGATGCAGGTCTGCTCGCCGCGGAAGCGTTCGCGGGCCTGGTCGATCTCGCCGAGACGTACCCCGGAACCGAGCGACTGCCCGCCACCGTCCAGGGCGATCCGGCCGAGCAGAGCGCCGAGCAGCGTCGACTTGCCGCCCCCGTTGGGCCCGGTGATGACGATCCGGTCCGCCCACGCGATGGTGAGATCAACCGGGCCGAGGGTGAATCCACCACGCCGCACGGTGGCACCGTGCAGGGCGGCGACCACGTCACCGGAGCGCGGCGCGACGGCGATCTCCATGCGCAGCTGCCATTCCTTGCGCGGCTCCTCGACCGCATCGAGCCGGCCGAGGCGGGTCTCCAGGGAACGCACCCGCGCGGCGCTTTTCGTCGCCGCCTCGATCCGCGCGCCCCGGGCGGATCGGTCGCCGTCGGGCGCCCGCCGCTTGGCCCGCACCGCTCCTCGCACGGACTGCTCGCGCTGCCGCTGCGCCTGGGCGACAAGGTCGGCGCGTTCCCCGGCGTAGTCCTCGTAATGTTCACGGGCCTGTCGGCGGGCGACCTCACGTGCCTCCAGGTACGCCGCCCAGCCGCCGGCGAACAGGGTAAGGCCATGCTGATACGGGTCGATCTCGGCGACCGTATCGATCGTGCGGTCGAGGAACTCCCGGTCGTGGCTGACGACGACGAGCGCGCCGGCGACCTGGTGGACAAAGCGTTCGAGCCGGTCGAGACCGTCGAAGTCAAGGTCGTTCGTGGGCTCGTCGAGCAGCGTGATGTCGAACCGGGAGAGCAGGACGCTGGCGAGCGACCCGCGGGCCGCCTGACCGCCGGAGAGCACCGTGGTCTGGCTGTCGAGCGCGTCTGCGGGCAGCCCAAGGTCGGCGCAGACCTCTTCGGCGCGGGCGTCGAGGTCGGCGGCGCCGAGCGCGAGCCAGCGTTCGAGCGCCACGCTGTACCGGTCGCCCGCGCCTGGGCCACCGGTGGCGAGCGCCTCGGCCGCCGCGTCGAGTTCCTGCTGGGCGGCGCCGACTCCGGTACGCCGGTGCAGGAACGCCCGCAGGGTCTCCCCAGGTGACCGGTCGGGCTCCTGGGGCAGCAGGCCGACGCCGGCCGTGGGCGGTGCCAGATCGAGGCGGCCGGAATCGAGGGGCAGCAGCCCGGCGAGCGCGCGCAGCAGCGTCGACTTGCCGACACCGTTGGGCCCCACCACGCCGATCCGGTCGCCGGGCGCCACTGTGAGGGAGATCCCCTCGAGAACGGTCGCCCCACCGCGGTTGACGGTGAGGCCGGAGGCGATGAGCGTGGCGGACATCCCGCCAGTCTCGCGCACACCCGGCAGGCAGCGCGTACGTACCCACCCGCGGGCACCGGCATCCCCGCCGCCACCAGCACCGCCCCCGCAGGCAGAACCGCCGCTGCCGCCACGACGACGACCACCCCCGCGAGCAGCACACCGAGCACGCCCACCCCCGTGCACACGGCGGACGCGGTCATCCGGCCAGCCCGGGCAGGGCGAGCTGGCCCTGGCGAGGCGCCGCCAGGGTCGCCGCGCCGGCGACGCCCGCCGCTTGCTCGACACCCACTGAGCTCGCGGCACCTGCGGCCACACCGCCACCCGGTCCGGGCCGTGGCGCGCCTCGACCGATGCCGGCCCGCTCAGCCAGCGCGCGGACCTGCCCGGTGATCCGCTGCTGATAGGAGCGGGCCGCGTAGGCGCCGTCGCCGTAGAGGCGACGGTAGGGCCCGACCAGCGCCGGATGGTGCTCGGCGAGCCAGGCCAGGTACCACTCACGGGCGCCAGGGCGCAGGTGCAGGACGATCGGCGTGACCGAGGCGGCGCCGGCGTCGGCGATGGCGTCGACCGTCGCGGCGAGCGCGGCCGGCGAGTCGGTGAGGTAGGGCAGGATCGGCGCCATGAGCACGCCGACCCGCAGGCCACGTTCCCGCAGCGCCGCGCACATGGCGAGCCGCCGCCGCGGGGCCGGGGTTCCGGGTTCGACTCCGCGCCACAGATCCTCGTCGACGAACCCGACCGACACCGCCACGCCGACGTCAGTCATCTCGGCGGCTTCGGCGAACAGGTCCGCGTCGCGCAGCAGCAGCGTGCCCTTCGTCAGCAGCGAGAAAGGGGTCCGCGCGTCGCGCAGGGCGCCGATCACCCCCGGCATGAGCCGGTATCGGCCTTCGCCGCGCTGGTAGGGATCGACATTGGTACCCATCGCCACGTGCTCCCCGCGCCAACGAGGCGCGGCAAGCTCGGTGCGCAACCGTTCGGCGATGTTGACCTTGACTACGATTCTTGTGTCGAAATCCTCCCCGGCGTTGAGATCGAGCCAGCGATGGGTGGAGCGGGCGAAGCAGTACCGGCAGGCATGGGTGCAGCCCCGATAGGGATTCACTGTCCAGCGGAAGGTCATCCGCGACGCGGGCGGCACACGGTTGAGCGCCGATCGGGCGTGGATCTCGTAGAACGTGACGCCCGCGAACTCGGGGGTGTCGAAGGTGCGGGCTACCGCGCCGCGGTGCAGCAGCGCCGCCGGCTGCTCCGCACCGGACTGCCCGTCGTCCCCGATTGCCAGGTGGCTCCATCGCATGAAAGTATGAGAACATATGTTCGACAGCGGGTCCAGTGGGCACGCCCGGAGCGGACGACACGGCGGGTCGGAGCACAGCGGGTCGCAGCACGGCGGGTCGCAGCACAGCGGGTCGCTGCAGGCCAGGTGGAGCAGGTCGAACCACGGCCGGTGCGGTCCGAGCAGGCAGGCCCGAATGCCCGCACGACGCTGGCCGGCGCGGTCGGCGGATCCCGGCGTCAGCGTACGGGCGAGATCCCGGCGTCGGCGTACCGGCCAAGGAGCGAGGTGAGGTCGTGCGGTTCAACAGTGAGCAGGCGATGCGATGGTTCGCGCGGGCCCGGGTGGCCCGACTGGCGACCAGTGGGCTGGGCGGGCCACCGCTGGTGGTGCCGGTCACCTTCGCGGTCACGCGGGCCCGCCTCGACGCGGTGGATCACAGCGGCGGCGCATCGATCGTGACCGCGGTCGATCACAAGCCCAAGCGAACCCGGACGGGTCTGCGCCGACTGCGGGACATCCTGGCCAATCCCGCCGTGAGCCTGCTCGCCGACCATTACGACGATGACTGGGCACAGCTGTGGTGGGCCCGCGCCGACGGCCTCGCCCGCATCGTGCTGGCCGGCGAACGGGAGCACACGCAGGCCGTCGGGGCGCTCGCCGCCCGCTACCCGCAGTACCAGATCCTCCCCCCGAGCGGGCCGGCGATCATCGTGTCCCACCTGCGCTGGTCAGGATGGGCCGCCGCCGCGCCTGATGAAGATCCATAGGTTCTCGGTGCTGCCGGCCCAGGCCCGCGTGCGTTCGGTGCGGATGGACGCGACGCCCGCGGCATGGCGGACCGGGGCTCAGGCGCGTGGGCGATCCCAGCCCGGTGGCAGGCTCGCGGGGGTCTCCCAGGACGGGTCGGGGCGGAAGTCCGTCCACGTCCCGTCGAAGGGGAAGGCGCCGGCCTCGACCAGGCGCAGCAGCCGCTCTCCCTCGGCGCGCACCGCGTGCGGGTCCGGCACCCAGTAGTGCTCCGGGAACGCGAGTCGCTCGGCGAGCTCGTGTTCGTCCTTCCATTCCCAGGTGCGGGCGGGGGTGACCCAGAGATCGAGATCGTGGTCGGTGGTGTCGACACCGACCAGCCCGTCGCGGCGCCAGGCGACCGCGGGCTCCTCCAGGTTGATGTACCAGCGCACGAAACGCCCCTGCCAGTCCCAGAACCACCAGACCGAGTGGGCGCCCTGCGAGGGAACCAGCATGAAGATGTTCGGGCCACGCCAGACCGTGGTCGTCATCACCGTCGGCTGGCGGATCCACTCGGCGAACGACATGTCCCGCAGCCCCCGGCCGTCGGCGCTGAGCTCGACCGCCATCGGGCAGCCGTGCGGGATCCACAGCCGCAGGCCGCGCTCGTCGTGGCCGACGACGTGGCCTGTGCGGACGAACACGAGCCGTTTGGTCGTGAACGACCGGTGCACGACGACCTCGCCGGGCGTGTAGGGCGCACCCGCACCCGGCCCGCGCTCACCCCCCGTGAAGGTCGTCGACGGGGACGACGCGGGGCCGGGTTCACCGCGTGCAGGACTGTCCGGCATCGTCACGGCCTGACTGTACGGCGCCGTGCGAGGCACGCCACAACCCGGGGAGTCGGGAGAACGACCGCCTCCGGCCGGAGCAGCCCAGAAACCCCGCCGGCCACCGGGTCAGTGGACGTGGTCAAAGCTGGCGGCCTCGGGGTGGGCGCGCAGCCAGGCCAGGCGGGTCCGGGTGACCTCGTCGGCGGGGGTGTTGACGGACAGCCGGATGCCATGGTGGCCGGTGAGGTCGAGGTGGGTGATCCGCATGTCGAGATCACCTACGGCCGGGTAGTGGTAGAGCTTGGCGCACGGCCGGGGCGGGGAGACGTTCTGGGTCGCCCACAGGCGGGCGAACAGGTCGCTGACCTCGCTCAGCCTCCGCACGAACGCGTGCCATCCGGGCTCGCCCAGATGCTGGCTGTAGCGGTAGCGCAGGACCGCCACCTGCTCGGCGGCCTGTTCCTCCAGGTTGCGCAGCGGGTTACAGCACGTCGGCGTGGTGAAGGCGAACCAGATGGAGTTGCGCCGCTCAGGCGGCAGGGCGACGATCATGGGGAGCAGCGCGGCGTAGGCGTCGTTCCAGCACAGCAGGTCGGAGCGGGCGTTCGTCACCGCGGCGGGCAGCGGGTCGAGGGCCGCGAGGATCTCCAGCACGTCACTTGGCATCTCGGCCGATTCGTCCCCGGTGGACGCCGGCGGCGGGACGTCGGCCAGACGGAACAGATGGGCGCGCTCGGCGGCGTCCAGGCGCAGGGTGCGCGCCACCGCGCCGAGGACCTGGCCGCTGACGTTGATCGGCCGGCCCTGCTCAAGCCAGGTGTACCAGGTGACGCCCACACCGGCGAGCTGGGCGACCTCCTCGCGGCGCAGTCCCGGAGTGCGCCGCCGGGGGCCGGGCGGCATGCCGACATCGTGCGGGGTGATCCGCCCGCGCCGGCTGCGCAGGAACGACGCGAGCTCGCCACGCCTGTCCGGTGCCGATCGACCGCCCTCGGCGGCGCCCGGAGTGGCACCGTCCCTAAGCGCCGATGTCGGCGTGGCAGCGTGACGGCGGCCGCGCGACGCGGCGGTGTCGGGCCGGACGGCGCCGGGCATGGTCGGGGGCGTCGTCGTCATGGATCCAGCGTGACCGGTCGGCGGTGGTTGTGCCAGGTGTTGTCAGTACCAGTATCAACGGGCTCTCGTTACTGGTATCGGGACGCGAGCACGATCAGGCGCATGTTCCGCTTCACCTCGCCGGCTTCGGCGACCTCCCCCACCACCGCCCCGCCCCCGATGTCGCCCCCGGCAGTGCCGTCGTCCGATGCCCCGAGGTCGGCCGTGTCGTCGTCGGTCACCTCAAGTCGTGGTGATCCGCCGGCACGGCGGGTGCCGGTCGGCCTGATGCTGGCGATTGTTCTGGTCGGGCAGTTCATGGCGATCCTCGATGTGAGCATCGTCAACGTGGCCCTGCCCACGCTGCGGGTCGACCTGCACGTTTCCGACGCCGGCCTGCAGATGGTCGCCGCCGGCTACATCCTCAGCTACGCGGTGCTGCTGATCACCGGGGCGCGACTGGGCAGCATCCTCGGGCACCGCCGAGCGTTTCTCGCCGGGCTCGCCGCGTTCACCCTCACCTCCGCGGCCTGCGGTCTCGCGCCGCAGACCGGATCGCTCATCGGCTTCCGGTTCGCCCAGGGAGCGGCCGCGGCGCTGATGACGCCGCAGGTGATGAGCCTCATCCAGCGGAACTTCTCCGGCGCGGCGCGCAACCGGGCACTCGGCTACTTCGCGGCGGTCGTCGCCGGCGGGGTCGTCGTCGGGCAGGCCGTCGGCGGCCTGCTGGTCAGCGCCGACCTGTTCGGCAGCGGCTGGCGGGCGGTGTTCCTGGTCAACGTGCCGATCGGCCTTGCCCTGCTGCTTGTCGCGCCCCTGGTGCTGCCCGCCGACCGAGGGCACGGCGGCCCCGCGCTCGACCTGCCGGGCCTGGTCGTGGTCAGCGCGGCGGTGCTGCTGTTTGTCCTGCCCCTGGTGCTCGGGCACGACCTGGGCTGGCCCGCGTGGACGTTCGCCTCGCTCGCCGCGTCGGGCGTGTTCGGTGGCATGTTCGTCCTGGTGGAGCGGCGGGTCGCCGCCGGCGGGGGACGGCCGCTGATCTCCCCGCGGGTGTTGCGCGCGCCGGGGCTGCCCGCCGCTGGCGGGGCGCTGCTGCTCGCGCCGTCCACGTGGGGGGCGTTCCTGTTCACCACCACCCTGCACCTTCAAGGGGAGCTGCATATGAGCCCCTTGCGTTCGGGGCTCGCGTTCGTTCCCTGTGTTGGGGCGTTCGCGCTGGTCAGCCTGACCGTCCCGCGGTTGTCGCCCCGACTGCGCCGCCCGGCGATCCCGGTCGGGCTGACGTTCGCCGCCCTCTCCTACCTGTTTATCGGCCCGACCGCTGGTGGCGGCGTCGCCTACGAGATCGTCACCGCTCTGATCGGCCTCGGCCTCGGCGTCATGCCACTGATCATGTCGGTGGCGTTGGAACATGTCCCGGTCGAGGACGCCCCCGACGCAAGCGGCCTGCTGCTCACTCTCATGCAGCTCGGTCAGGTCATCGGCGTGGCCACGGTCGGCACCCTGTTCCTCACCCTGGCCGGCAGCGACGGCGCGACCCGGCACGCCGAGAACGGCGTCGGCTGGGCCCTGGCGGCGCTCGCCCTGCTCGCCGCGGCCAGCGCCTCTCTGCTCATCCGCGGTCGCCGCGACCGCCCCGCCGTCGTGGTCGGCGCGGCCGTCACCGGAACCGGGATCGGCGCGACCGCCACCAGCGCGGATGGTTCCGGCGACCAGGCGCCGCCGGTCCGCGACGTGCCGGCGCAGACGATCGACGGCGGCCGGCCCGCCGGCGAGATCCCAGGCAGCGCACCCGCCCCGGTGGCCTAGCGGCGCCCAGCTCCAGCCGGAATCCGCGGCTGGCATCGCCAGCCAGCGTCGGGACGACCCTGGCTGAACCGGCAGTGAACCCCATCCTTCTACCATGGTGATGTGGCCGCGACAACCGGTTACGACCACGGCATACAGGGACGGGAACGGAGGAAGATCTCATGACAGCGCAGTACGAAGCACCGGCTCTGCGCGCGCAGGGCTCGTTCCAGGCCGTGACCCACGGGTTCTTCGTCGCCGGTTTCGGCGGTGGTGGCGGCGGCTGGGGCTGGGGCCGCCACTGGGGCGGCTACGGAGGCTGGGGCGGTTACGGATGTGACGGTTACGGCGGCTATGGCGGTTACGGCGGCTATGGCGGCGGCTGGTAGCCATCGGCCACAGAGCACTGCCCGCCCGGGCGGACCGGCGACGGCCGCCTGGGCCCGTACGCGTGGAGCCGCCGCGGGAGATGGCCGACTCAGGGACCGAAGATGCCGGCGAGCTGCTCGCTGGCCACCGTGAGATGGTGGATAGTGCCGTATCTCAGCCACATCTCCGGATTTCCACCACTGGCCCCACTCGCAACGTCCGTGATCCACTCATCGGCGCCGCAGTGCTGGCGGCCGGCGAAATACTCGGATTCACACAGCAGGTCGGCAACCAGGTTCATCGCTGCCGACTTCAGACCGTTTTTACGCAGATACTGACCACCCTTAGCCATAATCCAGTCATTGGCACTCGCGTAGCGCAACGCAGCACTTACGGATGGCCGGGAATCGAACCGTCGGTCGTACGTATCTGGGCTGACAATAGCATAGTCGCCGAACACCGGCCTCCGGCCTGACGAGCTCTCGGCGAGCGCTCGGAAATTCGTCCACTCCGCCCGCCGGATGGGTGAGAGCCCAGGATAGATGCCTTCCATGTCGCGGGGAACAGCAGTTCCCGCAACAGCGATACTTCGCCATTCCCGAGCGTAGGAGAGATGAGCGAGGGCAATGCCCGAGGCTTGCAGGGCCTCGCTCGGGCCGTCTCGGATCGCGACGCCCAGATCCAGCACAAGATCGGTCTCGGCCGGGCTGACACCCAAAAACCGCAGGAGCTCCTCGACCGCGGCGCTTCGATGGCTTCGATGGCCCATCGGCCAGTCGAACGGGCCGAGACGGAGACATACACCGCACGCGCGCACGCGATGCAGTGCGGCCACAGCCGCGTTGTACACAACCGCCCGAGTCGGCGAAGTCACGGGAACAGCAGCAATCCCGAACTGCGCCAGATCGTCGGTGAACGACGCCAGCGGATGCACCGCATAGTCGGGAATCCCTTCCTGAAAGTAGCCAAGATCGACAAACATCCGGCCATTCCAGCCGTGACCGAGCTCCATAGCAACGTCGATCAGGTGCGAACCGGGGCGCCGTCCCCCATCCATGGGCGGTGGCGGAATCACAAGGAGAGGAACCAGGCCCTGTCGCGCGGCGGCGGACAGGAGCCCGAGGGCCGCCCGCTCACCGCGCCGGGCCAGCAGGATCGGCATATATCGATGCCCCTCGGTCAAGATGATCTCTCCCGCCGCCGCCACGGATCCGACGTCTCCTGACAGCACGGTACATACCTTCAGCAATCGATTGACTACTTTCTCGACCTCGAAGGTCTTTGTCCTTCCAAAAAAACAGCCCACCGGCACACTCAATTTCCGCCTTAATCCATCTAAGACAGACATACTTCTCGGTTTGCCCAGCCCTGCGATGACGCCTGGCCGGCCGCCACGCCCTCCCTCGCAACCATCGGCTCGCCCGGCCCCCGTCACCTTCCGGACCGTGGCCACCGTTGCCGTTCTGAACCGCACCAGCGGCCCGGCCAGCCCTCGGCGCAAGGGGATCAGGCCGGCTGCTGGTGTTCCTCGGCGACGCGGGCTCGACCGGACGTTCGCCTGGTCGCGTGGCGGCGCAGGGCGGGCAAAGAGGCCGCGAGGGCGCCGAGGGCGAAGGCGGTGGTATGCCCGATGCCGTCCACGTCGGCGTGGATGAGGTCGAACAGCATGGCGGGGGCGACGGCGACCAGGACCACGGCGGTGATCAGACGCAGCCGGCGACGGGCGGGCAGGACCACGACGGCGGCCAGCGCCGTGGCGACGACGTAGCTGGGACCGACGTCGAGGATGTGCAGGGCACTGGACGGCAGGTTTCCCGAGGCGACCCGCAGGCCGAGGATCCCCTCGGAGATCACCGTGGCGACGGTGTGCCCGCCGAACACGACGGCGAACGCCGCCACGCTGCCCACCGTCGCCTCCAGGCCGCCAACCGCAAGCCCCGCCAGCACGAGCCACGGCGCGACCGGTCCCCCGGTCACCCAGGGGATGCTGCCGATCAGGACGCCGAGCGGGCGGTGCGCGAGCTGGCTCAGGGTGGTGCTGGTCGCCCACCACCAGTGGTGCACCAGCTCCGGCGTGACGCCCCGCAGGATCCGTCCGGTCAGCAGCGCCGCCAGCAGCATCGCCGTCACGGGATACCGGCGCGGCAGCGCCGCCAGCCACGCGGCACGCTTGCCCACCGCGGCGCGGCGGTCACGTGGAGACCCCGCCCACGCCCCCCACACCGGCCGGCCTGTCGGCCTGGTGGGCGCCGGTCGCACTGTCACCCTCGACGATCCGGAGCCGCCGGGCAGGGCGGACACCGCGGGCATCGACGACGCCGGGGGCTGGGCCGTCCGCAGCGGCACGCAACCCGGGGCCAGCGCGACCCGGACCGGACGCGGCGAGGCAGACGTGGGGCCGCCGAGAGCCCGGAACCCGGACATCGACGCCCCGCAGGACAGGTCGGACTTGCGCCACGGTCGTTTCACCCAGGTACCCCCGCCCGAAAAGGACAGCAGCCACGGCAGGCACGGCGCACCGCGGCACACGGCACCGCCGCAGTCGGCGCCGGGCCCGGAGCACACTGACTCGAACGAACGCCCCGCCGCGCACTGACATTCCCCGCGCCGGTCCGCTCATCCCCCCGTCGGGTCAGGCGCGGACGGCGCGGGACCTGGTGTGATGGGCGGTCGTCGCAGGCCGCAGGGGCAGGCGAACAGTGACCGTTGTGCGGACCTCCAGCGCCCAGGCAAGGCCGTCGCGCAGCGCCGGACGCCACACGCCGAAGTCGTGGCCGCCGGGACGCAGCCGCAGTTCCACCTGGAATCCGGGGCGGGCACCGAGGGTCGCCGCCATGTACCGGGTGTCCGAGTAGGACTCGCGGTCGCCGCGACCGCAGTCCAGCCACACCCGCATCGGCGGGGTCGCGGGCAGGTGCGCCGCGTACACCGCGGGAGTGTTGGCCGCCACCACGTGGGACAGGTCCGGTCGATGGCCGAACAGACCGATCATCCCACCGTCGTGGGTCGGGCGGTCCATCCCGGACATGTCGATGATCGTGCCGACGAGGTCGCGGTGGCGCAGGCCGAGGTTGAGCGCGCAGAATCCGCCGGCGGACATGCCGGCGAAGATCCGGTCGGCGCGGTCGGGCCGGGACCGCAGCCGGGCGTCGACGGTGGGAATCACGTCGTCGACGACGTAGGTCTCGATGTGCTCGCTGGGCCGGTCGACGCACTCGCTGTCGTCGAGCCACCCGTTGCTCAGCCTGGGCGCGACGAGAATCACCGGTCGGCCGTGGCCCGCGAGCCAGGCCCCGGTCTGCGCGGCCCGGTTCGCCCGGTACCAGTCGACGGGCACTCCCGGCGAGCCGTGCATCAGGTACACGACGGGGAAGCGGACGCGCGGCTCGGTGAAGTACTGCGGCGGCAGGTACACCAGTGCCTGCTGGGTGCCGAAGCCGCTGTGGACGCCGGGGACGGCGAGACTCACCACGCTCCCCTGAGGATGGGTGCGTATCGGTGTCGCGGCCACCGCCTCCCGCGACGACGCGGTGGGCCACGAGTGCACCCCGAGGACGTCGTCGAGCCGCGGGAGATAGCTGTAGTGCGCGTTGACCAGGTCGGCGGCGGTGGCGAGCGTGAGCGTCACGGCCAGGCCGCCTGCCCCGGCGAGCAGCAGCCGGCCCGACCACGACCGGTCACGCCCGGCATACCGGCGCCCTGCCCGCCGCGGCGTTGGCTGTCGTGCCAACGGCCGTCGCGGCGCTGACGACCGCAGCGCTGACGACAGCGGCGCGGGTTCGATCGGCTGCGCCTCCCGGCCGTTTTTCACCGGTAAGGGCCGCCCCCGCCGCAGCCGGCGGACGGCTAGGGCGCAGCCCAGCCAGGCGGCGGCCGTGAGCGCGCCGAGCGTGAGCAGGAACCATTTTCCGATGATGACCAGCGATCCCACCGGCTCACCCCCAGGCCTCGCGTGTCAGCGGTTGCGCCCGGCGGCGATCACCCGGACCCGACGCGGGTCCGGCGGACGGACCCGGCGAGCCGACCGACCGGACGGGTGAGCCGCAGCCGCCACTGGGGCCAGACCAGGAAGGCCTCGGCCTCGAGCATCGCGAGCGCGATCCGCGGCAGCTCCGCGGTCGCCGGGTAACAGACGAACCGCGGCGCCCACTGGGGGGCGAACTTGGCGTTGAACCGGTACAGACTATCGATCTGGAACCATCGCGACAGGAACATCAGCAGACCCCGCCAGCCACGGATCACCGGGCCCGCGCCGAGCCGCTCCCCGCGTTCGAGCGCGGAGCGGAAGAACGCGAAGTTCAGCGACACCCGGCGTATCCCGAGCTCGCCAGCCTGGCGCAGCGTGCTGACGATGAGGAACTCGTTGAGACCGTTGTCCGCCTCCCGGTCGCGCACCATCGCGTCGAGGGAGAGCCCCTCCTGCCCCCACGGGACGAAGTGCAGTAACGCCCGCAGCCGCCGCGGCTCGCCCTCGGCGCCATCGTAGGCGAGCACGAGGACGCAGTCGGCGTCGGCGGGGTCACCGAGCCGGCCGAGTGCCATGGAGAACCCACGCTCGGTCTGTGCTCCGCGCCAGGCCCTGGCCTGTGCCTTCACCGCGGCGATGTCGGCGGGGTCGACGTCGCGCACACGGCGGGCGCACACGGTGTAGCCGGCACGTTCCACCCGATTGACGGCCTGGCGGACATTGCGCATCGACCGGCCTTCCAGGGAGAAGGTCCCGGTGTCGACGACGGCCTCGTCGCCGAACTCCAGCGCGCTGAGCCCAGCGCGGGTCCACGCCATGCCACCGGGCTCGGAACAGCCGATGACGGCAGGGGTCCAGGCGTGGTCGGCGGCCTCGCGCAGGAACTCCCGGATCGCACCGGGCCAGGCCTCCCGGTCGCCGAGCGGGTCGCCGCTGGCGAGCATGACGCCGTTGACCACCCGGTAGGCCACACACGCCTTGCCTGACGCCGACCAGATCACCGACTTGTCCGAGCGCAGGACGAAGTATCCCAGTGAGTCCGCGCTGCCGTACCGCTCGAGCAGGGCGCGTACCCGGGCCTGGTCGTCCTCGGTGAGTCTTGGCATCGGGCACGGCGGACGCAGCGCCAGGTAGCCGGTGGTCCCGATGGTCAGCACGCCGAGGGTGAGCAGCACCCTGGTCGCCAGGTCGGCGAACCGGTCGGAACCGAAGTGCAGCGGTCCGGGGATGCCGACCAGGCCCAGCATGATCTGCTCGAGCTGCGCCGGCCAGGAGTGCGGCCCGACGATGCGGTGCTCGCGCAGGTGGAACAGCAGGAAACCGCAGCCGATCGACAGCGCGGTGAGCAGCAGGCCGACGCCGAGCGCCCGCCAGCGGGTCGACGGGTCGCCCTTGGCCCGGAACTCGCCGCGGGCGAGCACCAGCCCGCCTAGCAGCGCCGCCGACACCGCGGCCTCGTCATAGTCAAGACCCTTGGCGAAGTGCAGCACGACCCCCAGGCCGAGCAGGGTCACCACCGCTCGCCACGCCCGCCGCTTGCGCCGACGCAGCCCGGCCGCGAGCAGGATGAGCAGCAGGCCGACGACGACGGTGAACGCCGCCGCCTGGCGAGAGGCCGCCGCGGGCAGCAGTGCCCGCAGGTCGGCGAGACGGGTGCGCCACTCGGGGGTGAGCGCTGAGACGACGTCCAGCAGCCCCACGAGGAAGGTCAGCAGTGCCGCGACCCGCGGCACCCAGGGACGCCCCCAGGCGGGCAGCGCCGGGTTTCCACGCCGCCGCCCGGGTCCGTCCGACCGCTTCTGCTCGGCGTCCCTGTTCGCCCCGCGCCGATCCTGGGTGGACTGGTCACCCGCGGACCGGTCACCCGGGTGCGGGGTGGACGGGCCGCCCGCGTCCTTCGTTCCTTTCCGCGGCCCCACCGCCGCACCGCCGGGCGCCGGGCGGCCCGGGCCGGCGGGTCGGGACGGCGCGCCCACCGCGGGCCCGGTGTCCCGGGTGAACGCCGCGAGCGGACCCGTGCCCGCGTCGTCCGGGCGGGCACGGCCGGTCCGGGGGGTTCCCGGGCCGTCGCGCGGACCGCGCGCGGCGCCCACGCGGGAACGGACCTTACGTGGGAGGGAGGCTCCTCGGCCGGCGGCCGCCTTGGCCCCCGCGCTCCGGGGTCCGGTCGGGCCACCGGCGTCCGCGACGCGCGCGCCCCCGCTGGACGTACTCATGCAGGCATCGTCCCCCCGACAGGTGACCGGGTCAGCACAGGGTCCGCCAGACGATATTCCCCTGCGTTCTGGCCGCGGCCGAAACCACCCCGAAGGAGGTGGCCGCCGGTGTCGGACTGCTACCACGCCGCCCGGTTCACCCCAGTCCACGCGGTACGGCCTTGGCACCGGGCCTGCCCGCGCCCCCGCGCCGGCTCAGCCGGCGTGGACCGGCGCTCCTTCGGGGGCCGCCGCCGTGTCGCGTCCGGCGTTGACGAGCACGATGGTCACCACCGCGGCGATCCCGATCATGACGGCGGACCAGGTGAACGCCGTCGTGTACCCCTCGATCTGGGACTGGGCCACGGCGTGCGACGAGTGGCCGTGGTCAGCCAGGTAGCCCGAGACCGCCGTCGTGAACACCGTGTTGAGTAGCGCGGTGCCCAGCGAGCCACCGACCTGCTGGGTGGTGTTGACCAGGGCGCTGGCCACGCCCGCGTCGTGCGGGTTGACGCCGACGAGCGCCACGCTCGACAGGGGCACGAAGGCGAAGCCCATCCCGAAGCTGATCAGGAGCTCGGACGGCAGCACGTGCGAGGCGAAGCCGGTGTCCAGGCCGATCCCCAGCAGCAGCGCCATGCCGACGGCCGCGAGGGTCGCGCCCCCGCCAGCCAGGATCCGCGGACCGACCCGGGGCAGCAGCTGGCTGGCCAGACCCGCGGAGACGATGATCCCCCCGCTGAACGGCAGGAACGCAAGCCCCGTCTTGAGCGCGCTGTAGCCCAGCGTCTGCTGGAAGTAGTAGGTGAGGAACAGGAACATCGCGAACAGCCCGGCACCGGTGAACAACGAGGCGAGGAACGAGCCACCCCGGTTACGTTCCCAGGCCACCCGCAGCGGCAGCAGCGGCGCCGCGGTGCGCGCCTCGATCACGACGAACGCCACGAGCAGCACCACGGACCCGGCCAGCAACCCGAGGGTGCGCGCGTCGGCCCACCCGTCATCGGCGGCCACCGTGAAGCCGTACACCAGGGCGACCAGTCCGCCGGTCACGGTCAGCGCGCCGGGCAGGTCGTAGCTGGGCGCCCCCTCGGCACGGCTCTCGCGCACCACTGGCGCCGCCGCGAGCGCGGTGACCAGCGCGATCGGCACGTTCACCAGCAGGCACCACCGCCAGGACGCGTACTCGGTGAGCAGACCACCGATGATGAGCCCGATCGCCGCACCGCCGCCGGAGATCGCGCCGTACACGCCGAACGCGCGCGCCCGCTCCTTGCTCTCGGTGAACGTGACGGTGATCAGGGACAGGGTGGCGGGCGCCAGCAGGGCGGCGAATGCTCCCTGGAGTGCGCGGGCGCCGAACAGCAGGCCCGCGTTGGGCGCGAGGCCGCCGAGCGCCGACGCCAGCGCGAAGCCGATCAGGCCCCAGATGAAGGCACGCTTGCGCCCGAGGTAGTCGGCGATGCGGCCGCCGAGCAGCAGCAGACCGCCGAAGGCGAGGGTGTAGGCGGTCACCATCCACTGCCGGTTGGCATCGGAGATGTGCAGCGCGCCCTGCGCGTGCGGCAGGGCGATGGTCACGATGGACGCGTCCAGCACGACCATGAGCTGCGCGACGGCGATGATCCACAGCGCCAGCCAGCGCCGTGGATCGGGGCCTTCGTCACTCTGGTTCACCGGATCGCGCTCGGTCCGGGAAGCGAGGGTATCGGTCACGGTGGGCTCCAAGCCGCAGGTTCGGGTAGGCGGAGATCAGGTGGTGGGAGCTGGGACCGGAGTTCGGGCAGGCTGGAACGTCGGGAGAACCGAACCCAGGAGAACGGGGTCCTGGTGGCGGCCGGCCCGCGGGACCGAGGCGTCCGGTGGCCGGCAGGCCCATCTCAGGTGACGGACCCCCGGGCGCACGGATCCCCAGGCACACGGACCCGAGACTCCGGGACCCCAAACCAGCAGAAATATGAATATTAAGGACACACAGGGTCAGACGGCGAGAAACGGACAACGGGACGCGGGAGACTGCGGTCGGTCGGGACGCGCCAGACAGAGACGGAACGCCGCGCACCGGTGTGACACGGCAGGCGCGCCGCCCACCCTCTGCCGCGCGACCAGATCTCGATCAGACGTTCGGGATAATACTAGCTCAGATGTTCGATTCCATGGCGCAGCGGCGCGCCATGCCCACGATGAGCGGCATCGCGACGTCATCGACGACGTGGACGACGAACGCCTCGTCGAGTAGCCCACCACCGAGCATCTGGCGAGTGAGAATCATCGACAGCATCGCCTCGACCAACGGCACCGGGTTCAGACCGGCGGGCACCTCACCTCGGTCTGCCGCACGCTGCAGCGTGCAGCCGCACAGCGCGGACTTGTGCCGCACCATGCTTTCCTGGATCACCTCGGCCAGGCGCGGCGACTCGGAGGCCGCTCGCAGCACTCCCATGAGCAACGCGCCACCCGGGCCGTCGGCGGTGCAGACCATGAGCCGGACCTCGGCCAGCAGGTCGTCCCGCAGACTGCCGGTGTCGGCGGGAACATGAGCGGCCGGCGACCGCCGACGCAGCGCTTCCACGACCATTGCATCCTTGCAGGTCCAGCGCCGGTAGATCGTCGCCTTGCTGGCGCGGGCGCGATTGGCGACCGCCACCATGCTCATGCGCTCGTAGCCGACCTCGACGAGCAGCTCCAACGCGGCGTCGAGGATCGCCTGCTCCCGCGAGTCGTCCCGGGGACGGCCTCGCCCCGAACCCTCCGGAGGCGACACCGCGCCCTCCCTCCGTCACCCGAACATCCCTCGACAGCACAGCGGCCTCACGTCACACAGTCAGGTCAGGGACCGCGAAGCGCCAAACGAAACAGTACCGGACTGTACCGGAAAGATGGTGTCCTCACATCCCGTGACCTGCGCCATACCACCACCCATCCTCGCGCCTCATCCGCGGCGGTCGGCGGGCGGCGGACCGCGACGAGCACGCGAGGGGGCCCCATCGAGCCCACCAGACCCACCCGACCGGCACCCGACACCCTGGTGAACAGTCAGCCATATCGCTCGCCCCATAGATCTGAAACAGATATGCTCTGTAGCAGACGTAAAGAGAGTGTGCGCGGGAGAAGGGGGTGGAACCGATGAGCCCGTTGGCGGAGATCACCGTCATCACGGCCGTGTGTGTTGCGTCCGGCGCCCTGGGCAGCCTGCTGGGACTGGGCGGCGGGACGTTCATCGTGCCCATCCTGACCCTCGCCTTCGGGCTGGACGTGCGGCTCGCGATCGGCGCCTCGCTGATCTCCGTGGTCGCCGGCAGTGCCGCCGCCTCCCCCCGGTACCTGGACGAAGGCTTCGCGAACCTGCGGGTCGCGGTGACCCTCGAGGTCGCGACCGTCGTCGGCGCGGTGGCCGGGGCGCTGATCGCCGGCCATCTGGGCACGCACGTCCTTTTCACCGTGTTCGGCATCGTGCTCGCGTTCAGCGCGGCGCAGATGCTGCGCAACCGGCAGGACCGGTCCGGTGCCACCGCCCCGGTTCCGGGGGACCGGCTTGCCGACATCCTCATGCTGCATGGCAGCGTCACCGACGGCGGTCGGCGCCGGGCCTACCAGGTCACCAGGACGGCGACCGGGCTGACGATGATGACCGCCGCGGGCACTGTCAGCGGCCTGCTCGGGATCGGCTCGGGCGCGATGAAGGTCCCCGCGATGGACCTCGCGATGCGCCTTCCCCTGAAGGTGTCCACCGCCACGAGCAACCTCATGATCGGGGTGACCGGCGCGGCGAGCGCCGTCGTCTACCTGCAACGGGGGGACGTGGTGCCGACCCTGGCCGGTGCGGTGGCCATCGGCACGGTCCTCGGGGCGCGGCTCGGTTCCCGTCTGCTCGCCGTGGTGCCCACCGGCACCCTGCGGGCCATCTTCCTGGTGGTGCTCCTTGTGATCAGTGTCCAGATGCTGTTGCGGGGCCTGGCGTGATCCCCCGGTCCTCCCCCCGTGAGGATGGGGACGTCGGGGAGACGGGAGCGCGTCCGGTGGCACTGGTGTTGCGACTCGGCGGCATGGCGGGGGTGATTCTCGTCGTCGTCGGGCTTGTCGCCGCGTTCAGCCAGGACAGCGCGGCCTGGACCGACGGATCCCAGGGAGACCTCCTGGGGTCGGCGGCGGCGCTGCGCCTGTCCGATATGGCGGCGGGTCTGCGGCATGGCCGGGCGGACGCGGTCACACTGCTGGGCATGGTCGTGCTGGCGGCGACGCCGGCTGCCGGCGTCGCCGCGGCCGGATGGTGCTGGCTGCGCGGGCGACGGCCGTGGCTGGCAGGGGTGGCCGCGCTCGTCCTGGCGCTGCTCGCCCTCGCGGGGGGTCTCGGCGCCTCCGGCTGACGGGCGGCAGGCGGCAGGCGGCAGGCGGCAGGCGAGGCTCAGCCTTCGTCCGAGCGCGGCACGCGCGGGCAGTGTCGGCCTGGACGCCCGGCGAGTACGGTAAATGCACACCGTCGCGCGCCCATCACCCGTCTGCAGTGGGTTCACCTGGAGGATCAGGGCAGACCTCGCGGGTCCGGTCAGCAGGCCCGTTCCCGCGATCCTTCCGGGCCGAGCTGCGCGTCGGAACGCCGATTCGGAGGTGTTCATCGTGGCTGTCGCACTGCACCACACCATCGTCCATGCGCCAAACCGGCGGGTATCCGCCGAGTTCGTCGCGGACATCCTGGGGCTGGCCGTGGGCGCCGAGGTCGGGCCGTTTCTTCCGGTGCCCCTGGCGAACGGCGTCACCCTCGACTTCGCGACCGACCAGTCCGGGTCGTTCGCCCCGCAGCACTATGCCTTCCATCTCTCCGAGGAGGAGTTCGACGCGGCCTTCACCAGGATCCGGGCGACCGGGCGGACCTACTGGGCCGATCCGAGCCAGGAACATCCCGGCGAGATCAATCACCGCAACGGGGGCCGCGGGGTGTACTTCCTCGACCCGGCCGGACATTTCCTGGAGATCCTCACCCAGCCGTAACCGCGCACCGCAACCGTCGGTGTCCCGGAACCCCGGGAACTCGTCCGGGTTGGCCATGTCGACTCGGCCGGCCGACAAAGGCGGCAAGGATAGACGGGCTTTGCTAAGGTTCCGGTCAATGTCCTGAGTGCCAGCGTTCAAGCCCCGGCTAGCTGGCCGGCAACCCTCCTTCCGCAGCGGGGTGCCCCGGGTGACGACAGGGCCGCGGCAACCAGCCGACGGCAAGTGCCGACCCGTCCACGGGTCCTCCTGGGAGCATCGATGACCTCCTTGAGTTCTGCCGTGCCCTTCCGGTCCGCCAGGGTGGGCGGCGGCCCGAGCCCGTCCGGCGCTGGGACGCCCTCTTCCTCCGACGGCTCCCCGGTCCCGGCGTTGCTGCCCGTGGAGGGCGCGGGGCTACAGATACCGCTGGTCGGCGGCAACCAGGCGGAGTACGCCAACCTCGACTATGCGGCGAGCGCGCCATGCCTCACCGCCGTGGCCGATCACGTCCGCCGGGTGCTGCCCTACTCGGCAAGCGTGCACCGGGGCGCCGGATTCGCCTCGGCGATCTGCACCTCACTGTACGAGGGGGCACGCGGGGACGTCGCCCGGTTCGTCGGCGCCCGCGCGGATGACCTCGTGCTGTTCACCCGCAACACCACCGACTCGGTGAACCTGCTCGCTCACGCCGTGGCCTCCACCGCGGGGAGCACAGCGGACCAGGCCCGCGGGGACGACCAGGCCCGCGGGGACGTGGTGGTGTTCGACCTGGAGCACCACGCGAACCTGCTGCCCTGGCGACGCACCGGAGCGCGGTGCGTCGCCGTCCGCGGGACGCTGGTTGAGAGCCTCGACGACCTTGCCGCCGAGCTGCGCGCCGCGCCGGTCCGGCTGCTCGCCGTAACGGGAGCGTCGAACGTCACCGGGGAGACACCGCCGCTGGCTCGACTGGCCCGCATGGCCCGCGACGCCGGCGCCCGGCTGTTCGTCGACGCGGCGCAACTCGCCCCGCATCGCCCGATCAACATGGCCGCCCTTGGCATCGACTACCTGGCGTTCTCCGGGCACAAGCTATACGCGCCATTCGGCGCCGGGGTGCTGGTCGGTCGCGCCGACTGGCTGGACACGGCCCCGCCGTACCTGGCCGGCGGTGGCGCGGTGCGCGAGGTGGGCATCGCCACCGTCGAATGGGCCAGCGGTGCCGCGCGGCATGAGGCCGGCACGCCGAACCTGGCCGGCGCCACCGCGATCGCCGCCGCCTGCCGCACGCTCGCGGGGCTTGCTCCCGACGCGTGGAACCAGCACGAGTCGGCGCTGCGCGAGCGACTCGTGCGTGGTCTTGGCGCGCTGAACTCCACGGGCTCGGGCGCCCTCGGGCCGCAGCGCGTCGTCGTTCACCGCATCTGGTCCGAGGGCCCGACCGGCGCCGACGATACCGGCAGCGCCGATGACGCCGGCGGCGCGGGGGGCGTCGGGGTGGTGGCGTTCTCCCTGACCGGACACGATCCCGGGTTGGTCTCGGCGTACCTGTCGGCGGAGCGCGGGATCGGGGTGCGGGCAGGACGCTTCTGCGCGCATCCGTTGCTGGCCCGGCTCGGTGCCACCGGAGGTGCCCTGCGGGCGAGCATCGGGGTCGGCACGACCTCAGCGCACGTCGACCGGCTCCTGACTGCCCTGCGTGACTTCCTGCGCGACGGCCCACGCCTGCGCTATGTCCTGCGCGACGGCGGATGGCAGCCAGCGGTGGACGACCGTCCCCTCCCGCAGTGGGCGGAACCGTTCGTCGGACCTCGCGGCGCCCAGTCGGCGGCGCTCGCCAGTACCTGCGGTACCTGACCGGCCGCCGAGGTCGGACCGCGCCCCGTCACCGGGCGGTGCCCCGACGCCAGGCAGTGGGCTGGCGTCGGGGCGCCGGCTGGTGATCGTCGCGGATCCGCCGGCGGCGGCGTTGTCGGTGGACAGCCTCCAAACCGGCAACCGTTAACAGAGCCGGCGGCCGTTTTACAGAACCTCCATCGACGCGAAACCCCTTGTCGATGAGCAAGCCACACAGTGTTGGCGTGATGAACATGGCACGTTCGACCAGGCCACGACCCGTGGTGCGACTGCCCGGCGCACCACCCTTGCGAGCATGACGTCATGAGCTGGCTACGAGAGGCGACCACGGCGGACGGGGACGTGGTCGACGTCGAGATCGCGGACGGCGTCATCCGGCGGGTCATCCGGCATCCGAGCATCACCCGTCCCGCACCCGGGACCGCGTCCCCCGGCGGTGCGTCCGACCACACCGCGGCCGAGGACGTGGACCTGCGCGGGCAGGTGCTGCTGCCGTCGTTCGTGGAGCCGCACGCACATCTGGACAAGGCACTGACCGCCGCGCTGGCCCCCAACGGCACCGGCGATCTGCTCGGCGCGATCGCGGCGATCCAGACGCTGATGCCACACGCGACGGTCGCCGACATCGCCGCGCGGGCACAGGCGGCGTTGCGAATCGGGCTGGCGCTGGGCACCACGCATGTGCGCACCCACGTCAACGTCGGCGGCCCGGCTGGAATGCGGGCGCTCGAGGCACTCATCGACGTGCGGGAACGCTGGCGCGGCCTGGTCGAGCTGCAGCTCGTCGCACTGGTGTCGAACCCGCTGTCCGGCCAGCCGGGCCGGGACCTGCGCCGGGCGCTGGCCGAGGGGGCAGACGTCGCCGGCGGCTGCCCGCATCTCGATCCTGAACCCGAAAGAGCCGTCGCGATCTGCCTGGATGCCGCGGGCGACGCCGGATGCCCGATCGATCTGCACACCGACGAGACCCTCGACCCACGGCTGTTGACGCTGGCCACCCTCGCCGAGCTGGTCATGCGCACCGGATTCGGGCACGGCGCGGCGGCGAGCCACTGCGTGAGCCTCGGGATGCAGCCCCTGGACGTGCAGGCCCGGATCAGCGAGCAGGTGGCCGCCGCGGGCGTCGGCGTCGTCACCCTGCCGCAGACCAACCTCTATCTGCAGGGCCGTGGTCATCCGGTGGGCACCCCGCGGGGGCTGACGGCGATCGCCGCGTTGCGCCGCGCCGGAGTCACCGTCGCCGCCGGCGGTGACAACCTGCGCGACCCGTTCAACCCCGTCGGTCGGGGAGACGCCCTCGAAACCGCCTCGCTGCTGGTGACCGCGGGCCATCTCGACGCCAGCGACGCGCTGTCCTGCGTGAGCGCCGCGCCCCGCCGCCTGCTCGGCCTGCCCCCGGTCACGCTCACCCCGGGCAGTCCCGCGGATCTCGTCGCCCTGCCGGGATCCGACGCCCTGTCCGCCCTCGCCGCCGCCGACGTGGCCCGCACAGTGTGGCGCGGCGGGCGGATCGTCGCCCGTACCCACCTGCGGCGGGTCCTCGTCGAACCCGGCGGCATCGAACCCGGCGGCATCGAACCTGGCGATGTCGAACCCGGCGATGTCGAACCCGGCCGCGGCGTCGAGCCCCGCGGTCATGCCCGTCTGGTTCCTGCCGCCGCCGTCACCTGCCCGCCACCGCGACCGCGACCGTGGGAGGCCGCTTCATGACGCCCATCGACACGTCTCTCAACGAACCGGCGAACCGTGCTGCCCCGGAGAACGGCAGGGGCCGAGGGAACGGCACCAGGCCAGCGAACGGCACCGAGCCGGCGAACGGCATCAGGCCGGCGCTGCGCTTCGCAGGGGTGAGCAAGCAGTTCCGCGATGGCACGGTCGCGCTCGTCGACACCGATCTGACCGTCCATCCCGGCGAGTTCGTCTCGATCGTGGGACCGTCGGGCTGCGGCAAGAGCACGCTGCTGCGCATCGCCAGCGGGCTGGACCGGGCGAGCGGCGGCACCGTGGACCTCGCGTCGCGCGGCGTCGGCTATGTCTTCCAGGACGCGACGCTGCTGCCTTGGCGCTCGGTGCGCGCCAACGTCGGCCTGCTCGCGGAGCTGGAGCATCTCGACGCCGCCGAGCGCAGGCGTCGGGTCGCCGAGGCGATCAGCCTGGTCGGCCTCGACGGCTTCGAGCGGTATCTGCCGCACGAACTCTCCGGCGGCATGCGGATGCGGGCGTCGCTGGCCCGTTCACTGGTGCTCGACCCGTCGATCTTCCTGTTCGACGAGCCCTTCGGCGCACTGGACGAGATCACCCGCGAGCGGTTGAACGACGAGCTGCTGCGGATGTTCGTCCTGCGCCGCTTCGCCGCCCTGTTCATCACCCATTCGGTCGCGGAGGCGGTGTTCCTGTCCACCCGGGTGATGGTGATGAGCGGCCGCCCGGGCCGGGTGAAGGTCGACGTACCAGTGCCGTTCGGCTACCCGCGGGCACCCGAGCTGCGCTACTCCCCCGAATTCGCGGCGCTGTGTGGCCAGGTGTCGGCCCAGCTGAGGAGCGAGTGATCGCCATGTCGACATCCACGGTCGGCCCGGAAGCGGCACCCGCCACGGGCGGCGGCGCAGGTGACGGCGCCCCAGGTGACAGCGGCGCGGCGCCCCACACTCCTGCGTCCTCGGTCGCCGGCACTCCCGCGGCGTCCGACGCCGGCGCTGGCGGCGCGTCCGGCGCGGCTTCGCGGACGCGCCTGCGGCGGGGACTCCCGCGGGGAAACCTGGTGAGCCTGCTCCTGCTGCCCGCCGCGGTGTTCGCGGTGTTCGTGGGCCTGTGGTACTGGGTGTCGGAGGTGCTGCTCAACGACCAGCAGCGGTTCATGTTGCCGCCGCCACACGAGGTGGTGCGCATCGGCTTCCTGGACTGGTCGAACGTCACCTCGATGCTGAGTGCGCTGAAGCTGACCTGTGAGGTCACCTTCGCCGGGCTCGCGATCGCGATGGCGCTCGGCGTGACCGTCGCGATCGCGATGAGCCAGGCGAGATGGATCGAGCGCTCGCTCTACCCGTGGGCGGTGGTCATCCAGACAGTGCCGGTCCTCGCGCTCACCCCGGTGCTGAGCTTCTTCTTCGGCTTCGCGCTCACCAGCCGGATCATCGTCTGCGTCATCATCGCGTTCTTCCCGATCGTGTCGAACACGCTGTTCGGGCTGCAGTCGGTCGACCAAGGCATGCACGAGCTGTTCAGCCTGCACCGCACCGGCCGGTGGACCCGGCTGTGGAAGCTGCAACTGCCGGCCGCACTGCCGGCGATGTTCACCGGATTCCGCAACGCGGCCGGACTGTCGGTGATCGGCGCGATCGTCGGCGAGTTCTACTTCAAACAGGGCGAGCCCGGGCTCGGCACCAACCTGTCGGTGTTCACCTCCCGACTGGAGGGCGAGCGGCTGTGGGCGACCACGCTCACCGCGAGCCTGCTCGGCGTCGCCGTCTTCGTGTTCTTCGGCTGGCTGTCACGCCGTGTGGTCGGCCGCTGGTACCAGCCCGACCGCGGCTGAACGCCCGCGCCCCACGGGGCACCGCGACACCGCGACACCGCCACGTCACCAGACGCCGGCGTCTGCCCCCACCGTGCTCCGCACCGCCCATCCGCCCCCTTTGCCCGGCCGGACGACGCTCCCGACCAGGACGTTCCGGTGGGCCCATCAGAGATCCCGGGGAGAAACCCGTTGTTCAGATCTCGGCGACGGCCCACGCGGCTCGTCGCACTGACGGCGACCGCCACCGCACTCGCCCTGACGGCCGCCGCCTGCGGCAGCAGTGGCAGTGACAGCTCGACGACCAGCGCCGCCGGCTCGTCCACAGGCACCGTGCCGGCCCAGTACGACCTCAAGGCCGCAGGCTGCCCGTCGACGATCGTGCTGCAGACAGACTGGAACCCGGAGTCCGAGCACGGCGGCCAGTACCAGCTGCTCGGCCCCGACCCGAAAATCAACAGCGGGGCGAAATCGGTCACCAGCGAGCTCGTCGCCCACGGCGGCGTGGACACCGGAGTCAAGCTCGAGATCCGCGCCGGCGGGCCCGCCATCGGCTACCAGACCGTGACCTCACAGCTCTACAAGGACACCGGCATCACCCTGGGCTATCTCGGCACGGACGAACAGATCGCGCTGTCGAAGACGCAGCCGACGGTGGCGGTGCTCGCCGGCCTGGAGAAGAGCCCGCAGATCATCCAGTGGTCGCCGGAGAAGCACCCCGACTGGAAAACCATCGCCGACATCGGGAAGACCGGCACCAAGGTCCTGTACTACCAGGGCGCGGCGTACATGGACTACTTCACCGGCTCGGGGATCCTGAAGAAGAGCCAGGTCGACGGCAGCTATGACGGCTCGCCGACGAACTTCGTCGCTTCCGGGGGCGACGACGCGGTCCAGGGTTTCGCCACCTCCGAGCCCTACACCTGGGCACACGAGGTCCGTTCCTGGGACAAGCCGCTGAAGTACCAGCTCATCGCCGACGCCGGTTTCAACTTCTACCAGCAGGCGATCGGCGTGCGTAAGGACAAGCTCGCCGCGCTGACGCCGTGCCTGACGAAACTGGTCCCGATCATGCAGCAGTCGATCGTCGACTTCGTGGCGAATCCGGACGCGGCGAACAAGCTGATTCTCAATCTCGTCGAAAAGTACAACAACGGCTGGGTGTACTCCGCGGGCGTCGCCTCGTACGCGGTGAGCACGATGAAGTCCCTCGGCATTGTCGGCAACGGGTCGAACCGTACCCTCGGCGACTTCGACGACGCCCGCCTGCAGCACCTCATCGAGATCCTCGACCCGATCTACCAGGCGCAGAACAAACCGATTCTCGCCGGACTGAAGCCGTCGGACCTGGTGAAGGACAGCTTCCTCGATCCGAAGATCGGGCTCGGTTCGTAACCCGGCCCAGGACTTCGTGGGCCCGGACCTTCCTGGGACCGTCTGGGCCCGCTCGGAACTCCCCGGAACTACCCCGGAACCGTCTGGGGCTTCCTGGACCGCCTGGATCGCCTGGACCGCCTCAGGGAAAACGGAGCAGCAGCATGTCGGACTCGACCCTCGCGGCCTCGCGGAGCGGTCTGGACGGCGGGGGGGGGGGGGGGGGGGGGGGGGGGGGGGGGGGGGGGGGGGGGGGGGGGGGGGGGGGGGGGGGGGGGGGGG
>NZ_JALKFZ020000122.1 GCF_023243075.1 Frankia sp. AiPa1 | reverse complement strand
GAGGGCTGAGGCCGCCGCTCCAGGTCCTCACGCGGTCTTCCTCGGGGCCGATGGTCGGAGATCGGCGGACACCGAGGACGGGCCGTCCGCGTTCCTGGGCGAGTGCGACGCTCGGAGCGGTCCGGTAGGCGCTCCCCGGCGAGCGCGAGGGGTGATGGTCGTCCCTCCTGCCTGGCCTCCTCTATGTGCGCCTACGTCTGCCGGGTGGCTTGTCGGGGCAGCCGATCTGGCACCGCTGGCGACCCTCGTCCGAGTCGCGGGCCGGCGCTGGACCGTCGAGAGGACGACTTCCAGTCCTCCAAGGAACTCGCCGCCCTCGACGAGCACCAGGTCCGCCGCTGGACCAGCTGGCACCGCTGGACCCTGCTCGCGATGCTCACCCACGCCTTCCTCGCCGTCACCACCGCCCGGGCCCATGACACCGAACCCGCCGACGGGCTGATCCCGCTCACCATCAACGAGGTCCGCCACCTCATCACCCAGCTCGCGATGCCCCGACCCGCCCCAGCCGCCGGCTTCGTGCTGACCTGGTCCCGCTGGCGACGCCGCCACCAGGCACGCGCACAAGCCAGCCACTACCACCGCCAGGCCGCAGCCCTACAACTCAACTGATCACAAAAGTCGGGCTGGAGTACTAACCCGCACCATCGAATTATGAAGCTGCCCGCCGGCCCGCGCCCGGCGGGGTACGGGTGCGGCGTGGAGGGGGCGGTCATGGCACGCCCATTGCCCAGCGGGAGGAGAGATTCGGAGTGGGTGGGTGGTGTTCGTAGTCGCGGGCCAGGCGCCCGGTTTTCGGCGGTTCAGCCGAACGTCCTTTCCACGGCACATCGTCGAGGCAGCGCCGGGAAACCATTTGCCGGGGGGCTTGTTCGCGACACGCAAGATGCGATTGTTCCCTCGGAGTCCTCGCCGGCAAAGGTGATGGGCACCTCACATGAGGCGCCCATCACCTTTGCCGGCGAGTTTAAAGCTGTGCAGGTACTGACTGCCAGAACTGATCTGGGTGATCGTATGGTGTCCACTGGACGGCGCGTGCGCCGGGTTGCGCCGAACCCTCTGCTATTCCTATATTCTTATTAGGGCCAACCTCATACGCACGAAGGTTTTGGATCACCTTCCACCACTGAGAGGCAACACTACTCCATAGTTGATCATGTGTGCTGTTGCAGGTGTAATGGATGAGATCCGCATTTCCGGCCGATCCACCCGCAGGTGATATACACCTTGCATTGTGATAATTTACAATCAAGGACCATCCGTTCAGGTTGTTCTGTCGATACCAGATCTGCTTATGTTCACGTGCCGTGCAATTTGCTAGACGGATCTGGTTCGTGCCATCGACTACGGATAGGCACATGCCATTCTGGTTCCGCAGATGAAAGTAGATGGGCTCTGCAGCAGATGCCGAATTGGTGTCTAGCATCAATATCGTAGCGACTAGCAGCAGGGCGGCGCCCAGAATGCCAGGCCGTCTCGCTGGCACCTTCGCGCACCTCATTGAGGCAGGCAGGTGGAATTTAAGGGGAATTGCGCTCCTCGATGGAAGGGCTAGAACGCGTGTCATCTTTATGCCTCCACGTAAAACATAATTATCGGGATAAAGAGCGTGTCCTGCTCGGGGTCGGAGAATCTCCGAGCAGGCGGTGCAGATCAAATAGTCACGGGCGAAATCGATGACCTCCTGTGCCGTCTCGATCGCAACTCGAATAACCTTCTTAAATAAAGAAGCCGACTGTTTTGTGTGTAATCGGGTGACGCGGATCCAGGCAGCAGAAGATCTCGTTAGCGCGTCAGCATGAGATGCCGATGGTGGGCTTTGATACTTTCACGCGGATCTGCTCTGACGGCTTCGTGCGACTACCATGCTCTCTGCGTGAAAGGAGTTGTACTAAGCGCCCGCCACTAGTGGCTGCGCATGTAACACTGAGGTATCAGGTGAACCTGGCACCCGACCCGTCAGGATAGCCAGAGGTATGAAGCCGCACTCATAATCCCGACTCGCTTGCGTGTCTCGCCTTGGTGTCGAGTAAACGGACAGCGCTCTATTTTCATGGCGCTCGGAGTATAGAAGATTCCGCATTTTTCGATCGAGGGCTAAAATTCCTAACCAACTGTCCCACCTCCACGTGGTAGAAGCTGCTGCTGAATCTTGCGCCGAGGCCAATTGTTGCGTATATAGAGCGTGCTGGAAACCCAATTCGACCTTCCGGTTTAGGACACGTCCTCAACCGGACAGTGGCGGTGCCATTGGGAAGTCCATTCCCGCTGTGAGGGTCAGAATCCAGCTCCTCCGGTCAGGCTCTTCTACTGATGTTCCGAGCAGGCCTCTACGGGTACGAGGATGATCGTGGCATGGCTCCCGACGTTGCTCTGTCGCGTCCGAGGCCCCAGCTACAAAGCCACCATCAGCGTCGACATACTCGCTCCGCCGGACCCCCTTGACGACCAGCCCAATCACCTACCTACACGGCTTTGCCCTAGCCCTCGGGTACGAGCCGAGCGACCCTTATCGACGGGTACTCGCGCAGCGAGGGTTGAGCGAACGATCGAGAGCGGTTACGGTGTTTTTGAGCATCCGCTCAACGCGACGGATCCGGGTGGCACATCGCGATCAAGGATCGAGCAGCTGCGGGGACACCGTGAAGATCGTGATACCTGGTGGCACCGGCCACCTGGGACTGCTGCTCGCCGCCGCGCTCGAAGGCGAGGGGCACCAGGTGGTGGTCCTCAGCCGGCGCGGAAACGTGCGAGTGCCCGGCGCACGCACCGTCCAGTGGGACGGACGGACCTTGGGGGGATGGGCCGCCGAGGTCGACGGGGCCGATGCGGTGATCAATCTTGCCGGGCGCACCGTGAACTGTCGATATACCGAAACCAACCTGCGGGAGATGATGGCCTCCCGGGTGGATTCGGCCGCGATCGTGGGCACCGCGATCTGTCAGGCGGTCGCACCCCCGCAGGTGTGGCTGCAGATGAGCACGGCCACGATCTACGCGCACAGCCACGACCGGTCCAACGACGAGGCGACAGGGATCATCGGCGGCACGGAGGATGGCGTACCGGCCTACTGGGCATTCAGCGTCGACATCGCGCGGCGGTGGGAACGGGCGCAGATCGACGCGCCGACCCCAGCCACCCGGAAAGTAGCGCTTCGCACGAGCATCGTGATGGCTCCCGGCCGTGGTGGAGCCTTCGACATGCTGTGGCGTATCACCCGATCGGGCCTCGGCGGGCCGGTAGCCGGCGGCCGGCAGTTCGTGTCGTGGATCCACGGGCGCGATTTCGTCCGGGCGGTCGAGTTCCTGCTGGCCCGCGACGAACTCGCGGGGCCGGTCAACCTGGCATCACCCGAACCGCTTCCCAACCGCGCGTTCATGGCCGAACTCCGACGGGCGGCGGGCAGGCGCATCGGACTGCCCGCCACGGCCTGGATGGCCGAGCTCGGCGCCTTCGCGCTGCGCAGCGACACCGAACTCCTGGTGAAGAGCCGCCGGGTGGTGCCGGGCCGGCTACTCGACGCGGGCTTCACGTTCGACCTCCCCCACTGGCCCGACGCGGCCCGCGACCTGGTAGCCCGCAGCCGAGGCTGAACAGGCGGACGACGCGGAACGGCGTCTGAAATGGAGGTCCGGCGGCCGCCGGTCCGAGCGGACCCTTCTGCATCCGGTCGGCAGTGGCGCACCGGGCTGAGAGACACGTTCGACCGGTATTCCGCTCCAGCTGGACGTCTCGGTGCGATGACGAGAGTGGGAAGTCGTGCGAGACAGGACGCTGGCCGTGCGTTTACTCGTCATACTGATATCGCTTCACGGTGTGGTCGTGGCCAGCGCTGCCGGAGTGGTCGCCGCCGGCTTCCTCTATCTGTGGCAGGACCACAACCAGAGCGATTGGGATCAGGCCGTCGTCCTGGTCGTCGCGGGGTTGGTGTTGCTGTTGCTGATCGGCGCTGCCATTTTGTTTTCGGTGGCTCGCGCGTACCGAGGTGGGGCGCCTGGATCGTCGTGGCTCGTTCGGGCAGCAGCGTCGATCCTGCTGTTCGGTGCCATCGGGGCAATTGCCGACCGAGACGTACTGCTGTATGGCGCCTCGCTCGCGGTTTCCTCCAGCGCCATGGCGGCACTGACAGTCGTGCCGAGTGTGCGCGGCTGGCCGCGACACTGACCAGACCAGTCGCGGTCGGCCGAAGTAGGCGACCTACCCGACCCACACCGTCGTGCTGGGCGCGGATGCTTTCGATTTCAACTGCGGTGTCGGCGTCTGAACGAGAGGGCCACGCCGTCGCCGACACCCTCGGGAACGCGTCAGCTGCCAGAACTGAAACCGACCAGCTCCTACCTAGATCCCGAGACCGCTCGCCTCGCACACTCCGGGTCTCCACCTCATTCCAGCCGCAAAGCTTGATCGCCTAGCGGGACGTATCGATGTGTTGCGCTGGCAGGGCGCGGGCGACGAGGTTCTACGCGCCCGCTCTGGCCGTCCTCGACTTGACAACCGTGGGCATTAATCCGGAAGGAGCGCTGTGCCGGAATTCATCAGGGATCTTCGGACCTACTACGACCTGTTGGCGGAGGATGCGGAGCGAGCCGACACTTCGGTCGGACACGACGCGGGATTCTCGACCGAACAAAGAGCACTCCTTCACGAGTCACTCGTGCAGCTCTGCCTTCTGGTCGAGTCTCCGAGCGCGACCGACGGTCGGTCTTTGGTGTCGCCAGCGGCTGCCGCCCGTCGCCTACTGCAGCACCAGAACGAGAAGGTGCATACGCTGGGTGCGGAGATTCGGGAGGCACAGCGAGCTCTCAGCGTATTGGTCGACGGTTTCATGACTTTCGGAGGAGGGAAGGAAATAGAGGAAGTTGCTGGGTTCCCACGAATCATGGCCGCGCTGGATGCTGCGACAGCCTCAGCGCGCCGGGAAGTGGCGATGGTGCAACCAGGTATGCCACCGTCACCGGAAATAGCGCAGGCCGCACTATTCCTTCACCGGGAAGTGCTAGGCCGCGGTGCGGCGGTCCGAGCTGTGTACCAGACCGCGACCCGGAACCTTCCACATGCAAGAAGTCACCTCAGACAGCTAGCCGATATCGGTGGTCAGGTACGGACCGCGCAACTGCTTCCGCTTCGCCTCGTCCTCGCCGACGAGACCGTTGCCATACTGTTCGTACCGCCGCAAGACAAAGGTCCAACCGCTCTGATAATACGAAACGGTCCACTGATCGCCGTCCTGCGGGACATGTTCGAGCACGTCTGGACGGTCTCCGACCCGCTGTCGACCTCATCGCTCCACAAAGTGGACGGAGCACCCTCGAAACCTGTCGGGCAACGGATGGAGATCTTGCGCCTGCTTGCCCTTGGCATGTCGGACGACGCCATCGCCAGGAAGATCGGCGTCTCGACTCGGACGATAAGGCGGCAGACCGCCGAGATCCTGTTGCAACTCGGCGCCGGCAGCCGCTTCCGGGCAGGACTCCTCGCAGGAAGGCTCGGATGGGTCGACTGACCGCTTGGAGCGATTAACCGAGGGCCGACACCCGTCCGGAATCGGACGGTCCGGAACCGGAATACCGAGCCGGTTTCCATCGCGCTGGCGACGCACATTCGACGGAGCCTGGTCCAACGTCTTCGTCATCACTTAGTTGATCGTAGATCTCCTCGAAGTGCGCCGAGATCTCTCCGGTCGTCAGCCCCTTCGCGTACAGCGAAAGCACGATCTCGTCGACTCCGGACAGTCGCCGCTGCCTTTTCTTACGATCTGCGGCTCGAACGTGCCCGCCCGATCGCGCGGAACCACGATCTCGACCTCACCGACAGCCTCGGAAACAACCGCCTTCGTCCGGCCACCGTTACGAACGTTGACCGAGTCCCGTTCCACCGGCGCGCGGTTCTTCTCGTAGCCGAGGTGCTCGGTCATCTCTTCCTGGAGAGCCGTTTCGAGCACGTTCTTCGTGAACAGCTGCAACCCGTCCGGGCCCGTCAGCGCGAGCCCACGCGCTCGCGCCTCCGCGACCATCGCCGTCGCGGCGGCCTGCTCCGGCGACAACTGCCGCACCCGATCAGGATCGATCTTCCGAGGGCTCATATCACCCGATGTCACCATCCCGCCGGAACCTGAGCCCGGCGTGTCGGGCCAGAAACACCGCTCGCGACACAGTCCCAAGCCTGGGCCAGGTCGTCGATGTGTGCGCGAACGACAGCGAGACGAGAGGCGGATCCAGCGACACCGAACCCAGCGAGTTCACGGGCATGCCGACGACCTCGCCGTCGATCTCCGCGGCAACCACAGCGAGCCCCGTCGCGAAGCCGGCAAGCGTGTGCCGCATGTCCTGGGGCATGATCATGAAAGCCACGCTCCCAACCCGTACTGTTCGGGCACGCCGAGGTTCTCGCGCAGCGTCGACCCCACATACCCGTCGGGGTACAGCCCCCGCTCACGCAGGATCGGCACGACCTCGTCGACGAAGGCGTCGACACCGTCCTCGTACACATCGGGAGAGAGCCAGAAGCCATCGGCCGCTTCCGCTTCGAACCATTCCTGCATGTGGTCGGCGTGCACCTTCCCGGGGCCGACCGTCACGGGGTGGTAGTCGATGACCCCGTGAGCGAGGACGTCGCGCGGCGACCATCCCTCGCGCGCGACTCGCAAAGCGATCGCGGACCGCGGGTCCATCGGCGATGCGTGCGCGACCGCCAGCTGCTCGGATGAGAGAGGCTTGTCGATGTGCTGCCGCTGGATCTGGACGCCGATCATGGCGCTCAGATGCGGCAGTCGCGCCTCGATGACGTCGCCCGCGATCGCGATGCGGCGGTCAAGCCCATCACGTACCGTGGGAGCGACGGTCGTCATGAGCCCGACGATGAACTTGATCTCGTCGGGGTCGCGCCCCGCCTCCCGCGCAGCGTTCCGGAGCGCGTCGCGCTGCGCACGTGCCTCCTCGATCGTCCACACCTCGGTGATGAACCCGCTCGCGTAACGACCGGCGAGGGCGAGCAAGTGCGGGCTGGGGCCGCCCGATGTGAAGATCACGGGCTGGCCCTGCTCCGACGGCGGCAGCGCGAGCGGGCCGCGCGATGCCACGTGCTCGCCCTGCAGATTGATCGGCTGCAGCTTGGACGGATCGATGAAGCGGCCCGATTCCTGGTCGTTGATCCAGGCATCCTTCTGCCAGCTGCCCCAGAGCGACTGCACGATCTGGATCGACTCGTGGGCGCGCTGGTAGCGCTCGGCGCGGTCGGCGACGGGCTTGCCATAATTCGCAGCGACGGCCGGGTCGCTCGTCGTCACGGCGTTCCAGCCCGCACGTCCGTGGCTCATGATGTCAAGCGTCTTGAACTGGCGAGCGGTGTTGAACGGCTCCTGGAAGGTGGTGGAGCCGGTCAGCACGAACCCGATGTTGCTGGTGGCCTGCGAGATGGCTGCCATCTCCATGAGGGGGTCCATGATGTTGCTGATCGTCGAGTGCTCGACATCTCCGCGCACCGCGGGGAAGTCCGGGGTGAAGAGGAACGCGAAGCCGCCGCGCTCAGCGGCCTGCGCGTAGCGGATGTTTGCCTCGACCTTCGCGTAGTTGCCGGGGTCGACGTGGGTCGCGCGCCACGCACCAGGAAGATTGCCGTACCCGTCGGTGAGCACCATGCCAAGGATGATCTTGCGGTCTGTCATGCCCCCATGGTCTGACTATCACACCCATGTGAAGGTCAAGTCCATCCCGCGTAGCATCGCTGGAGACATTGACATGGATGAGAGGGATCTCGGTGCGGATCGGCGAGCTGGCGAGGAAGACCGATGTGCCCCCGCGCATGCTGCGGTACTACGAGGAGCAGGGGCTCGTCACGCCCCGTCGCCTGGACAACGGATACCGTGAGTACGACGAGTACCTCGTTGATCGCGTGCGCAAGATTCGCGGACTGCTCGATGCCGGCATCCCCACCCGCATCATCGGAGCGATACTTCCCTGTCTCGGGCAGACTTCTGCGATCGTCGTCGACGATCCTGATCCCGAGCTACGAGCCATGCTCGTCGAACAGCACGACAAGATGATCGAACGTATCGCGTTCTTCGAACAGAACCGCGACGCTCTCAGCCGCTACATCGACGCGATGGACCGCGCCGCCGCCACTGGCGATTGAGCCGCCGACCGTGTCGAACGCCTCCGCCACCACGGCCTCTGGCCGCCAGAGCCGCGCGGCACTCGATGCCTCCGGCGACGCCGTCTCCAGCCGAACGCCGCCGAAGATCTCCCCGATCACCTCCGGCGTGGGTCGCATGACGTCCTCACCAGTGCGCCGGGCCGCTTCGGCGGCGAACTCGGGCGGCATCGTGCCGGCGGGCAGGTGGTCGGCGCCGGGAACCTCCCGTGATGTCGGAGCCGGTGGACGGACACGAAGACGCCCGGAAGGTCGACCCCGCGTGATGTGCGCATGACGGTTGGCCGAGCCCGGACAGGCCAACGGCCGGCCCCCCGCAGAGTCGGCCGCCGGCCGTTGGCACCGGTACCGCGCCGCTCGGCTACCGCGTCTGCGTCGCCAGACATCGGCTCGATTGGTCAGGCCGAGCGTCGTTGCGGTGTCGGTTCGATGGCGGGGTGCGACGGCGCCGGGGTCACGATGGCGCGGCCAGCCGCGGCGAAGCCGATTGCGGTCAGGCCCCAGGCGATCGCCGGGCGTTGGAGGGCACGATGACCGCGAAGACCAGGTGCAGGGGCGCAGAGATGATCAGTATCCATGTGGCTGGGACGGGTATCACGCGCGCCCGGAGGAGCGCGACACCGATGAGGATCAGGCCGACGACGTGCCCGACGACGAACCCTGCTGTTCCCACGATCGCGGTCGGGCTGCTGGTGAGTTCCTCGATTGTCTTCGCGGTCGACGCGGGGTCGGCCCCGGACGTGGCGCCGGCGAGCGCGGTGAAGTCGACGACGCTGATGACGGCGATGATGGCTGTGTGCCGCTGATCAGCCTCGCGGTCCGGGATTCCCGCCCGACAGGGAGAAGCGGTGGCAGTGCTGGTCACCGTCACGATCCTGGTCCCCTGGGGGTCTTCCTCGCCGGGCCGGTACTCCTCCTGCTGGCGATCCCGCTCATCGGCATCGCGGTCACGGTGGCGATCCTGCGCTACCAGCTCCTCGATATCCGCCTGGTCCTGTCCCGCGCCGTCGCCTATCTGCTCCTGACCGCCGCGGTGGTCGCCACCTACGCCGCGCTCGTGGCGCTGTTCAACTCCTCGGTGCGCCGCCCGCTCGGGCTTGGCACGTCGGTGCTCGCCACGCTGCTCGTCGCGATCGGGTTCGACCCGGTCCGGGTCCGCCTCCAGCGGCTGGTCGACCGCGCGGTGTACGGCGACCGGTCCGACCCGGTGCGCGCCGTGTCGCGGGTGAGCGCCCGGCTCGTGGACGCCGACGCCGGACTGGCCGGGACCATGGAGGCCCTGCGCGCCGCGCTTCGTCTACCGTTCGCCGCGCTGCGCGGCACCGCCGGTGAGATCGCCGCGTCGGGAACCGCGCCGCGGACGCTGAGCACGATCCCGCTGACCTACCGCGGCGACCTATCGGAGATCTCCTCGTCGGTCTGCGCGCCGGCGAACGGAATCTGAACCCCGCCGACCGGGCGGTCCTGGAACTGCTCGCCGCCCCCCTGTCGGCTCGAACTACATCCATGACCGGACGGGATACGGACCGAACCGACAGCCCGGCAGATACGACTCGATCAACTAACACACAATATCACCACTATTCTCCAAACGAATGGTCGCCATGATCGCGACGCAACGACCGCATTAATCACAACCAGATACACGTCCTGGTCCCGCCGCACCCGTAGCGATCTCCCCTGGGTAGCTGCTCAACCAGTCGCGCCGGCGCCCGAGGCGGTCCGACAGCAAGATCGAGCACGGTTCCGATTCTTGACTCCTCTTGACGCGGAGCGGCGCAAGGACTAGAAGTTCGACGTGGATGCGGCTCGATTACCGTCGATGTGGCCGTATCTGCGGACCTTGTGCAGCGTCGCACAACCTGCGCTTCCCCCTCGGCCATTGTCCTTCCAGTGTGAATGGGCGTATCCGTCCGCACCACATCCCTGACGCGAAGGTTGACGTGAGAGCACATCTGTCCGTGCGTACGCGCACAGCGGGAACAGTCCTGGTCCTGGGTGCCGCGCTGGCCGTGGCCTTCCCTGCCGCGGCGTACGCCAACACCGTGGCCGTCACGGTGAAGGCACCTGGGGCTACGAGCGGTCCCTCGACCGCGAACTCCGAGATCTCGACCCACGCGGACTGCAGTAGCGGCCTGATCTCCGGTGGTGGAATCAACCAGGCCACCGGCACCGGCAACGGCAACCATGTGATGGGTACCTCGCCCAGCTCGGACGGTACCTCCGAGTACACCGGTTCCACCGGGGTCGTCGGCACCGACGTGACCCACTGGCTCGGGATCGGTGGGAGCGGCGGCCAGGCCGACAGCTCCTTCTCCACCACCCCCTTCGCGGTGTGCTTCACCAGCAATCTGATCAATCACACCCAGGTGGTCATGAACAAGGTCAACGCACCCACCACGGGGACGACGGTGGGTCGGGCCACCGCCACCTGCCCGGCGAGCACGATCCTGCTCGGCGGCGGTGCGCGTGCCACTCCGGCCAGTGTCGGTGACTTCAAGCCGATCGCCAGCTTTCCGACCTTCAACAACTCCGCGCATGACTTCGGTCTGAAGGCCGCGGCCGATGGCGAGACCAATCCCGACTCCTGGACCGCCGTCGGGTGGGCCAACGGCACCAACAGCACCAATGAGACCTATGTCTACGCGATCTGCAGCGGAAGTAACATCAACATCAGTGGTGTCACGGTGAAGGTGCACTACAGCGAGGCGAGCGGTCCGACGACGGGGAGCACGGGCCAGAAGGCGACGGTCAACTGCCCCAGCGGGGACGGCAAGTTGATCAGCGGGGGCGCTGCCATCAGCGGGGGCAGCGTGACCACGACCGACTTCACCGGACCAGGCTCAGGCGGTGACCACCTCAACGGAAGCTTCCCCAGCGACTCGAGCGGTAATCCGGTGAGTAACGGGACCACCACGGCGGCGTACTGGACAGCCTTCACCCACACCGGAGGCATGAGCTCACCGAGCACCTACTCCGACGTCTGGGCGCTATGCGCCAACGACGGCGTCTGAGGACACCCGAACCTCGTGGTCCGCGGGCGGGCCCGGCATCGAAGCACGGCCCGCCCGATATTTTGTCGCATGACGGCACCCGCGGTTTCAGAACCGTGGAACGGATCGTCCGCCGGCTGGTGTCCTACCGTCGCCCGACCCTGGACGGTTACCGAGGACACCGTCAGCTCCTCAGTTGTGCCTGATTAAGCGACCGACGACCTGGAATGGCACCGCACGGGACAGCTGGTGCCATTCCGGGCCGGCGACTTCCCGGCGAGGAATGCGGCGCACCGATCAGTCCGCACCGTGTGCATACCCGGCTGGACGGAGCCAGATACAGGCACTCACCCACCTTGTGAGCGCACCTTGTGGGGGCGTCGGCGGCGCGGCCGGCGCGACGATGGGACTCCTTGCCAGACTCGGCCGGCGTACTACACCTGTATCGATTGTCGCGCCGATCGGACAGGATCTCACCAGCCTGGCCGGCAAAGGAAAAAATGCGAACCGGCGTGACCGATCGGCGCATCCCACGGTTTCGTCACGTTCATCGATGGATCTGGCAATAAACAATTCGGGGCCCCTGGAGTGTGATTTTCGGGGGGCATAGCTAAGAGGGTGCTTGAACTTGGCAGGTTTTTTTGGATCGCGAACACGCTGTCGGCGGAGGCGCAACGTCCTACGGCGTCGTCATGTCGTCGCGTGGTCTGGTTCGGTGCTGGGCATGGTGCTGAGTCTGGGGCTGACCGGCTGCGGGCCTTCTTCGCCGTCGCCGTGTGGGAAATCGGGCGTCCTCAGCGGGACGACGTGCACCTACAGCACGGTCGGGTCGGACACCTTCACGATTCCCACGGGTGCACGGTGGGTTCAGATCACGACGGTCGGCGGCCAGGGCGGCCGCTATTTTGTTGCCGGTGACGCTGCTCACGGCGGCTCGCCGGTGGGAGATATCACCGGCCGCGCCGGTGGGGGTGGCGGCCAGGCGTCCGGCACGATAACGGGTCTGCCGTCAGGCCGGGTACTGCAGGTCGATGTCGCCGGTAAGGGCACCGACGGCACTGCCGCCAGCCGCTCGGGCGGAAAGAACAACGGGCCGTCCGGCGGGCAGGGTGCCGCGGGCGGGTTCGGCGGCTCCAACGGTGGTGTGGCCGGCGGTAAGGGGGACGCTGGTGGCTCCGATGGCGGGACCGCGAGTAACAACGGCGGCAACGGTTCCGGCGGCGGCGGTTCCTCGGATGTACGGGTCGCTACCACTGGCTGCGCGACATTGACGTGCGGTCTGTCGGATCGAGTGCTGGTCGGCGCGGGCGGCGGCGGCGGTGGCGGCACGGGAGGCCAGGGCTACGCGCTGCCCGGCGCGGGCGGCGCTGGTGGCGGTGCTGCCGGCGCTGCTGGTGGTGCCATCGTCGACGGGGGCCATCCGGGGGCTCCTGGGGGCGGTGGCAGCCAGACCGCGGGTGGGGCCGGGGGGCTCAACCCCGGACGGCACGCGACGCCGCCTCCCCCCGATCCCAACGATCCGCGTTTCGGCGGTGACGGCGCTGACGGCGTCGCCGGCACGGGCGGCGTCGGGGGCGTGGGAAACCAGGCCTGCCTGGGTGAGCACAACCCGCCCTGCCGGAACCCTGATGACACGGAATCGGGCGGTGGCGCTGGTGGCGGCGGCGGTGGCGGGTACTTCGGTGGCGGTGGAGGCTCGGGCGGTGGTGGCACCAGCATCGGTGGCGGCGGCGCGGGTGCCGGTGGCGGTGGCGGCAGCTCCTTCACGTCCGCCGCGGTGACCTCTGCCGTTCTGACCACTGGTGTCAACACCGGGACCGTCAACAACGGGAACGGCCGGGTCACCATCTCCTGGGGTACCTCTGCCTCGCCCAGCCCCACACCGTCGACCAGTCCCTCCGCGTCGCCTACGGCCCCGACATCGACTCCGACGTCGACTCCGACCTCGGGGCCGACGCAGGGCCCTGGCACGAAGCCGGCCGCGGCCACTGCTTACGTGATTAACAACACTGGTAATACGGTGACGCCGATCGACGTCACCACCAATACCGCTGGCACCCCGATCAAGGTCGGAGCGAGCCCCAGAGGGCTTACCGTCACGCCTGACGGCAAGACGGTCTATGTGACGAACCGGGCCGACAACACGGTGACGCCGATCGACGTGGCCACCAACACTCCCGGTACGCCGATCCCGGTCGGGCAGTTCCCGTTCGGAGTCGCGGTGACTCCCAATGGCAGGACCGCCTACGTCGTGGACAACGCCAGCGATGACGTGACGCCGATCGACGTGGCCACGGGCACTCCCGGCGCTCGCATCGCGGTGGGTAACGATGCGCACGGTATCGTGATCACACCCGATGGTCGGACCGCCTATGTCGCCAATGCCGCGAGCAACACGGTGACGCCGATCGACGTGGCCACCAACACCGCCGGCACGCCGATTCCCGCCGGGAACAACCCGCAGTGGGTTGCGATCACGCCCGACGGCAAGACCGTGTACGTCACCGACAACGCCAACGCTGGCAGCTCCACGGTGACGCCGATCGACGTGGCCACCAACACCGCAGGAAAAGCCATTCCGGTGAGCGACCGCCCCGTCGGCATCGCGATCACGCCCGACGGCAGGACCCTGTACGTCACCAATGAGCGGGACAACGTGGTGACGCCGATCGACGTGGCCACCAACGCCCCTGGCGCTACTATTTCGACGGGGGGTGTCGAGCCGTTCGCCATTGCGGTCACACCGGACGGCGTAGCCGCCTACGCCGTCAACCGCGACAGCAATTCGGTGACGCCGATCGACGTGGCCACCAACACCGCAGGAAACCCCATTTCCGTCGGTGAACGACCGGTAGGAATTGCGATCGCCCCAGCGCCGGCCATACCAGCCGGGCCGGTGTGTGGGAAGACCGGTGCGCAGACCGGCACGACGACCATGACCTGCACCTACGACACGGTCGGATCGGACACCTTCACCGTGCCCACGGGTGTGAACTCGGTCGAGATCACGGTGACCGGCGCCCAGGGTGGGCACTACTTCATCGCTGGTGACGCGGCACACCCGTCCCCCGCGGGGGACATCACCGGGCGTCCCGGGGGCAGCGGTGGCCAGGCAACTGGGACGCTGACGGGTCTGACAGGCGGCCAGGTCCTACAGGTGGACGTGGCGGGTAAAGGCGCCGATGGAACGGCGGCGTCACGCTCGGGCGGGATGAGCAACGGCCCGTCCGGCGGATCGGGAGCACTCGGTGGGTTCGGTGGGTCCAACACCGGCGTGTCAGGCGGGCCCGGTGACGCCTCCGGTGCGAACGGCGGAACCGCGTTCAACGGTGGCAACGGCTCCGGCGGCGGCGGCTCCTCCGACGTCCGCGTCGCCGCGGGCGGGTGTGCCACGCTCGCCTGTGGCCTCTCCACCCGCATGCTGGTCGCCGCCGGCGGCGGCGGC
The DNA here is from genome assembly GCF_023243075.1 of Frankia sp. AiPa1. Lineage (GTDB taxonomy): Bacteria > Actinomycetota > Actinomycetes > Frankiales > Frankiaceae > Frankia. The sequence goes on along the minus strand of NZ_JALKFZ020000122.1, from coordinate 38,667 downwards.
GCCGGCGGCATCGGCGGTCAGGGCAACGCGCTCGGCGGGGCCGGGGGCGACGCCAGCACCGACGCCGGGGCGACCGTGGATGGTGGTAACGCCGGAGTTCCGGGCAAGGCTGGCACCCAGACCGCTGGAGGCAGCGGAGGGCTGAACGCGTGCCGTCATGGCGCAGGAAACCCCGCGCCAAGTGACCCGCTGACCGATCCGCGCTGCGGCGGCGACGGTACTGACGGCATCTCCGGGGCCGGCGGGACCGGCGGAGCCGGAAACAAACCCTGCGACGGCACGTACACTCCCGCCTGCTCGAACCCGACCGCCACCACATCCGGTGGCGGCGCGGGCGGCGGCGCGGGCGGCGGCTACTTCGGTGGTGGCGGCGGCGCCGGGGGCGGCGGCACCTTCGGCGGCTACGGAGGCGCCGGCGCTGGGGGCGCCGGAGGGAGCTCGTTCGCCGCATCGAGCATCGTGAACCCCGCTCTGACAACCGGAGCCAACTCCGGCACCGTCAACGGCGGCAACGGAGAGGTCACGATCACATGGACCACTCCTGGGACCTCAGCGCTCGAGCCGACCCCGAGCCCGGCCCCGGCCCCGGCTCCCGTACCGTCCCCCACCCCCGCCCTGGCCCCGAAGCCCTGACCAGACAGAAGACAGACCCTCAGAAGTAACGCGCTCCAACAACGCAAGAGCACGACCCCGCGCTCGGCCGGCGGCTGACACAGCCACCGGCCGAGCCGGCGTTCCGGCAGTGCCGTGCCTGGCGCGGCTGCCCGCGCTCGTCACGGCCGGGCACTGGTCGGTGAGCGTCGTCAGCAGCGGCGACCCGCTCCCCGCGAGCGCGGGCATTCTGCCCGCGGCGGTAGCGATCGCCCTGCTGGCCGGCGCACGGCCGGTTGCCGCTCGCCGAGAACGAGGCCGGCGCGGAAGCCGACGTCCGAAATACCCCCGGCAGCCCAACCGTACGCGCCAGCCACTCCGTCCTTGCCACACCGTCGTCACGATTGGACACCGAGAAAGAGGTTTAGCGCCCCGCAACCGACTTCGGGCGAGCACCGACCGCGGGATTTTGCCACACTTTTCGCGCCAGTCGACAACCAGGTACTTCCGGGCTATGCTGATCTAGCTAGGACATAGCCAGCTCGGGATCGGAAACGCCGCATAGCTGCCGCGAAACCGTGAGTGCAACTCCCGCTCGAGCGCCGCCAGTGATCGTCCACAGGACGTCGTCTGTGACATTGTCCGAAATCCCCTCCCACCGTTTTGCCGCTGTTCCCGTCGGCTTCTCCTCGTCGCCGCCCTGGGACCCGTCGAAGGGCTCGCTGCTGGTTGGCCAGGTGCGCCCATATCACTGGCGAACCGACGGGGTCGGGTGCGTGTAGGTGGAGTACCGGCGCGACTTTCTCGAGGTTCTCCGGGGCAGGTGGACGATACCGAACGGTCCCCCGAGCTTGCCCGTCTCGGGGCGAGAAATGCCGCTGCTCGCCCCAGGACGATTTATGGCAAGGCTGCCAAGTCCGGCGTCGCGGTGGGATCTTCACCTCGCACCGCGGCGGGGTCACGACCATCCAGATCCACACGCCGGGCGGCGTGCCTGCCGCCACATTTCGCGCCGTCGTCGACCATGGAATGCGGGCAGGGGAACCGCGCACCCGGCCTGATCCGGGGCCCATCCGGTCGCCCTCGCCAGGCTGCCGGACAGCGGGAGTGCCGCGCTGGTTCCGCGACACGACCATCTGGGGATGACGCGGCGAGTGCCCGCCGACGCACTAGAAACCGACCCCTCGTGGACGGCACGCCGGGCGGCTGGGTTCATCAACAAGGTATTTCCGACTGGAGCGTCATGAAGGCACTCGTCTTTCACGGACCGCACGCCATGGCATGGGAAGACGTCGTCCGTCCCTCCCTGGGCGCCGATACCGACGCCATCGTGCGGGTCGACACGACCACGATCTGCGGAACGGACCTGCACATCCTGCGCGGCGACCTGCCGGCCATGGTCGACGGGCGGATCATCGGCCACGAAGCGGTCGGCACCGTCGTCGAGACCGGCGCCGCGGTCAAGAACCTGCGGCCGGGCGCCCGTATCCTGGTCTCCTGCGTCAGCGCCTGCGGCGCGTGCCGCTACTGCCGGGAGGGCCGGTACGGGCAGTGCACCGGCGGTGGCGGGTGGATCCTCGGGAACACGATCGACGGCACGCAGGCCGACTACGTGCGTGTCCCGTTCGCCGACAACTCCACCTACCCGATACCGAACGGCGTCAGCGACGAAGAGATGCTGATGCTCGCCGACATCCTTCCCACCGCCTACGAGGTGGGCGTCCTGAACGGACGGGTCCAGCCCGGCGAAGTCGTCGCGGTCGTCGGCGCCGGACCGATCGGCCTGTCCGCGATCAGCGGCGCGCGGCTGTTCAGCCCGAGCCTCGTCATCGCGATCGACAAGACACCCGCCCGGCTGGATGCGGCCAAGCGGTTCGGCGCCGACATCGTCATCGACAACGCCGAGCAGGACCCGATCGCGACCGTCCGAGAACTGACCGACGGGCTCGGCGCGGACCTCGCCATCGAGGCCGTCGGCGTACCGGCGACCTTCGAACTCGCCGTCGACCTCGTCCGATCAGGCGGGCGGGTCGCCAACATCGGCGTCCACGGCAAGCCGGCGACACTGCACCTGGAACGGATCTGGGACCGGGACCTGACGATCACCACCGGGCTGGTCGACACCTACTCGACGCCGATCCTGATCCGTCTGCTCGCCCGCCGCCACCTCGACGCCCGCCGGTTCGTCACCCACCACTTCGGGTTCGACGAGTTCCTAACGGCCTACGACGTGTTCTCCCGCGCGGGCGAGACCGGCGCGCTCAAGGTCGTCCTCACCCGAAACAGCTGACACGTCCAGCCCGCGCGGACCGTCGCGCGCGTCCCAACCTTCCGCGGGCGTTCGCCCCGCGGACCCGAACCATGAGAAACAAAGGAACGTGAACGCGATGGTCGACATCGCCCATAACCACGCCCCGGTCGAGTCCAACGACCGGCCCGTCGCCACCATGACGCGTCCAGCCGTCGAGGGCGCCCCAGCCGGAGCAACCGCGGCGTCCCCGGTCCCCGCGAGCCCGCTACCAGCGCCCGGACAGCCACCGACCGCCACGACCGCCCGTAGTGGACACCCGGCCCCGGCCGTCCACTACCTGCTGGCAGGCATCCGGCTCGCGTTGGGCTGGGTGTTCCTGTGGGCGTTCCTGGACAAGGCATTCGGTCTAGGCCACGACACGACCTCAGCGAAGGCCTGGATCCACGGCGGTAGCCCCACCAAGGGATTCCTCGGCTCCGCCACCAAAGGCCCATTCACCGGCTTCTACCACTCGCTGGCCGGCACGACCTTCGCCGACGTGTTCTTCATGATCGCCCTCGCCGCGATCGGCACAGCCCTGATCCTCGGCATCGGCATGTGGCTCGCCGCGACCGGCGGAGCGGTCCTGACCGTCATGATGTGGAGCGCCGTCCTCCCGCCGGCCAGCAACCCGTTCCTCGACGAACACCTCATCTACGCCGCCGTCCTGATCCTCCTCGCCTGCCTCGGCGCCGGCCGCACCCTCGGACTCGGCCGCGTCTGGGCAACCACCCCACTGGTACGTCGCATGCTCTGGCTCGCCTGACCGATCCGGACACCGTCCCGGGAACCTGCCCAAAACCCAGGGCAGGCGGACCCCGAAAGGCTGCTCTCTGGGTGACGCCGGCGGCGAGGTGCGCGTACCTCGCCGCCGGCGTTCGGGTCCGCCGGCGTTCGGGTCCGCCGGCCTTTGGCCGCGGTCTGATGCCGTCGCCGCAGAGCACACGAAGACCGCGATATGCCATTGACATTACGATCAGGTCAAGAATTCACGCCGCTGTCCAGCATTCCGGCGACTGGTGACTCCGTCCGGCGCCGGACAGTCAGACAGGGGTGGCGTACGATAACGCCGCTGGGAAACAGCCAGCCCGGGCGGGGGCTGCCACGCGTCAGCGTCGCGGTCTCACGAGCTTCAGGCACAGCGCCGGGCACCTCGGTGATCTCTCTCCTCGAGAGGCACCTCATGTCCGCTCACAACGATTCCACCTCGACACCGTCGACGCCCACCCCGGTACTTGGCAGCCAATACGGCACTTCCGACGGCCATTCCGCGTTCGCCAGGGAGACCAGCCCCGGTTGCTGGCAGGTCAAGGTGCACCATCCCAGCAATCCGGCGGCGGGCCACGACGGCTGGGTGCTGCTCGGCTCCGCCTGGCCAACCCTGGCCGCGGCAGCCGCCGCCACCGGCCTGACCTGAGCCCGCGCCCCGATGTCCCACGATCGCGACGACACGGGCAATGACCCGCAGGGCGGGCAACCGGGTCGGATCGCGCGCGGCACCGGGAAGCGGCGGCCCATGCGAGCGCGACCACGCGTAGCGGCCGACGTCGACCAGCAGCTCGCGCACCAGTTGATGGCCGTGCCGACGCAGTTGCCCAGGGAACCGCCGGCGGTGGCCCCCGACGGGGATCGCCCGTTCGGCCGACTCACGGCGCTGGCGAGGATCGCGCTGTCCGCGCCGGTGGCGTTCGTCGCGCCAGCAGACGAGTCCGGTCCGTGGTCGCCGAACCTCACACGCCGGCTCGCGGGAGGGTCGACCGTCGGGTCCGATGCCCTGGTTCAGGTTGCCCACAAGGTCCTGACCGGCGGAGCGCCGCTGACCGTCGATGACGTACAGGCCGATCCGAGCACCCGCGGCGACATGCGGATCGCCGTCACGGGCGTCGCCGCGTGGACGTGCGCCCATGTCGACGACCCGGCTGGTGAGACGCGCGCTCTGTTCTGCGTCGTGGACACCGCCGCGCGCCGGTGGACCGTGCAGGACCGGGAGGTCGTCGCGGGTCTCGCGGCCGTCGCCGCGGGTGAACTGGGATGGCGCGATGACCTCGCCCGCGCGGGCCGGGCGACCGAACGACTGGGAGCACTCCTCGCCCAGGTGCCGGCGCCGCAGCTAGGTCTACTGCCCCCGCGGACGTCCGACATCCCGGGAATGCAGGTCGCCGCGCGCAGCCTCCCCGCGGCCGACGGTCGGGGGGCACTCGGCGACTTCTACGACATGTTCCCGGTGCGGTTATCCGCCGGCACGGACGCCAGGCCCCACGCGGACCGGGTCCGGGTGCGGCGTGCACCCACAGTCGAGCGTTGGGATGCCGTGATCGGGGACGTCAGCGGCCACGGACCACAGGCCGCGACAGTCGCGGCACTGGCCCGCCACACGATCCGCGCCGTCGCGACGGCCCAGAAGACCCCGTCGCAGGTGCTCGACCGCCTCAACACCGCGCTGCTGACCCGAGACCCTGGCAACGAGCGCTTCCTCACCGCCACCTACCTCATGCTGTTCCCCCGCCCAGGCGCAGTCCGCGTACTCCTCACGTCGGCGGGACACATGCCTACGCTGCTACGCAGCTCCGCCGGCCGGGTACGCGCCCTCGGACACCACGGCCTACCCCTCGGCCTCTTCGACAACGCCGGCCTGACGAACATCCGGGTAACCCTGCGGCCGAGAGAAACGATGCTTCTCTACACCGACGGCGTCACCGAAGCCCGACAAGGCCGCGAACAATACGGCGAACAACGCCTCCGCGCCCTCCTCACCGCGACCGGACAGCTCAGCGCGCACGACCTCGTCGACGCCATCGAGGAAGACGTGCTCACCTTCACCGGCGGATCCCACACTGACGACATCGCCATCCTCGCCCTACGCGCCACCGACGCAGCCGAGCAGATCCCGTAGGAATGCCCTGCACCACCGTCGACGCGGTCCGACGTCTCAGCGTTTCCGCGCCTCGCTGTCGCCTTACGGAACACTCGATGATGTGGCCGCCCACCGCGCCGTTCACTGCGATCGATGCTTTACCATTCGGGAACCCTTGCCAGAGATGATGACTGCCGTCACCTGCCCGGCGGGCCAACGCCTGGACCAGGCTCATGGCGTCGGGGTGGGGTGCACATCGAGCCGGTCGATCAGGTGGGTCAGGGCGAAGCGCCGGTAGACCCGGGGGCGGGCGCCGACGATCGTGATGGGGATGCCGGCGCGGGCCGCGCGGTTCGCGACGCCGAGCAGGACTGCCAGGCCCCAGCCGCCCAGAGCCGACACGCCGGCGAGGTCGACGATCAGCAGCGAGCGTGGCCGGTCGAGGCCGGTCGTCAGCGCCGCACGGAACGCTTTTCGGGTGGCGCGGTCGATCTCACCGTGTGCCCGCACGATCGTCCTGTCGCCTGGGGCGTAGATGTCGGTGTGGAAGCGGGAGGTGAACCTGGCCGGATGCCGCGCCCCTGTTGCGGAGACGGGGTGGAGAGTCTTCGTCATCAGTGGTGCGACGTGGTGTGTCGACGTCCCCGCAGCGAGTGGCCGGTCGCGCTGGTGATCAGGCGCACGGCCAGCAGGACGATGACGGCCCCGACGATCGCGGTGATCCACGTCGACACGTTGAAGAACGTGTCGAGGGAATGGACATGGAAAATCATCTTGGCGAGCCAGCCGCCGAGTAGGGCGCCGGCGATCCCCGCGATACCCGCGACCACCCAGCCGGTCCGTTCCCCGGTAACCTTTTCGGCGATCAGGCCGGCGATGAGTCCCAGCACGATCCAGGCGATGATGCTCATGGTGTTCCCTGCTGTTGGGTAATGGCGGGCTGGTGGTAGGCGGGATGGACGTCGAGCGTCACGACCAGGTCGGCGGCGAGGAACTCCTGGAAGACCGCAGGCTGGGCACCGCGGACAGAGCGGTGGCGAGCATGGGGACGACGAGGAAACCCAGGCGGAAACAGCAACGCACAGGTGACCGGAGAATGTGGACAATGTCACAGATGACGCCCTGAGGACGATCACTGGCGGTGCTCGAGCGTGAGTCGCACACTCGCGGTCCCGCGGCAGTTACGCGGCGTTCCCGATCCCGAGCCGGCTATGTCCTAGCGCCATTAGCATAGCCCGAAGCGCACCCGAATATCGACAAGGAGACAACGGCGACTACATTGCCGCGCAACGTGCATGATCGAGGATCAGGCGTAGCGAGTGCGCCTCTCGTCCTGATCCGGGGGTGTTCGGCCGGCTCGTCCCCGACTGCGAGGCGATGCCCCGGGTACAAGAGGGCGAACTGGTCGTACTGCCGCCGTAGGATCACGCCGCCGGATCGGGCGCCCAGGTTCATGGGGTCAGACCGTCCCCGTGCTGGCCCTAGCCGCGCGGAAGAGGAATTTGTGATCATGCGTGCGTAGGGGTGCCGTGGTATAGTTGATATCGGCTGGATTCTGCGAATGTCGGCGCCCGTGTCGGTGTCGCTGCCGGCCGTGGCCATCTGGCGGCTCTTATCGCTGGGGTTAGGCGGCCGTCATGATGACGGGCCCAACGTCCACGCTTTTCGACCAGGTCGGCGTCGCGTGCGTCACCGACACGATGGCCCACCCGCCCCCCCGTCCGGCCCCGGCGAGCATGCGTCCCGGGTCTGGGGCGGGCATGCGGGTGACGCGGCCGTGACGGAGTTCGACGATGAGGTCGCCATTCTGGCGCCGGCGCTGAGTTTCGAGCAGGCGCGGGCCGATGACCTCGACCTGCGGGCGGGTCTGGCCGGTCTCGCGGGTCTGGTGTCCGGTTCCCTTGACCTTCAGGAGCTGCTGACCCGGGTGGCGAGCTTCGCTACCCGGGCGATCCCCGGTGCCGATGGTGCCGGGGTGACGTTGTTGCGCGCCAACCAGGATGGCACCCGGATCGAGGCGCTGGCGGCGAGCGCGCCGTTTGTCCGGGACATCGACGAGATCCAGTATGTCGTCCTGAACGAAGGCCCCTGTATCACCGCTACCCTCGACCGGCGGACGGTCCGTTCGGGATCCCTGGGCGGTGACCGGCAATGGCCGCGCTTCGGCCCGCGGGTCGGCCGCCTTGGTGTGCACAGCGCGCTGTCGCTGCCGTTGCTGCTACCGGACCAGGTGGTAGGGGCGATCAACGTCTACGCCCACGGCAAGGACGTCTTCGACGAGCACGCCGCCGAGCTCGGCGAGCTGTTCGCGGCGCCGGCCGCGGTCGCGGTCCACAACGCCCAGGTGCTGGCCCAGGCGCTGGACCTCACGATCCAGCTGCAGACCGCTCTGTCGAGCAGGCCGGTCATCGACCAGGCTATCGGGCTGCTGCGCGGGCGTACCGGTGGAAGCGCGGTAGAGGCGTTCGCGCGGCTGCGTGTGATCAGCCAGCGTGAGAACGTCAAACTCGCCGTCGTCGCGCAGCGCATTGTCGATGAGGCGGTCCGTCGCGCCCGAGCCCGCAGCCACGAGACGTAACCCGACCGTCGGTCCGCCGCGGTTGGGCGGCCGGCTCAACCGAGTACCGTGAAAGACGGCACCCTTGGATCCGGGGCCCTGACTCGTGTCCAGTGCCCCACCCAGCACCGCGACCTGCGGTACTCGGCTTTGTGGCCGAAAACGGGCGTTCGGGGACGCCGTTTCGGAGAAACCCCGCTGTGGACATTTCCACTGCTTGGGCCGCGGATCTCGCCGCTCTCACGGAATCGCTGGACGAGCCCGGCACGGATATCTCACAAACCCTGCGGCAACTCGCCGCCGACACCAAGATCGCCGTCCACTCCTATCTCGGACTCTCGGCCATACTCTCCGTCGGCGGACGGCGCCTGGAATTCACCGCGCTTGAGGAGGACGCCGAGCCCGAAGACATCCGCGCCTCGCTACGGATATCATTTCCGCCGGCCCTGTCCGGATCCGAAGATCCAGCGGCCACCGCATCCCTGATCCTCTTCGCCGCGATGCCCGGAGCGTTTCTCGACCTCGCGACCGATCTGAGCTGGCTCACCGGGAGCCTCGACGGCCTCGACACCGCCGCCTTCGTGCTCGACGAAGACCTCACGGTGCCACACGATCCTGCCCCACCCAGCGGGCTGAAAGCCCGCTCGACCATCGACCAGGCCATCGGCGTACTGATCAGCCAAGGCAACACCCCCGAACAGGCACATCACCACCTCGACCTGCTCGCCGCCTACACCCGCGTCGACCAACCCACCGCGGCCGAGGCGATCCTCGCCGAACCGGACCAGCCGAGCACTGCAGGCCTGCGCGCCGACGATCGGCGCCCGGCACACACACGGCCCCAGCCGGGGGCCGACACCCACCAGCCACCACAAGACCCATAGCATCGGATCGACAGGATCGACCCGGGGTGCGCCATGGGCACATGTGCGGCGCACCCCGGGGGCGGAGTTCCTGGCCCGGACCTGGTACTACCCCACTATTGAGGCCGGGTTTCGCCAGAGGCTGGTGTAGCGACTGTCGGAATTCGAGTTGCGAAATATGCACGCGGTCGAGAGCGGACGGAAGAGGTTCGAGCCGACGTTCCCGGGATCGCAGTTGTTGAAGTAGGCCTCGTAGAGAAGTCCCTGGCCGGCTCGGGCGGACAACCATTCGTACATGAACTGGATGTAGGTGGCGTTGTCGCCACCGCCGTTCACCCCGGATCCAGGCGCGACTCCCCATTCACCGACACCGAAGTTCTTGCCATGGGTACGGGCGAAGTTGTACAGCCAGGTGAGGCCGCCGACAGCGTTCGCCTGGGCGTTGAAGGCCGCCAGGGTCGGGGACGAAGGATAGTGGTCGTAGGAGTCGATGCCGATGCTGTCCACGTAGGCATCGCCGGGATAGAGATCCAGCGGGTTATGGCTCGGGGGAAGCTGGGAGTAGTGCGCGTTGATGGTCCAGTCAAGGATCGGGTCCGGGTTGGCGGTAGCTCTGATCGCGGTCGCGATGTGCCGCCAGCAGCCCACGTAGGAATTGGCGTCGTAGGCGGCCCATTGGAACCAGTTACCGTTGGCCTGCCAGGCAATCCGGATTATCGAGTTCTGCCGCCCGGTGCTGTTCAGGGTGTTACCGAAGGTTCGCCAGTACGAGTCGTATGCGCCCGTTGCGCAGGCCGCCAACGAGGACCCCGTGTTCTCTGGGAACGCAGGTACGGAGATGAGCAGGCGGCCGGGCCAGCCGGCGAAGTTCTGCTCCGCGAAGGAGGGGTCCACGATGGCACCCCAGCTGTTCCGGGCCACATAGACGTGGGCGAGGTCGCAGAGGCTTCCCCGGCTGGCACAGAAGGAATTCACCGCGGCGGGGGTGTTCAGGGGGTCGCCGTTCACCCCCGACAGCCAGGGCAGGCCGGACCGGTTGGCCCCCACCGGCGGCGGGGGCAGTGGATTCACTGGCGGCGCCGTCGCGGCGACGCCGGCCCGGTCAAAGGCCGTGACGGTGCTGTCGGAGGCCGGGTTTCTCTGGCCGGTGTTGAGGATCTGCAGCGTGTGTGTGCCGTAGATGAGTGCGCGGGAGGTGAAGAGCGTGGCCACGCTCGAGGTGGGTGCGTAGGTGTCCACGAGAGTGGCCAGGCCGAAGTCGACGGAGATCGACATCTGGCCGCCATGCGGCTCCCTGATCCCGTAGATGGTGATCTGGGTTCCGGTGAAGCGGATCGTCGCGGTGCTGCCCGCCACCGTCGAGTACCGGAAGGTGTTGTTGGGGGTCGGGGGCACGCAGCCGCCGCAGGTCACCCAGCTACCCGTGTAGGAGACCTGGTCGTTCCCGACGCCGGTGACGTTGTCCTCGATCGTGTTGGTAATCGTGTCTACTGGCGGCAGATCAGGGTCGACGAAGGTCTCCGCCCGATCGAAGCTGACGATGGTGGAGTCCGAGAGATTGTTGCGCTGACCGATATTGACCAGCGTCGCCGTGTGGGAGCCATTGAGGAGCACCGGCGAGGTGTAGATCAGCCTATCCGCTGAGATCGCCGCATAGGTGTCGACGGTGGTGGAGGGCGCGCCGTCGACGCTGATGGTCGCCAGACCACCGTGTGGGTTCATGATTGCGTAGATGCGGAGCTGCGTCCCGGTGAACCGGAGCGTCGCGCTGGCGAGGTTGGTCGACGAGTATCGGAAGCTGTTGTTGGGCGTGGGTGGGGCACATCCCCTGCACTGCGGCCAGAGGCCGGAGTAGCTGACCTGGTTCATGCCTGTGCCGACGCTGGTGTCCTCAATCGTGCCGGTGAGCACCGGGGCGGCCTGGACCGGCAGCGCTACACCCAGCAGCGACACGGCCATTGCCATGATGACCAGAACCGGCCGCACGGCGCAGACGCGAAGCGATGATCTCCCGCCGGCCGGAGATGGGCACCCGCCGCGGGCGAGGGGCACTCCGCGGAGGCGAGGAGGGCCCACAGCCCGCCGGATGTCGCCAGCAGGTCCGCGGTACCGCGAGCCTCCTGGATGTGCCCTGCCTTCAACATGCACCGTCCTGTTCCTTCCCTCCGTCGCCAGGGCGCCGCCCGGGTAGCGCGGGCGAAGACCATTACACTTAGTGTAATTATAGTAACGGAGAGTGAAATTCGTGCAGGTAGGGTGGCCTCGACCGGGCGAGTCGAGGTCATTCGGCCGGATTCGCTGTCCACTTTCCGGGCCACGGGGATAACGGGGGGTAGGAACCAGAGCCCCGGGAAGATTGCTTTAAGTAGCGATCAGAAATACTAAGTAGCCACCCGGCGGGACGTCTCTCAGGGCAGGACCATCTCGTAGTCGACGGGCCAAGTTGATCATTCTCGGCATCTACCGATGCGTGGCGCCAAAACCCTTCGATCCACCGCCCGCAACCCCGAACGCGTCCTCCAGATCATCAACCTGACCAGCGAAAAGGACTTTGACGGCACCCTGGTGAGAGAGGCTCTCCCCGAGCCTTCGGTGTCGTGTCGTTGCGGGTTGCAAGGTCGCCTCGATGGCATAGTGCCGACCGGGCGGCCAGATCGGTACCGCGGCGGGGCTCGTTGAGCACGGCGGTCTTTCATCCACCAACGGCAGACGGCCGGGCAGTAGTTGCGAGGTGAACGGGGAATGGAAGATCGACGTGTGCTTGTGCAGATGGGTCTGTTGTCGGCATTGACGCCGGCCCTGCCGGTCGGCCGAGGCCGCGGCGTCCACCCGGCGAGTTCGGGACCAGGTGACGCCGGCGCACACCGTCCGGACGCGGCATTCGCCGCAGTCCCCGCGCGGCAGTCCGACGACGCGGCCGCCCGCCGGCCGCTCGCCGGCACGGGTATTGCCGACCCCACTGGCCTGGGCCCTGGCCTGGTGACCTGCGGGACCGCCGACGGTCTGGTGGCCGGATTCTGGCAGCGCTCGCCCTACGAGGTCACCGGCTTCGTCTGGCGGGCCGGTGCGCTGCGGGTGCTGCCGTGGAGCAGCCGGCCAAACGCGATCAACGGATCGGGGATACTCGTCGGCGACATCATCAGCCGCTACTCCCGACAGGCATTCCGCTGGGCCTGGGGCACCTATCAGGCACTTGGCTATCTGGGTGGGACCGACCAACTGGGCGGACGATGGAGCCAGGCCACGGACATCAACATGCACGGTCGGATCGTCGGCACCACCAGCATCGGCAACGGTGACCGGCACGCCTACATTCTGGCTGGCAGCGGCATGGTCGACCTGGGCACGCTCGGGGGTCCGACGAGCGAGGCAGTGGCCATCAACGACCTCGGGCAGATCTGCGGAAACAGCGTCAACGCGGCGGGTCAGACCCGCGCTTTCACCTGGTCGAACGGGCACCTCTACAACATCGGCACCCTCGATGGTGGCACCTGGAGCCGGGCAGCCGGACTGAACAACCAGGGTCAGGTGGTGGGGACGAGCGAGATAGCCGGCGGCCTGAGCCGAGCATTCCGGTGGGACTGTGGACGGCTGTGTTCCCTGGATCCGCTCCCCGGCGATCAGTACAGCGAGGCGGTCGGCATCAGCGAGAACGGGGAGATTCTCGTGCGCAGCATCGGCACGCAGATCAACGCCTTCGTCTGGTGTCGCGGACACAGCACCAGGATTGCGAGCCTGGGGGGGCGGGTCGATCCAGCGGGCATCGATGCCATGGGATACGTCGCCGCGACGGCGGTCAACGCGGCCGGCAATGACCATGCGATCCGCTGGCATCAGGGGGTCACCACTGATCTCGGTACTCTTGGCGGCCTGTACAGCTCTGCCTCGTGCGTCACCCCGGCGCATACCGTGGGCGGGAGTTCGGCGACCGCCAGCGGTGTGCCCCGGGCCGCGTTCTGGACTCTGTGACGTCTCCCGGCGACCGCTTGCGCCGCCGCTACGGGCACTCGAGGCGGGTGCGGCGTGCGGCCCCCACCGGCCGCCGCGTCGAACCGGGGGACACTGGGCGCATGTTGCCCGACCGCACGGTCGCCGGGGCGGACCTGCCCGTCCGGGGCGCCCTGCCGGCGCTGGTCGCCGCGCTGACCGCCCGCGACCAGCATGGGTCGGGCGGGGCCGCGGTGCTGGTGGCTCCGCCTGGCACAGGCAAGACGACGCTCGTCCCACTCGCGCTCGCCGACCATGTCCCCGGCCGGGTACTCGTCGTCGAGCCACGGCGGATCGCCGTCCGCGCCGCGGCCCGGCGGATGGCCAGTCTCGCCGGCGGTGACGTGGCGGATAGTGCCGAAGTTCGCGCGAAGGCTGCGGGTCGTGGCGGTGGTGGTCGCGGTGGCGGCGGTGGTGGTCGCGGTGGCGGCGAGGTGGGTGGCGCGGTCGGCTACACGATTCGCGGCGAGCGCCGGGCCGGGCCGTCCACCAGGGTCGAGGTGGTCACGACGGGGGTGCTAGTCCGGCGGCTGCAACGGGACCCCGAGCTGCCCGGTACTGACGCGGTCATCCTCGACGAGTGCCACGAGCGCCACCTGGACGCCGACCTGGCGCTCGCGTTCCTGCTCGACGTCCGCGCCGCGCTGCGCCCCGACCTGCTCCTGCTCGCCGCCTCCGCGACAGCCGACACCCGGCGGCTGGCCGCGATGCTCGGCGCGCCCGGCCAACCCGCGCCGGTCATCGGGACGGACGCCTCGATGTACCACGTCGAGGTGATCTGGGCGCCCCCACCGGGGACGATCACCCCGGCGCACGGCCTGCGGGTCGACCCGAGGCTGCTCGACCACGTCGCCGCGACCGTCGAACGCGCGCTGCTGGAGACGTCCGGGGACGTGCTCGTCTTCCTACCCGGGGCCGGTGAGATCGCCGCCGTCGTCGCCCGGCTCGCCGGGCACCGGATCACGGTCGACGTGGTCACCCTGCACGGCCGCCAGACCGGCGGGGCGCAGGACGCGGTGCTGAGCCCCAGCCCCCGCCGCCGGGTTGTGCTGGCCACCGCGGTCGCGGAGAGCAGCCTCACCGTCCCCGGCGTGCGGATCGTCGTCGACGCCGGCCTGGCCCGTTCCCCGCGGATGGACCATGCCCGCGGGCTGGGCTCGCTGGTCACCGTGCGGGTGTCGCGGTCGTCCGCCGGCCAGCGCGCGGGCCGTGCCGGCCGGGAGGCGCCGGGCCGGGTGTACCGCTGCTGGTCCGCCGCTGAGCACGACCGGCTGCCCGCCCAGCCGGAACCGGAGATCGCCGTCGCCGACCTCACCGCCTTCGCCCTGGAACTGGCGGTCTGGGGTCATCCGGGTGGCGTGGGACTGCCGCTGCTCAGCGACCCTCCCGTCGGCGCGATGGAGGCCGCCGGAGCCTCGCTGCGCGCCCTCGGCGCCGTCGACGAGATCGGCCGGGTCACCCCGCGAGGACGTGCGATCGCCCAGGTCGGCGCCCACCCACGGCTCGCGCGGGCGCTGCTCGACGGCACCCGGGCCGTCGGCGCCCGCCACGCGGCGGAGATCGTGGCGATGCTCTCCGGTGACGGTCCGGCCGGTGGCCCCTCCGACGATCTCGTCGCCGCGTGGCGCCGCCTGCGCGACAACACCGACCGGGCCGCGTCCGCCCGCTGGCGGGAAGAGGCCGGCCGGCTGCGCTCGGCCGCGGAAACCGCACCTGCCGAACTCGCGGAACCCGCCAAGCCCGCCGGAACCACCCGACCCACTCAAGCCACTCAAGTTGCTCGGCCCGGTGAACCCGCTCGGCCTGCCCCCGCTCGAACTGTGGCACGGGGAACAGGCGGGATACCCGACGATCTCGCGGCGGGGCTGGTGGTCGGCCTCGCCTTCCCCGAGCGGCTCGCGCGGGCCCGCGACCCCGGCAGCTCGAACTACCTGATGGCCGGCGGGACCGGTGCCGAGCTTGCCACGGGCTCGGCGTTGACCGGAGCGGAATGGCTCGCCATCGCGGTCGCCGACCGCGGGCCGGGCCGGACGTCCGCCCGGGTGCGTCTGGCCGTCGCCCTCGACGCGGCCACCGCGCGCGAAGCGGGCGCGGCACTGCTGCGCACCGAGGACGAGGTCGCCTGGGCCGGTGGCGACATCGTCACCCGCCGACTCGAACGACTCGGCGCGATCATCCTCGCCGAACGCCCGGTGACCAGCCCCGACCCGTCCCTGCTGCGGGCCGCGGTGCACGATGGGCTGCGTGACGCGGGGCTGTCCGTGCTGCGCTGGAGCGCCGACGCACTGGCCCTGCGCGACCGACTCGCGTTCTGCCACCGACTGCTCGGCGCCCCGTGGCCCGATGTCACCGACGCCGCCCTGCTGGACTGCGCCCCCGACTGGCTCGGACCGGACCTCGACGGCGTCCGACGCCGCGCCGACCTCGGGCACATCGACGCCGGCCACGCGCTGCGGCGGCTCCTACCCTGGCCACAGGCCGCCCGGCTCGACGAGCTGGCTCCCGAGCGGATTGCGGTGCCCAGCGGCTCCCGCGTCCGCCTGGACTACAGCCCTACCAGCGGCGCGGCCGGTCCCATCCTCGCCGTGAAGATCGCCGAGGTGTTCGGGTGGCAGCGGCTACCCGTCGTCGCCGACGGCCGCGTGCCCCTGGTGCTCCACCTGCTGTCGCCGGCGGGGCGTCCGGTGGCGGTGACGAGCGACCTGGCATCGTTCTGGCGCACGGGCTACCCGCGGGTCCGCGCGGAGCTCCGCGGCCGCTACCCCCGCCACCCGTGGCCCGACGACCCGACCACAGCCCTACCAACCCGCCGCGTCGCCCCCCGCACCCACGGCCGCTGACCTAAGATCAAACGGTTGACCGGGGTTCGACCACCTGATTGTCCGGAGCGAGGCGACGGGTGTCACCGGCGAGCAGGTCGCGGATCTCCTCCAGCAGGCGGGCCTCGTCGCTAGGAACTGCTTGAAACCGGCCAGGCCAGGTCGGATCAGTTATTCAGCCATGGCAGCTAACCGCCGACCAGGTTCATTCCGGCTCGGATCCTGACCGCGGAGCGGGCCGCCAGCTCGTCGCGGAGCTTCGTCAGGCGGGCGATCTCGGCGTCCAGAGCTTTCAGGCGGCGTTCGACGACGCCGCTCGTCGAACTGCACACCCCGCGGGGGTCGCCGTAGCGCGGCAGGGTGTCACCCTCCAGCAGGTGCAGGCGGTCCGCGCACGCGCCCACATCCTCGACGGTCAGGCCGAGTGCGAGCAGCTTCCGGATGATCCGGATCCGATTGACGTCCGCCGCGTCGTAATCCCGCTGACCGGACGCGGTGCGCCGCGGCGGCGCCAGCAGTCCGCGCTGCTCGTAGAACCGCAGGGCGCGCGGGGTGGTAGCCGCCGCCGCGGCGGCTTCGCCGATCTTCATCTACAACTCCACGATGACCGTTCCGAGGTGCCGTCCTCCTATGGTCTCTGACAACGCGCGCGCCGCGTGTTCGATACCCGCGACCCGGACCTGGGGGACGGTGATCTCACCCTGGCGGAGCCAGGCACCGAACCGCTCGACCCAGTCCGTGGCAGCGGAGTTATCGAGACCGCGCAGAGTGACGTGCTTCAGGATCACCTGGTAGAAGTCCAGCTCGACAGGTGCGCTGGTGCCCGACCTGTTCGGGTCCAACTGACCGTCCAACGCCCCCACCAGGACGCAACGTGCTCCCGGGCGTGCCGCTGCCACCGCCGCGCGGAGCTGCTCACCACCGACGTTGTCGACCATGACATCGATGCCGTCCGGGGCGGCCTTGGCGAGCTGCTCGTGCAGCGGTTCGTGCAGCGGTTCGCCGCCGCGCAGGATTGCGGCGTCGTAGCCGAGCTCGCTGACCAGCCGCCGGGCCTTCTCCGGTGATCCTGTGCTGCCGATGACCCGACCGGCTCCAAGCAGGCGGGCGACCTGCCCGGCCAGCGAACCGACCGCGCCCGCTCCCCCGGACACGAAGACCGTCTCCCCCGCCTTCAGCTCACTCTGGCGAAGCGCCGAGTAGGCCGTCCGGGCCTGCGTCAGGTGCACGACCGGGTCCGGCAGGGCGTCGCCCACGGGCTGGCACCGCGCGACCGGCACGACGGCGTACTCACGCCAGCCCAGCCAGTGCGAGACCAGCTCACCCGACCGCAGGCCCGAGCCGGCCGGAGCCGAGACGACCTCGCCGATGGCGGCGCCGAAAAGCGTGTCACCGGGATGGATCGGTGGGAACGGCGCGCCCTCGACGCTCCCGCCGAACAGCGTCCGGAGCGCGGCGAACACATGGAAGTACCGGTTGCGGACGAGTGCCTCACCCTCGCCGGGCGTGGGTACCGGCACCTCGACGACCTCGAAGTCCGCCGGCTGCGGCAGGCCGGCGGGCACGGTGGCGAGACGGACTTCGCGTGAACGTGACATGGCCGGGACCGTAGCCCCTGACCCGCACGTCAAAGGCAAGCCGCCAGCCGTGAACCTCGGCCGTTCGCGCTCCGTGCATGCCGTCCAACCCTGTGGGCCGCGTCGGTGGTCAAGGTGGCGCGACAATAGCCCTGGCCCTTGTGAAATCGGGACGACCGTGGCAGGTCCGCGCAGGCACGGTTCGTGCTCCTCGACAACGAGACGAGGTACAATACATGACCCGACCAGGCGACATCAGGGTGATCGACACCCTGATGGGTTTCCGGTCCACCAGCAACATCCCGCACATCGACGACGTCCCGTTCCGCGACGAGGTCTGGCCGAAATTCCTCCGCCACAACGCGGCGAAGGTGCTCGGCTACGGAACACCGGCATGAGCGGCGCAATGCCGGCCGGAGTCGGCCTGTGGGCAGGCTTCCTCGACCGGATGCGCCCCTCCGAAGCGATCAGCGCGGTCCGCGACCTGGAGAAGGCCGGCATCACGACCATCTGGCTGCAGGAGTACAGCGGCGTCGACCCCTTCGTCCGCGCCACGCTCTACCTGCAGGCCACCGACCGGCTCACCGTCGCCCTCGGCGTGGCCACGATCCACGCCCGCGACCCCGAGGCGATGGTCGCGGCGGCGGCGACCCTGTACGAGGCCTTCCCCGCCCGGTTCGCCCTCGGGCTCGGCGCCAGCCACCGTCACCTCGCCGAGCGCCGCGGCGCCAGCTACCACAAGCCGTTGACCGCCATGCGCGAATACCTCGCCGCCATGGACACCGCCGTCGGATCCCGGACCATGCCGCCGCGGTTCCTCGGCGCGCTCGGACCGAAAATGATCGAGCTGGCGGGCGCGGCCACCGACGGCCTGCACACCTACTTCTGCCCTGTCACGCACACCGCCGCCGCCCGCGCCGCCGTCGGCACGGCTCCGTGGATCGCGCCGTCCCAGATGGTCGCCCTCGGCAACAGCGGCACCGGCTGGACCGACGAGCTGCGCCACTACCTCGGGCTCTGCCTCGCAATGCCGAACTACCAGCAGAACCTGCGCCGGTTCGGCCTCTCGGACCTCGACCTCGCACAGACGAGCGACACCCTCGTCGACGCTCTCGTCGTCCCCGACGAGCCGACGGCCCTGCGCACGCGCCTCGGCGCCCACCGCGCCGCCGGCGCCGATCACATCTCCCTGCAACTCGTCCCGCCACCGTCGTCCGCCCGGGTCCTCGACCGGATCGCCGCCGGTCTGGAGACGCGGTGAGCGCCGCCCGCCCGCCAGCCCATCCCCGCGCAGGCCGGTGAGCCGCTGCTCGACCGCACTGTCGGCGACCAGTTACGCGTCCAGGCGGCCGAGCGTCCCGACCAGCCGGCGCTGAGCTGGGCGGTCGACGACGATCCCGGCGCGCTTCAGACGCTCACCTACAGCGGGTTACTACGCGCCTGGCCCCACCCGGAGGGCCTCGACCCGCGGCCGGCCGCGACCAGGCCTGGCACGAGGCCGGTCCCGGCGGCCGGCGCGCCGACGTCCATCGACAGCCGTGCGCTGGCCCGAACGACACGGCGGGGCTGTCGAAGCACGAGGATGGGCGCCAGGATGGCACGAGGATGGACAGTGGAGGGACAGAAGTGGGTGCGGTGACAACGACATTCGATCTCGGGCTGGCCGGCAAGGCCGCGGTGGTGACCGGCGCTGGCGCCGGCATCGGGCAGGCGATCGCCCGCGGGCTGGCCGCCGCCGGAGTCCGGGTCGCGCTGGTCGAGATCGACCCAACCCGGGCAGCCGCCACCGCCGAGCTGATCGAGAAGGCGGGGGGACTGGCCATCGCACTGCCCGTGAACGTCATGGACACGACGGCGCTCGCTGATGCCATCACCGCCGCGCACGCCGAGTTCGGCCGGCTGGACATCCTCGTCAACAACGCGGGCGGGGTGAAGGCCAGCCGATTTGTCGACCAGAGCGAGCGCAGCTGGCGCCGGCACATCGACATCAACCTCATCAGCATGCTGGCCGCCACGTCGACCGCGGCCCCGCTGATCGCCCGGACCGTCGCTGCTGGGAACCACACCACCGAGAACGAGGCACCCAGGGGTCAGGCACCCGGGAATGAGGTCGGGGACGCGCGGCGAAGCGGCGGCTCGATCGTCAACATCACCAGCATCGAGGGGCTGCGGGCCGCCCCGATGTACGCCGTCTACGCCGCCTGCAAGGCCGGGATGATCAACTTTACCCGCACGATGGCCTTGGAACTCGCCGAGTCCGGCATCCGGATCAACGCGATCGCCCCGGACATGACCGCCACCGCCGGCATCCGCGGCATCATGCACGGCCCCGTCGACCCCGACACGCTGCCTGCTCCCCCGGCCGAGCAGGTCCTCGGAGTCGAGCGTTACATCCCGCTCGGCCGCGAGGGCGTCGCCACCGAGATCGCCGACGCCGCCGTGTTCCTGTGTTCCGACCGCGCCGCCTACATCACCGGTACCACCCTGAACGTCGACGGCGGCACCGCCGCCTCGGCCGGCTGGCTGCGCTCCGGTCCCGGCTGGACCCTGCACGGCACTCCCACTCCGCCCGGCCCCGCGCCGACATCAACCCCACCGCCGTCGCCGAACAACGCCTGACGTGGGGGATTAGGCCCGAGCAGAGAGACGGCCAGCAACTCTTCGTGTCGCGATCAAGCCCCTGCTTACGTCAGGAGAGCCCAAGCTTGCCGCCGCCCTGGGTGGCGAAGGCCATGACGACGTCCTGGGCCTGCTGGATCAGGCTATCGGCCGTGGCCCGCGATCCCGCGATCGAGGTGAGTTCGAGATATCCGCAGACAGGCAGCGCGCCGAGACAATGCAGAAGCACACCCTCGCCCGACTCTCGGCGATAGAGGAGGCCCCTGTCCCGAAGTAGCTCGAGCACCGCTTCACCGGGGATGCCGATCACCGACGACTCCTGCATCCGACCGTTGACGTAGAAGACATCGGGCCCGCCGTGTGGCCGCAGTCTTCCGCCGCGATCTATCGCCGCGCCTACCAGCGCCTCGATGTACCTCACGACATGGCTCGTTCCCACCTTCCGCAGGTTGACCTCAACGGCGAAGAGGTCACCGCCCTCGGAAACGACGAAGTCGATTCCAAATGTTCCGTATACGCCGTCATCCGCGAGCGCCCGACCCACCCGCTCGGTCGCTGAGAGGATGCCTGAACGCCATCTTTCGTCCGCCGGAAACCGGCAGCCCCAGTACTGGCCCGAAACGAGGATCTGCTCATGAGTCGGCCCGATATCGACAGTTCCGTCAAAGCTTATTCGGCCAAGCCCACTCGGCGATGCGATGACGTCGTCGATGAACTCCTCCACGAGTACACCCTCGGCAACCAGCTCGCGCCGGAAGATCTCCGGTGACAGTCGGAGGACTTCCGCCGACTCGAGCAGATCATTACCGCCACGCACTTCCTCCACGCCCACCACAGCATTTCCCACGCCGGCTGTCCAGTGCGATGAGTTCAGCTTTATCACGGCGGACCTCGTACCGATCCTGGCGATCTCACGAAGTACCGACTGTTCATCGGTGACGAGCTCGGAAGGGCCGGCAGGTACCGTCACACACGCGCGCCTCAGGAGAGATTTGCCGCCACTCTTGCTCCCCGCCTCAGCCGCAGCGTCGGCGCCGCGCTCCTCGATCGTCGCACCGAGGATCGAGGCGATCTGGTCCGAGATCGGCGTCGCCATGAAGTTCACGATCGACGTCGACCGGCTCTTCTCGGCGATCGCTGCCAGTTCCGACATCACCTTCGCGTCGGCGAGCACCGCCGCGTCCAGTGGCAACCCCTGACGGGGCGATGGAGACAGGAGCCGCAACCGCCGGGTCGCGCTCGAGGTCTGCTGGTCATCAAAGCCAAAGATCTCACGGAAGTGATACTCCAGGGTAGCTTGGCTGACCTCCATCGAGGTAATGACGACGAACTCGACGCCCTCCTCACAAAGCCCCTCCAGGTAGCAGAGACCTCGCTCCGCGGAGAAGGCAAGATAGCTTATCTCGCGCAGAAGATCCTCCGCGAAATTGAACGAATAAAGCACGATCTTCGTATCGACAATGCCATCAGAATGGCCATTTGAATGGGGCACCTCATCCGCCTCTCGCGAGTCGATTATCACCTGACCTAAGCCTTCAGGAAAACCTTACACGAAGGTTACTTCATGTCCAGCAGAGCAGCCATCGTGATCTTCTTGTGGTCTCTACCTCTAATGGATCGGCGCGGCGCACCGGTTAGCTGATCGCCGGGTGTAGGCGGAGATCCGACAAGAGATACTCTGTAGGTGGAAGGCAGCGTCGCCGAGGCGGATGGCGAGGCGCGGGAGACAGGCTTGGAAGACTGCTCTCCCGGGTCACGGCATGTTTCCGTAACGACGAGTCGGCGGCCAGGACGGATGCATCTGACGGGTCTGCCCTCAGGTGCCGAGAGAAGGAACCGGCGGAGCCTCGCCGAGCGTGCCGGGGGACCAGCCCCGCGCAATCCCCCCCGGACACATCGATCGCCCCACCGGCCGCCTCAACAGACGGTCACACTGGCGCGGACACCAGGCCCGCGCCCGCTACCACCACAACCAGACGGGGCGACTCGACCCAGCGTTCTTCTCGCGGATCATCATGGTCCATCCCGGCAGACCGGCCGGCTCCGGCCCGATCCCGCCCGGTTCCGCCCGGTTCCGCCCGGTTCCGCCCGATCCTCGGTCGGGCTCGGACCGCCTCCGACGTTCCTCGGCGCCACGCGCACCGTCCCACGTACCGCGCGGCTGGGTGGCTGGGTGGCTGGGTGGCTGGTAACTCTGGTGGTCGGTGGCCGGCGGTGCACGGTGCCCCTGCCGTCAGCGTCAGCTCCGTTCGTCACGACCAGCGAGCCCTCTCCCCCACCGCCGACCCGCCACCGCCCTCCTCACCGCTGCGCGTGACGACGGATCGGCCCCGAAAAACCTCCGTGTCGCTTCTACCGGGGTACGAAGGTACAAATCAGGCACATTACCCAGTAGAAGCGACATCCCGCCCGTCAGCGGCGCCACCACTCCCGAAAGCCACCACGGACAGTGAGATTCACCGGGGGAAGCCTGCTGCGAGCCGGAGACCCACGAGAAGTAACCCAGGGCGGTGGACCAATCCACGGTCACCTGTGCCGGCCTCGTCGGCGTCCGCCGGGCCCCACCTTCCGCCAGACCCGTCCCTAACTGAGAATCACCATCGTGACCAGCGCCAACACGACTTCGCCTGCCATTTTCTCCGCACCTGACAACAGTCACAGCCAGCCACCACCTTATAGAGCAACTGGCGGCATGACTCCGGCGGGTGATTATGATCTGCTGGTAAGCAGTCGCCCCGAAGCCCGATATGGGAAGGCTGCCAGGAGGTGCCCACCACAGCGGCGACATCACGCCAGAGCCCGCCAGATCCAGTTTCGGCGAATTCCCTTCGGAGGATCAAGGAAATCGACGGGTGGCAGAGCCACGAGCTTCCGGAGCCGCAGGTAGGAAGCGGGTGTACCGTCGGTCCGGTGCGAATCCCGCGCAAAGTCATACACCTGCGCCCGGCGCGTGCGAACATGGCTTGAGAAGCAGGTGAACCTACTAGCTGATGTTGCTCCCGGTCCACGGCCGCGATGCCTGGTCAGGGAGGAGGTGACAATGCATCCGAGCTGACTCAGCACGCTTCACACACATCTCGCGGACATCCCCGGACTTCGCCTGGGCGACACTGCCAGCGGCACTGATTCCTGAGCCATTAATCGTGCCGGGTCCGTGACCTCGACGGTCTGGCGACTCTCGCCGACAAAACTCGCCTCTGCATGCCTTCGGGCGTCCATGCCGGGTCGGCAGGCGCGGTCTCCTCCTCATTCCAGGGCCCTTTCTTTCGACCCGGCATCCACCTCGGAGGCAAGGAATGCCAGCACAGATCTCTGGTGCAACCTGCGTCGCGCTAGATCCCGAGACAACCAGGAGGGCAGCTCAAGAGTTTCGTAGGTTCGGAATCCTGCGGGTCACGAATCTGCTCAACCCAGAAACGACGTCACTGGTCAGGGCAGAGACGAACCGTCTGCTTGAACAGCATTCCGAGCGCCGTGACCTCAGGCTCGCGACGACCGACTTCACGCGTCGCTCCATGTCCGTGGTGCCCAGTGAGAAGGTGGCGGCCCACAGTGACGCGATCTCCATGCTGTACCAGGACGCCGATTTACTTGCCATGCTCGAGGCAATCGCCGGGGAGAAGCTGCACCCTTGTCCGAAGAAGGATGAAGAGTTTCTCATTACCAGACATGAAAGGAAGGGGGACACGCATGGCTGGCACTGGGGTGATTTCAGTTATGCGCTGATCTGGGTTCCGGAAGCACCTCCGATCGAGGTTGGAGGGCTGCTTCAGTGTATTGCTCATACTTCATGGAACAAGGCAGACCCGAAGATCAATCAATACATCGTCGAGAATCCGATAACCACCTACTATTTTGCGTCCGGAGACGCGTATCTACTTCGGACGGACACCACGCTCCACCGCACCATTCCCTTTCGTGAGGATGCTGTACGCGTCATTCTCAACATGACGTGGGCCGCCGCTCGGGACCTGCGGCGCACCTATACCACGGACGATCGTTGGTGGGACAACGCCGATGCCACGGCGGCGGTCAGTGTCAGGGGCGACGTGAACCAGGGGAAGAACGATGACTGAGACCAGCGCGGCAGCCGGGGAGCTGCGGCCGGCATGGGCGAACTTCGACCACGTCGAAGCGGGGATCCGCCGACGCGTCTCGCTCGAAGACCCATCGGTCAAGAAGTACCTTGACGACCTTCTTGTACGGATCGCCAGTCACCGGGCGGTCGAGCACCCGTTTCTCAACCACTACCGGGACAGGGCACTCACCCGCGAGCAGGAGCGCCACCTCTACGCCGAGTGCTACTACTTCTTTCGCTACCTTCCTTTCTACATCACCGGTATGGCGATGAAGACGCGGGACGAGGCAATCCTCCGCGAGATCATTCTGAACGTGGCGGACGAGGTGGGTTCCGAGAAGACCCACTCCACATTGTTCGAGAACTTCCTGGCAAGCATCAACATCGATCTTGATTTTATCCGGGACTACCAGCCTCTTGATGTTACCATCGAACTCAACGAACGCATCCGGCATCTTTACACGGAGTGCGCCATCGAAAAATCCCTTGGTGCTCTTTATGCCGATGAGACGATGTCATCGATCATGGTCTCGAAACTGAACGACGGGCTCCGAAACCAGGGCTATGACGAGAGGACACGGCACTTCTGGACGCTACACATCGACGTCGAGGTGGGGCACAGCAACTCCGTGTTCAACGCCATCGCTCCTTACGTGCACTCGGCAGAAACTCGCCAGGAGTTCGAGGCGGGGACGTACGACTTCCTCGCGCACGTCGAACGGTACTGGGACGGCGTACAGAACCTCGTCGGCCTGTGAGGTGAAATTCAGCGAGGTGGAAAGCCGGCGTACTCGATGCGTCCAGCCCCTGCCACTGGGCCAGCCGATCCCGGGACCCACCCACTCTGTTTCGGTCTCCCTCCCAACGGTGGCCGACGTCATCGGTTTCGAGTCGGACGACGAGAGAACCCTTCGTCACGTTACTTCAGGTTATCCGCGGTTCCGCACCCACCGCTATGTCACCGAACTGACCCACGTTCTCAGTCACATTCTCAACGTTCCCGCTCGCGAGCTGGTGCTGGTACGTACTGCACGGGCCGCAGCCGCGGCCTGCGCATACGGCGGCTCGTCCGCATGCCGAACTGTCTTTGCCGTGGGCGTGAACGGGGTGACGATCGCGGGCGGCCCAGTCGCCAACCGGCGCGTACGGGAGTTCGTGAAACACACGGGGTGTCACCTGTCTTCACGCGAGGCGGAGGACGCTCTGGTTCGGTGCGGCGAGCTTTCGGCCCACGACGACGAGCTGCTGGCACCAGACGGGGCCGAGGATGCCATCAGCGTGCATCTGGCCCGCGTCTACGGGGCCGGCCACGCCGATAACGTGATTCTGCATAACAGCGGCATGAATGCCGTGGCGG
The DNA here is from genome assembly GCF_023243075.1 of Frankia sp. AiPa1. Classification (GTDB taxonomy): domain Bacteria; phylum Actinomycetota; class Actinomycetes; order Frankiales; family Frankiaceae; genus Frankia. The sequence continues at coordinate 13,075 of NZ_JALKFZ020000122.1, read as the reverse complement.
CCGCGCTGGCGGCGGTGGCGAAAATCCAGCGCGGGCGAGGTCGGAGGCGCTGGCTCCAGCTTGGCTGGATCTTCTTCGACACGATGAGCATATTCGAGAAGCGCATTGTCGATGCTGACCGAATCATCATTCCCGATCCGGGCGACACGGATGCGATCGTGGCCGCCGTGCTGGAAAATGCCGACGATCTCGCCGGTATTATCGGCGAGGTTCCCAGCAATCCCCTGCTGCAGACACCCGACGTCGAGGCGGTCCGCGAGATCGCCGATCGCGTCGGATGTCTGGTGGTGCTGGACACGACCATCGGAACGCCTCACAACATCGATGTTCTTGCTCACGCCGACGTAGCCTGCGAAAGCCTTACAAAGTACGCGACGGGTTCTGCGGACGTGCTGATGGGAGCGACGATCGTCAATCCGTCCTCGGCCTTCGCGGACGAGATTCGCCCCGGCCTGCGAGAGTACGGCGACCGGCCATTCGGGCGGGATGCCGCGCGCGCGGCGTCCCGAATATCCGGCTATGCCGCGCGCATTGAGCGGGTGAACCGCAGCACCATGATCCTGGCTGAATTTCTGGAGAGCCAGAGCAACGTTCGCGGCGTGGAATGGGCCTACAGCGACCGGTCCGCCCGCAACTACTCGAAGATACATCGCTCCGCGTCATCACCAGGTGGCCTGCTCCTGCTGGACCTCAAGGTGCCGATCGAGCAGGTCTACGATCCACTACCGATTCCGAAGGGTCCGAGCTTCGGTGCGGACTTCACCATGGCTTCACCTCAGGTCTTCATCGCCCACAACGACATGCTTTCCACCGTCGTCGGCCGGGAGGAGCTGCGGCGTCGAGGTCTTCATCGCGACATGCTTCGCATATCGATGGGCATCGAGGACCCGGACCCTCTGATCGACAGTCTCCGCCAAGTCCTCGCGACGCCGATTTCCAGGGCGGAGAGGACGACGAAAACCCCGTCGACATCGTCGGCATCGAGATTCCCTCCGCTGTGAGCAGGCGACCAGCACGGTGCCCGCCGTTCCCGGGACCATGCCGGCCCCGGGCTCCCATTCAGGCTCCTGTACCGTCGCGCTCATGGGCGACGGGGAACTCCTGCCGGATCTCGCCGGGACGGAGCTTGGACTCGTCGTGATGATGTGTGGCCTGCCGGGGTCCGGCAAGAGCACGTACGCGAAGGCCCTGGAGCGTCACGGCTACACCCGGCTCTCGATCGACGAGACCGTATGGGAGTGGACCGGCCGAGATGGTGGCAAGCTCGACCCGGCGGAGTACGAGCGCCTCAGGTCGGCCGCCGAACGGCAGCTCTGGGATGAGCTGATCCGCCTCATGACGACGAGAGCACCCGTGGTCATTGACTACAGCTTCTGGAACCGGGCCACCCGAGCCCGGTACAAGGCCGCGATCGAGAGCCACGGGTGCCGGTGGGAGCTCATCTGGCTGAAGGCCGATCTCGACACCCTCCGGCGTCGGCTCGCCCTCCGCGGCCGGCAGAGCGGCGCGAACAGCGTCACCGTCTCCGACGAGCTTCTGGAACGCTACTTCACCGACTTCCAGGAACCCGTCGGCGAGGGCGAGCGCGTCATTCTCCAGACCTGAATTCTCCCGACCTGAGCCGCGAATCGCCTGATCCCGATATCTGCGGCTTGCGGCCGCGGAAACGGACCGCGTGCTCGTTCGTGTCGACGTGCACGTCGACGTAGCCGGCGGCGCGGAGCCGGTCGGGGAGGCTGCCCGGGTCGACGGGAACGCAGACGTCGCCGTGGTGCAGCTCGCGGAAGTCCGGGCCGTCGAGGGAGTCGCTGCCGGCGAACCGGCCGCCCGGCGCGAGCAGGCGGTGGACCTCAGCGAACAACGCGTCCTGCTGGTCGGTGCCGGGCACGTGGTGCAGCATCGTGAGACAGACCGCGCCGCTGAACCGCCCGCCGGACAGGGGGGTCGCGGTGGCGTCGGCGGACACGACCGTGACGTTCGATCCGGCAAGGCGGGCGGCCAGGCTCGCCGCCAGACCCCTGTCCGCCTCGACCGCGGTGAGTCCGGGCTCTCGGCGGTCCACCCGATTCCGTTTCTCGGCAACGTCGGCATCGCGGTAGCGGGGCTGCGAAACTACGTGCTCGCCCTGGCCGAAAGCCTCGACGGCAGCGGCGTGCACGTGGGGCACGTGCCCATCGGCGCCTTCGTCGGCCCGGGGTCGCCCGCCTCTCCCGAGGCCGTCGCCGACACGCACTGGCGGCTGCACACCGCACGCGACACCCACGAGATCGTCCTCGGCGACCTCGAGACCGTCCGCGCCGCCATCGCCTCGCTCACCAACGCCTGATCCGGGCGATCGGCATCGCCGACGCTCACGGGCGTTCGGTGAACCACCAGGCTCAGGTTCCCCTCGGCGACCACTCCGGTCAGCGCGGGTTGGCGGCTGTGCGCGGGCCGAGCCAGCGGCGCAGGAAGTCACGTAGGTCGCCGCCCGGACGCGGCGTCCCTGGCGGCGCCACGATCAACGAGACGATCATGCGGTGCATGACCTCGACCAGCTCGTCCAACTGGTCGAGCGCGTAGCCCATCGCGGCCCAGTCCAGATCCCGCCGCAGCAGCGTGACGTTGCGCGCGATCAGCTCCGCGCGGAAACCACGGTGCGCCCGGTCGGCCACCGCGGCGAGCAGCTCATCCGAGCCCGGGAAGTACCGGTAGATCGTCGGACGGGTAACGCCGAGCTCCGTGGCTACGGCGGAGATCGACGTAACGGCCGGGCCATCACGATCCAGGCATCGAACGGCGGCGTCCAGGATCCATTCCCGGGCCTCGACCTCGTCACCGGGCGGCGAGCCACCCCAGCCGTGCCGCCGCATCGCCATCCCTTGACCACGCCCGATCCGTCCCGCATTCTACGAAGAACCCGACAATACAGATTGTACGATCATGTAACGTCATGCCGATTGATCGTCATGCCGATTGATCACAGTGTCGGCCTGGGCACGACGTGCGAGCAGTCGTCGCCGTTCCAGCAGGCAGCGATGGACAGGGAAGGTCGACGGACGTGGCGGACGCGAGCCCGGATTTCCCAAGCATCATCGACACCGACAATCACTACTGGGAGACCAGCGACGCGTTCACCCGGCACCGCGATCCCAGGTACGCCGACCGGGGCGTGGTGATCCGGCAGGTCGACGGGAAGATGCGCTACGTCGTCCACGACGAGCTGCACCCGTGGATTCCCGGGCCGGGTGACGTCAATCCGCGGCCGAAGCCCGGCGCGTTGTACGAGTACTTCGCCGGGCGGGCCCCGAAATCCGACCTCGCCCACATGCTGACCTCCGAACAGCCGGCGGACCATCCGGAGTGGTACGACCGCGACGCCCGGCTGGCGGTGATGGATGCCCAGGGCCTGGCGGCGACGTGGCTGTTCCCGTCCCAGGGGGTGTGCATGGAAGGGCCGATGCAGCCGGACATCGAGGCCTCGGTCGCCATCTTCCGCGCGTTCAACCGCTGGCTCGACGAGGACTGGGGATTCGCCTACCAGAACCGGATCTTCGGCGTGCCGTACCTGACGCTGTCCGATCTCGACAGCGCGCTGCGGGAGCTGGAATGGGTGATCGACCGTGGTGCCCGGATCGTGACGATCCGCTCCGGCCCGGTGTTCACCCCGGACGGCATGAAGTCGCCGGCCGACCCGATGTTCGACCCGTTCTGGGCGCGCGTGGCCGAGGCGCGGCTCGTGATGACGGCCCATGCCGGTTTCGACGAAGGCTACCGGGAGCTCGAGGACACCCTGGCCCGGACCTGGGGATATCCAAGCCGGCGCCGCCAGGGCAAGGCCTCGTCGCTGGCCTTCTACGAGCCGTTCGTCGACGCGCTCATGCACGACCGGCGCATCCACGACTTCCTGGCCGCGCTGATCGCCCACGGCCTGTTCCAACGCCACCCGGGGGTGCGCTTCGCGTCCATCGAGAACGGCGGGGTGTGGGTGCCGTCCCTGTTGCACGTGCTGCAGCGGCTACACGGCCAGAATCCCGGCTTCTTCACGAAGAACCCGATCGACCAGTTCCACGAGAACGTCTGGGTCTCGCCCTACGTGGAGGAGAGTGTGCCCGAGCTGGCCAAGCACGTCCCGGCGGAGCGGATCCTGTTCGGCTCCGACTGGCCGCACGCGGAGGGCGTCGCCGACCCACGGGACTTCCTGGAGAACGTGGCCGGCTTCCCGATCGGCGAACAGCGGAAGATCATGGTCGAGAACGCCCGCGAGTTGACCTTCCAGTAGGCGGCGGCCATCGGCACTGGCCGGCTCGGCGGCCCGCCGCGGGTCCTTCCCCGTAGTTCTACGGAGGACAGGCCGCCGGCCATCCCCGATCCTGGGAGAACGCTCCGAGCGGTCGGTCGGGAGGACCGGGCCCGCGATGGCGGGGCGGCCCAGCCTCCCACGCCGATGCCCCGAAGGGACCAGCCCGCATGCTCACGCCGTTCGACGACTACCCCGTGCATCAGACCTCCTCACCGGTGGCGCATGTCGGCAACGGCCATCCCAACCATTACGACCGGTTCTGGTTCAACGGCTACAACGAGCACATGTACTTCGCGCTGGCGATGGGGGTGTACCCCAACCGCGGGATCATCGATGCCGCCTTCAGCGTCGTGCACGACGACATCCAGCGCTCGGTGTTCGCCTCCGGACGGGTCCCCCTGGACCGGACCCGCACCAGCGTCGGCCCGATCACCGTCGACATCGTCGAACCGCTGCGGGTCAACCGGATCCGCATCGACGCGCCGGAGCACGGGCTGGTCGCGGACCTGACCGCCACCGCCCGCACCGCCGCCTACGAGGAGCCGCGCCAGACCAGCTACGACGGCGGCGACCCGATCATGGATGTCACCCGGGCCACCCAGATGGTGCGCTGGGCCGGTCAGCTGCGCGTCGGCGAGGAGACCATCCCGGTGGAGGTCGGCCACGGCGGGGGGCTGGGAACGGTGGGTACGAAGGACCGGTCCTGGGGCGTGCGCGGGCTCGGTGACCCGGTTCCGCGGGCGCCGCGACAGATCCGCCCGCAGGTGTTCTTCCTGTGGGCGCCGCTGAACTTCGCCGACGAATGCCTGCATTACATGGTGATGGAGGACAACGACGGCCGGGCCCGGACCGAGACCGCCGTCACCCTGCCAGTGATCGGCGCCGACGGCCCGGTCTTCGGCCCGGACACCGGCATCCGGCGGCTCACCGGCGTCCGCCATCAGGTGCGCTGGGCCCCGGGCCTGCGCCGCAGCGAGGGGGCGGCGCTCATCCTGCCTCCGGATGATGCCGGCCCGGGCCCGAATCGCGCGCGCTCTGCCGGTGCTGGTGCTGGTGCTGGTGCTGGTGCTGGTGCGCAGGATGCCACCCGGACCACGCTGGACCTCGAGCCGCTGCGGACGTTCCGGATGAAGGGCGTGGGCTACAGCCATCCACAGTGGGGCCATGGCCGGTGGCACGACGAGCTCGCCGTCGGCGGCGAGGTGCACAAGGTGGCCGACCTGGACAACCTCGCCTTCGAGAACATCCACATCCAGCAGGTGATGCGGGCCAGCTGGGGTGACCGGACCGGTCTCGGTGTCATGGAGCAGCTCGTCATCGGTCCTTACGCCCCCGGCGGCTTTCGCGAGCTGTTCGACGGCGCGCCCGCCCGTCCGTCCGCCTGACCCGCCATGCATCGCGACCGCGCACCCAGCTCCGCGCGCCAGCCCACCGTCGGCGCGCATGCCACCGACCCGAACACTCGTACCCCGGGCAACGCAGGTGCCCCGGACAAGACCGGTGCTCCGGACAACGGCGGCCTCGACCCGTCCGCACGGCCGGCCGTCGACCAACCCCGCATCCTCGACGATCCGGCGGAGGTCACCGCTGAGTGGATGACGCGGGCGTTGCGGGCGGGCGGAGCGGACGTGGAGATCGCCGCGCTGCGCTTCGAGCAGATCGGCACCGGCCAGCTCGGCGCCAGCTACCGCTTCCACCTGGAGCGGAGCCCCGGCCAGGTCGGCCATAGCCCCGCCACTGTCGTTGTCAAGATGGCGGTCGGTGACCGGGCAACCCGCGCTCGTATCGCCCGGGCCTACCGGCAGGAGACCGGTTTCTATCGGACGTTCGCCTCTTCGGCCCGCATCCGGGTGCCGCACTGCTGGAGTGCGGACATCAGCGCAGACGGCCTCAGCTTCACCCTGGTCCTCGAGGACGCCCATCCGGCCCGCCCTGGCCGGCAGGTCGACGGTTGCACCATCGAGCAGGCCGCTGTCGCCGTGCGCAACCTCGCAGGCCTGCATGCGCCGTTCTGGAACGATCGCACCCTCGCCAGCCGGGCCCCCTGGTTGCGGGAGGCTGACGACGCGGGCCTGCGGTTCCTGGACGGCATTCTGCGCGGGGCCGCCGACGAGTTCGTCCGCCGGTATGCCGACGAGCTGTCCGCCGCGGATGCCGGGACGCTCCTGCGAGCGGCGGACGAGATCACCCGATGGGGCCGGGCGATCCGGCACCGCACGTCGCTGATCCATGGCGACTACCGCCTCGACAACCTCATGTTCGGCGCCGCCGGCGACGTGGTGACCGTCGACTGGCAGACCCTGGAGATCGGTTTCCCGGGCCGGGACCTCGCGTACTTCCTGTCCACAGCGCTGTCGCCCGCGCAACGGCGGCGGCACGAGGAGTCCCTGATCACCGCGTATCAGCAGCGGCTGGTGGAACTCGGCGTCGACGGCTACTCGGCGGCCGACTGTTTCGCGGACTACCGGCTCGGCACGCTACACGGTCCGATGACCGCGATGATCGGATGCGTCTACGCGGCGGGGACCCAGACCGCGGACTCGGATCGCATGTTCCTGTCCCTGGCGACCCGCTCGGCCTGCGCCATCCGCGACCTTGGCACCCTGGAGCTGCTACGTCCGTCCTGACCTACCCGTCCCGTCCCGGCGCGGGCTGGCCGGCCGGCCGGACGCGGCCGGCCTGGCAGACGGGGCTGGCCCGACGGACGGGGCTGGTGGAACCGCGTGAGCGGCGAGCCAGGCGGTCGCCCGGCTGCGGGAGCGCACGCCGAGCTTGGTGAGGATCTGTTGGACGTGGGACTCGGCGGTGCGAGGGGAGATCCGCAGGGCGTCCGCGATCTCCCGGTTGCTCAGCCCGCGGGTGAGCAGGTCGGCTACCTGCCGCTCCCGCGGGGTCAGCGGTGGAATCGTCGTCGACGATTCCCGATCCTCGGTGCCGCGATCGGCCCCTTCGTACGTGGCTGATCCCCCGCGGGTGACAGGGGTGATGCGGGTGACAGGGGTGACGCCACCACCGTCAGCGGGACCGACGCCCGAGATCGCGCTGGCGCAGGCCTGCGCCAGCTCCAGGGTGGCACCGCGGGCCCGGGCAGCCTCGAACGTCTGGCGGCCGAGTGCCCGTCGGGTGGCTCCTTCCGCACGCTGGCGGCAGCGGAACAGTCCGGGCAGGGCCGCGGTCGACGTTCCCGTCCGTTCCCACAGCCGGTCGGCCGCGCCGAGCAGCAGGGCCGCGGTGTGATGCTCGTCCAGGCTGCTCTCAAACCAGGCGGCGGCGTCCAGATGCAGGGCCATGGCCAGGAGGTCCGTCCAGTCGTGCCCGCCGGTGCCCGCGGCGAGGGCCACCCGGGCGAGCTTACGGGCCCGAACAGCATCACCGGCACGCCAGAGGGCGACCGAGTAGGCCCAGTCCGCGTACAACCGCGGCCGGGGCTCGCCCAGCCGTTCGGCGATGGAGATCCATTCCCGGTGGTACCGCTGCACGCTGGTCGGATGGTCGCTGAACGCCTGCGCGAGGATGAGCAGCGACAGGGTGGCCTGCTGATGATCGGTCTCGCCGTTCTGGCGGAACTCGGCCAGCGCGGGTTCCAGCGACCTGGCCGGACCCGGCCGCCCCGTGTACAGCGCGCCGAGCCCGGCAAGCTGGTCGGCCAGCCCGCGATGCCCGTCGCCCTGGACGGACGCAAGCGCCGCGCCCTCCCGGCGTAGCCGGGCGGCGGCGGTGACGTCCCCGCCGATCGTCGCCAGCCATCCGGCGAGGTGCAGGCCGCCGAGCCGGCCGAGGCCGTCGCCATCGGTCTGATCCAGGAACCGGGTGAGCCACCTCTGGCCCTCGGCGAACCGACCGTCGGCGAGCCAGTACCGGCGCAGCGATCCAGCCATCGCCAGCCCCGCCTCGCCCTCGCCGGCGTCGGCACAGTACGCCAGCGCCGTCTGGAGGTTCGCGTCCTCGCGGCGAAGGCGGGTAAGCCACCGGGACCATCCCGCGCCAGCCCGTTCCCGACGGGCCCGGTCCGCGACCGAGGCGTACCAGTCGCGGTGCCGGCGGCGCAGCGCGGCGGTCTCGTTCTGCTCGGCCAGCTTCCGGCGGCCGAACTCCCGGTACATCTCGGGCAACCGGAGCCGGCCGTGCTCCGGCGCCGGGTCGTACATCAGAACGGACTTGTCGACCAGGGAGCCGGAGTCGAGTACGGCCGCCGCCTGACCGAGGCCGACGGCCGCCGCCGCGTCGAACTCGAAGCCGTCCGCGAACACCGACAACCGGGCCCAGAGCTGCCGCTCCGCCGGGGTGCACAGGTCGTAACTCCATCCGGCGCAGTCGTTCTGGCTACGCTGCCGGGCGATGACCGCCCGGCCGTCCCGACGAGGGATCTCCGGGTCGCCGGCCAGTCGGTCGAGGATCTCGCCCGGGGTCAGTACCCGGATGTGTCCCGCGGCGAGCTCGAGGGCGAGCGGCAGTCCCTCGAGCCGGCGGCAGATCTCCCAGACCGTGTCACGATTGCTCTCAGTGAGCTCGAAGTCGGCGTGAACCGCGCGCGCCCGGTCGCGGAACAGCGCCACCGCCTCATGGCCGTCCATGCCGTCCGCCCGAGTCGTCCGCGCCATGTCGAACGGCCGCACCAGGTAGAGATGCTCTCCCTCCACCCGCAGTGACTCGCGGCTGGTGACCAGCACCCGCAGGTCGGGACAGGCGTCCAGCAGCGTGTCCACCAGCTGGGCGCAGGCGTCGACCAGATGCTCGCAGCCATCCAGCACGAGCAGCGCCCGCTCGGACGCGAAAGCCCGGCACAGTGCCACCAGTTCGGGCTGAACCGATATTTCGGGCTGAACCGACACGTCGACCTGGTCTGGCAGAGCCGGTGAAGCTCGCAGAGCCGGTGAAGCTCGCAGAGCCGGTGAAGCTCGCAGAGCCGGTGAAGCTGGCAGAGCCGGCGGCGCGGTGGGAACGGGTCGGGCAGCGGGGCCCGGTGGAACCGGACCGCACCGAACGCTCGCGACCGTGGACGCCAGCCGGCGCGGATCATCGAGGTGGCCGAGGTCCACGACGTGCAGTCCATCGGGGAAACGTCCGCGGGCCTGCCAGGCCACCCGCCGAGCCAGCCGGCTCTTGCCCACCCCACCGATGCCGGTGACCGTCACCAGCCGGTGCTGCTCGAGCAGGCGCCGCAGTTCCGCCCGCTCCGTTCCGCGACCGACGAAGCTGGTCCGCTCCCCGGGTAACGCGTCGTTCGCCTCCATCGACGCCGGCATGCGAGACATCCTCGACACCGCGAGAAGGCCGCGTCAACCGACCGCGTGATCGCCGGGTCAAACCCGGCTCAGGCTCAGGCGAAGTCCCGCAGGCGCCAATTCGATCAGCCAGCCGTCGACAAGCTCGAAGGACCGCCCATCGTCGGGCAAGCCATGCAGATCGCGGTGCGCGCAGCAAGCGCGTCGGGTCCCGGCCTGCCGCCTCGACCCGCCTGGGCCGGGACCGGCCTCGCAAGGTACGCGGGGCCAGTCCCGGAGCGCCCAGTCACCAGATGCGGACGCGGTCGGAGGGGTCGAGCCAGAGGCCGTCGACGGGGCTGGTGTCGAAGACCTCGTGGAACTCGTCGAGGTTGCGCACGATGTTGGCGCGCAGATCCGGCGGGCTGTGCGGGTCGGTGGTGAGGAACTGGCGTTCGAGCTCGATCCGGCGCTTCATCCTCCAGATGAACCCCCAGTTCAGGAACAGGGTGCGCCGGTCGTCGGGGGACGCCTGGCCGTCCTGGGAGATGACGTAGGCCCGGTGGGCGATGGTGAGGCCGCCGAGGTCGCCGATGTTCTCGCCGACGGTGAGCGCGCCGTTCACCTTCTCCCCGGGCACGCCCCGGGTCTCGAAGCCGTTGTACTGCTCGACCAGTGTCTTCGACTTCACCTCGAACGCGGCCTTGTCGGCGGGCGTCCACCAGTCGTTGAGATTGCCCGCGCCGTCGTACTGCGCGCCCTGGTCGTCGAAACCATGGCCGACCTCGTGGCCGATGACCGCACCGATGCCGCCGTAGTTCTCGGCCGGGTGGGCGTCAGGGCTGAAGAACGGCTTCTGCAGAATGCCCGCGGGGAAGCAGATCTCGTTGGTACCGGGGTTGTAGTAGGCGTTGACGGTCTGCGGGAGCATGAACCACTCGTCGCGGTCGACCCGGCTGCCAATCTTGGTGAGCTGACGGTCGGTCTCGAACGCGTCGGCGGCCTGGGCGTTGCCCCACAGGTCATCCCGGCTGACCCGCAGGCCGGAGTAGTCGCGGAACCGGTCCGGATAACCGATCTTCGGGCGGAAGGTCTCGAGCTTCTCGTAGGCCCGGGTCTTCGTCTCCTCGGTCATCCAGTCGAGCTTCGAGATGGACTCGCGATAGGCGGCGAGCAGGTTCGCGACCAGCGCGTCCATCTGCGCCTTGGCATGCGGCGGGAAGTGCCGGGCGACGTACTCCCGCCCGACCGCCTCCCCGATCGCACCCTCGACGAACCCCACCGCCCGCTTCCAGCGGGCGCGCAGCTCGGGCGTACCGGACAGCGTGCGGCCGTAGAAGTCGAAGCTGGTCTCGGCGAACTCGTCGGCCAGGTACGGCGCGGCGGCACGCAGCACATGGCTGGTCAGCCAGTCCTGCCAGGTCTCGATCGGCGTCTCGGTCAGTACCGCGGACAGATGCTCGAAGTAGGACGGCTGGCGGACGCACACCTGCGCGACGGTGGCGTGCGGGCCGTCGAGGTGGCCACCGAGGGCGGTGATGTAGGCGTCCCAGTCGAACGCCGGGCACAGGGCCGCGAGCTCGGCGCCGGTGCGCAGGTTGTACGTCTTCTGGACGTCGCGGGTGTCGGCGCGCTCCCAGTGGCCCTGTGCCAGCCGGGTGTCCAGGGCGAGGACGCGCCGCGCGGCGGCCTCGGGCTCTGGATGTTCGCCCAGCCCGAGCATGCGGGTCAGGTAGGCGACATACTTCTCCCGGATCTCGGCGAACTTCTCCTCCCGGTAGTACGACTCGTCCGGCAGGCCGAGACCGCCCTGGACCAGATGGAACAGGTACCGGTCGGAGTTGCGGTCGTCGGTGTCGACATACGAGCCGAACAGGCCGCGGCCCCCGATCCGCTCGAACCGGCCGAGCAGCGCGGCGAGCCCGCCGACGTCCCGCAGCGCGCGCACCTGCGCGAGCAGCGGGCGCAATGGGTCGAGGCCGAGCGCCTGGACGGCGTCGACGTCGAGGAACGAGTTGTACAGATCGGCGATCTTGCGTACATCCTCGTCCTGGGTGGCGGGGTCACGCGCGGCAAGATCGGTGATGATGTCGCGGACATGCTGTTCGGCCGCATCGGCAAGCTGCATGAACGGGCCCCAGCTCGACCGGTCGGAGGGAATCTCCGTCTCCGCGAGCCAGCGGCCGTTCACATGGCCGAACAGGTCGTCCTGCGGTCGGACGTCGAGGTCCATGCCCTCACGGGCGTCGTCGAGGATGCTCACACCGCCCAAGTCTGCGCCCGATGCGGCCCGCTGGGAAGGATTCCGGACACGCCGCGCCGCCTCCGTCGGCCGCGCGTGACTCTCCGCGCGCCGGCGTGGGACCCGCACCGCGACCAGCGGGCACCAGCCACCGCCGAACGCTGCCGAGCGCCGGGTGCATCCTGGTTACCGGGAACCTCGGCGACACGGACACGTTGTACGCGAAGGGCATCTCACTCGCCCAGCACCACCGCGAACCCACCCGGAACTCACCTGGAGAGGCCGATGGATGACGACCGCGAGCGCCGCCTGGCCATCCTGTGCCAGCTCACCGGCGCCACCTGCGTTGCGATCAGTGCCTTCCACCTCGCGCTCGGCACGAACCGCACCGTTCTCGGCGCCGGTGACGTCACCGCCTCCGTGGACTCCCACGAACGCTTCGTTCTCACGATCTTCGGGGGCTACGGCCTCGCCTGGCTGCGAGCCGCCCGCGGCCGTCCCGTCGCCGTGGACGAGGTGCGTGCCCTGTCCGCGCTCATGGCCGCCGGCGGTGCCAGCCGGCTGATCTCCCTGGCCCACCGGGGCCGCCCACACTGGTTCCATCTGCTGCTCGCAGGCGTCGAGTTCGCCCTGCCCGCCGCCACGATCGCGCTCACCCACGGCGAACTGCCCGCGGGGACCCGCGACGTCCGCCCCCGGGAGGATGGCGCGATCGCCTGACCGCACCAGAGCCGATGGCAAGGGGCCAGCCGCCTCGGGAGCTCGGCTGGCCTCGGGCCAGCGGAGTCGGAATCGCCGCTCGACGTCGAGGAACGTCGGGCAGCGGACAGCCCGGCTGTCGCCTACCCGCCTGTCCATGAGCCCGCGGCCGTGCTCTGCTGGACGCCGCACCCAGGATTGCTTCCTGGCAGAAGACCGCCGTGCCTGGGATAACCGAATTTCCCGGGCGGCGGATGTGTACGCGGGGATGGAGGTGGGGTCGTGCCGGGCGCGGAGACGGCTGACGCGGGGGCGGCCGGTACGCGGACAGCGGCGACTGCGTCGCTGGCGGGGACTGCGTCGCTGGCGGCGACTGCATCGCCGCGGGCGCCGGAGTCGCGGGTAACGGGGCTACGGGAGACGGAGCCGCACGGTGGCGCGATGGCGCTGTCCGGCTCGTCGCGGCCGCCCGATCCGGCGATCGCCTGGCCGGTGCGTTATCTGGTGGTCTGGCCGCTGCGGCTGGTGGCGTTCGTCGTCGTGTTCCCGCTACGGCTGGCCTACGAGCTGGTCCGACTCGTCGGACGGGCCGTGCGCCGGCTGCTGTGGGACTGGTTCCTGGTTCCGGTTCTGACGGCACTGTGGGAA
>NZ_JALKFZ020000121.1 GCF_023243075.1 Frankia sp. AiPa1 | reverse complement strand
AGTAGGTCGCCGCCGGACTTATACAGGTTGTGGGGCTGTCCCGTTTTCGGGGCGGCCCTTCACCTGTTTCTGGGATTTTCCGCCTGGGGGGCTGGGGGGTGTGGGCTCCCACGCAACGCCGACACCGCCGTGCCGGGACGTGAGACGGACGGCGGCCGCCGTGCGGGGACCGTCCGCTCGAACGCGGCGGTTGTCCCCGTACTGTGGATCGGGTCGAACTGTGGGCATGACCGAGCTCGTGGCGCGGATGAGAGCTCAGCTGGCATCGGCCCGGGTCAAGGACGAAGGGGACCAACCGTTCATGGCAAGGGACGATGCAGCTGACGGCGACCGGCGGCGGCCCGCCACCGCCGGTGGGTCCGGGCGACCGGACGGAGGGCAGCGTCGCGGCGGCTGGTCCGGCCGGGACGGGGGTCAACCGTCCGGCGCCCGCAGGAACACCTACGGCGGTGCGTCGACGCGAGGGGGCGGCACGTCGGCGCGTGGCGGCGAGGCGGCGCGAGGTTCCGGCGCTCGGTCTGGTGCGCCGCGAGGCGGGGTGCCGTCAGACGCGGCCGGAGGTGCCGGCCGGGCCCGTCCCGCGCAGGTCCGTCGCTTCTCTGATGGCCGCTCCGCCGATGGTCGCTCGGCCGATGGTCGCTCCCCTGATGGTCGTGGCTCGACCGGCCGTGGCGCGCCGTCGGCGGCTCGTGGTGCGGCACCCGAACGTGGCGGGTATTCGGGCGGTGTCAGGCAGACGCGTGGATTCGGCGCGCCATCCGAGGTGAGGCGAGGGCAGCGGCCCGGAACCGGCGGCTCAGGCCAGCGGCCAGGGACCGGCGGCCCGAGGAGCGGGCCGGACGCGGCAGCCGGCCGGGACCGTCCTGAGCGGTTCCGCGGCGCCACCGACGGTGGCGAGCATGGGACTCGTGGCGGGCAGGGGGCGTCCGACGGCCGTGGTCCGAGCGGGCGCACTGATAGCCGTACCAGGAGCACCAGTGCGGACCGGAGCACCGGGGGCGCCGGCGGCCGGACCAAGCTGGCGGCGGAGGCGGCGTGGCGGGCCCGGCGGGGGGAACGTGGCGGACCGGGCGGTCCGGCCGGACGGCCGAGCGCCGCAGACGGCGTTGGACGCACGCCGCGGGGCGGCTACAGCTCGGATCGCCGTGCAGACCAGCGGCACGAGGCACCGCGCGGACGAGGCGATGTGACGTCGGGGACGACGGCGCGCGTGGCGGGCCACCGCTCGTCCTCATCTTCCGCTGGCTATGGCCGGGGGACCGGCTTCGACGGCCGTCGCCCCGATCGGACGGACGCCACAGGGCGTCCGCCGCGCAGGGATGACAGCTCGCCGCGCAGGGATACCGCGCGTGCGGACTGGCGCGAACGTCCGAACCGGCCAGAGCCGTCGGTGGGATCGGAGCGTGCGCAACGACCGGCCTGGAAGGAACGGCCGCAGCACCTGGAGCGCTCCGATCGTTCGGCTCGACCTGAACGGTCGGCGGGTCCACGGCGCGACGGATGGTCCGCGCCGACGGGATCAGAACGTCCGCCGCGCGAGGCGCGCTCGGACACACCGGATCGCACCGATCGCTACCAGCCAACCCGGCCGGACCGTCCCACCCGTCCGGATCATCCGACCCGTTCGGATCGCCCGAGCCGACCGGACCGCCCCACCCGTCCGGATCATCCGACCCGGTCGGACCGGCCCACCCGGTCGGACCGGCCTACCCGGTCGGATCGGCCCATGCGGCCGGACCGCAACACGCGGCCCGACCGGCCCGGGCGGCCAGATCGGGCGGCGAGGCCCGAGCGGGCCGAGGCGGGCGGGAGCCGGCGGGCGCGCGTCGTCACGCCGCCGCTGCCCGAGGAAGCCCGCGCCGACCTGTTGGACCCGGACGTCCGGCGATCGCTGCGTGGGCTGCCGGCAAACCTGGCGGACACGATCGCCCGCCACCTCGTCGCGACGGCGCTGCTGCTCGACGACGATCCCGTGGCGGCGCTCAACCATGCTCGGGCCGCCGCCGACCGGGTTCCGCGGCTCGCTGCCGTGCGGGAGGCCGTCGGCATCGCGGCTTACCATGCGGGGGAGTACTCCACGGCGCTGCTCGAGCTGCGCGCCGCACGCCGTATCGACGGCTCGGCCCACAACCTGCCGCTGATGGCGGACAGCGAGCGCGGCCTTGGCCGGGCTGATCGTGCCGTCGCCTACCTGCGCGACCCGCAGGTCGAGCAGCTGGATCCGGCGGCCCACGCGGAGCTGCTGATCGTCGTCTCCGGAGCCCGTCGCGATCTTGGCCAGCCAGACGCCGCGGTGGTGCTGCTGCGTGACCACGCGACCGCGAAGGGCACGCCGCCGCCCTGGGCGCCTCGCCTCTGGTACGCGTATGCCGAGGCGCTGCTGGCCGCCGGTCGGGACGCCGAGGCCGCCCGCTGGTTCACCTCGACCGCCGCGATTGACGACGACGAGACCGACGCCGCCGCCCGCGCCTACCTCATCACCACCGGCGTACCGATGCCCGAGGCGGACGGGATGCCCGAGGTGGACGAGACGGAGGTGGTCGAGACGGAGGCGGTCGAGGCTGAGGTGGTCGAACCCAGGTCCGACTCCGGGGACTGAGGCGAGGGATCAGGCGTCCAGCGGGCGGAGCAGGAGCCCGGTGCGGGGCTTGGGAGTGAACAGGGTCGACTTGCGCGGCATGCGTTCGCCTGCCTCGGCGACGGCGGTGACGTCCGCGACCGGGGTCGGGTTGAGCAGCAGGGCCGTCCCGCCGGACGTCCGCGCGGCCGCGATCGCCGCGGGCGCGTCGTGGTGGTAGTCCACGACGTCGACCGTGTCCGCGAGTCCCCACACATCGACGATCAGCGCGAGGTGGGCGACGGTGACGTCCAGGCGCCGGAACGCGGCGGAGCGGTCAGCGGGCAGGCTGCGGGTCAGCAGGTCCGCGGCCGGTGCGGTGAGCAGGTAGGCCGAGACCCCGTCGGTGAGGATGAAGGCGTGCCCGTCGCGTCCGGCGGTTGCCAACTCCGCGAGTAGCCGGCCAGCCAGGTCGTCGGTCGGCCCGGAATGCGACGAGGACGAGCCGGGGCTCCCGAGGTTCGCGCTGTCGGGGCCGGCGAGCGGGCGGACGGTGAAGGCGCCGGTGGCGAGGCGGGTGGCCTCGGCGAGGGGGAGACCGGCAATCGACCGGTGGATGGCATGCACCTTCGGCCCGGAGACGGTGGCGTCCACCAGGAAGGCGAGCCCGAAGTCCCAGGGGCCTGAACCGTCGCCATCGGCGTGCCGTTGCGCCTGGTACTGCCGGTAGGTGGCGTAGCGGTGATGGCCGTCGGCAATGACGGCCCGGCGCGGCAGGAGGTCCGCGGCGATGGCGGTGAGCACGGCCGGGTCGTCCACCGGCCACAGCCGGTGGGTCACACCGTCCTCGGTGGTCGTCTCGACGGCGGGCGCCGTGGCGACGGTCGCTGCGACGATCCGGCTGGTCTCGCCGCCGCCGGCGTAGAGCAAGAAGATCGGCTCAAGGTTCGCCCGGGTTGCCCGGGTCAGGGCCAGTCGGTCGGCGACCGGTCCGGCCATGGTGTTCTCATGCGGCAGGATGATCCCGGCCGACGGGTCGGCCAGCGCGACGGCGCCGATCAGACCACGCTGGACGTGCCCGTCCTGCTCCTCCTCGCAGATGTACAGCGACGGCTTCTCGTCCCGGCGAAGGACCCCGGACGCGAGCCAGTCGTTCAGCGTGGCGGCCGCGCCCAGGTAGTCGTCCCCGGGCAGGATCAGCCGCACCACGTTGTGCTCGTCGCGCGCCCACAGCCGAGCCCGCTCGTCGTCGTCGATGACGTCATAGGGCGGCGATGTCCGCGCGGCCAAGGCGGCGCCGCGGACGGGGAATCTCGCGGCCCGGACCGGCGCCAGGAGCAGACCCGCGGGTTCGGGAGGTACGGACATGGGCCCGTTGGGGTCGGCGTAGCTCATGCACCGCATGCTAGGGGGCGCCGCGCGCCACCTCAGGGGACACCGCGGCGACGAGCGGCGAAAGTGATCGTTATCCGATCCGGGAGCCCGCGGGACGAGTTGCGGCGACACTGGAATTGAGACACGCGGCCTCCGGGCAGGTGAGCGGAGTGGTTGCGGAACGCGAGGATGCGCACCCAGCTGCCTCAGCTCCGGGGATTGCGGGCTCCATCGCGGGCTTCGGGAGTACGCATGCCCGCAGCGGGGTTGGTGGTCCGCGGGAGCGGGTGCACGGGCGGGCCGCCGAGTGGTGTTCGCCAGCGTCGTCGAGGCTCGTGAGCGTCGTCGAGGCGTAGATGGGTCGTGGAGGTGCAGATGGCTGACGAGACCGGCCGCCCGGCGCAGGGTCCGGACGATCCCTTCGCGGATGTCTCGGCCCATGGGCTCCATCCACCACTGGGCGGTGGCGCTTCGCGTCAGGGCATCGACGCTTCGCGGGGCGACGAGCGTTCCGCGGGAGCCCGATCGGGCCCTGCCGGCGAGGTCTACGACTGGTACACCCGGGGGATGGCGCTGCTCGGCCACGGCGACGCGAACGCCGCGGTGCAGCTGCTGGCGCACGCGGTCGCGGCGGAGCCGGGGTCCCCGAGCGTGCGTGAGGCGCTCGGCCGGGCCCAGTTCAGCGCCGGGCAGTACCTGGCCGCCCGCGAGACATTCGCCTGGATCGTCGATCGGCATCCCACCGACGACTACGCCCAGTTCGGGCTCGGCCTGTCCGCGCGCAAGATCGGTGATCTGCGGGCGGCGGTGGAGCATCTGGCGCTCGCCGTGGCGATGCGGCCCGACATCAGCCACTACGGCGTGGCCCTGCGCGGAGCGCGTGCGGCCCTCGCCCGGACCTGACGCGTGCGGCCCGAGGATGCCGTGATGCCCGGCGCCTGGCAGCCCGGCGCTGGGCAGCCCGAGGATGCTGTGACGGCCGAGGATGCCGTGAGACCCGAGGATGCCGTGAGACCCGAGAGGATGCTGTGACGCCCGAGGACGCCGCGAAGCCCGAGGATGCGCCGTTGCGGGGTACGGATCGGCCGCTCGTCGAGCTGTTCGACGTCGCGCTCATGGACCTCGACGGCGTGGTCAACCGCGGCGCCGCCGCCGTGCCGCACGCCGCCGACACGATCGCCGAGGCGGCGCGGCGCGGACTGCGCACGGTGTACGTCACGAACAACGCGCTGCGCCCGCCGCGCGAGGTCGCCGACCGGCTGACCGGGTTCGGGGTACCGGCCCGGGCCGAGGACGTCGTCACCTCCGCGCAGGCCGCCGCGCATGTGCTCGCCGGACGGCTTCCCGCCGGCAGCCGAGTACTGGTGCTCGGCGGGCGGGGGCTGCGGGAGGCGGTCGCCGACGAGGGGCTCACCCCGGTCACGGGCGCCGACGACGACCCGGCCGCGGTCGTGCAGGGATTCGACCCGGAGCTCACCTACGCCCGCATCGCCGAGGCTGCCTACGCGATCCAGGCAGGCGCCTGGTGGGTGGCCAGCAACGCCGACCGCACCGTGCCGACCGAACGTGGCATCGCCCCGGGCAACGGCTCGATCGCCGCGCTACTGCGAGCCGCGACCGAGCAGGAACCCCTGGTCACCGGCAAGCCGGAGGCGGCGATGCACCGCGAGTCGATGCGCCGCAGCGGTGCCCGCACCCCGGTCATCGTCGGCGACCGGCTCGACACCGACATCGAGGCCGGCACCCGTTCGGGCACTCCGACCCTGCTCGTGTTCACCGGCGTGGCCACCCCCGCCGAACTGCTCGCCGCGCCGCCGGAACACCGTCCCACCTTCATCGCCCCCGATCTGCGCGGCCTGCTGCGTCCCGCGTCGGAGGCGGTTCTGGTCAGCGCGGGCGCGGGCGCGGGCGCGGGCGACGGAGCGCGAGGCGGGCCCGGCCAGCCCGGCACTGGCACGGGCGACGGTACCGGCCCGAGTACCGGCCCGTTCGTCGCCACCTGTGGTGCGTGGACGGCCCAGGTCGACGCGGGGACGCTGTCCTGGTCGCCCGCACGGTCGCCAGCCACCGGATCGCCGCCCGCCGAGGGGTCGAGCCTGAGCGCGGCTGATGGTCCGTCGGGTAACGGATCCACCCCTGAGCCCGGCCGCGACCCAGGCGATGATCTCGACGCCCTGCGGGCCGCCTGCGCCGCGGGGTGGGCCGCCGCCGATGCGGGTGTGCGTGTCCACACGGTGGTCGACGACCGTCCGCCGGGATGCGCGCGGCTGGACCCGCCGGCCCGCGAACGGTGACGGATCCGCGGTCAGAGCAGGGTGCGGGCGCGCATCAGGTCGCGCAGGCTGGCGTCCACCCGCAGCCGGCCGCTGCGCCAGGCGGTCAGGATCGGCAGGCTTCCCTCGGTGAGGGCGACCAGATCGTCGCTGGCCACGGTCAGGACGATCTGGGCGGGTTCGCCGGGCAGGCACTCGATGATGTCCCCGAGGCAGCCGTCGCGCAGCGCGCCGCGGAACGCGGTGGACAGATCGGGTATCCGGCAGAGCACGGTGCGGTCGGGGGCGTGTGGCGGGCGGCCCTGGGCGGCGGCCCGTTGGGTCTGGACGGCCAGCGCCCGAAGCGCGGCCTCACACTGCGACCTGTCGGCCATGGACGCTCGGGCCTCCTCCAGACCGGTCACGCACGGCGTTCGTCCGCCGTGGCTTCCCATGGTGCGCCCGCCGAGCCGGTGACGCGGCCCGGGATGACCCGTGCGGGGGAGGGGGAACCGGTGCGGTGCCGAGTGCCGGAGCGGGTGGATATGGGATCGTCCGGAGACGGTACGGATCGCGACGATCCACACATGAGATGCGCCGCACGGAGTGTGTGACCGCGGAGGCGTCGCATTCTCGACCGAAAGTGCGGGAGGCTGACAGGGTGAGCATCGACAGTCTGCCCACCGAGATTCAGGATGCCCTGGCCCGGCTGGACACCCTCGACGTCCTGCCGACGTCCGCACACGTGGAGGTCTTCGAGGAGATGAACCGCCGACTGGCCGACGCCCTCGCGGACCTCGATGGCTCCGCCGTACCGGGTGCGAGGGCGGCCGGCGCGAGCCGTCCGGCGTCCTGAGCCGGGTTGCGGGCGTGTCCTCACGTCGCGTGCGTCTGGACCGCGAGCTGGTCCGGCGTGGTCTCGCGCGGTCCCGCGAGCAGGCTGTCGCCGAGATCAACGCCGGCCGGGTGCTGGTCGCCGGCATCCCGGCGACCAAGGCCGCCACGATCGTCGACGGTTCCACCTCGATCGCCCTCGCCGCGGACGACGACCCGGGCTGGGCGTCGCGCGGCGCCCACAAGCTGCTCGGTGCCTTCGCCGCTTTCGGCGTTCCCCCGCTCGCGGACGCGGCGGGCCCGGAAGCGGCGGCCATGAGCTCGCCGGCCATGAGCTCGCCGGCCATGAGCACAGCGGGCTCGGACGTGGAGGGCACGGCTGTGGAGGCCGCGGCGGCCCGCCCGGCGGCGGGGCGGACTGGGCTGGTGGTCGCTGATCGGCGGTGCCTGGATGTGGGGGCCTCCACCGGTGGGTTCACGGACGTGCTGCTGCGCCATGGCGCGGCGTCCGTCGTCGCCGTCGACGTCGGCTACGGGCAGTTGCTGTGGCGGTTGCAGTCCGACCCGCGGGTGCGGGTGCGGGACCGGACCAATGCCCGGGCGCTCACCGTGGCGGACGTCGGCGAGCCCGCCCAGCTGGTCGTCGGGGACCTCTCGTTCATCTCGCTGACGCTCGTCCTGCCGGCGTTGCGGGCCTGCGCGACGCCGGACGCCGATCTGGTGCTGCTGGTCAAGCCGCAGTTCGAGGTGGGCCGGGAACGGCTTGGTGCTGGCGGAGTGGTGCGGGATCCGCGGCTGCACGCCCAGGCGGTGCGCGATGTCGCCGCCGCGGCGGGAGAGCTGGGGCTTGGCGTGCGGGGTGTCACGGCCAGTCCGCTGCCGGGGCCCGCGGGCAATGTCGAATACCTGCTCTGGCTGACCGCGGGCGCGCCGCCGCTGGATGAGGACGAGCTCGCCGCCGCAATCGCGGCCGGGCCCGCCGGTCGGACGGGGTGACGAGGATGACCCGCGAGGTACTCGTCGTCACCCATCCACGCCGGTCGGTGGTGCGGGACAGTGCGCAGCGGGTGATCGAGGGGCTGGTCGCCGCGGGGGTGAACCCGCGGGTGTTGCGCGACGAGGCGGCCCAGCTCGACCTGACCGGCGCGGCTGTCGTGCCGCATGACGCGGACGCCGCCGTCGGCGTGGAGCTCGTCATGGTCCTGGGCGGCGATGGCAGCCTGCTGCGCGGCGCCGAGTTCGCCCGCACCGCGGACGTGCCGCTGCTGGGGGTCAATCTCGGACACGTGGGCTTTCTCGCCGAGGCCGAGCCGGATGCGCTGACGTCCACCATCGACCATGTCGTGCGCAAGGACTACACGGTCGAGGATCGGATGACCATCGAGGTCACGGTTCGCCGGCACGGGGAGCTCGTCTACTCCGGGTGGGCGCTCAACGAGATGTCGCTGGAGAAGGCCGAGCGGGCCCGGATGCTCGAGTGCGTTCTGGAGATCGACGGGCGTCCGCTGTCTCGGTGGGGCTGCGATGGGGTGATCTGCGCCACGCCGACCGGGTCGACCGCGTACGCGTTCTCCGCCGGTGGTCCGGTGATGTGGCCGGGGGTGGAGGCGTTGCTCGTCGCGCCGATCAGCGCGCACGCCCTGTTCGCCCGGCCGCTCGTGCTGGCGCCGAAGGCGACCGTGGCCGTCGAGGTGCTCGAGCCCGTGCCCGCGATCGTGTACTGCGATGGGCGCCGGATGGTCGAGGTACCGCCCCAGGCACGGGTCGAGGTGGTCCGTGGGGGACGGCCGGTGCGGCTCGCCGTGGTGCATCCGCGGCCGTTCACCGACCGGCTGGTCGCCAAGTTCGGCCTGCCCGTCGCCGGCTGGCGTGGCCGCGTGGAACGCTGAGCCGGCCGATTGCGTGTGAGGATGTCGGGGAATGCGGTGGTGCGGCTAGAGTTCGGGGCGTGCTCGAGGAGATTCGCATCCGCGGCCTCGGGGTCATCGACGACGCCGCCCTCGACCTCGCCGCCGGACTCACCGTGGTCAGCGGCGAGACCGGCGCGGGTAAGACCATGATCGTCCAGGGTTTGGGCCTGCTGACCGGCGGGCGGGCCGACTACGGGCTGATCCGGCCGGGAGTCGAGCGGGCGTTCGTCGAGGGGCGCCTGGTCATCCCGGCCGACTCCGGTGTCGCCGCCCGGGTCCGCGACGCCGGCGGCGACCTCGACGACGATCCCGGCGGCGCGGTGCTCGTCCTCGGGCGGACGCTCACGGCCGAGGGGCGTTCGCGCGCGCAGGTCGCCGGGCGCTCGGTGCCGGCGAGCCTGCTCGGCGAGATCGCCGAGGACCTCATCGCCGTCCACGGGCAGTCCGAGGCGCAGCGGCTGCTGCGGCCGTCCACCCAGCGCGGCGCGCTCGACCGGTTCGCCGGCGAGACGGTCGCGAAACCGCTGTCCCGTTACGCCACGGTGTACGCGGAGCTCGCCCGGACCAGCCGGGCGCTCGCCGAGATCACCGAGCGGTCCCGGGAACGCGAGCACGAGGCCGAGTTGCTGCGGATCGGCCTAGCCGAGGTGGAGCGGGTGGAGCCCGCCGCCGGCGAGGATGTGACGCTCGGCGCCGAGCTCAGCCGGCTCGAGCATGCCGAGACCCTGGTCCGCGCCGCCCGCACCGCGCACGCGGCGCTGATGAGCGACCCGGCCTCCGGGTCGGACGAGCCGGGCGCGGTCGACCTGGTGTCCGCCGCCCGCCGGGTCATCGCCGGTGACGCCGACCTCGACCCGGAACTCGCCGCCCTCGGCACCCGGCTCACCGAGGTCGGGATGCTGCTCACAGACGTCGCCGCCGACCTCGCCTCCTACGCCGAGGGCATCGACGCGGACCCCGCCCGCCTCGCCGACGCGCAGGAGCGCAAGGCGGCGCTGACGGGCCTGACCCGTGCGCACGGCACGGACATCGACGGGGTGCTCGCCTGGGCCGACCAGGCCGGGCGCCGGCTGCTGGAGCTGGACGGCAGCGCCGAGTCCGCCGAGTCGCTCACCGCCCGCCGCGACGAACTGACCGCCGAGCTCGCGGGGCTGGCGGCCGAGGTCAGCGTTGCCCGTGGCGCCGCCGCCGACCGGTTCGGCGCGGCCGTCGCCGCCGAGCTCGCCGGGCTCGCCATGCCCCGAGCCCAGGTGCGGGCGGTGGTCTCCCAGCGCGACGATCCCGCGGGCCTCCCCTTCGGTGAGGGCGGTGGTGGCGGGGAGGCAGGCGCATCGCCGCGCCGCGTCGCGTTCGGGCCGTCCGGCGTGGACGACGTGGAGCTTCGGCTCATCCCGCATCCCGGGGCGCCGGCGCGGCCGGTGCACAAAGGCGCCTCCGGCGGTGAGCTCTCCCGGGTGATGCTCGCGATCGAGGTGGTGCTCGCCGCCGCCGACACCGGCTCCACCATGGTCTTCGACGAGGTCGACGCGGGCGTCGGCGGTCGCGCCGCGGTCGAGATCGGCCGGCGTCTCGCCCGGCTCGCCCGCACCCACCAGGTGATCTGCATCACTCATCTGCCGCAGGTCGCCGCCTTCGCCGACCGCCACCTCGTCGTGCACAAGGCCGACGACGGCTCGGTCACCCGCAGCGGTGTGATCACTCTCGACGACGCGGGCCGGGTCCGGGAGCTGTCCCGGATGCTCGCCGGCCAGGAGGACAGCTCGCTCGCCCGCGGCCACGCCGAGGAGCTGCTCGCCGCCGCCGCCGCGGACAAGGCCCGCCCCTGACCGGGGTTCGACCCGGTTCCGAGCGAAGGTTCGGAGTCTGAGCGGACCTTCGATTGTCTGCGAACGAGCCGTGTCGCGCAGCCGGTCCGACTGTCGGACTTGGGACACGGTGGACGTGAACCGAAACGCATCGATCGCCAAAAATAACGATATCTTTACCCTACGTCGACGAAGAGCCGAAAAGATCTTCGTCCTTCGCTGTCCGGGTGCCACGTTCCCGCCCTGACGTCATCGCTGCGGGATGTCGCCAAATACGGAGTTGGGCCTGCGGGCAATGGCCGGACGTCCAAACCTGAGCGATGTGCCACCCGTCAGCGATCGAACTGACTAGGGGGCATCATGCGGTTGCGGAGACTGACGGCGGTGGGAGCGACGCTGCTTCTCACCTCACTTACCTCCCTGGGTGTGCTGGTGGGAGCCTCGCCGGCCTCGGCTGACGGCTACTGCCCGCGCACCCTGTCCGGCTGGCAGATCGCCAAGCCGGAGGTGGCGGGGCAGACCAGCCCCTTTCACCCGTTGGCAGCGGACGGGCGGCCGGATCTCGGCTCCGAGATCATCGTGTATGGGCGGCCCAGCGCGGGTTCCTCCCAGCTGCTGGTGCAGTTCCGCAACACCCAGGCCAACGGGAAGAGCAACGTGGTGGGCCGGGTTGGTCGATCCGACAACAGCAGTGACCTCGGCCAGACCGGCACGATCGGCCTGGCGCCGAACGGCGCCTGGTGCTCGAGCGTCGTGCACGGGACCTACATCTGGAGTTCGCTGTCCTACCAGGCCGGCGGCGTCAGCTACGGCGCTGTGGTATCCGGCCACGTGACATTCACCTATCATTAGCGGGTAGGAAATCCGCCCATTCCTGGTGGCCGCTTCACCTGGTCGGCGTCCCTGCCTGCCAGCGTGAAAGGGGAAGCGGCTCCTGCCGTGTCGCCACCAAGGTGTTTCGCACACGGCGCTCAGAGTCGGGGAGCTTCGTCGAGCCTGCGGGGGCCCAGCGCGGGCGTGCTCCGACCGAACGGCGGCACAATGCGGTGATGGAGCTGCGCCAGTTGCGGTATGTCGTCGCCGTCGCGGAGGAGCGGCACTTCGGCCGGGCCGCGCAGCGGCTGCGCACCGGGCAGCCGGCGGTGAGCCAGCAGGTTCGGCGCCTCGAACGCGAGCTGGGCATCGAGCTGTTCGACCGTTCGCCGCGCGGGGTGCGGCTCACCGCGGCCGGCGAGCTGTTCCTGCCCCAGGCCCGGGCGGTGCTCGCCGCAGAGGGCCGGGCCCTGGGCGTGGCGGCCCGTCTCGCCGGGGAGTACACCGGGACGCTGCGGTTGGGCACGAGCCGGGGGCTCGGCGCCCGGCTGGAGAGCGTCCTCGAAGGGCTGCGGCGGCGCGCGCCGCACCTGGAAATCGACTTGGTCGGTGAGCCGACCAGGGCCCGGCTGGACCGAGTCGGAGCCGGCACGCTGGACGCGACGTTCCTGCGCGGTACCGAGGCCGGCCCTGCGCTGCGCACGATCGGTGTCTGGGAGGACGCGCTGGTCGTCGCCCTGCCGGCCCGGCACCCCTGCGCCACAGGCGTGGACGTGGACCTCGCCGACCTCGCCGACCTGCCACTGCGCCTCGTGCCCCGCGCCCGCAACCCTGTGCTGGTCGACCTGATCCTGCGCGTATGTCACCACGCCGGCTTCCAGCCGGTGCCGAGCCCGCTGACCGGCACCTCCCTCGACGACACCCTCGCCGCGATCGGAGCGGGCACTCCTGCCTGGACCGTCGTCTACGCGGCGCACGCCCGCCAACTGCACACCCCGCGGGTCGCCTTCCGGCCGCTGCGTTCTCAGCCGCTGTCAGTGCCCACCGCCCTGTGCGTACGAGCGGACGCCCCCACGCCCTACCTGCCGCTGCTGCTCGACGCCTGCGCCGCGGCGGCCGAGCAGGACGACTGACCGCGCATTTTCCGAGCCCCCGGGCCGTCGCTGGCCGAGGCGCGCCGCCGAGTGCGACGGCCGGCGTCACCCGGCCGGTCAGGAATGGTGTCGCAGGAACGGGCGCAGCGTCCGCGCGACGAGGGCGGGATCCGTGGCCGTGACGAAGTGGTTCTGCCCGGGCAGAACCACCTGCTCCGCGTCCGGCAGCGCGCGGGTGAGCTCATCCATGGTCTCCGGCAGCGGCACCCAGGAGTCGGCCCCGCCGATTACCAGCGTCGGCGCGCGCACGGCGGACCACCGGCCGATGTCCTCGCTGTCGGCGGCCATGGCCTCCAGGTCGTGCAACGCGCCCCGGGCGACCCGCAGTTCCGCCTCCGTCTGCTCCGCCCCGTTCGGCTGTGGGGCGTGATCCGGCGTGCCGCGACCGGCACCGTCATGCGCGTCCGGCTCATCCTGGCCGTCCGGTGTGCCCTCGGCGGCCAGCAGAGCGGCTGGGGCGCGCGCGACCCGGTGGGCGAACAGCAGGGATGCCCCGGCGACGTCACCGGCGCCGAGCAGCACCCGGTACTGGCCGAGAACCGCCGCCAGCCTCGGACCGGCGGCGAACAAAGGCGGCTCGAACAGGGCGAGCGCGGCGAGCGCGTCCGGGTCGGCGACCGCGGTGTGCAGGGCGAGCGTCGCCCCGTAGGAGCCGCCGACCAGGTGCGGTACCCGCCCGTCGGACCCCGCGCGGTTCCGCGCCGCGTCCAGCACCGCCAGCACGTCGGGGACCTCCGCGGCGAACGTGTTCGCCTGGCCCGGCGCGCCACTCGGCGCATGCCCGCGCCGAGCCATGAGCCAGCACTCGAACCCGTCGCCGAGTCCTTCCGCGACCTCCTGCCACGAGTCCAGCCCGCCGTACGACCCGTGCACCAGCACCACCGGCTGCCCGGTGCCGACCCGGCGTACCGCGATCCGCGTCCCGTCCGCCGAGGTGACCTCTCCGTCCGTGGTGGCATCCCGTCGATCCGTCACCGCCCGACTGTCCCACACCGTGAGGCCGTCCCACATCGTGCGGCCGGCCCCTACCTCGACCGTCGTACGCGCCCCACCCCTCGGCGAGCCACCGTGGATCATCACGACTGGTGATGGCGGCCATCCCGAAACACGCCTTGGTGGGCCCGCCGAACCGAGATGGAATCGACCTGTCAGCCGGAGAGGGGAAGCCCCCCGGTTCGGCCGCACCGCTGACCGCGGTGTGAAGTCCGAGTTCTCACTCCACTGTGGATGGGAGATCCGCCATGCCGATCGTCACCGTGCAGCAGGGCCCGCGCGACATCGAACTCAAGCGCCAACTGGTCAGGCGCATCACCGATGCCTTCGTCGACTCCCTGCAGATCCCCGCCGATTCCGTCCAGGTCTGGATCCAGGAATACCCCGCCGACAACTGGGCCGCCGCCGGAGTGCTCAGGTCCGACGCCTGACCCTGGGAGATCCGGCGGCGGGACGGGATCGAGTCCGCCTGGTGGGCAGGGCCGCGGCGAGGTGCCGGACCGGCTGCGGCCGTCCGCCGGTTCCGCGGAACCGGCACCGGCGAGGGTGTGGTTGGCGAACCTGGAGCAGTGGAATGATTACCGGCAGCACCAGCCGCCAGGGAGGACCTTCGTGCCCGACGCCCCGCCCACCCCTGACCCCGACGACCAGCCCGACGCCGCTCCCACCGAGCCCCGCGCGGACGGTTCCGCGGAACCGCGCGCGTCCCGGCCCGACGGTTCCGCGGAACCGTCGGAGCCGCGCCCGTCGACCCGGCCCCCGCTTCGTCCCGTCGACTGGGACGGCGAGTTCACCCGCACCTGGGCGTCCCGCGACGACAACGAACTCACGACCTTGGCTCTCGAACGGCACGAGATGGAGGCGGATCGTCGAGATCTGGAGCGTACGAGGGAAGCAAGGCTGGAGGAGGCGAGAGCACGCGTCGAGGCCCAGCGACTCGAGAGGCAAAGACAGGAGGAGAAACAAAGGCAGGAGCATAGGAGCGAGGGCGGGCAGCCAGGTGGCCGGGATGGGATAAAGCAGAGCCTGTTCGACCGGCTGGAGAACCTCGGCCGTGTCTTCGAGGACGACGAGAACGAGGCGCCGGATGGCGGCTCGTCAAGTTCACCTACCGCCGATTGACTTGTTGCCAGTAGCGCCCGCGGCGTTTTTTAATCAGGGGCCTATTCGGTGGTGTCTGGTCTCCGGCGTTCTGCTTTCGGGGGTCCCAGGAAGCTCAGGTCGGCCCGGACTCTCGGGTCGTTGCTGTGATTCTTCGGTTGAGGTGACTCGGTCGAGGTCGGCGGCGTCCGTGTGGCGATCGGCCCGGCGGTAGGTGTCGGCGAGAGCCGTGCGGCTTGTCTGGGTGTCGGGATGATCTGGGCCGAGGCTGCGCGTACGGGCGGCGTGGACGCGCTCGCCGAGCTCGATGGCGCGGGGCAGCCGGCCGGACTCACCGCACACCGCCGACAGATTGGCAGCGGTACGCAGGGTACTTTCGTGCGTGGGACCATCGGTGCGCTCACGGGCGGCGAGTTGTTGTTCGAGGCAGCGGCGCGCTGAGCCACGCCGGCCGATCTCTTCGTAGTTCGCGATGAGCCGGTCCCTCGCCGCAAGCGTGTCAGGATGATCCTTCTCGTTTGCGCGTTCGTGTCGGTTAAGAATGTATTCGAAGTGCTCGGTCGCCTTACCCGGCTGGCGGTCCGCGATATAGGCTTCGATGAGGCGCTCCCGGATCTGTAGGGAGATTTCATGGTTCGGCCCAAGAAGTCTGCTGCGACCGTCCAACGTACGCTCGAGCAGCGGAATGGCAGATCCTGGCCGTTCGGCATCGAGGTGAGTGCGACCAAGAGCATAAGCGACGTTCAGGGTTCGTGGGTGGTCAGGTCCGAGAATCTGTTCGCGGCCCTCGAGCGCAAGACCGAGCTCGCGGGTGGCGTCCTCTCCGCGTCCGAGTCTTCGGTAGGCGATGCCGATCTGGTACCTGCTGTCGAGGGTGTCCGGATGATCAGATCCGAGGATGCGTTCGCGGGCGGCGAGAGCGGGCTCGCCCAGCGCCCGGGCGTCTTCATAATCGCCCATACCGTGGTAGACCGTCGCGAGTCGGTAGCGGGTGTCGAGACTGTGAGGATGGTTTGTGCCAAGTATCCGAACGCGGTCGACGAGGACGGGTTGAAGGGCGTCGGCGGCCTCGTCGCTTTGTCCGGTGTCGTGGAGAAGAGCGCCGAGGCGGTGGCGGCTTTCGAGGGTGTCGGGGTGGTCGGGTCCGAGGGTGCGGGTGCGTTCGTCGAGGGTGTGGGTGAACAGGACATGGGCGTTGTCGAGGTGGCCAGCCTTGTGGTAAACGCGGGCGAGGGTGTCCTGGCTGGTGAGGGTGTCGGGATGGTCGGGTCCGAGAATGCGTTCGCGGTCGTCGGCGTTGCGTTCGGCCAGCGGGCCGGCGGCGGCGTAATGGTCGGCTTGAAGGGCGGCGCGGAGATATGTGTTGCGGGCGGTGAGGGTGTCGGGGTGGTCGGGGCCGTCGAGGCGTTCGTGGGCTTCCACGGCGCGGGCGGCCAGTGGCTCGGCGAGGGCGGGGCGGCCCTGCTCGGTGAGGTAGGCGGCGGCGTGTTCGGCGAGCCAGGTGGTTTCGGGGGTGTCCGCGTCGGGGGTGACGTCCTCGAGGATGGTCATTGCCTGGGGGAGGAGTTCGTGCCAGGTGGGCCAGGCCTCCGGATTGGCGGTGACGTCTTCCGGGAGGGCGGTGTGGAGCAGCCGGCTGAGGGTGTCGGAGATCTGGTGGGCGTGTTCGGGGACCGTGTCGGCGCGGACGGCGGTGCGGACCAGGCTGTGCAGTGCGAGTCCCTGGCCGTCGCGGTGGGCGAGGCCGACGCGGGTGACGTCGGTGGTGGTGGCGCCGAGTTCCAGCGGGTCGGCGGCGGCGGAGCGTAGCCCGGGGTGGCGGATCGCGCTGGGGTCGAGGGCGAGCAGCCAGGTGGGCAGGGGGGTGGTGCGGTCGGCGTGGGCGGCGAGACGCAGCAGTTCGCCGGCGGCGGGGGTGTCGCGGCCGAGGCGGTGGATGGACTCGTCCCACAGGGTGGCGGCGGTGATGCCGGGGCGTCCGGGTACCTCGCCGCGGGCGAGAACCTGCGCCGGGTTGTCGCGCAGCGCCGTCAGATAGACGTCGGCGGGAGTGTCGGTGTCGTCGATCAGGGTGGCGATCTGGGTGAGCGCGAGGGGCAGATCCCCGAGGTGTTCGGCGAGGTCGGCGGCGACGGCCTGGTCGATGTCGGGGAGCCGGGCGGCGAGGAACCGCACCGATGCGGCGCGTTCGAGGGGTCGGATGGGGAGAGCGAGGCCGGCCTGGTCCCAGTGGCTGTGGCGGGTGGTGACGAGGATGTGGCCGTCGCGGGTGGAGGGCATCAGCCAGTCGGGCAGGGTGTTGGGCCCGGCGGCGTCGTCGAGGACCATCAGCCAGCGGCCACCCGAGGCGTCGAGGCGGGCCAGCACAGCCGACGGTGGTGTCTGGGCTGGCAGGCCGAGATGGGGGCCGAGGGCACGGACGCGTTCGGCGATGAGGTCGGGGCGGCCGGCGGGCAGCCACCAGACGACGTCGTAATCGGCCCGCTGCTGGCGGACGTGCTCGGCCGCCAGGCTCGTCTTACCGACCCCGGCGAGCCCCACCGAGGCCACCAGCGGATACCGGGAGACAGCCTCGCCGAGCTGCGCCAGCTCGGCGTCGCGACCGACGAAGCGAGTGGCCGGCTGCGGCACGTTCCAGACCGGCGGCAGTTCACCGGGGAAGATGGGCTGTGCGGCGAACCGTTCCGCGGCCGACCGGCGCTCGACGCCTGTCCCGCCGATTCCTGCCTCGCCGGGCGCCCACTCGCGGCGGCGGACGGCGGCGAGCAGCGCGGCCTGAGCGGCGAGCTGGTTGCGGCCACTCAGGTCGATCTGGTCAACCTGGGCGAGCAGGCCCGGGACCGGCCGGTCCGTGACCCGCGCGACCAGCAGCCGCTGATCGCCACCCAACGCCCGCGGCGCCCAGACCGCACCCCACTCGGCCTGCGCCCACGGCGAGTCGGCGTAGTCGTCGGAGACGACGGCGATGGTCTGCGGCGCGGTGCGGACCACCCCGTCCAGCCAGTGGGTCCGGTTCGTTCCGGCCACCACGTCCCAGGAGTCGAGGCGCACCCGGAAGCCGGCCTCCTCCAACCCCCACGCGATCCAGGCTGCCCACTCCCGCCCATCCGGAGCATGGGACACGAAGACGTCGAAAGCCCGCCCCCCACCCCCGTCGGTCACTCGAACAGCATGACATAGTCACCCAAACCGGATAGATGCCGGCCTGGTGGGTTGAGTGTGGGTTGAGTCATCCGGGGGCGGTCCGCTCGGGACCCCGTGCGGGTGTGGTGGCGCGGGGAGCTGTTACCGTGAAGTCCCGTGGAGGCGCCGGGTTCGGACCGGCGGCGTGACCACGGGAGTCTCGTGTGGGCCAGGCGCATGTCACCAAGCACATCTTCGTCACCGGAGGGGTCGCCTCGAGCCTCGGCAAGGGACTGACAGCCTCCAGCCTTGGGCGGTTGCTCAAGGCTCGTGGCCTGCGGGTCACGATGCAGAAGCTCGACCCGTATCTCAACGTTGACCCAGGCACGATGAACCCGTTCCAGCACGGGGAGGTGTTCGTCACCGACGACGGCGCCGAGACGGACCTGGACATCGGCCACTATGAGCGGTTCCTCGACGTCAACCTGGACAGCAGTGCCAACGTCACGACTGGCCAGGTGTACTCGGCGGTCATCGCCCGGGAGCGGCGCGGGGAGTATCTCGGCCAGACGGTGCAGGTCGTCCCGCACATCACCGACGAGATCAAGGATCGGATCCGGCGGCTGGCCGGTGAGCACGTCGACGTCGTCATCACCGAGGTCGGCGGGACGGTGGGCGACATCGAGTCGCTGCCGTACCTGGAGGCGATCCGGCAGGTCCGGCACGAGGTGGGCCGGGACAACGCACTGACCGTGCACGTGAGCCTCGTGCCGTATCTGGCGCCCTCGGGCGAGCTCAAGACCAAACCCACGCAGCACTCCGTCGCGGCGCTGCGCAGCATCGGACTGCAGCCGGACGCGGTGGTCTGCCGCTCGGACCGGCCGCTGCCGGACGCTCTGAAGAAGAAGATCGCACTGATGTGCGATGTGGACGATGAGGCGGTCGTCGGCGCGCCGGACGCGAGTTCCATCTACGACATCCCGCGAGTCCTGCACCGGGAGGGCCTCGACGCCTATGTGGTGCGTCGGCTCGGGCTGTCGTTCCGGGACGTCGACTGGACCGAGTGGGACAGGCTGCTGCGCCGGGTCCACCAGCCGGCGAACCGGGTGACGATAGGGATCGTCGGCAAGTACGTCGACCTGCCGGACGCCTACCTGTCGGTCACCGAGGCGCTGCGGGCCGGCGCGTTCGCCACCGACACCCGGGTGGACCTACGCTGGATCACCTCCGACGAGTGCGACTCGCCGCAGCGGGCGGCGGCCTGCCTCGACGGCGTCGACGGGATCATCGTGCCGGGCGGATTCGGGATCCGCGGCATCGAGGGCAAGCTCTCCGCGCTGCGCCACGCCCGAGAGAACCGCATCCCGACGCTGGGTATCTGCCTGGGCCTACAGTGCATGGTGATCGAGGCGGCCCGCAACCTCGCGGGTCTGACCGGGGCGAACTCCACCGAGTTCGCGCCGGACACCGCCCATCCGGTCATCTCGACCATGGCCGACCAGCGGGAGGTCGTCGCCGGCGCGAAGGACATGGGCGGGACGATGCGGCTCGGGCTGTACACCTGCGTGCTGGAATCCGGCAGCGTCGCCCGGCGTACGTACGGCGCACCCGAGGTGGACGAACGTCACCGGCACCGGTACGAGGTCAACAACGACTACCGCGGGCAGCTCGCGGCGGCCGGCCTGATGTTCTCGGGCACCTCCCCGGACGGCCGGCTGGTCGAGGTGGTGGAACTGCCAGCGGGAGTGCATCCGTACTACGTCGGCACCCAGGCGCATCCGGAGTTCCGTTCCCGGCCGACCAGGGCGCATCCGTTGTTCCGTGGGCTGGTCGCGGCGGCGCTCGTCCACGCGGACCGACGCCGCGGCGTCCTGCCGGTCGAGCTGCCCGGGGAACCGGCCGCCGCCACGTCCGCGGCCGGAGCATCGGAGCCAGGGTCGGACCTGGCCACGCAGGCGGCGTCCGGATCCGGATCCGGATCCGCGGCCGGTGCGGGAGCGGCCGCGGCCAACGGGCGGGGGACGGGACGGCGCGGGGCGGGCGGCGGGTCGGGCAAGAGCCGCGCGTCCGGTACGAGCGCTGACGGCGCGGCGCTGGTGTCGCCGTGACCGGCCCCGAGCACGGCCACACCGAGCACGGCCACACCGAGCACAGCTACGAGGTTACCGAGAGCTCGCCCGCCTACGCCGGGCGCATCATCCGGGTGCGGCGGGATCTCGTCCGGATGCCGGATGGCGACGTCTCCCAGCGGGACGTCGTCGTGCACCCCGGTGCGGTCGGCGTCGTGGCACTCGACGACGACCAGCGGGTCGTGCTGGTGCACCAGTACCGGCATCCGGTCGGCGAACCGTTGTGGGAGCTGCCCGCCGGCATCCTGGACGTCGCCGGCGAGCCGGCGAGCATCGCCGCGGCCCGCGAGCTCGCCGAGGAGACCGGACTGCGTGCCGACCGGTACGACCTGCTCGTCGACGTCTACTCCTCACCGGGGATGACCGACGAGGCCTACCGGGTGTTCCTGGCCCGCGGACTGCACGAGATCCCAGCGGAGCAGCGTTACGTGCCCGAACACGAGGAGGCCGACATGGGCGTGGCCCGCGTCGACCTCGACGAGGCCGTCCGCCGGGTGCTGCGTGGCGAGATCACCAACGGGATGGCCGTCGCCGGGCTGCTGGCCGCCGAGCGGTGCCGATCGGCGGGCTTCACCGGTCTGCGCCCGACCGACACCCCCTGGCCGGCCCGCCCCGCGCACAGCGGCTGACCCCCGCCCACCGCCGCTGACTGGCGGCTGACCCGGCGGCCGAGGTGGCTTGACGCACGCGGCCTTCCGCTGGCGATGCCGCCGCCCCCGCCACCCCCGGATCGCTGAGGCTCGCGTGGTGACACACCGTTCGGGTGTGCGGGGGGTCGGTTGGGACGGCGGGTCGCTCTGGTAGGGCAAACCGGACACGGAACCGGTAACTCCGACCACGGTGGTCCCTTTGAACCGTGCGGCTGCCAGGTCGCCGTCACATACGGCAACAGTACGATCGGCCCGGCCGGTCAGTCGTTGTGGATGAGGACGCCGGAGGCCTCGTCGACCACCAGGGGCTGCGCGGCGGCGAGGACGACGGCGTTGAGCGGGAACGCCTGAGCGACACCGGGCACGGTGAACGTGCCCTGCCAGGTGACCGTGAGGGTCACCTGGTACTGGCCGGCTCGGTCGTACTGGTGGCTGACGTAGTCGTCGGGGTGGTCCCGCGGGGAGATCGCCGCATCGTAGGGCCGGCCGGGCGCGTCCGGGCCGACCTGGCCGTCGCCGAACTCCCAGCGGTAGTGCGGGACGGCGCTGATCGTGGCCTGGACCGGCTCGTCCACGTTGAACGTGTAGGACTCCGACACCGGTGTGTAGAGGATCGTCGCCAGGTTCGCGAAGCTGCGGCCGGACGGCGCGATGACGATCGTCGGTTTCGGCAGGACCTTCTCGCGCAGGTAGTCGTTGAGCGCGGCCTGGACCGCGGCGATCGGCACGGCGTTCGCCACCGGAATCAGGTAGTTGTTGCAGCCGGCCATCGTCTGGTCGTACTGGGCGCGCTCCGCGACGGACATCTCCGGGTTCGGGCCGACGAGCTCGAGCAGCTCACAGACCTCGGCCGGGTCGTCCGGGCAGTTCTGCCCGCAGTTCGCCGCCCGCCGCCCGCCGCCGGTGCCGCCGCCGCCGACCGGGATCCGCTCCAGCATGCCGTCGTGGTAGCGGTACTGGTAGCCGCTCGCGGTGGCCCTGGTGTCGCAGGTACCCCAGAGCACGGTGGCGCACGGCACCGTCGTACTGCCGGGAGCGGCCAACGCGACACCCGGGCCCAGCAGTCCGGCCCGCCCGAGCCCGGACGTCAACGCGACGGCGACGATCAGGACGAGCCCCGCTCGCCTCACGCCGGTGCCGTGGCGTATCGCAGGGTCTGGATGCGAAAGCCCTGGGCGGTGAGCGCGAGCTGCGCCGTGGCGGCACGGGTGGCGACGCCGGGAGCGTCCGTCACGTGCCGCCCGGCGGCGTCGAGCAGACCCACGGTGGCCGTGCGCAGGGTGAACGTGACGGTTGCCGCGAGACCCGCCCTGGGCCGGGCGGTGACGTCGCCGAGCTGGTAGGCGGGGCCGTCGGCGTGCAGGCCCCGCTGCTGTAGCGATCGGGACACCCCGACGTCGAGGGCGCAGGCCTGGCATCCGTCGAGCGAGGTCGGGCCGAGCACCGCCAGACGCCCGGCCCGGATGGCGTCGTTGATCTCCTGGAAGTACGCCTCGACCGTGCGGATCGCGGCCGGCGCGCTGACATCCGGGCTGGGCGGCGCACTGGTGCCGCCCGGGGCCGGATCGCCCGTCCCGCCGGCACCCGACCGGGCGGGCAGAGCGGCACCGCCGGGCGCCCCCTCGCCGCCGCAACCGGCCACAAGACCGACGCCGAGCAGCACTGCGGTCAGGGCGGTCAGGACGCGGCGACGTGCCGTGGACGTGGTGGTGGGAAGGCGATCAGCGAGCGTGGCTCGGAGGTTCCGTGCGGCCGCGACGGCAGCGTGCGGGCCGGCGGGCGGGGCACCGGGCGGCATGGCGACAGTGATGATGGTGACCCCCAGCCGTGCGGCGCGACGTGATGGTCCGGTGGCCATCCGCACAGATCGCCAGAATAACCGTGGAATCGCGGCATGTGGACGGGCACCCGCCGACAACTGCCGGCAGGTCCTACTATCA
Organism: Frankia sp. AiPa1; assembly: GCF_023243075.1. Lineage (GTDB taxonomy): Bacteria > Actinomycetota > Actinomycetes > Frankiales > Frankiaceae > Frankia. The sequence goes on along the minus strand of NZ_JALKFZ020000121.1, from coordinate 30,721 downwards.
GGTTGATGATGGCGGCGACCGACGGCGACGAACTCTTCCGGCCGCGTACCCACACGCTCGCGGCCGGGACGGACGCGCCGGCGGACGTGATCGCCCGTTATCTCCACCACCTCGAGGGCGAGCGCGGGCTGGCCCGCAACTCGGTACTCGCCTACCGCCGCGATCTGCGGCGCTACCTCGTCCACCTGTCGGCGCACGGGCTGTGCTCGTTGGACGCGGTGGGCGAGGCGGAGGTTGCCGGCTTCGCCGCCGCGCTGCGCGCCGGGGACGACACGCATCCGCCGCTCGCGGCCGCGTCGGTGGCGCGGATGCTGGTCTCGGTGCGCTCGCTGCACCGCTTCGCGGCGGACGAGGGGGATGTGCGCGAGGACGTGTCCCGGCCGGTGCGGCCGCCCGTGCCGCCCCGTCGGCTGCCGAAGGCGCTGACCGTCGACCAGGTGAGCGCGGTGCTCGCCGCCGCCGGGGGTGCTGTGCCAGCCGCCGCCGGGGACGCTGCGCTCCTCGCTGCCAGGGGCGTGGGGACAGATCCGGTGCAGGCCGCGCGTCGATTGCGGGCCAGTGCCCTGCTGGAGCTGCTGTACGGAACCGGTGCCCGCATCTCCGAGGCCGTTGGCCTGGACCTCGAGGGTCTCGACCTCGACGGCGCGTCGGTGCGCCTGCATGGCAAGGGCGGGCGGGACCGGGTGGTTCCGCTGGGGCGCTGCGCGGTCCTCGCGCTCGGCGACTACCTGCGGGCTGGCCGGCCGCATCTGTGCGGTGCCCGCTCCGGGTCGGCGGTGTTCCTGTCGCGCCGCGGCAACCGGCTGTCCCGGCAGAGTGCCTGGACCGAGCTGCGTCTCGCCGCGGCGGCTGCCGGGGTCGAGGGAGTGTCACCGCACGTGCTGCGGCACTCCTTCGCCACCCACCTGCTGGACGGGGGAGCGGACGTCCGGGTCGTGCAGGAGCTGCTCGGTCATGCCTCGGTGAGCACGACCCAGATTTACACGCTTGTCACCGTCGACCGGCTGCGTGAGGTGTACGCGACGTCCCATCCGCGTGCTCTCGCCGCCGGCCACGCCATTGCCGCCGGGGGCTCCGCGCGTCCCGGCGGAGATCCGTTCAGGCTCACCGAGCCCACCACAGGGTTCTGAACCACGGCTCGCAGCCGTGCCGTCCAACCACCGCGCTGGCGCTGGCCAGAACGACACTGGCCAGAACGACACTGGTCAGGACGGGGTGTAGGGCCCGAGACTCGGCATGCCGTTCGAGGGCGCCGAGGTGGGCACCCCGCCGACTCCGCCCACCGCCTGTGTGCTGCGCTCGGACAGCGTCTCGCCCACCTTGCGTGCGATCGCCTCCATCAGGCGCAGCGCCTGCGGCAGCGACAGGTTCAGCACCACTTCGCTGTCGTTCGTCATCGCGAAGCGAACCGATACGTCCGCCATTGCTCGACCTCTCTCGCCTGCTTCGGAAGATCTGCTCGATGCGTGTGAAACGGAACGGTACGGCCCATCCGTAGCCAACGCACGCCCGGGGTGACCGGACACACCTGGCATATCACTCGAAGTGCCGTTTCGCTCGCTCACGGTGCTGACCCATGAGCTGTAACTGTCTGTCACGCTCGTTGCTCCTCTGCCGGTAGCGACGTGTGTGGGATCCCGTCTGTCCGGCCGAAGGTCCCGGTGGGCGGGCGGGGGCGGACGGTCACGTAGCTGTCCCGTTGTTCATGCATAGTCCCCCATTGCACCCGGCTGTCCGTCGGCGGGTGGGTTGGCTATCGGCCGCGGTGCCGGAGGGTGCACGGTCCGGCTCCGTGCTCCAGCCGTCTCGCCTGCGGGTTTGGCGTCGTTCGCGCAACCTCGCGGCCGACGGACGACTCGGGCAGGATGACAGGGTGACCTCGACCCAGTACGTCCCCGCGGACGTCCCCGCGCTCACTGTCGGCATCCTCGGTGGCTCCGGACCGCAGGGCGGCGGCCTCGGTCTGCGCTTCGCCCAGGCCGGGCATCTCGTGCTCATCGGCTCACGTTCGGCCGAACGCGGGGAGCAGGCCGCAGCCGCACTCGCCGGGCCGGGGCGGCGCATCGAAGGCTCGGACAACGCCACCGTCGCCGCGCGCGCCGACATCGTCATCATCGCTGTTCCCTGGGAAGGGCACCGGGAGACACTCGAGTCGCTGCGCGGCCCGCTGGCCGGGAAGATCGTCATCGACTGCGTCAATCCGATGGGGTTCGACAAGGGCGGCGCGTTCGCCCTGCCCGTACCCGAGGGCAGCGCCGCCCAGCAGGCCGCGGCCGTCCTGCCCGACAGCACCGTCGTGGCGGCCTTCCACCACATCTCCGCCGTGCTGCTCGCCGACGAGTCGGTCGAGTCGATTGACACCGACATCCTCGTGCTCGGCGACGACCGGGCCGCCACCGACCTGGTCGCGGCGCTCGCCGAGCGGATCCCCGGCATGCGCGGCATCTACGCCGGCAAGCTGCGCAATGCCGGCCAGGTGGAGGCGCTCACTGCCAACCTGATCTCGATCAACCGACGTTACAAGTCCCACGCGGGCCTGCGCGTCACCGACGTCTGACGTCTGGGCACGGTGATGGCAGGCGAGCTGGACAGTCCCTATCCGGCCACATCCGGCTGGCCGGACGGTCCCGGGCGACTCCTGGGCGGCGAACCTGACGACCCCGAGCGGGACGATCTCGGGCTGACGGTGGCGGTCCCGACCAGGGTCGGGCGGGTGGTCTCACTGGTGCCGAGCCTCACCGAGTCGGTCGCGGTGAGCGCCCCGGGCCTGCTGGTCGGCGCGACCGACTGGTGCAGCCATCCGCCGGGGCTGCACGTCACCCGGGTGCGGGGCACGAAGAATCCCGACGTCGCCGCCGTCGTCGAGCTCGCCCCAGACGTCGTGCTCGCCAATGCCGAGGAGAACCGCGCACCAGACCTCGACGCCCTGCGGGCGGCCGGGCTTGCCGTGTGGGTGACCGCGCCCACCACCGTCGACGCCGCCCTGGGCAGCCTGGACCGGATGCTGCGCCTGGCCTGCCGGCTGCCCCGGCCCGGCTGGCTGGACGAGGCCCGGGCCGCCTGGTCGCAGCCCGCGCCGGCCGGACCACGCCGGCGCGCGCTGATACCGATCTGGCGTCGGCCATGGATGGCCGTCGGGCGCGACACGTTCGCCGGGGACGTGCTGCGCCGGCTCGGCGTCGACAACGTGCTGGCCGACTCGCCGCAGCGCTATCCCCGGTTCGACCCGGCCACGGTGGCGCCGCACGACCTGGTCGTCCTGCCGGACGAGCCGTACGCGTTCAGCCCGGCGGACGGACCCGAGTCGTTCACCGCGCCGGCGGTGTGCGTCTCGGGCCGCCTGCTGACCTGGTACGGCCCGTCCCTGGTGGCGGCCCGCTCGGAGCTTGCCGTCGCACTGGCTCGGTAAGGCAGGCTCGGTAACGCGGCTGGTCCAGTAGCTGTGCTGGTTCAGTAGCTGTGCTCGAGAGACGGGTACTGGCCGCCCTCGACCTCGTCGCGGTAGGCGCGCGCCGCCGCGCCGAGGGCCGCGCGAAGGTCGGCGTACCGCTTGACGAACCGGGGGGTGTGGCCGCCGCTGAACCCGGCCATGTCCTGCCAGACGAGCACCTGGGCGTCGCAGTCCGGTCCGGCGCCGATGCCGACGGTGGCGATGCGCAGCTCCTTCGTCACCCGGGCAGCCAGATCGGCGGGCACCACCTCCAGCACGACGGCGAACGCGCCGGCGGCCTCGATCGCCAGCGCGTCGGCGAGCAGGACGTCCCCGGCCGCGTCGCGGCCCTGCACCCGGTAGCCGCCGAGGGCGTGGATGCTCTGCGGGGTCAGCCCCAGATGGCCGACGACCGGGATGCCCGCCGCCGTCAGCGTCTCCACCGCCGGGGCGACCCGTGCCCCACCCTCGAGCTTCACCGCGTGGGCGCCGCCTTCCTTGAGGAAACGGGTGGCCGTCTCCAGGGCCTGCCGCGGCCCCGCCTGGTACGACCCGAACGGCAGGTCGGCCACGACCATCGCGTGCGGCGCCCCGCGCACCACCGCGCGGACCAGGGGGATGAGCTCGTCCACCGTGACCGGGATCGTGGTGTCGTAGCCGTACACGACATTGGCGGCGGAGTCGCCGACCAGCAGGACGGGAATCTCGGCCTCGTCGAACACCGAGGCGCTGGTGAAGTCGTAGGCGGTGAGCATCGCCCACCTCGCCCCGCGGGCCTTGGCCGCCGCGACGTCGCGGACGGTGAAGCGGGTGCGGGGGCGGAGATGAGGGCGACCTGCTGCGGCCGGCGCGCCGTAGAGCGTCGCCGCCGCGGTCTCGTGGCTCTGGTCGGGTGACTCGTGGGATGCCGACTCGGAGGATGCCGATGCGTGGGAGGCACTGCCTGACGAGATCATGAGCACTCCTGATGGTCCGTCCGGGCGCTGGGCGTCCCGGCGTGCTGCCCATGCTGCCACCGGCCGCCGACTCCCGCCGCCGATTCCCACCGCCTGGTCATCCAGGCTGCGCCACGCCGCTGGCACCGCAAACGGATGCGTCAGGGGCCGGCGGCACGTATGCTGATCTTGAAATGGGACAGGAACACCGGCAGGAACGAGCGGCTCCACCACGTGGCGGGTGGCCTATCCATGCGGACGCACCGGTACGGCGACCGGATCGGCGGGGCGAGCGGAGGACGCGGCCAATGACGACGACATCGGATGCCCGTCCGCCGCATCCTCGTCGACCGGAGGATCGGGCCCCGTCCGGGGTGCGGGTTCCGCGTGCGCCCGGCCGTCCGCGTGATCCCCGCTATGACGGGGCGATCATAGAGGCCGCGCTGCACGAGTTGGCCACCGTCGGCTTCACCGGGCTGTCGATGGAGGCCGTCGCGGCCAGCGCTGGTGTCGGCAAGGCCACGGTCTACCGGCGCTGGCCCACCAAGGACGCCCTCATCGGTGACGCGCTCGACACGCTGGCCGATGACGTCGAGACGGTCGAGACCGGATCCCTGCGGGACGACCTGGTCGCGTGGCTCATCTCCCTGCGCCGGCGTAACTCGCACTCGTTGGCCGGGCAGATCATGCCCAAGCTTGCCGCGGAGCATGGCGCCCACCCCGAACTGTTCGCCACCTACTCGCACCGGGTGCTGGAACCGCCCCGGCGGTGGGCCGCCGACCTGCTCCGGCGCGGGATCGCCTCGGGCGAACTGCCCGCGGACGTCGACGTCGATCTCGTCGTCGACATGCTGGCCGGGACGGTCTCCTACCGGCAGTACCTCAGCGGGGACCGTGAGGTCAGCGGCAGCCGGATCGGCCGGATCGTCGACATGGCGCTCGACGGCATCCGCGCGCGGGAGGCAGGCGCCGAGGACGCCCGGGAGGTGGGCGCACAGGTCGGGGATCCAGGCGAGGGCAGGGATCCCGTGGCGCCCGTCAGTGGCGATGCCGGGCGGTCCGCCGACGGTCAGCCGCGGGAGGTCGCGCCGCGGCCCAGCGGACTACCGGGCGGTGTGATCGTCGCCGAGGTCTCGACCATCGTGGCTGCCCCGTCCGACCCGGGCCCGTCCGACCCGGACCCGTCTGACCCGGTCCCGTCCGGTGCGGGCCAGTCCGGGTCGCCGCGGTCGGGAGGGCAGGGGGTGCTGCCCCGCCTCGGCGCATACCCGGTCGGCGGGGTCTACCCGGTGGGCGGGCCCTATCCGGTGGGCGGCGCGTATCCCGTCGACAGCCCGACGATCACCCCGGAACCGTCACCCTGAGTGCGCGCGCGTGGGAGGCAGTGCCCGCTCGCGAGTAGCATCGCGATCGGGTCAGGAAGGCCCGCCGTGGGGTCGCCCGCAGGGATGGTGACACACCGTCCACGGGAGGATCCCCACGCCTGCGTCCCCTCGCACACAGGAGATTTTCGGTGTCCGACGTCCGCGTGACCGTCCAGCATGACCAGCGCAGCGAGCCGCGGGTGGTGCCAGGCGGGACGACGGCCGCCGGCCTGTTCGCGGACGACCGCTCGGTCATCGCAGCGTTGGTCGACGGCCAGCAGCGCGACCTTACCCATGTCCTCGCCGATGGCGCGGTCGTCGAGCCGATCGTCCTCGAATCGCCGGCCGGGCGGGCGATCGTGCGGCATTCCGCGGCGCACGTCGTCGCCCAGGCCGTGCAGGAACTGTTCCCCAAGGCGCGCCTGGGGATCGGGCCGCCGATCGAGAACGGTTTCTACTACGACTTCGACGTCGAGACCCCGTTCACCCCGGACGATCTGAAGGCCATTGAAAAGAAGGCACAGACGATCATCAAGTCCGGCCAGCGTTTCTCGCGGCGGGTCGTCACCGACGAGTCGGCCCGCGCCGAGCTCGCCGACGAGCCGTACAAGCTGGAGCTGATCGGTCTCAAGTCGAGCGCCGGCGAGGATGCCGAGGCGAGCGTCGAGGTCGGCGCCGGTGAACTGACAATCTATGACAACCTGGACGCGAAGACCGGCGAGCTGTGCTGGAAGGACCTCTGCCGCGGGCCGCACGTGCCGACCACCCGCTCCATCCCCGCCTTCGCCATCCTGCGCTCGGCCGCGGCCTACTGGCGGGGCAGCGAGAAGAACCCGCAACTGCAGCGGATCTACGGCACCGCCTGGGAGTCCCGTGAGGCGCTGAAGGACTACCAGACCCGCCTCGCCGAGGCCGAACGGCGCGACCATCGCCGTCTCGGCGCCGAACTCGACCTGTTCTCCTTCCCGACCGAGATCGGCCCCGGCCTGTCGGTGTTCCATCCCAAGGGCGGCGCCATCCGCACCGCCATGGAGGACTACTCGCGCCGCCGGCACACCGAGGCGGGCTATTCGTTCGTCAACACCCCGCACATCTCCAAGTCCGACCTGTACGAGATCTCCGGGCATCTCGACTGGTTCGCGGACGGCATGTACCCGCCCATGCAGCTCGACGGCGGCACCGATTACTACCTCAAGCCGATGAACTGCCCGATGCACATCCTGATCTACCGGTCCCGCGGCCGGTCGTACCGGGAGCTGCCGCTGCGGCTGTTCGAGTTCGGCACCGTCTACCGCTACGAGAAGTCCGGCGTGGTGCACGGTCTTACCCGGGTGCGCGGTCTCACCCAGGACGACGCGCACCTGTTCTGTGCCCGCGAGCAGCTGCCCACCGAGCTCGACAGCACGCTGAGCTTCGTGTTGGGCCTCCTGCGCGACTACGGGCTCGACGACTTCTACCTGGAGCTCTCGACCCGCCCCGAGGGGAAGGCCGTGGGCACCGACGAGGAATGGGCCGAGGCGACCGACCTGTTGCGCGAGGCCGCCCAGAAGCAGGACCTGGAACTCGTCATGGACCCGGGTGGCGGCGCGTTCTACGGCCCGAAGATCTCCGTGCAGGCCCGAGACGCGATCGGCCGGACCTGGCAGCTGTCCACCATCCAGGTCGACTTCCAGCTCCCGCAGCGTTTCGACCTCGAATACCAGGCCGCGGACGGCACCCGCAAGCGCCCGTTCATGATTCACCGGGCCCTGTTCGGGACGATCGAGCGCTTCCTCGCCATCCTGCTGGAGCACTACGCCGGTGCCCTCCCGCCGTGGCTCGCCCCCGTGCAGGTCCTCGGCATTCCCATCACCGACGAGCACGTGCCCTACCTCGACGAGATCGCCCGCCGCCTGTCCGGTCACGGCATCCGGGTCGAGGTCGATGCCTCCGACGAACGGATGCAGAAGAAGATCCGCACCGCGCAGAAGCAGAAGGTCCCGTTCATGCTCCTGGCCGGCAACGATGACGTGGCCGCCGGCGCCGTCTCCTTCCGTTTCCGCGACGGCTCCCAGCGCAACGGCGTCCCCGTCGACGACGCCATCGCCGAGATCCTCGACGCCGTCGAACGCCGCATCCAGGTCTGACGCCGAGATCCCGGGGCGCGGACATGGGGGCATTCGCAGTTCCGAGCGCGCTCCGTGGTCCTCCATGTCGTCTGCCTGTTGTCCGCAGTTGGTCTCGGCTCGGATCTGTGACACCGATTGTGGTTACAGTGCGCCCTGTCGTCATCAGGCAGACGGGGGTGGGTGCTGAAGCCAGGCAGAAGAAGGCAGATCGATCACTGGGTTGCCGTAGCTCGCGAACGCGGTCAGGATGCCGAGGTGCTGCATGCGAAGGCGCGGCAGCTTGGCGCTCTCTACCTCACCGGATATGTGGTCGAGGCATACGCCAAAGCCCTCGGGGCCGCCCTGAACGGCGGGTCGGTCAAGAAGATACACGATCTTGATGTTCTGCTGGCGGACTGCGGTTTTCGCCGAGCTGACCTGCCGCACGATGTGCGTGAGTATGCGGATCGTCGCACTGTCGAGATGCGCTACGACCCGGTGCTCTCCCCCGAGGCCGACTACGAGCGAGAACTCGCCAGCGCCCGGCAGCTGGCCAAGCTCCTGGCCCACCGGCTCCGACGGCTACGCTGACAACGAGCTGGCAACGAGGCAGAAGGGGGCGAGATGCCGGACAGGAAGCAGGCTGAGGCCGATGCTGTTCGTAAATCCATCCTCGACCGTCTGCGCGGCGACGATCCGCAGGCCGTCGCCTGGGTGGTCCCCGATCCTTTTCGGGGCTACCGGATCCGGGTGGTAAGCCGCACCTTTGAGGGACTGCCTCCGTCGGAACGACGTGACCGTTCACTCGGCCCCTTTATTGCAGACGACGACATTGCCTACTTCCGCCTCCTCGCTCCAGCCGAGAATGACATCGCTGCGGCCGAGGGGACCGACGATCCACTGCGGGTCCCAGTTTCCGATCTCCCGCTGTGGCCGGATTCGCTGGCTCGCGGCGAACTCCGGGACAAAATCGAGGTTCGGCTACCGTCACGGTCGGACGATTTCCTTGCTGCTCCGCTGGTCGCGACGTTCTATTCCCTGCGGGGAGGAGTGGGCCGATCCACCGCGTTGGCTCACACGGCGCAGTTGCTCGCGCAGGAGCATCGGGTCCTCTGCATCGACATGGACTTGGAGGCACCTGGGCTTGCCGCGCTTTTCGACGTCGAGCGTGAGGTTCGGCGTGATCAGGGAGTCGTCCCGCTGTTGCTGGGTGCGGAGATCGCCGGCGCGCTTCCGGACGTCACGCCGCACCTGCTGCGCGTGCATCCCGACCGGGAGCTCTATCTGCTTCCGGCGGGTCATCCGGACGCCGACTATGCTCGCCGGCTTGCCCAGCTGGATCCCGCCTCCTGGTATCGGGAGGAGGACAATCCGCTGCGGATGTTGCTATCCGCCGTTGGCGGCCTGCGGATCGCGCCGCAGATCGTCCTCATCGACGCTCGGACCGGCATCAGCCCGCTGTCGGCCCCGCTGCTCTTTGATCTCGCCGATCTGGCCGTCGTCACCTTCTTCCCGCATCCGCAATCCAAAGTGGGTACGGGCGCACTGACCCGTGCTCTGCTCGCTGCGCGCTCCGAGCGCACCTATACCCCTGAGCCGCGGTTCCTGGTCAGCCCGGTTCCTGGCGGTCTACCGGAAACCCGCCGCTACTACGAGGATCGCGCCGCGAACTGGGTCAGTGAGTGGCTGGCTCCGGCGGTCCTCAAGGACGGCCGACCGGCGTTTCCCGACGTGGATGAGCTCATACACGTCGTGGGGTACAGCGAAGGTATGGCTAGCACGGACGCGGTGACTGCCGAGTCTGGTGCCAGCGCCTATGCGCCGGTCAGCGAGTGGATCAAGGGTTTTGTCTCGCGTTCCGCCACGATCCGGCCGGACACTGTCCACGCCACCACCGCCATTCCCGGGGCGCCGTCGTTGGTGACCACCACGAAAGCGGCGGCCCTTGCCGGGTTGCGGATGTCGGCTGGCATCGCGGAGGCCCAGTCTGACGACGAATTCGAAGAGACCTACCTGCGCACCGGGATCATTCAGCAGGCGCTGAGGCCGGACCGACCACTGATCCGCGGCCGAAAGGGCACCGGCAAGACAGCACTGTTCCGCAAGCTCGCGATGGCAGGCGGTGTCGCCGTAACCAGCCCATCCGGTCTGGCGCGCCGTGCGTGGACACCGTCGAGCGACACATTCAAGGCGGTTGACTCCATCATCGCGGACACGGGGACCGACTGGCGAGTCGCCTGGTCCGCGCTGATCGGTGTGACGGTGCGGCTGCGCGGCGGGCCGCGGCTGCCCGTACCCGCCATCTTCGGTGGCCTTGTCTGCGTTCGTGGACCCGAGTCGCAGTACAGCGAGATCGACCTCGTCCAGGACCTGCGAGCCGTCCTGTCAGTCCCGGATGCCGGGTTGGTGGTGTGGCAGTGGATCAGAGAACTGGACGCGGCCACCGATGAGCAGACATTCCTGTTGTTCGATGGCCTGGACGCCGGTTTCGGCCCAACGGCAGCTGATCTGGCACGGCGGCGGGAGGGGGTTGCGGGGCTACTCGCCCTGCTGGGCGAGCGCGGTGACGAACTGTCCCGCCTACGGATGAAAGTTCTGATTCGTGATGATATCTACCGAAGTGTCCCGGTGCCGAACCAGTCCCATTTCTATGGGCGTGAGGCGCGGTTGTCCTGGGCGGACCAGACTGACTATCTGAAAGTAGTGATCAAGCAGGCACTGCGGGCGCCGGTGGTGGCCCGCCTCGTCCGAACCGAGGTCCCGGACGCGCTGCCGGACGGTGCGGTGGACCGGGTCGAATCCTGGTCGCAGGGCCAGGTGCTCGACGTCTGGCGGGTTCTGGTAGGCGAGCGGGTCTCCGGGGGTAAGACCGCCTTTACCCACAACTGGGTCTGGAACCGGCTGGCGGACAGCAACGGCGATCACTCTCCACGCTCCCTCATCCGACTTTTCGATCGTGCGGCCGAACGGGAGCGCGACTGGCACGGATCGGCGCCCTACGAACGTAGCCTGATCCGGCCCCGGGCCCTGGTCGAGTCCCTGGAGGACATCAGCGACCAGGAGATGCGCTCCGTGGAAGAGGAGTTTCCGGAACTCGGGCCGCTGTTCGAGGCGCTGCGAGCGGCCGGACGTACACCCTTCCCCGCTGGTGAGCTTGCCCGGGTCGAAGCAGACGTGGTGAACCTGGGCCTGGAGGTCGGCCTACTCGGGATCGACCTCGGTTCGCGTGACGACGCCGAGCGTTACCGTGTCCCCGAGCTTTACCGCAAGGCACTGGGGATGGGACGTAAGGGCCAGGCCTGACCTGACCCGTCTAGCTTCCGACGGCCTGGGTACGCGCTGCCGCGGGGGCCGACGGGCTCGACGACGATGCCGGCCCGCGTATCGGAACACCCACCAGACCAGGCTGACGAGTGCCTGACCAGCTGGGCGGTGACGCTTTGTGGGCGGTGGTGTTGCCAGCGTGCAACATCACGGCAGCCGGGGTGGGGGATCGCTATGGTCGGGTGAGGACGTGAGGGGGCCCGTTCAGGCCGGAGGGGCCCGTATCGTCGAGTCCTCACCTCAGTGTGGAGGCGCCATGGACAAACAGCAGGAGTTCGTGCTGCGGACTCTCGAGGAGCGGGACATCCGCTTCGTGCGGCTCTGGTTCACCGATGTGCTGGGGTACCTGAAGTCCGTCGAGATCTCCCCGGCCGAGCTCGAGGGGGCGCTGGCCGAGGGCATCGGGTTCGACGGCTCGGCCATCGAGGGCTTCGCCCGCGTGCACGAGGCGGACATGCTGGCCCGACCGGACCCGTCCACGTTCCAGGTGCTGCCGTGGCGAGGGGAGCATCCGCTGACCGCGCGGATGTTCTGCGACCTGGTGATGCCGGATGGGACGGCGGCTGCCACCGACTCCCGCTGGGTGCTGCGGCGCACCCTGGCCCGGGCGGCTGACGCCGGGTTCACCTTCTACACCCATCCGGAGATCGAGTTCTTCCTGCTCAAGGAGCCGCCCAAGCGCGGCGGCCCGATGCCGCCACCGGTCGACGAGTCGGGCTACTTCGACCTGACCCCGAACGACATCAGCCACGACTTCCGCCAGCAGGCGATCAGCATGCTGGAGCGGCTCGGCATCTCGGTGGAGTTCAGTCACCACGAGGTGGCTCCCGGGCAGCAGGAGATCGACCTGCGCTACGCCGACGCGCTCACCATCGCGGACAACATCATGACGTTCCGCCAGGTGGTGAAGGAGGTGGCGCTGCGGCAGGGAATCTACGCCACCTTCATGCCCAAGCCGTTCGGCGACCAGGCGGGTTCAGGCATGCACACCCACCTGAGCCTGTTCGAGGGCGACCGCAACGCCTTCCACGACCCGACCGACGAGTACCAGCTGTCCAAGGTCGCGAAGTCGTTCATCGCGGGACTGCTCACCCACGCGTCAGAGATCACGGCCGTCACGAACCAGTGGGTGAACTCGTACAAGCGGCTGATCGGGGATCAGCGGGCCGGCGAGGTACTGGAGGCGCCCGCGTACGTCTGCTGGGGGCACAACAACCGGTCCGCCCTGGTCCGGGTCCCGCTGTACAAACTGCACAAGTCGCAGGCCACCCGAGTCGAGTTCCGGCTGCCGGACAGCGCCTGCAACCCGTACCTGACCTTCGCGCTGGTGCTCGCCGCCGGGCTGCGGGGTATCCAGGGCGGCTACGACCTGCCGGCGCCGGCCGCCGACGACGTCTGGACGCTGACCGAGGTGCAGCGTCGCGAGCGGGGGATCTCCGCCCTTCCCGGCTCGCTGGCCGACGCGATCACGGTGATGGAGGGGTCGTCGCTGGTGCGGGAGACCCTCGGAGACGAGCTGTTCGAGTTCTTTCTGCGGAACAAGCGGGCCGAGTGGCAGGACTACCGGCGGCAGGTCACACCGTTCGAGATCGACCGGTACCTGCCTGTCCTGTGACACCGCAGCGGCCCGGCCCGGCGGCTGTCGATCACGCTCGGGGCAGGTCGATCGCCGCCCAGCTCGCGCGACTCGGCTTCACCGACGTCGACCGGGTGGCGGCCGCGATGGGGCGCCTCGCGCTGCTGCCCGCGGGCGCGTCGGCGGTCGTCGTCCATCCCGTGGCGGCGGCGCTGGCCGCGTCGGCCGATCCGGACCTGGCGCTGGCGGCGCTTGAGCGGGTGGTCGACGCGCTCGGTCCGCAGGCCGGACCGCGTCTGCTGTCGACGTTGGCGGACCACCCCGGCCTACGGGAACGGCTGTGCGCGGTGCTGGGGGCCAGCCGCGCGCTGGGAGATCACCTGGCTCGCCATCCGGGCGACTGGCAGGTACTGGCCCCCGACGCGCTGGCGTCCGTGCGCCCGGATCCGGCCCAGATGCGGGCGACGCTGCTGGGGGAGGTCGGCGCCGACCCGACCGAGGCGTCGCCCCGGGCCGCCGGGGACGGGCCGGAGATTCTCGACGCGCTGCGGGTGGCCTACCGTCGTGAGCTGCTCACCGTCGCCGCCCGGGATCTGACCGGGGCCGTTGCTCTGGACGACGCCACCGCCGAGCTCGCCGACCTTGCCGGAGCCGCGCTCGACGCGGCCCTCGCGATCGCCCGCGCGGGTCTGCCGGCGAACCTGCCGCCCGTGCGGCTGGCTGTGATCGGCCTGGGCAAGTGTGGCGGCCGGGAACTCAACTACGTCAGCGACGTCGACGTCCTGTTCGTCGCCGCGCCGCCCGAGGCGGGCACGGAGGCCGATGCGCAGGCTGGTGCCGACGGGCAGGGCGATGCTGGGGCGGCGGCCGGCGTCGGCGTCGGCGTCGGCGTCGGGGTCGGGGTCGGGGTCGACGCGATGCTGCGGTCGGCGACGCGGCTGGCCGAGGGCCTGGTCCGGGCCGCTGGGCTGGTGACCTCCGCGGGAGCACTGTTCCAGGTAGACGCGAACCTGCGGCCCGAGGGACGGGACGGCGCCTTGGTGCGCACCCTGGACAGCCATGTGGCCTACTACCACCGCTGGGCGCGGACCTGGGAGTTCCAGGCGCTGCTCAAGGCCCGGCCGATCGCCGGCGACCTGGGCCTCGGCGCGGAGTTCTGCGCGAGGGTGGCCCCGTTGGTGTGGACCGCGTCGTCCCGGCCGAACTTCGTCGCCGACGTGCGGGCCATGCGGCGACGGGTCGAGTCGACGTTGCCGCGAGGGGAGGCGCAACGCAATCTCAAGCTGGGCCCGGGTGGCCTGCGCGATGTGGAGTTCGCGGTGCAGCTGCTCCAGCTGGTCCACGGCCGGGCCGACCCGAAGCTGCGGGAGAACGCGACGCTGGCCGCGCTCGACGGTCTCGCCCGCGGTGGGTACGTCGGGCGCCGCGACGCCGCCGCTCTCGCCGAGGCCTACCGCTTCCTGCGCAACGCCGAGCATCGACTGCAGCTGCGCAGCCTGCGGCGGGTGCACTGCCTGCCCCGAGAGCAGTCCGAGCTGCGCTGGCTCGCCCGCTCGATGGGTATGCGGACCGCCGACGAGTTCGAGGCCGCCCGGGCCCGGATCGTGCACACCGTCCGGTCCCTGCACGAGCGGTTGTTCTACCAGCCGTTGCTGGAGGCGGTCGCCCGGCTGTCCACCGAGGAGATCAGGCTCTCGCACGCCGAGGCGGCGCACTGGCTCACCGCCCTGGGCTTCGCCGCGCCGGAACGCTCGCTGCGGCACATCGAGGCGCTGACCAGGGGGGTCAGCCGGACCGCGGCGATCCAGCGGCATCTGCTGCCCACGCTGCTGCCGACCTTCGCCGACGCGCCGACGCCGGACGCGGGGCTGCTGGCCTACCGTAAGGTCAGCGAGGCACTCGGCCGGGTGCCCTGGTATCTGCGGCTGCTGCGGGATTCCGTCGGCGCCGCCGACCGGCTGGCCCGGGTGCTCGCGACCAGCCCCTACGTGGCCGAGCTGATGGCGGGGGCGCCGGAGTCGGTGCGGCTGCTGCGCACCGAGGCCGATCTGGTGCCGGTGCCCCGCGAGGTACTCTCGCGCACGCTGCTGGCCATCGTGCACCGCAACCCGGACTGGGCGGACGCCGTGGGCCGGGCCCGGGCGGTGCGCCGCGTCGAGCTGGTCCGAGTCGCCTGTGCCGACCTGCTCGGGCTGCTCGATGTCGCCGCGGTCGGGAGGGCGCTCAGCGACGCCGCGGCGGCGACGATCGCGGCGAGTCTGCTCGTGGCGCAGCGCCGCGTCGCCGGCGGCGACCCCGACCGTCTGCCCGCGCGAATCGCCGTCATCGCGATGGGTCGGCTCGGCGGGGACGAGATGTCCTACTCCAGCGACGCCGACGTGGTGATCGTCCACGAGGCCCGCGCCGGGGAGACCGAGCAGGTGGCGGCCCGGGCGGCTGCGGACGTTGTCGGCGAACTACATCGGCTGCTGGCCCTGCCCGGACCGGATCCGGCGCTGCGGCTGGACACGGCCCTGCGGCCGGAGGGCCGCAGCGGCCCGGTCTCGCGCACCCTCGACGGATATGAGTCCTACTATCGGCGATGGTCGAGGGACTGGGAGTCACAGGCTCTGTTGCGAGCCCGGCCGTTGGCCGGTGATCCGGATCTTGCCTACCGGTTCTGCCGGCTCATCGACTCCGTGCGCTATCCCTACACCCTGCCGGCCACCGCGCTGGCCGAAATCGTGCGGCTGCGCGGCCGGATGCGGCGGGAGCGGGTACCCCGCGGAGTCGACCCGGGCCGGCACCTGAAGTTCGGCCCCGGTGGCCTCATCGACGTGGAGTGGACGGTGCAGATCCTGCAGCTGCGCCATGCCCGGCAACTGCCGTCGCTGCGGACCACCTCGACCCTCGCCGGGCTGCGCGCCGCGGTCATCGCCGGACTGCTGGGGGAGGGGGACGCCGGCGATCTGCAGGCCGCCTGGCTGTCCGCGTCCCGCATCCGCGGTGCGGGCACGCTCGCCGGTCGACGCGACCCCGATCTCATCCCGACCGACCCGCAGGAGGCCGAGCGGACGGCGCGGGCCGCCGGGTGGGCGGCAGGTGGCGCCGCGGAACTGTTCGTCGAGCACGGGCGCCTGGCTCGGCGTGCCGAACAGGTGGTGGAGACCATCTTCGCCCGCGAGGAGACCGCGGACTTCGGCTGAGCTTCGCTCTCGTCCCTTCTGACTCGTCTGTGCCTCGTTCGAGACTTGGGCTGAGTGCGCCCTGTGCGCCCCGGCCACGGTTCGGCCGCGTCTCGACGAAGCACATACGCCGGAAGGCCGGGCCTTCCGGCTGTCGCCTCACGTCGCGGTTCGCACCGTCGCGCAGCCGCGGAGTATGTGCGGAGAAACCGGGGCGTACGCGCTCCCCCGCACGACCGCCCCGGCTGTGCTGCTGTGCTGCGTGCCGTTTCTGTCCGGTCCCACCATTGCCATGTTTCGCTGTTCCGCGGCCGGGCGGACGAGCCGGCTTCGGGCCGGCAGGCCGTCAGACGCTGGCGGTGACGCCGGTGACCACAGGGGTGCCCTGCTCCGGTACGAACAGGGTCGGCTTGTCGCCGGCCAGCGCGCTGCAGCAGGTGTCGATCATCAGGGCGGACACCAGGTACGGGTCCATGTTGGCGTTCGGACGACGGTCCTCCAGCCAGCCCTTCTTCGCCTTCTCCACGGCCCACGGGATGCGGACCGACGCGCCGCGGTCGGAGGCGCCCCAGGAGAACTTGTCCCAGGGGGCGGTCTCGTGCTTGCCGGTCAGCCGGTCCTGGATGCCCGTCCCGTAGTGGGTGACGTGCTCCAGGACCCGGGTGCCGAGCGCCTCGCAGCAGGCGACGATGGCATCCCAGCCGGCCATCGTCTGCTTGGTGGAGAAGTTGGTGTGCGCGCCGGCACCGTTCCAGTCGCCGGCGATCGGCTTGGCCTCGAACGACACCTCGACGCCGTAGTCCTCGGCGATGCGGTGCAGCAGCCAGCGGCCCAGCCAGATCTGGTCGGCGATCGCGGGCGCGGGGAGAACGCCGATCTGGAACTCCCACTGGCCCATCATGACCTCGGCATTGGTGCCCTCGATCGCGAGCCCGGCGTCGAGGCAGGCCTGGGTGTGCCGCTCGACGATCTCGCGGCCCGGCATCTTCGAACCGCCGACGCCGCAGTAGTACGGACCCTGCGGCGCGGGGTAGCCGACCTCGGGCCAGCCGTAGGGACGGCCGTCCTTGAAGAAGGTGTACTCCTGCTCGATGCCGAAGCTCGGCGACATGTCGGCGTACTTCTCGGCCACGGTGCGGCTGAACGCCCGGGTGTTGGTCGGGTGCGGCGTGAAGTCGGTCAGCTCGACCTCACACAGCACCAGCTGGTTGTCGCCGCCCCGGAGTGGGTCGGGCGTGACGAAGACGGGACGCAGCACGCAGTCCGAGTTCGATCCCGGCGCCTGGTTGGTGCTTGAGCCGTCGAAGCCCCAGATTTCCGGCTCCTTGCCGTCCTTGACGATGCGGGTCTTGCTACGCATCAGCGGGTCGGGCTCGGTGCCGTCGATCCAGATGTACTCGGCCTGATAACTCACTCAACTACTCCCCGCTGTTGGTCCTGTACGTCACGGTGCGACTGTGTGGTCGGCCAGGGGGAGGCCGACCCAGGCCGCGATGACGGGAGGGTTCGGTCGGAGCCTCGTCGGGCCCTGTTACCTTACCGTTCCATGATTGTTAATTCTTCATCTCTCGTAGGTGACTGTCGTCCTTGCCGCCGGCCGGGTGACAGGGTGTCAGATCCGCCCGCCCGGCCCGTGTGCCGCGCCGATGTCCGGCAATTTTCCACCGGTCGGAACAGCCACCCGCCGCGAAACATTCAGCCGTCGGATCACCGGCTCAGATGTCGTAGTACAGGGTGAACTCGTAGGGGTGCGGCCGAAGCCGGATCGCGTCCACCTCGTTGCGGCGTTTGTAGTCTAGCCAGGTCTCGATCAGATCGGTCGTGAACACGTCACCTTCGCGTAGGAACTCGTGGTCCGCCTCGAGGGCGTCGAGTACCTTTTCCAGCGAGCCGGGCACCTGCGGGACGGCGGCGAGCTCATCCGGGGGCAGTTCGTAGAGGTCCTTGTCGATCGGGTCCGGCGGGTCGATCTTGTTCCGGATTCCATCCAGGCCGGCCATGAGCATCGCGGCAAAGGCAAGGTAGGGATTGCAGCTCGGATCCGGGACGCGGAACTCCACCCGCTTGGCCTTCGGTGAGTCGCCGCCGAGCGGGATGCGACAGCAGGCGGACCGGTTACGCGCCGAGTAGACCAGGTTCACCGGTGCCTCGTAGCCGGGAACCAGACGCCGGTAGGAGTTCGTCGTCGGGTTGGTGAACGCGAGCAGCGCCGGGGCGTGGTGCAGCAGGCCGCCGATGTAGTGGCGCGCGAGGTCTGACAGGCCACCGTAGCCGTTGGCGCTGTAGAACAGCGGATCGCCGTCCTTCCACAGGCTTGAGTGCACGTGCATGCCGGACCCGTTGTCCTCGAACAGCGGCTTGGGCATGAAGGTGACGGTCTTGCCCCGGCTGCGGGCCACGTTGCGGATGACGTACTTGTAGAGCATCAGGTTGTCGGCGGTCTTCAGGAGCGTGTCGTAGCGAATGTCGATCTCGGCCTGACCCGCGGTGCCGACCTCGTGGTGCTGCATCTCGACGGTGATGCCGGTCTGGTAGAGCACCCTGGTCATCTCGGAGCGCAGATCGGTGAAGTGGTCGGTCGGTGGCACCGGGAAATAGCCGCCCTTGAACCTCGGCTTGTAGCCGAGGTTGCCACCCTCCTCCTTGCGCGCGGTGTTCCAGGCCGCCTCGACCGAGTCGACCTGGTGCATCGAGCCATACGGGTTGTAGTCGTACCGGACGTCGTCGAAGATGTAGAACTCCGCCTCCGGCCCAAAGTAGGCCGTGTCGGCGATCCCGGTGCCGCGCAGGTAGGTCTCCGCCTTCTTGGCGATGTTGCGCGGGTCGCGCGAGTACTGCTCCTTGGTGATCGGGTCGTGGATGAAGAACGTCATGGCCAGGGTCTTATGCTCGCGGAACGGGTCGACGAAGGCGGTCTGCGGGTCCGGGAGCAGCAGCATGTCGGATTCGTGGATGGCCTGGAAACCGCGGATGGAAGAACCGTCGAACATCAGGCCGTCGGTGAAGACAGACTCCGCGAAAACCTGGGTCGGAATCGTAAAGTGTTGCATGATCCCGGGCAGGTCGCAGAACCGTACGTCGATGAACTGTACCTTCTCGTCGCGGATATAGCGGAGCACGTCCTCGGCGTTGGTGAACATTCGTCCTCGAGTCTCCCGTCACGCTTCCCGGTCTGCACATCGCGGCATGTCCAGATGTCTTTCGTCATGCCCGGGCAGACACATGACATCACAAAGTCGTTTCGCCGATGTTACGGGAAGGGACTTTATCACTCTTGGTGACCCGTTGGGTGCAGGTCTTCGGGGCGCATAGGCTTGCGTCGTGGGACGAGCACTTGGTGGCTGGCTTGAGGGCCCTGGCATGCCGCGTGACCAGCCGCCGGGCGTGCGGTTGGGGCTGCCCGAGCACGGCCGGGGCTCGGTGGTGGGCCTCGGCCCGCGCCTGGCCGCGTACCTCATCGACGCGATCGCCGCGAATCTGATCGTCGGCGTGCTCTACCTCGTCGGACTGCGCTTCTCGGCCGACGTCCGGGGCTTGGCGATCTATGTGGTTTTTCTGCTCGAGGAATTCATCCTGGTCAGCGCCGCCGGGCAGACGATCGGGATGCGGCTGCTGGGCCTGCGGGTGATCCGGCTGCGGGACCGGGCGAGTCAGTCCTGGCCGTGGATCGCCCTGCGCACCCTGCTGCTGGCGCTGCTCGTACCGGTCCTGATCTGGGACCGCGACCTGCGTGGCACGCATGACCGGGCCGCCGGCACCGTGGTGGTGCGCGACCCGGTCGGCGCTGACCAGTAAGCCGCCATCGTCGGCCGCCGACGCCTGTCGGGCCCGACCATCGCCGGGTTTCGGACCCACCGTCGGGCTCGGACCGTCGTCGGGCTCGGACCGTCGTCGGGCTCGGACCGTCGTCGGGCTCGGACCACGTCCGACGTCCTCGGCGGCAAGCGCACCATCCGGCGTACCGAGTGGCTGGTGGCAGGTGGTGCACGCGGGGCTGCGCCGTCACCGTCAGCTCCGACCAGTCACAGCCAGGCCCCCTCCCCGCCGCCGCCCTCCCCGCCGCCGCGCGTGACGACCGGACCAGCGCTTCTATCTCTCGATGTCGCTTCTACAGGGTTACGAAGGTGCAAATCGGACGAAAAACCCGGTAGAAGCGACATCGCCGCGCATCAGCAGCGCCACCACCCCCGAAAGCGACCACGGACGGTGAGATGGCCGGGGTGACGGCGGGTCCCGTGGGCTGGAGATCGAGGAGAGGCGACCTAGCGGGGGCGTCCGCCGCGCGGGATGTTGCGCGGGATCGGGCCTTTGGGGATGGGCAGGGCAGCACCACCCATGGCGCGTAGCCTGCGGTCGAGGGCATCCACCTCGCCGCGGCGCAGTGCGCGGCGCATCCGCATGAGGGTGCTCTGAAGCTTCGGCAACGGCGTCTCGCCCTCGCCGGTACCGACGATGATGTCGGTGATGGGGGTGTCGCCCACCACCTTGCGGATGCGGCGTTTCTCGGCGGCGAGCAGTTCCCGAGGCCCGCGGCCGCGGCCCTCGGCGATGATCACCACTCCGGCCCGGGACACCACCCGGTGCACCACATCCTGGTTACGGTTGATGCCGACCGCGGGTGTGATCCGCCAGTCGCCCCGCATACGTTCGACGACTCCGGCGGCGGCGCCCGGTTTGCCCTCCATCTCGGCGTAGGCGGTGCGCTGGACCCGACGGCTGAACAGGTTCAGGGCGACGACGACGCCGAGCAGGAGGCCGATCGGGATCCAGACATACAGCGGGCCGACAAACAGGCCGAGGACGATGCCGAGGGCGAGCGGAAGACCGAGTCCGGCAAGGGTGATCCACAGGACCTGTGGGTCGCGCTTGCGTGTCATCGCGAACACGAGCCGTAGCTGGGACAGTCGGGCACGGAAACCCGTGCCCTGTGCTGCCGATGGTGCCGCCGCGCCGCGACCACTCGTCTTCGCCGCGGCTGCGCCGCGATCGGCCGTGGACCGCCCGGCCCTGTCGTCGCCACCGCCTCGACCGGAGGCGCCGCCCCGGCCTGTCCCGTTCTTTCCGCCCGATCCCGCGGGCGTGCTCTTCTGCGGTGCCGCGGGGGCGGAGTCCCGTGGCTGCTTCCTCAGTGCCATGACCGCGAGCCTACGGCCTACGACCTCGTCCCATCAGCGCCGCCATCACGAGGCGATCAGCAGCCTCCGCCGCGTGACCATCACCGCTGGGTGATCAGGACGGTGGTCACCGACCGGTTGGTCAGCTACGCGCGATCGCGGCGGGGAACAGGACGCGGGCGCCGGAACGTCGGCCGCCGCGTCGGGTCGAACGGGCCGCGTGGGCCGCGGGCGGCAAGCCCGCGGGCGCGAAGAGATCGCTGACCGCGCATGCGCCCTCGGCGAGGGCCGGCTCGACCAGCGCCCGTTCAGCGGGCACCCGTGCCCGCGCACCATCAGTCCGGGACACGTCATCAGTCCGGGACACGTCGTCAGCCCGAGGCGCCAAAGCCCGGGAGCCGAGGTCAGCCCGGGGCACGTCAGCCCGTCGGCGGTCAGCGGCCGAGGGGACGTCGGCGAGCGGGGGACCGGGCGCGGGGCGCTGCGGGGTGACCGCGACGGGTTCGAGCCATCGATAACTCCGGATGCCCTGCAGGTCGGCGGCGGCTCGCCAGGCGTTGCGCCGGGCAGTCTTCTGGCCGCCGTGCGGCAGCACGAGCAGGGTGGCCTCTTCAAGGACGCTGAGCAGTGAACGGAGCACGACGGGAACGACCTCCCGGGCACGGTCGTAGGCACGGGTGGAAGGAGCGACGCGGGGCGAGAACATTCGGCCGCGAACACAGACCCATCGCGACCTGGAGTGAGCTCATTGGTGACCTGGGGTGAACCTGTGGTGCCACCCTAACCCCCGTCCGGGGGTGGCCACCAGGCTCACCATCACTGCGTGTGAGAAGTCACGGGTTTGCTCGGGGGAAATTCGGACATCCGGTCAGGATCTTCGCCACGTGCGGTGATGGCCTGCTGATACAGCCGGCCGGCCCGGTAGGAGGAGCGGACCAGTGGGCCGGACATCACCCCGGCGAACCCGAGCTCGGCGCCGGCCTGCTCCCAGCGGAGGAACTCCTCGGGGCGCACCCAGCGCTCCACCGGATGATGCCGCGGGGTGGGTCGCAGGTACTGGGTGACAGTGAGCAGCTCGCATCCGGCGTCGTGCAGGTCCCGCATCGCCGCGTGCACCTCGTCGGGCGTCTCGCCGAGGCCCAGGATGAGGTTCGACTTGGTCACCAGCCCCGCCGCGCGAGCCTGGCGCAGCACGTCGAGCGAACGCTCGTAACGGAATGCCGGGCGGATGCGCCGGAAGATCCGCGGTACGGTCTCGAGGTTGTGCGCGAGCACCTCGGGCTCGGCGGCGAAGACCTCGCCGAGCTGGTCGGGCCGGGCGCCGAAGTCCGGAATCAGCACCTCGACCCCGGTCTCGGGGGAGAGCTCGTGGATCTTGCGGACCGTCTCGGCATAGAGCCAGGCGCCGCCATCGGTGAGGTCATCGCGGGCAACCCCGGTGACGGTGGCGTAACGCAGGCCCATGGTGCGCACGGACTCGGCGACCCGCCGTGGCTCGTCGGCGTCCAGCGGGGTGGGACGGCCCGAGTCGATCTGGCAGAAGTCACACCGCCGGGTGCACACGTCCCCGCCGATCAGGAACGTCGCCTCCCGGTCCTCCCAGCATTCGTAGATGTTCGGGCAGCCCGCCTCCTCGCACACCGTGTGCAGCCCGGCGCCCCGCACGAGGCCCTTGAGGTCCTGGTACTCGGGGCCGGTGCGCATCCGGGTGCGGATCCACGGGGGCTTGCGCTCGATCGGGGTCCGCGCGTTGCGGACCTCCAGGCGCAGCAGTGAACGGCCCTCCGGCGCGACGGTCATCCCACCAGCTCCTCGGGTCGGCCAGTCGGTTCCCGCCGTGGACCGGTGGACCGGCCGGGTTGTCCGCCACGGACGGGGGAATCCGCCGACTCGACCTGGGCGGTGACGCGGTCCCCGAGATGACGCCCACCGAGATATCGGCCGAGCACGGCGACGGTGTGCCGCTCCAGCACCGGACGGGCATCGGCGACGGTCACGGGCCGGCCGAGCTCGGCGGACAGGCTCGTCACCCCGGCGTCGGCGATCCCGCAGGGCACGATCTGGCCGAAGCCGTCCGGCTTGGTCAGGCAGTTCAGGGCGTAACCATGGGTGGTGACGGCGCGGCGCACCCGTACACCGATCGCGGCGATCTTGCGCTGGCCATCCGCGGTCCAGACGCCGCTGCGGCCCTCGACCCGGCGGGTCCGCAGGCCGAACTCGGCGCAGGTATCGATCAGCGCCTGCTCCAGGGCACGGACGTAGGCCACCACATCGAGCGGGCGAGGCAGTTTCAGGATCGGATAGCCGACGATCTGGCCGGGGCCGTGCCAGGTGATGCGACCGCCCCGGTCGACATCGATCACCTCGGTGCCGTCCAGCGGCCGCTCGAAGGGCTGGGTGCGCCGGCCCGCCGTGTAGACGCTGGGATGTTCGACCAGGATGAGGGTGTCGTCCACCTCGTCGGCCACGCGGGCCTCGGCGAGGGAGCGCTGCAGGTCCCACGCCTCGCGGTAGGGGACCACGGCCAGCCTGAGCACGTCCACCCCAAAAGCGTACGCCCCGCCCGTCGGCTGTCCGGACTGCGCGCGGGGTGTGCTCCGTCGCGGCGGGAACGTACGATCTCGCTACTGGGAATCACCCTTGGACGCCCCTGCCAGCAGCCTGGGCTCGACCGGGGTCTCGACCACGCCGCCGTCCGGTCCAGGCTCGACCCGCCAGGCACGGGCGTTGGGCCGGTCGGCCACCGCCTCCACCAGCTCGGTCCCCTGAAAGTGCAGCCCGACGCCGTCGTCGGTGGCCCAGCCGGCGGGAAGCGTGCCGTCGGCGACGAGCCGCTGGTAGAGCGGACGCCGGCCCGGCTCGGAGTCGTAGTGCGGAGTGTTGCTGAACGGCAGCAGGCCCAGCCCGTTCGTCACCGGACGCAGGTCCGGGCCGAACGAGTCGGTGGTGCCACCGACATGCCAGCACAGCGACCCGGCGGACACCCCACCAAGGACGACGCCGGCCTGCCACGCCTCGCGCAGGATCTCGCCGAGCCCGTGCGCCCGCCAGACCGCCAGCAGGTTCGCGACGCTTCCGCCGCCGACCCACACCACGTCCTGGGCCAGCACATGGGCCCGGATGTCCGGGATGTTCGGCATCGGGAACAGGGCCAGATGGGACAGCCGCACGTCCGGGCGGTCCCGGTTGAACGCCGCGTAGCCCCGGGCGTAGGCGGCCTGGTCGTCACCGAGGGCGGTCTGCAACAGGCAGACCCGCGGGCGCGGCCCAGCACCCGACAGGGTGAGGGCGTGGGTGAGGACGGGGCCGACCCGCGCGCCGTAGCGGCCGTCGGGGACGAAACCGGCGCTGGTGGCGAGGATCTGCACGGCGCATCGCTTTCTGGTCGTCGGCTGGTCGTCGGCGCGGGCTGCGTGGACAACCGGCCAGGAGATCGTAAAAAGTTATCCACAACTGGTCGAGAAGCCTGCTGCCCCGCCGGTTTTGAGCCTAGCGTCGCTACTTGTGACCTTCTCGGACGATCCCGCGGGCAGGCCGGCCCGGCGAGCCGGCGGCACACCCGATGTGCCAGGCGTGAGTGTGCGCTCACGCCTGCGGGACGCCGGTGCCGGTGAGCTGTGGGCCGGGCAGATCGAGCAGTCCGGCGCCGAGTGCGTCGTGCGGCGGGTGCGCCTGGCGCCCGACCCGGTGTTGCGCTCGGCAGCTCTCGCTGCGGCGCAGGGGCTCACCGGGTTCAGCCATCCCCATCTGGTCCCGGTGATCATGGCGCTGCCGACGTCCGATGGTCTGGCCCTGATCACCGGGCCGGTCAGCGGGGCGGTCAGCCTCGCCCGGCTGCTCTCGGCCCGCGGTGCGCTCGACCCCGGCGAGGTGGTGACCGTCGGTCTGCCGATCGCGCAGGCGCTGGGAGCCGCACACGCCGCCGGCATCGTCCACGGCCGGCTCGCCCGCGAGGACATCCTGCTCGAGCCGACCGGTCGACCGGTGCTCGTGGGGCTGGGAGTCGCAGGTCTGGCCGACCCCGGGCGGACCGCGCCCATGTCGCCCGCGGTCGCCACGGTGGCCGCGGGCGATGTGTACGACCTGGCGACGATGCTGCTCGAGTCGATGCGCGAGGCCACCGGGCCGGACGCGGCCGCGGTGGCGGTGGCTCTGGCCACGGCGATGGTCGACGATGCCCACCGGCGGCCGAGCGCCGACGATGTGGCCGCGGCGCTCGCCCGGAGCGCGACACCGCTGCCCGTCCGGCTCGATCTGCCCGATCTCCCCGCCGCGGTGCCCTCCGGTCAGGGCTCCTCGGCTCCGGCACAGACCGGGGGTCCGGTCACCGAGACCGCACCGAGCGAGCCGCCGGCCACCGGGCGGCGCTCGGCCCGCCAGCCGTCCCGGCCGGTGCCGCCGGATGTGGCGCAGGACGGGGACGCACGACCGCGGCTGTTGGGCGGCGCCCGCCTCGGCCAGGGGGGTGACGGCACCCGCGGGGGCGAGGGCGCCGGGCGGGGAGAGTCCGGGCGACCGGGCCGGGGAGCCACCGGCGCCACCGCCGTGGCGGCCGGGGAACTGCTCGACTCGTTGCCGCCGCCACCGCGGCGCTCAACGCCGACGCGCCGTGCGGCGCGGGCGAGTGGCCACGGCCCCGCGGCAGCGGCCCGCGACCGCCGGGCCGCCGGCGGTGTCGAGGAGTCGGAATCGGGGCCGTCCGCGGGGCCGTCGGCGACCGACGCGGGGCCGGGGCGCGGTTCAGCCGGATCCGCGCCCCGGCCAGGCGGGTCCTCCGGCTCGGCCCGCAGGCCGCGGCGCGAGGGAGCACCGAAACGAGGCTGGTTGCTCCCGGCGACCGCCGGCGTGGGGCTGTTCGTCGCCGTCGTGGCCGCGGTGCTGTTGCTGACCAACCCCTCCGACGATGGCGGTCCGGCGCGGTCCGCGTCACCCGCTTCCGGGCGGCCATCGGCCTCCGCCGCCGCGGGAGCCGCCCAGGCGACGTCCGCGCCCGCGGGCCAGCCGACGGCCTCCCCGGTCGCCGGGCAGTCTCCCGAGCAGGTCTGGCGCGGTGTCCTCGGTGGGCTCAACGCGGCCCGCAGCCGGGCGTTCGAACAGGGCAAGGAGGTGCTGCTGGCGGACTCGGACGTGCCTGGCAGCCAGGCCTACAACAGCGACGTGCAGCTGATCCGCACGATCGTCGGCCGTGGCGCGCACTCCTCGCCGCTGCGGACCGAGATCCTCGCGCTGCAGGTGCGGTCCAGCAGTTCAGGGCAGACCCTCCTGCGGGTCACCGACCGGCTGGAAAGCTACGACTTCCTCGATGCCGGCGGACAGGTCATCGGCCACCAGGACGCGAAGGCGCCGGTCCAGCGCGACCTCGTACTCCAGCACACCACGGTGGGCTGGCGGGTGTCGCAGTCGCTCAACGTCGTCAACTGACCAGAGACGTCTGACCAGGAGCAGCAGGTCATGGTCACCTGGTCAGGATCGACTGGTCAGGATCGACCGCAGTGCGCCGTCGATGTCGTTGTGGGCGAAGCGGAAACCCGCGGTGGTCAGGACGGTCGGCGCCAGACGCTGGGAGGCCAGCACTCCCTCGTCGGCGAACTCGCCGAGTGCCAGGCGTAGGGCGGCCCGGGGTACCGCGGCGAACGCTGGCCGGTGCAGTGCGCCAGCCAGTGCGGAGGTGAACCGGGCGTTGGTCACTGGTTCGGGGGCCACCAGATTGACCGGGCCCGACACCGGCTGGGTGGCGAGCAGGAAGCGAACCGCCCCGACATGGTCGGGCAGCGCGATCCAGCTCAGCCACTGCCGGCCCGACCCGAGCCGTCCGCCGAGTCCAAGGCGGAACAGCGGCAGTTGGCGGGCAAGCACCCCACCGTCGGGCGCGAGCACGATTCCGGTGCGCAGCGTGCAGACTCGGATCCCCGCCTCCCGGGCCGGCTGGGCGGCGGCCTCCCAGTCCTCGACCAGACGGGCGAGAAACCCGTCCCCGGCCGGCGCCGACTCGTCGAGCGGGCCCGTGGCGGCGCCGGCGTCGATGCCATACCAGCCGATCGCGCTGCCGGAAAGCAGCACCCGTGGCCGCGGGTCGAGTCCGGCGAGCGTCCGGGCCAGCAGTTCGGTGCCGGCGATCCGGCTGTCCCGCAGCGTGCGCCGGTAGGAGGCCGTCCACCGGTGGTCGCCGACGCCGGCGCCAGCGAGGTGCACCGCGGCGTCGACACCGGCCAGCGCCGCCGGGTCCAGCCGGCCGGCCGCCGGATCCCACGCGATCTCGCCGCCGGCGCGGGGCGGGCGCCGCACCAGGACGTTCACCTCATGCCCGTCGGCGCGCAGGGCGGGCACGAGCGCCGAGCCGATCAGACCGGAAGCCCCGGTCACCACGATGCGCATGGCGACCATCGTGGCCGGTCTCCGTCCCCGACGCGAGACGGCCGACCGGCCACGACCTGCCGTAGGCGCGGACCGGCGCCAGTGCCGCCGAAGGTCAGCGCGGTCAGAGGCCCAGGTCGGCCTCGAAGGCGCCCTCCTCGAGCCGCCGCTTGATGAATGTCAGGAAGCGGGCGGCGTCCGCGCCATCGACGATGCGGTGGTCGTAGGTGAGCGACAGGTAGACCGTCGACCGCACCGCGATGATCTCGCCGAGGTCGGGGTCGTCGATGACCGCCGGCTTCTTGGTCACGATTCCAGTGCCGAGGATGCCGACCTGCGGCTGGTTGATGATCGGCGTGTCGAACAGGGCGCCGCGGCTGCCGGTGTTCGTCAGGGTGAACGTTCCGCCGCCCAGCTCGTCGGGGGAGATCTTGTTGGAGCGGGTGCGACTGGCCAGATCATCGATCTTGCGGGCCAGGCCGGTCAGGTTCAGGTCACCGCCGTGGTGAATGACCGGCACGACGAGACCGCGCTCGGAATCCACGGCGATGCCGAGATTCTCCTCGCCGTGGTAGGTGACGGTTCCCGCGTCGACGTCGATGCTGGCGTTGAGCTGTGGGAACTCGCGCAGCGCCTCGCAGGTCGCGAGCGCGAAGAAGGGCAGGAACGACAACTTGAGCCCCTCGCGGGACTGGAAGCCGCCCTTCGCCCGGTCGCGCAGCTTCGCGATACGGGTGACGTCCGCCTCGACGACAGTGGTCAGCTGGGCGCTGATCTGCAGCGACTCGACCATCCGCCGGGCGACCAGGGCCCGCAGCCGGGACAGCTTCTCCGTGCGGCCACGGACAGGCGCCGGGACGGCAGACGCCGCGGGTGCGGCGGCAGCTGGCGCGGCCGCGGCCGGGGCGATCGGTGCCGGGGCGGTCGGGGCAGCCGTCGCGGCCGGTGCCGGTGCCGGTGCGGCGGCGGGTGCGGGTGCGGGTGCCGCACCGCCTGCGCGGGCGGCATCCTGAATGTCCTGCTTGGTGATCCGCCCACCCGGGCCGGTGCCGGACACGTCGGCGAGGTCGATGCCGAACTCTGCTGCCATCTTGCGGACGAGCGGAGTGACGTAGCGCCCGATGCCACCGTCACCGTTCGCGGTGGCGGCCGGTGCCGGAGCACTCGATGCCTGGGCGGGCACCGGCTCCGGGGCACGGACCGGCGCGGCGGCCGGCGTGGGCGGCGGGGTGGGTGCGGGCGGCGGCGCTGCGGCGGCGGGCTTCGCCGGCTCGGGCTCGGGCTCCGGCTCGGGTGCGGCGGGCGTCGCGGCCTCGGCGGCGGGCGCGGCACTGCCGCCGCCGGAGCCGTCGTCGATGACCGCGAGCTCGACGCCGACCTCGACGGTCTCGTCCTCGGCGACCTTGATCGAGCTGATGACACCGGACGCGGGGGCGGGGATCTCGGTGTCGACCTTGTCCGTGCTGACCTCGAGGAGCGGTTCGTCGGCCTCGACGCGCTCGCCCTCCTGCTTCAGCCAACGGGTGACGGTTCCCTCGGAGACACTCTCCCCGAGCCGGGGCATCGTGACAGATACAGACATGCTGGAACGACTCCTTCGTCGCATCCGGCATGTACCGCGAGAGCGGCCGGCCGGAGGCGTTTGATGCTATGGCGTTGCCTGCTGGGGCGGATTGAACTGGGCATTACATGCTGAAGGCGGTTTCCCGCCGCGGGCGTTACCTGCGGTGCGGTGCGAGTGCGGTGCGGCGTGGCACGTTATGCGCGGCCATGGCCGTCCGCGGGGAGCGGTCGTCGCCGGCCTAGCCGTGGACGTGCAACGGCTTTCCGGCCAGTGCCAGATGGGCCTCGCCGAGCGCCTCCGACAGCGTGGGGTGCGGGTGGATGAGCTGGGCGACCTCTGCGGGATAGGCCTCCCAGTTCGTGATGAGCTCCGCCTCGGCGATCAGCTCGCCGACCCGGTCGCCGACCATGTGGACGCCGACCACGGGACCATCGGGCAGCGCCACCAGGGTGACGGCCCCGGCGGTGCGCAGGATCTGCGCCTTGCCGTTACCGGCAAGGTTGTATGTGTAGGTACGGATCTCGCCGTGGCGTTCCCGCGCCGCTGCCGCCGTGAGCCCCACCGAGGCGACCTCGGGGTGGGAGTAGGTGACGCGGGGGATGTTGTCGTGGTCCACCGGGACGGGGCGCTGCCCCGCGAGGCGCTCGGCCACATAGATGCCCTCGGCGAAGCCGACGTGGGCGAGCTGCAGACCTGGGCGCAGGTCGCCCAGCGCCGAGATGGTCGGGATGTTCGTACGCAGGTCCCGGTCGACCAGAACGTAACCACGGTCGGTGGCGACGCCGACGTCCTCGTAGCCGAGGCCCGCCGACACCGGCCCGCGGCCCACCGAGACGAGCAGCAACTCGGCGTCGATCGTCGTGCCGCTCTCCAGCGACACCGTCACCCCGTGATCGGTCGTCTTCACTCCGGCGAATCGGGCGCCGAGCTCCAGCGCGATGCCGCGCTTGCGAAACGCCCGTTCCAGCAGCCGGGAGCTGGACTCGTCCTCAAGGGGAACCAGGTGCGCCAGCGCCTCGACGATCGTCACCTCGGCTCCGTACGAACGCCACACCGAGGCGAACTCGCAGCCGATCGCCCCGGCGCCGAGCACGACGACGGACTGCGGCACGCGGTCGATCGTCAGGGCGTCGTCGCTGGTGATGACCCGCTCGTGGTCGATCTCCAGCCCGGGCAGCGTCTTTGGCTGCGAGCCGGTGGCGAGCAGCACATGCCGTCCGGAGATCACCCGGTCGCCGACGGCGACCGCGGTCGGCGACACCAGCCGCCCGAAACCCTCGACGACCTCGATGCCGCGCGAGCGCACCAGGCCGGTCAGCCCCTTGAACAGGCCCGCGACGACCGAGTCCTTGTAGGAGTGGACCTTCGCCATGTCGATGCCGTCGAAGGTCGAGCGGATACCGAAGGACTCGCTGTCGTTGATGTTGTCGACGATCTCCGCCGAGTGCAGCAGCGCCTTGGTCGGGATGCATCCTCGGTGCAGGCAGGTGCCGCCGAGCTTGTCCTTCTCGATCAGAACTACGCTCAGGCCGAGTTCGGCGGCGCGCAGCGCGGCGGCGTACCCGCCGCTGCCACCGCCGAGGACGACCAGGTCGACGGGGCCGGCCGCTGAGTCCGCCACGCCTTTGGTCCCTTCTCGTCGCGTTCACGTCACCGCGCGGTGGTTCAGCCGCGCGGCGCTGGGCTGCGCGGAGATCCGCGCGCTGGGGGGGGGGGGGGGGCGGCCGCGGGGCGCCCCCCCCCCCCCCGCCCCCGCCGCCCCCGCCCCCCCCCCCCCCCCGCCGCCCCGGCGGCGCCCGCCACAACCCA
>NZ_JALKFZ020000003.1 GCF_023243075.1 Frankia sp. AiPa1 | reverse complement strand
TGGTGTCGACTGGTCGTCCCGGCGCTGCGTGCGCTGTGGGCCCTGGCGTGGGACTGGCTGGTCGTGGGGATCATCCGACTCGTCGGACGGGCCGTGCGCCGGCTGCTGTGGGACTGGTTCCTGGTTCCGGTTCTGACGGCACTGTGGGAACGGGTGCTCATACCGATCGGGCGCGCCTTCGACTGGGTGTGGTGTCGACTGGTCGTCCCGGCGCTGCGTGCGCTGTGGGCCCTGGCGTGGGACTGGCTGGTCGTGGGGATCATCCGGTGGCTGTGGCGCCACGCCGTCGTACCCGGCGCCAAGGTTCTGGCCTTGCTGTTCGAGCTTCTCGTCGTTCGACCGGTGCGCTGGATGCGGCGACCGCTGCGCTGGGCCGGCGATACGGTGCTGCGCGCCTCGGCCGCCACCCTGCGCGAGGCGGCCCGGGCGCTGCACTGGACGGTACGCGGCCTCGGCGCCGGCCTGCGTCTGCTGGTCGTCCGGCCAGCGGCGTGGTGTTGGCGGGAGGTGGCCATACCGGCCGGACGGGCGTCCATCGCCATGCTGCACGCACTGGTCGTCCGCCCGACGGCATGGTGCTGGCGGACTGTGGCCATGCCGGCCGGAAGGGCGTTGATCGCCGCACTGCGCGTGCTGGTCGTGCGTCCGGTGGCACGGTGCTGGCGGACGGTCATGATTCCGGCCGGTCGGGCCGTCGGGCTGGCCTGGCAGGTGCTCGTCGTCGTTCCCGTCTCGTGGTGCTGGCGGACGGTGGCCCGGCCGATCGGCCGGGCGATCGGCACGGCGATGTTCGTGACGGTGGTGCTCCCGATCCGCTGGACGGACCGAACGGTCTGGCGACCGATCCGGGATGCCCTGTTCCCCGGCGACCACGCCGCCGGTCGGCGTCGCTAGGACGACGGGCAGCTCACACCGCAGGCAGCCGGGTCAGAAAAGTGTGGGTGGCGGGGGTTCAAGCGCACCTTCGATCGTGAGCATGCGGCGTTTCGTCTCGATGCCTCCGGGCGCCGAGAATCCGTGCATCGCCCCGCCGGCCGCCACCACGCGATGGCAGGGGACGACGATCGGCACCGGGTTGCGCCCGAGCGCCTGGCCAACGGCCTGTGCCGCACCGGGCATACCGACGCGGGCGGCGACCTCGCCGTAGGTCAGCGTCGTTCCCGGCGGGATCGCTCGGGTGACCTCGTACACCCGCCGGTGAAAATCGGGCACCCCACTCAGGTCGACCCGCACGTCGGCCAGGTCGTCCGGCACGCCGCCGAGCAGCCCGGCCATCCGCTCCACCGCATCCGCCACCTCGGCCGGCGGTGAATCGGATGTGGCGCCGGGTGCTGGGTGGCGGTCGCCATCCAGGCCATCGCAACCGTGGCGGCCGTCGTCACGACGGTCGCGTAGGTGGCGGTGGAGCAGCGCGAGGGTGGCCGCGTCGGCCCCGGCGGGCAGCGCGACAGCGACCAGGCCAGCCGTGCCCCAGGCAACCCCACACCGGCCGACCGCCGTGTCGAACAACGCGACCCCCGGGTCCATGGGTACGGCGCCCACGGATGTGACTCCAACCTGCATGCCCCCATCGTGCCGCAGGCCTCCGACAGTCGGTGATCGGCGGGCACAGCCACCCGAGCCAACCCGCTCCCTCGCTCCTCTGCGACACCCAAGTCGGACGTTCTACACTGCGTCGAGGAGGTCGAGGAGAAGGCCCAGGGCCGAGACAAGTGGCTCGGCCGACAGAGGAGTCCCGGTAGCGACGGGAGCCGGGTGGCCGTCAGGAGCCGGTGGACGTGATGTCCCGGCGGACATGAAGTGCTGGTGCGGGTGAGGTGCTGGTCGTGAGGGGACGGCGCGCGGTCGGCGCGTCGTGGCTGCCGCGCAGCATCGGGTTCGCACTGGCCTGCACGGGTCTCGCGGCCGCCGCGCACTCACTCGGCCACGGCTGGGCACCGCCCGTGCCGGTGCTCGCCGCGGCGGCCGGCGGCCTGACCTTCCTGACCGCGCCGTTCGCCACCCGGGACCGGCCGCTGCCGGTCGTGCTCGCCGCGATGGTCGCCGTGCAGGCCGGACTGCACGTCCTGTTCGCGGCGACGGCGAACACGAGCGGGCGGATGTACGCCGCGCTCGAGTCGGGCCTGTGCATCGCCGACCGCGCCGCGCTGCCGGATGCGGCGGTCCGTCACATGGTCCGGATGCAGGCACGTCTACTGCCCGCGCCGCACGCGATGCCGCTGGCGCCCTGGCACACCACGCCGACCATGCTCGGCGGTCATCTCGCAGCCGTCGCCGTGATGACGGCGTCCGCTCGCCGGCCCCCCAGACCTCCCCTGACCTCAAAGGATCTTCCACCGTGGATGCAGACCTGCCACCCGGATATCAGCCCCCGCCGACTCAGCCACCCGCCGAACCCCAGCTGCCGGCCCGGTGCCAGCCATCCGGAGACGAGCCCCGCTCGCCCAGGGCGTGGCCGCTCCGGCACCAGCGACGCGCGCACCAGCCAGCCGGGCACCGGTCGACGCGGGTCCATCGGGACAGCCGCCGCAGCGGCCGGCGCGGCGCCGTCACGGCCCCCCTGGCCGCGGTGATGGCACTCGGACTGGCCGCCGCCCTGGCGGGATGCGGCGCGGGCAGCACGGACGCGGGCAGTTCCGGCAGCTCGATCGTCCGGCTCGACAACGTCACCGCGGGCCCAGGCCTGCGCGGCACGTCACTGGCCACGCCGATGGCGAAACCCGACGTCCAGCTGACCGACACCGCCGGTCATCCCTATGACCTGCGCAAGGCGACGGCCGGGAAACTCACCCTCGTCTACTTCGGCTACTCCCACTGCCCGGACGTCTGCCCGACCACCATGGCCGACATCGCCGCTGGCCTCAGCCAGAGCAGCGCGGCCGACCGGCAGAAGGTCGCGGTCGTGTTCATCACCACCGACCCGGA
Source organism: Frankia sp. AiPa1 (assembly GCF_023243075.1). GTDB lineage: Bacteria > Actinomycetota > Actinomycetes > Frankiales > Frankiaceae > Frankia. The sequence goes on along the minus strand of NZ_JALKFZ020000003.1, from coordinate 221,312 downwards.
GCGGGACACCCCGACGGTGCTGCACGACTGGCTGACCCAGTTCGACCCGACGTTCGTCGGCCTCACCGGCACCTGGGAGCAGATCTCCGGCTACGCCGACACCTTCGGCATCCCGGTGGAGAAGCCCCGGCAGCAGGCCGACGGCACCTGGGTGGTCGACCACGGTTCACAGGTCACCGCGTTCAACCCGGACGGCCTCGCCCGCACCGTCTACCTGGCCGGCATCACCCCCGCCGATTACGCCCACGACATCCCGATGTTGATCAAGGGCGCCTGATGATGTCGGAGCCCCCCGTTCGCGGGTTGGGGCGGCGGGCGTTTCTGGGACGGGTCGGGCTGGTCGGCGCCGGCGGGATCGCCGGCGGTGTCACCGGGGCCCTGGTCGAGCGGACCGCCGGGCCGCACGGATCGAGCGCGTCGGACCGCGAACGGACGCGGGCCGTCGCCGCCGTACGGACCGGCGGGTCTCGTCAGCCTGGCATCGTCGAGCGCCCCCCCGCCCATCTCGTGTTCACCTCCTATGACCTGACCGACGACGTCGTGCCATCCCCGGCCCAGGCGCTGGCCGGGCTGCGCTCCCTGCTGACCGCGTGGACGCGTTGCGCCGGCACGCTGATGGCCGGCGAACAACCGGCCGGCGGCGGTCAGCGCACGCTCGGCCTCGCACCGTCGGCGCTGACGGTCACGTTCGGGCTGGGCGCGTCGGCGCTGCGCCGGACGGGGCTCGCCGGCCGCATCCCACCGCAGCTCGCGCCGATTCCGGCGTTTCCCCACGATCAGCTCGACGCGGCCCGCGGCGGCGGAGACCTCGCCGTGCAGATCTGCGCCGAGGACCCGATGGTCGCCGCCTCCGCCGCACGCACCCTGGACGTGCTGGCCCGCCGGCAGGCATCCCCCCGTTGGCGGCAGCAGGGTTTCCGCCAGTCGGCCGCGGCGGCCGATGATCCGAACGCAACCCCCCGCAACCTGATGGGCCAGCTCGACGGCACCGACAACCCGGCCACGGGTACCGCACTGTTCGACGTGGCGGTATGGGCCGACGCAAGCTCACCGGCATGGATGGCGGGGGGGAGCTACCTGGTCGCCCGGCGGATCCGGATGGAACTGGACCGCTGGGACCTGCTCACGGTCGACGCGCAGGAGAAGGTCATCGGCCGGCGCAAGCTCAGCGGCGCGCCGCTGAGCGGCGGCGGCGAGCACACCGACCCCGACTTCCTCGCCCATACCGCCGACGGCAGCCCGCTCATCCCGGCGAACTCGCACGTCCGGCTGTCTCATCCGCAGTTCAACAACGGTGTGCGGATGCTGCGCCGCGGCTACTCCTACCAGGACGGGCTGGACGCCGACGGCCAGCCCGACGTCGGTCTGTTCTTCCTGGCCTACCAGGCCGATCCGCGGACCGCCTTCACCGCGGTCCAGCGCAAGCTCGATCGGCTCGACGCGCTGTCCGCCTTCGTCCGCCATACCGGCAGCGCCCTGTTCGCGGTCCCGCCGGCCGCCCCCGCCGGGGGCTACGTCGGCCAGCAGCTATTGGAGAGCTGACCCATGCCCAGCCAGACCCACCACGCGCGTCGTCGTCAGCACCCGCACCCGCGGCTGTTCGCCGTGAGTGCGGTGGCCGCGGCGACCCTGCTCGGCGCTGCTGCCTGCGGATCCAGCGAGTCGGCCGAATCGGGCGGCCCGTCGGCCGGCGCCCGGCCGACGGCCGCGGCCTCGGCGCCGGCCGGTGCCGTCCCGCCCTCCCCCGCCGGGACCGCCAGCGCCGACCTCGGCGAGCTGCGCATCCGTGGCGCCTACATCCCGCAGCAGGCATCCGACACGGATGCCGCCGCATACTTCAGCGTCACCAACACCGGCGACGCCGCCGACACGCTCACCTCGATCACCACACCGGCCGCGCCGACGGTCAGCCTGCACACCACTGTCAGCAAAGGTGGCGCGGAGTCGATGCAGATGATCTCCAGGCTTGCCGTTCCCGCACATGGCACGGCCGCGCTGACCGTCGGGCACGACCACGCCATGCTGGAGAACCCCGTCCACCGCCTCGCCAAGGGCCAACGCGTGCCACTCACCCTCACCTTCGCCCACGCCGGCACGGTCACCCTCGCCGTTCCGGTCCTCGGCTACACCGGCCCGAGCGGCCACGACACGACCGGCCACGACATGACCGGCATGGACATGACAGCGACGCCGGCAGCCTGAGCCCCAGGCAGGGCGGTCCCTCGCGGGCCGGGCGGTGACCGTCGTCCGCCCTGGTCAGCGTTCGGGTCCGCGGGCGGGCCGGCAGCGTCACCATTGGCGCCCGCGCCTGGACCTTCCTATCGTGTCCGCCGTGGGACATCTGACTGGCAAGGTGGTGCTCGTCACAGGCGCGGCGGGGGGCTTCGGCGAGCTGATCGCCACCCAGGCCGCCACGCGGGGGGCGATCGCGGTCGCACTGGACATCGACGCCTCGGGTGCCGCGAAGGTGGCGGCGGCGATCGAGGCCGAGGGGGGCCGGGCGCTGGGCCTCGGCCTGGACGTGCGGGACCGGCAGGCGTTCGCGGCCGCGGCCGCCCAGGTGGTGTCCACGTACGGCCGGCTCGACGTCCTGGTCAACAACGCCGGCGTGATGCCGCTGGCCTTCCTCGCCGACCACGCCCGCGCCGCGGACGTCTGGGACCGCACGATCGACATCAACCTCAAGGGTGTCTGTCCTGCACGGCATCTATGCCGTACACGATCAGATGGCCGAGTACGGCGGCCACATCGTGAACATCTCCTCGGTGTACGGCAACGCCGGGGTGGCCGGGGCGGCGGTCTACGGTGCCACCAAGGCCGCGGTCGCGACGCTCTCGAACGCCCTGCGGGTCGAGAGCCAGGGCAAGATCAAGGTGACCGTGGTGCGCCCCAGTGGTGTTCTCGGCACGAACCTCGGCGCCTCGATCGTGGATGGGGCGGCGGCGATTCCCCTGGCGGCGCACAACGCGCCCCGGTGGCTGGAGCACATCACCCAGATGGGCGAGGGCCGGCTCACGGCCGAGCAGCGCGATCCCGACCACGCGCAGTACTGGTCACTGACGCCAGGCGAGGTCGCCGAGGCAATCGTCAACATCATCGACCAGCCACTCGGCGTGGCAGTCGCCGACGTCACCCTGCGCTCAACCGGTGAGGACTATGTCTACTGAGTCGCTGTCCGCGGAGTCGTCGACGGCCACTGAATCATCGACGGCCGCGGAGTCCAGCTCCGCCGCCGAGGCCGGAACGCCCGGGGTGGCCACCGCGGCGGGAGCCACCGCGCTGGACCGCTCGGTCGCGGAGGCCCTCGATGTGTTCACCGCCCTGGGGGACGAGCAGTGGTCGGCGCCGTCGGCCTGTCCAGGCTGGACACTGCACACCGTGCTGGCGCACCTGACCACCGGAGTCGCGAGCATCGCCGGATTGCTGCCGCCGTCCGAGCCGGCGCCCCCGGGCCTCGAGTTCGAGGCGGCCATCGACGTGCAGGCCCGCGCGCTGGCGGCCCGACCGGCCGGCGAACTGCTCGAGCTGCTGCGCACGGCCAGGCCGGCCGCGGTCGGCCTGTTCGACACGCTGTCCGCGGAGCTGGCCACCCACCCGGTCGAGATGGGCACCGCCGGCACCTACCCGCTCGCCAGCATCGCCGATGCCTTGACCTTCGACTTCACCTGCCATCTGCGCTGGGACGTGCTGGCCCCACGCGGGCCCGTCCAGCGTGCCCTGCCCGCCGTCGACGCCGGACGGCTGTCCGCCTCCGTCCGCTGGCTCGCCGCGGGTATCGCGCAGATGACCACCAGCCGCTTCCGGGACCTGCTCACCGATCCGCTGCACATCGCGATCACCGGGCCCGAGGCCATGACGATCCGGATCCAGTCACACGCGCAGGCGGTCGAGGCGACGCCGGACGGGCCGCACGCCAGCGGTCCGTCGGCGGCCAGCGGTGCCACGCCGCGGGCGACGGTGCGCACCTCGGCGGATGCGTTCATCCTGTGGTCGACCGGCCGCGAGCCACGTCAGGGCCGGGCCGAGCTCCTCGGCGACGCGGCGTACGCGGAACAGGTGCTGGCGGAGTTCCGCGTCTACTGACGCCGCGCAGGCCGCTGCGCCTGGTTCATGCAAGAGGCGTCTCACTATGGGATGCGTCGCGCCTGGGCGTCCTAACGTGGGAAATCGTGACCGCCGTCGACCCGCAACCCCTCCGGCGACCCGGGCCGTATGAGCCGCGTGAGCCGCACGGACAGCCGGCACAGTCCGATGTCCCGTCCGACGCGCTGCTGCTGCCAGGCTCGCCGGTGCTGCGCCGTCTGCAGCTGGCGGTGGCGGCGGCAGGGCTCGCCGCGTTCGCGATGCTCTACTCGACGCAGGCATCGCTGCCGCGGATCGCCGCCGCCTTTGGCGTGGACGCGACGCTGTCCAGCCTCACCGTGTCGGTGACGACCGGAGCCCTGGCGATCTCGGTGCTGCCGATGTCCGCGCTGGCCGAACGGTTCGGTCCGGTCCGAGTGATGATCGTCGGCCTGGTGGTGGGATGTCTCTGCGTCGGGCTGGGCGCCGCCGCGCCGGACTTTCCCCTCTTCCTGATGTCCCGCGGGGCCGCGGGGATCGCGCTCTCGTCCGTCGTCGCGGTGGCGATGGGACACATCGGCGACCGGGTACACCCGCGCGCGGCGGCCCCGGCCATCGGCATGTACGTGTCCGCGACCTCGCTCGGCGGTCTGCTCGGCCGCCTCATCCCAGCCGGACTGGACGCCCATGCCGGCTGGCGGACCGCGGTGGCCGCGGTGGCGGGGGTCGGCGCACTGTGCACCATCGTGTTCGCCGTCATGGTCCCGGGTGGCATCCGGGCCGGCCCCGCCCGCACCGCTGCCGGCCGAGGCACCAACGGTGGTTCCACCCGGGCCGCCGACGAGGGCAGCGGCCCCGGCGCTGGCAGTGGCGCTGGCAGCGGCGCCACGATCCGTCGCCATCTGCGCGACCGCGGGATCCTGCGGCTGTGCGGAGTCGGTATGGCGCTCATGGGCGGTTTCGTGGCCACCTACAACTACCTGACCTACCGACTCACCGAGGAGCCGTTCCACCTCTCCAGCGCCACCATCGGCCTGGTGTTCTGCGCGTATCTCGCCGGCACGCTCACCTCGACCGTCGCCGGGCAGCTCACCGTCCGGCTCGGGCGACGACCGGTCCTGCTCGGGGCGGTCGCGGTCGCGCTGTCCGGACTGGCCCTTACGGTGCCGGACAATCTTGGCTGCGTTCTGATCGGGCTGGTGGTCTACACCGCCGGTTTCTTCGCCGCCCACTCGGTCGCCAGCAGCTGGATCGGCGCGCGGGCAGGGACCGGCCGTGCCGAGGCGTCGGCGCTGTACCTGCTCGGCTACTACCTCGGTTCCAGCGTTGGCGGCACCCTGATCGGCCTGGCCTGGACCGCTGCTGGCTGGCCGGCGACGGTCGCCTGCGTCGCCGCCACCCAGCTCGCCGCCGCGCTGCTCGCCCCACGCGTCGAGCTGACCACGTCCGCGGCGGCCTGATGACCTCCGTATCGGACCCGCGGGACGAGATCAGCCGGCGGCGGCCCAGGAGTCAAGCATGTTGCGGGCGATGGAGATGCGGCCCGGCACCAACAGAGACGGGGCGGCATCCTCGCCTCCGGCAGTTTCGTCGGCGCGCCCAGACGCGGCGGCCGCGTCCTCGGGCGTGGTGCGACTCGGGCCGCGTGAGCGCGAGCTGGCCGGCCACTCGCCGCGGGCCAGCGCCGCGCGCAGCTCGTCGCGGTGCACCCAGCGGGCCTCGCTGATCTCGGCCTCGTCGACCCGCAGTGGCTGGTCCGGATCCGCCAACGCCTCGAATCCGACCATCAGGGAACGCGGGAACGGCCAGGCCTGGCTGCCCAGGTAGCGCACGTCGGTGACGTCGATGCCGACCTCCTCGGCGATCTCCCGCACCACGCAGGCCTCCAGCGACTCGCCGGCCTCCACGAACCCGGCGAGCACCGAGAACCGGCCGGGTGGCCAGGCCTGGTGCCGTCCCAGTAGAACCCGGTCGCCGCCGTCATGCACAAGGACGATCACCGCGGGATCGGTGCGCGGGTACTCCTCATGCCGCGCGGACTCGCAGACGCGGCCCCAGCCGGCGTTGACCGGCGTCGTCGGCGAGCCGTCACGCGTGCAGAACAGGGCACGAGCGTGCCAGTTCACCAGGCCGATCGCGGCGGCCAGCAGGGCACCGTCGAGGGGGCCGAACTCGCCACCCACCGTGTGCGGATGCGGCCACCGCACCGCGGGGCTGGCCGCGGCACGCGCCCGCTCCCCGCGGACCACCCAGTAGGCCGTTCCGGCCGCCTCGCCGAGCAGCATCGCGTCCGTCGGCGGCAAGCCGGCCAGCTCCAGGCCGGGTCGGGTCCACAGCCGCGGCGCGGTCTGGTCGGCTGCCGCGTCCTCGGACGGCCAGACCACCGGTACGTGTCCCTCCTCGTCGACAACGACAACCCGCGCGTTCGCCCAGCCCTCCTTCTGCCGGGCGGCGTCGCGACGCAGGTTCTCGTCCCGCTCGAGCGCGGCGCCGGCGAAGGTGGGCGTCCGCACGAGCTCGAACCGGCCCGGCGCGGCGCGGGCCACCCCACGGCGAGACGGGTCGGGACGGGACAGGTCGGGACGCGACGACTCGAGATGTGACACATCCGCATTCTTCCGCCGCGGCCACGCCCAGGACCGCGGGGGAGGGCCGCGTCCGAGACAACGTTCACACTCACCCGCTTGTGGTCCCCTGTGGGACTCGCATCCAGAGGGAGACCGACGGCCCGAGGCCGCGGATGAACACGTGACAGTGGACCACCGAAAGTAGCCTCAGACCCCACGAAGGGCTGCCATACTGGCGCTGGGCGCACCCACGCTGCTACTTGGCCGCACCGGCGCGCACGCACCGTGGGAGGTCGCGGCGTGGGCAGTGACGCTTCTGGCGGCGTCGAGCTTGGATACCTCGCGGCCGCGACGAGGCCCGTGGCGGCGATCCCGCCGCATGATCTGCTGGTCTTTCTGCTCGGGGTCACGTCACTGCTGACCGGCGCGCTGCTGCTGGGCCGCCTGGCCGAACGGCTCGGCCTGCCGGCGATCGTCGGCGAGCTGACCACCGGCATCCTGTTCGGGCCGTCCGTGTTCGCGAAGGCGGCGCCGGACGCCGCCCACTGGCTGTTCCCCACCGACCCCAACCGGTTCCATCTGGTCGAGGCCGTCGGGCAGCTCGGCGTCATCCTGTTCGTCGGGATGACCGGCACCGAGATGGACGTCGCCGGTGTGCTGCGCCGTGGCCGCACCGCGGTGCAGGTGAGCCTGGGTGGCCTGATCATCCCGCTCGGGCTCGGCGTGGCGACCGGGCTGCTGATGCCGTCCGGCCTGTTGTCCGGGAATGTCGACGCCGGGGTTTTCGCCCTGTTTCTCGGCGTCGCGATGGCGGTGAGCGCCATTCCGGTGATCGCCCGGGTCCTCGTCGACCTTGACCTGCTGCACAACCGGATCGGGCAGATGACGCTCGCCGCGGGCACCGTGGACGACGCCGTCGGCTGGCTCCTGCTGTCGGTCGTGTCGGCGCTCGCGACGACCGGTGTGCGCACCGCAGACGTGCTCACCTCGGTGGCCTATGTGCTCGCGACGGTGGTGGTCGCGGTCGTGGTGGGGCGTCCCGTCGCCGAGGCGGCGCTGTCCTGGAGTGGCCGGCGTCGCACGAGCGCCGACTCGCCGGCCGCGTCGGTCAGCCTGGCCTGCACGGTGATGATCCTCGGCGCTGCCGCCGCGACCCAGGCGCTGAAACTCGAGGCGATCTTCGGGGCGTTCGTTGTCGGCATGGTGATCGGGTCGCGCCGCTCGTTCGACCCGCGGCTCATCGCGCCGCTGCGCATGGTGGCCACCGGGGTGCTCGCCCCGCTGTTCTTCGCGATGGCCGGGCTGCGGGTCGACCTCAGCGCCCTGGGCCGGCCGAAGGTGCTGGCCGCGGCAGCCGTCGTGCTGGCCGTGGCGGTGGTGGGCAAGTTCGTCGGCGCCTACCTCGGCGCACGGCTCGGCCGGCTCGGCCACTGGGAGGCGCTGGCGCTCGGCGCCGGGATGAACGCCCGCGGTGTCGTCGAGATCGTGGTCGCCGGCACGGGACTGCGCCTGGGCGTGATCAGCTCCGCCGGGTACACGGTGGTGGTGCTCGTCGCGGTCGGCACCTCGGTGATGGCGCCGCCGCTGCTGCGCTGGACGGTCGCTCGGGGAGCGCTTGCCCCCGGGCGCGACCCGACGCAGTCACCCCCCACCCCGCGCGACGGCGCCCCGGCCGCGGGCGACGGCTCCTCAGCCGCCGCCCCCCGGCCCGGCCGGGTCGGCTGACCGGACCCGGGCCCGGATCGGTGGCTGGGAGCCGAGTGCCGAGTGCCGGGGGCGGGGGCGGGGTTGAGCGGGTGAGGGCGGTCAGACGAACTTGGGCGCCCGCTTCTCGACGAAGGCAGCCGCGCCCTCCCGGCCGTCACCGGCGGCGCAGTCGGAGATGCCGCGGGCCTCGAGCTCCAGCTGGGTCTCCAGGCCGTTGTCGAAGGTCGCGGCGAGCAGCCGGCGGATCGTGCGGTGCGCGTCCGCCGACCCGGACGCGACCCGCCGGGCAAGCGCCGTCGCCTCCTGCTCGAGCTCCTCGGCCGGCACGACCCGGGTGACCAGTCCCCACTCGCTCGCCTCGGCGGCCGAGAGCCGGCGATTGGTGAACATCAGCTCCTGGGTCCGGCGCAGGCCGATCAGGCGCGGCAGCGCGTACGAGGTGGCGCCGTCCGGGCTGAGCCCGACGCCCGAATAGGCGAGGGTGAACGTCGCCGACTCCGCGGCGAGCACCAGATCGCCCAGGATGGCCAGGCCGATGCCGGCCCCCGCCGCCACCCCGTTCACCGCGACGACCAGCGGCACGTCCATCCGGGCGAACGTGGTCACGGCCCGGTGCAGCAGGTCGGCGAGCTTCTTCATCTCCGCGGCCGCGTGCTCGCCGTAGCTGACCATCTCCTTCACGTCGCCACCGGCGCAGAAGAAGCGGCCGGCACCGGTCAGAAGCACCACCCGCACGCTCGGGTCGCCCGCGGCGGCGTAGGCCGCCTGCGCCAGCTCCGCGGCCAACTCCTGGGTGATCCCGTTGGCCGCCTCGGGACGGTTGAGGGTGATCCGAGCGACGGCGTTGTCATGCTCGACCGTCAGGGTGCGGAACTGCGAGCTCATCGAAGGTCTCCGTTCGGGGGATCTCGTTCGGGCTGGTCCTTTGTTTCGCCACCCACAGATCTACCAGCATTCCCCCGCATGCGCACAGGTAAGCCACAGCAACGCCCAGGCTACCCACAGCGAAACCGCCCGTCGGACGGATAGCGTGTCCACACACCGGAAATTCAGCCGGATCGGGAGAAAGGAACTCCGAGATGCCTCTCAAGAAGATTCCGCCGCCGCCGCCCAAGCCCAAGCCCAAGAATCCGAGGAAGCCGCTACCGAAAAAGCCCGTCCACTGCTAGTGCTTTTCTCCTGAAACGGGCCCGGAGCTCGCTCCCCGAACATTCGCGGGTTCCGGGCCGGGCCAGCAGGAGAACCAGGCAGGCAGGAGGCCGGAACATGCACGCGCGACCTTTGCGGCCTTCCGGTACGCACCGATCAGGAGCGGTCGCCCGGGTGCTGCGCCGGCTGCGGCCGTTCGCCCGTCCACAGCGTCGCCTGTTTCTCGGCGCGACCCTGCTGTTGCTGATCACCACCGGCGCCCAGACCGCGACGGTGTGGCTGTTCGGCCGGGTCACGGATGACGGGTTGATCCGTGGTTCCACTGCCGGGCTCGTCGGCCCGGTGGCAGCCTGGCTCGTCGTCGCCCTCGTCGGCGCCGCGAGCAGTTACGCGGGTCATCTGCTCCAGGCGCGAGCTTCCGGAGGGCTGCTGGGCGGGCTGCGGGAAGCCATGTTGGGACGGCTGCACGTCCTGTCACCGACATTCTTCACGGAGAAGCCCACCGGCGATCTGATGACGCGCTTTGACACCGACCTCGAGGCCGTCGACGACCTGGTGGGCAGCGGAATGGTGGAAGCCGCGACCGCCGTGGCCGGGGTGCTGTGTTTTGGCGGTGCTGTGTTTTGGCGTGGCTGCTTTTGTCCTACGCTGGGATCTGGCGCTGCTCGCCTTCGCCGCAGGGCCATTGTACTGGTTGTTGACACGCAGGCTTTCGCACCGGGTCCAGGCGGCCACCGAGGAGCAACGGCTCGCCGAGGGCCATATCGCCGCCGTCGTCGAGGAGAACATCACCGCCTCGGCACTGATCCAGACGCATGTCATGGCCGCCCACGAGCGTCGCCGGCCTGATGTCCTTCGCCGGTTATCTCGGATACCTCTACGGCCCGGTCCAGGAACTCGGCGAGCTGGTCGTGACGATCGGTGCCGGCGTGGCCTCCGGCACGCGCATCGTCGAGCTGCTCGACCACCCGGTCGAGGTCCGGGACGCGCCGGGCGCTGGCGAGTTGCCCCGGGCGTACGGGCACATCCGTTTCGAGCGCCGACGGCTGTCCGGTGGCCAACAGCGACGCGTCGCGATCACCCGGGCGCTGCTGCGTGACTCCCCTGTCCTCGTCCTGGACGAGCCCACCGCCGGCCTCGACGATCTGAGCGCGGAGCGGCTGGTCCACACCCTGCACCGGCTCGCCGCCGACCGGACTGTTCTGGTCGTCACGCACGACCTGCGGCTGGCCGCGGGCGCCGATACCCTGCTCATCCTCGACGACGGCCGGATCACCGAGCCACGTCGGCGTACCCGTCCGGCCCAGCCGGCCCAGCCGGCCCAGGCCACCGGCGACGGGACGTGGGCCCGGCTACCTGCGGCCGGCACCGGCATCGGCGCCGCATGATCCCCTGTTCCAGCCAACCGAGGTGATCAATAGGCCCTGCCGCCGTGGTCGCTACCATCGCGAATCATGACCACCGAGGCCACGACCACCGAGGCACTGCGCAGCCCCAGGCCGGACGGCCCGGTCGACCTGCGCAGCGACACCGTGACCCGACCGACGGCGGCGATGCGCCAGGCGATGGCGGCCGCTGAGGTCGGCGACGACCACTACGGCGAGGACCCTTCGGTGCGCGCCCTGGAGGAATATGCCGCGGACCTGCTCGGCCACCAGGCCGCCGTGTTCGTCCCGAGCGGGACCATGGGCAACTTCGCCGCTCTGCGGGCCAGTGCGCCGCTGGGCACCGAGATCATCGCCGACACCGAGGCGCACGTCGTCACCTACGAGATGGGCGGGCTCGCCGTGCTCGGCGGCATCCAGACCCGCACGGTATCCGGACTGGCACACACCGCCGACCTCGACGAGGTCGTCAGGGCGATCCGGGCTCACGGTGCCGGCGCGGGCAGCTCCGGTAGTTCTGTCAGCTCCGGGCGCACCCACAGCAACTACAACATGGTGCCTACCTCCGTGCTCGCCGTGGAGAACACCCATGCCCGCTTCGGTGGACGAGTCGTGCCACCGGCGCGGCTGGATCGGCTCGGGGAACTCGCGTCCGCCGCCGGGATCGCGCTGCACTGCGACGGGGCGCGGCTGTGGAACGCCGCGATCGCCAGTGCGGTCGAACCGCGCAGGCTCGCCGCACCCTTCACGACGCTGTCGGTGTGCCTGTCCAAGGGACTCGGCGCACCGGTCGGCTCTCTGGTCATCTGCGACGCGGACCGCGAGGAGGCCGTGCGCGCCTGGCGCCGTCGGCTCGGCGGTGCGATGCGCCAGGCCGGGGTCCTGGCCGCCGCCGGCCTGTACGCGTTGCGCCACCACATGTCGCGCCTGGCCGAGGACCATCGGCGCGCCGCGGAGATCGCCGCACTGCTCGCCGACGCCGCGCCGGGCCGCGTCGACCCCGGGCAGGTCGAGACCAACATGGTGCTCGTCGAGGTCACCGATGCCGCGCGTGCCGTCGCACAGGCAGCCGCGCAGGGGGTGCTCATCGGCGCGTCCGGACCGACGACCCTGCGGCTCGTGACGCACCTCGACCTGGACGACAGTGCCATCCGCCGCGCCGGCTCGGTCCTCGCCACGCTCCTGCGCGCCGAGCCCCGCTGAACCGCATGAGCGGTCGGCGGCGCGGTGACGCTGACGGCCGCGTCAGCCCGCGGCCGGCGGCTGGGGCACCGTGTTCGTGTTGGGCCCGATCAGCTTGAACTGCGCGCCGGTGACGTCCGCGGCGATGCCTAGCCGGCCGTAGGGGGTGTCCTCACCCGGCTGCAGGATCGTGCCACCGAGCTCCGCCGCCCGCGCCAGCGTGGCGTCGGTGTCGTCCGCGGCGAAGTACACCGACCAGTGCGGCGGAATGCCTTCGGGCAGGAAGGCGCTGGCGTCCATGATCCCGGCGCGGGCCGTCTCATCCTTGCCGAAGGTCGCGTAGCGGAACTCGGAGGTGTCACTGGCAACGTGGACATCCCAGTCGAAGACCTCCCGGTAGAAGTCGACCGCGGCGGTGAAGTCGCGGGTGAACAGCTCGAACCAGCCTGCCGCGCCCGGCTCGGCGAGCAGGTCGAACCCCCGATGCGTGCCCGGCTGCCACATTCCGATGGCCGCGCCGGTCGGGTCGGTCACCACGGCCATCACGCCGAGATCGTCGACGGCCATCGGCGCCACGATGACACCGCCGCCATGCGCCGTCGCCGCGGCCACGGTCTTCTCCGCGTCCGGCGTGGCCAGGTAGATCGACCAGCCGTCGGGCGCGTCCATCCCCGGCACCTTGGGCATGAGCCCGCCGACCTTGGCGCCGTCCTTGTCAAGATTCGCGTAGCCGCCGAACTTCTCCTCGCCGGCCCCGGCCTGCCATCCGAACAGGCTGCGGTAGAACGCCTTGGCCCCGTCGGCGTCGGAGGTCATGAGGTCAACCCAGCAGGGGGCGCCGGACGGGAATTCCTCGATCTTGGGCATGGTGACTCCTTTGGCATGCGGTGGGCTCGGGCGACATCGGCCGCCGCGGGTGCTGTCATCACCTTGGACCCCACCACCGACAGAATTTCATCGCTCGCTCGCGACCGCCTGTCGAACCCACACCCGGCGCACACCCCGACCCGCGCTACCGCCGCGGCTCAGGGCCGGCATCTCATTGTGATCATGGGGCTGTGCGGGTGAGGTCTCTGGTCCAGATCGTGGAGGCGAACAGGTGGAGGCGCCTCAGGCCAGCGAGAAGCGCGGTCGCGAAGGACACGCGGCTCAAGACCTGACACGACGGCTCGGCGGCAGCACAGGGCAGCTCTCGCCCGCTTCGACACGAGAGAATGGGCCCATGGGCGCCGAGCGAGACGGAACGGACCAGCACGGAACGGACCCGCACCGAACCAGCCAGGCCAGCCTTGGCCAGGATGGACGCGGCTGGCGCGGAGAGGGCCAGCCGTTCCCGGAGCAATGGATCGAAGACGAGCGGAACGCCCAGCAGCGCGATGCGGGCGAGGACGGCGCGTACCGATGGCAGCGGGAGCGGGCCGCGGACAGCCCGCGGGAGTTCTGGGCGGACGCGGCTGGCGCCGTGACCTGGACCAGGCAGCCCAGGCGCATCCTCGACGACGATCACCCGCCGTTCTACCGCTGGTTCCCGGATGCCGAGCTCAACACCTGCGCAAACGCCCTCGACCGGCACGTCGAGGGCGGCCGGGGCGACGAGGTCGCCCTCGTCTACGACTCACCGGTGACGGGGACAATCCGCCGGTACACGTTCGCCGAGCTGACCGACGAGGTGGCCCGGGCCGCGGGGGCGCTGGCGGCGCTCGGGGTCGGCCGGGGCGACCGAGTGATCATCTATCTGCCGATGATCCCGGCGGCCGTGATCAGCATGCTCGCGTGCGCCCGGCTCGGCGCGGTGCACTCGGTGGTATTCGGCGGATTCGCCGCCGCCGAGCTCGCCGCCCGCATGGATGACGCCCGGGCGACCGTCGTCGTCAGCGCATCCTGCGGCATCGAACCATCGCGGATCGTGCCGTACAAGCCGATGCTCGACGAGGCGATCGGCCTTGCCCGTCATCCACCGACTGCGACCCTGGTCGTCCAGCGGGACCAGCGGCGTTGCACGATGATCCACGGCCGTGACCACGACTGGGACGCGGCGCTCGCCGGGGCCACGCCCCATCCGCCCGTGCCGGTGGCCGCCACGGATCCGCTCTACATCCTGTACACGTCCGGCACGACCGGACGGCCCAAGGGCATCGTGCGGGACAACGGCGGGCACGCCGTGGCGATGACCTGGTCGATGGGCAACGTCTACGGCATCCGAGCCGGAGACGTCATGTGGGCGGCCTCCGACGTCGGCTGGGCCGTCGGACATTCCTACACCGTCTACGCACCGCTGCTCGCCGGGGCGACGACCGTGCTTTACGAGGGCAAACCGGTCGGGACGCCGGACGCCGGCGCGTTCTGGCGAGTGGTGGCCGAACACGGGGTGAACGTGCTGTTCACCGCCCCGACCGCGATCCGCGGCATCCGCCGGGAGGATCCCACGGGCGCGCTGCCCAGCCGGTACGACCTCTCGTCGCTGCGGGCGCTGTTCCTCGCCGGCGAGCGCCTCGACCCGCCGACCTACGAGTGGGCCGCCGCCACCCTCGGCATCCCCGTGATCGACAACTACTGGCAGACGGAGACCGGCTGGCCCATCGCGAGTTCGCCGCTCGGCCTGGAGCCCCTGCCCGTCAAGGCCGGCTCGCCGTCGGTCCCGATGCCCGGCTATGACGTGCAGGTGCTCGATCCGGCCGGCGCGCCCGTCCCCGCCGGGGTGGAGGGGGCTCTCTGTCTGCGTCTGCCGCTGCCGCCCGGCACCCTGCCCACGCTGTGGGGCGACGACGAGCGCTATGTCGCGTCCTACCTGAGCGCGTACGACGGTCACTATCTCACCGGCGACGGCGGTTACCTCGACGAGGACGGCTACCTCTTCGTCCTCGGCCGCACGGATGATGTGATCAACGTGGCCGGTCACCGGCTGTCCACCGGTTCGATGGAGGCGGTGCTCGCCGAGCATCCCGCCGTGGCCGAATGCGCGGTGGTCGGGGTCGCCGACCCGCTCAAGGGCCAGGTCCCGCGTGGGCTCGTCGTCGTCAAGTCCGGGGTGGGGATCGCCGCGGACGCACTCGCCGCCGAGCTCGTCGCGCGGGTCCGCGAACGGATCGGCCCGGTCGCCGCCTTCCGGCGCGTCGACGTGGTGACGGCGCTCCCGAAGACCCGTTCGGGCAAGATCCTGCGTCGCACGATGCGCGAGATCGCCGACGGCCGCACCCCCGCCGTCCCGCCGACGATCGAGGACCCCACCGTCCTCGACGCCCTGCGCCCCGTCCTCACGTCGCCCTGACCATCGCCGGCGGTCTCTGCGCTGTCTCTGTGCTGTCTCTGTGCTGACCGCCCGGATACATCCCCTGGTCGGCCTCGATAATGTCTGGGCCATGCGGGAGAAAACGGACAACACGTACTTCCAGGCGATTCGTGGATTTCGCGATGATCTATGATCTGGATCGCCTGAGCAGCGCGTTGCCGGGCTATTCACTGGGCGACAAGCTCGGTGAAGGCTCATTCGGGGTGGTGATCGCGGGTCGACACCGCGTGATGGACCGGCCCGTTGCGATCAAGGTGGTATCGGCCGGAGACGTGGCGGTCGATTTCGCGGCCGAGGCCCGCATCATGGCCAGCCTCGACCATCCGCACGTCGTCCGGATCTACGAATGCGTGCTGGACCAGGACCTGTGCCTGGTGGTCATGGAACTGATGACGGGTGGCACGCTCACCGGGCGACGGGCGCGGTTGAGCGTGCGACAGGCCTGCGTGGTCGGCGTCGCCGTGGCGAACGCTCTGGATCACGCCCACAGCCGGGGCGTGATCCACCGGGACATCAAGCTGGACAACATCCTGTTCGCGGCCGACGGCACGGTGAAGGTCTCCGACTTCGGCATCGCCAAGCTCTACGAGGGCACCGAAGCCACGGCCAGCGGCACCAGCGGCACCCCGACGTACATGGCACCCGAGCAGATCCTCCGTGGCCGGATCGGGCCGGCAACCGACATTTACGCGTTGGGCATCGTGATGTACATCCTGCTGTCCGGGCATCCCCCATTCGACCCGACACAGCCAATGTTCTCGCTGCTCAAGCAGCATCTGGACACCCCGCCGGCGCCATTGGTCGGTGTTCCGGTGCCACTGTCCGACGTGATCCTGCGGGCGTTGGCGAAGAATCCGGACGAGCGCCAGCCCAACGCCGTCGCCTTCGCCCGCGAACTCACCGAGGCCGCCGCCACCGCATTCGGCGCGGACTGGGCCGCCGCCACCGGCATCCCCCTGTACCCAGGCAACCTGGCCCCATCCGGGCCCAAGCCACCCCCGGCATACGATTCGGCGCTATCGTCCGGCCGGACGGCCGCCAAGCCCCAGCTCGACGGGGCAGCGTCGAGCGCCGTCACCCTCCACCCGTCGGCCAGAACCGATCCCCCGCCCGGTTCCCGGCCCGAACGGACGCTGTACCCGCCGCCGGCGGCCCGAGGCGACGCCGTACCCGACCAGACCCGCCCCGCATATCCACCGCCGCCGGTCCGAGGCGACGCCGCGCCCGACCAGACCCGCCCCGCATATCCACCGCCGCCGGTCCGAGGCGACGCCGCGCCCGACCAGACCCGCCCCGACCGGTCGCGGCTCAACCGTCGGATGCTGCTGCTCGGAGGAGGCCTCGCCGCGATCGTCCCCGCCAGCGTTGTCGTGGCCGACCGGCTCGCCGCCGCCGGCTCCGGCTCCGGCTCCCCGGCCGCCGCGCCGTCAAGCAGGACGGCCGCCAGCACGCTGACCTCGCGTTCCCTGCCCCAGACCCCGCCGGCCCGGCCCGTCCAGGTGGCCACCCTACGGGGGCACACGGGCGACGTGGTCTCGGTGGCCTTCAGCCCCGACGGGCGGACCCTCGCCACCACGTCGAACGACACCACGGTACGGCTGTGGGATGTCACCGCCCCGGCCGCGGCGCACGCGATCGGCGCCCCGCTCATCGGCCACAGGACGTGGCTCGTCACCGCCATCTTCAGCCCGGACGGGCACGTCCTCGCCTCGGCGGGCGGCGACGCCACCATCCGGCTGTGGGATGTGGCCGACCCGACCCGGGCCCGCCCGATCGGGACCCCGCTGTCCGGTCATACGCACATGGTGGGTTCGCTCTCCTTCGACGCGACCGGCCGGGTGCTGGCCAGCTCGAGCCAGGACTTCACGGTGCGACTGTGGGACGTGGCCGACCCGGCCCGCGGCCGTGGGGTCGGGATGTTCCAGCCACGCGGCCTGGTGCTGGCCGCGACCTTTGCCCACCCCGGCCACATTCTGTTCACCGCGAGCGAACAGGACAATCCGTCGGCCGGCCTCATGCAGGTCTGGGACGTGACCGATCCGGGCCGCCCAACCCAGCTCGGCGCGACGGCGACGATCCAGGAAAGCAACGTCTCGAGCCTCGTGGTCAGCCCCAGCGGGCGCCTGCTCGCCGTCGGCGGGCTCAACGCCGAGTCGGCAGCCGTGTTCGACATCACCCATCCGGCGGGGGCGACACAGGTCGGCGAGGTCGAGACGGGCCGGCTCATGGCCGCCGCCTTCGGCGGGGACGACGCGCTGCTGGTCGCCGGCCACGCCGAACCCACGGACCCGCAGACCCCTGGCGTCCAGGTCTGGGACATCCGCCAGCCGGGCTCCGCCCGCCTGCGCACCGGTTTCCCGAGCAGCGGATCGCTCCCCCAGTGCGTGGCCTGCCGCCCGGACGGACGACTCGTGGCCATCGGCCACGACAGCGTCATCGAGCTCTGGACAATCGGGAGCACAGGTTGACGCGGCGTAGCCTGCCCGTCCGGTCCGAGGACCCGATCAGTGATGGAACGAGGCCGCATCCTGCGGCTCGGCGGGAGGCAGGCGACGACCGCCCGCACCGGTGCCGCCGAGGCGGTCGATGGTCCGGCGCAGGTCGTGGACGAGCAGTTCGGCCAGATCACGGCTGAACTCGTGCCGCACCACGATCCGCAGCACCGCGAGATCGGTCAGCTCCGGCGGGAAGTGGTAGGCAGGCACCAGCCAGCCGCGGGTCCGCAACAGCTCGGAGACGTCGAAGACGGTGTAGCCGGTGATCTCCTCGCGCAGCCGGAAGGCGAAGGCCGGGATGCCACTGCCGTCCGAGACCAGCTCGAACGGTCCGAGCTTCGCGATCTGGTCGGCGAGCCACCGGGCGGTGTCCCGGCAGCCCTGAGCCACCCGGCGGTACCCGTCGAAGCCGAGCTGGAGCATGGTGTAGTACTGCGCGACGACCTGGGCACCCGGGCGGGAGAAGTTCAGCGCGAACGTCGGCATCGTCCCGCCGAGATAGTCGACCTCGAAGACGAGCTCGTCCGGCAGGTGCGCCCGGTCGCGCCACAGCACCCAGCCGACCCCCGGATAGACCAGCCCGTACTTGTGCCCCGATGTGTTGATCGACACAACCCGGTCGAGCCGGAAGTCCCAGAGCAGGTCGGGGTCGCAGAACGGGGCGATGAACCCGCCGGACGCGGCGTCCACGTGCACCGGGATGTCCGGGCCGCCGTCGGCCGCCGCCAGCCGGTCCAGCGCGGCGGCGATCTCGGCGACCGGTTCGTAACTGCCGTCGAACGTCGACCCGAGGATCGCCACCACGCCGATCGTGTTCGCGTCGCAGTGCTTCACCGCCTCCTCGGCGCTCAGATGGGTACGGCCTGGCCCCACCGGCACCAGCCGCGGCTCGACGTCCCAGTACCGGGCGAACTTCTCCCAGCAGACCTGGACGTTCGCCCCCATCACGATGTTGGGTTGCCCGGGGTTCGGCTCTGCGGCGTCCAGCCCCCTGCCCCCCGGCCCGCCGGTCTCGGACGCCGCGCCGGCACCGCGGCGCGCCGCCCGCCAGCGGCGCAGCATCGCCAGGCCCGCGAGCATGCACGCCTCTGACGACCCCGTGGTCGAACAGCCCACGGCGTGCTCGGCGTCCGGGGCGTGCCACAGATCGGCGAGGATGTTCACGCAGCGGCCCTCAAGCTCGGCCGTCTGCGGGTACTCGTCCTTGTCGATCATGTTCTTCGGCGCGCACTCGGCCATCAGCCGATCGGCCAGCGGATCCATCCAGGTCGTGACGAAGGTGGCCATGTTGAGGCGTGCGTTCCCGTCGAGCATCAGCTCGTCATGCACCAGCTGGTAGGCCGTCTCCGGCGCCATCGACTCCGCCGGCAACCGGAACCGCGGCACACTCGTGTCACCCCCCGGCCGCACCAGCCGCGCCCGCACCTCGACCGACTCCCCTGCCCGTTCCCCACCCGCCTGCCGATGCAACGCCATCCGTGCACACCCCTTCCCGGTCCTCGTCAGGCCATCGCGCCGGGGTGCCCCAGCAGCCGGTTCACCTCCCGGCGCTGATGTGGGAGCAGCGCGGGCTGACGTGCCTCGACGGCTCGCCGAAGCAGATCATCCGCGCGTGTGTCGTCCCCGATCACCCGAAACACCTCGGCCGCATGCCACAGCACCGGACCGTTGTCCGCCGCGTCATCCAACACCGCGCTGGTCTCCGCGAAAGCCGCCCCGGGCCGGCCGAGCCTGGCCAGCGCCAACGCGCGAGCCGCCCGGGTCTCGGCGGCCCCCGCCATCGCGGCTCGTCCGGCCAGGCCACCTTGTCGGGTGGAAGGGGCCGCTTCGGCACGTCCGGCCGGTTCGGTCAGGGGGACGGTCCGGTCCGCCAGCCGACCCAACCGGTCGAGATCCTCCAACGCCGCCGCGTCGTCGCCGAGTTCGACACGCAGCCGTCCGCGCTCCGCGAGCGCCGCCGCCGACCGGGGCGCGAGCGTAAGCGCGGTCGAGAAAATCGAGGCGGCGGCCCAGCGCTGGCCCGAGTACCACAGCGCACGACCCAGATCGATCTGGATGTCGGCATCCGCCGGGATGCGGACCGCCGCAGCCTGAAGCTCGCCAACCGCAGCCCCGAGCCGGCCGGCGCGCAACAGCAGCCGGGCGGCCTCAGCCAGCGCTCGGCCCGACGCCTCCACATCCGGCAGCGCCTCGTACAGCTGGGCAGCATCCCAATAGCCGGCCCGGGCCTGGTCGAGATGACCCTGCTCGCTGTCGATCTCGGCCAGTAGCAGCAGCGCCCGGGCGCGGACCCGTGGATCGGCGGTCTCCTGCCGCAGCACCTCGCCGAGGTGAAGGCGCGCGGCGGAGTCATCGCCGTCCATCCTGCTGATCAGGGCCGCCTGGAGGAAGTCAGCCGCGCCGATCGCCGCCGCCGTCGCACCGGAGACAGACCAGTCCGGCACCGCCGTCTGCAGTACCGGGATCAGCCGGTCGTCGAACAACTCGAATCGCCGGGCACCCACCCGCCACTCGCTGACCAGCACGTACCGCTCGGCGAGCGCGACCAGCAGCGAGGTGGGCATCCCAGCGGTCGCGGCGAGACCCTCGTCGACACCCGCGCGGCGGCCCCGCTCGGTGATGAAGGTGTGGGCCAGCCAGTGGCGCACCTCGCCGGCATCGAGATCGTGCCGGCGGGCCTCCTGCGCGACGGCCTGAGTCAGGTAGGCCGACAGCAGGGCGTCGGTGGCCCCCCACGCCGGGATGTCCGCCGCCACGGGGGCGGCGCGGCCAGCTCGCTCCTGCCCGAGCGCGGTCGCGACCAGCTCCAAGAACAGTGGTTGCACCACATCGCTGGTCAGCACGGACGGTGCCCCGGCGACATCCGTCACCCGACTCGTGGTCAGATCGTCCAGGCAGGCATCGATGACCTCGGGTGACAGGCTGCTGCCGGCCCGCCGTGCCGGTTCGGCGAGTGCCAGCGCCGCCGTGCCGCGATCCAGGGGCTCGATCCGGACTCTGGCGACCCTGCTGCCGGCGGCGATGGCCGGCTCATAAGGCTGGAACGCAGCCAGACTGCCCTCACGGATGATCAGAAGCAGGCGTAGATTCGGCAGCGCGGCGACGGCGGCCCCAAGAAGTGTCACAAACTCCGCGCGCTGCGCGTCGACTGGCGGCGGATACGGCGCGAGCAGCTCCTCGAACTGGTCCACCGCCGCGAGCATGGGCCGGTCCGACCCGGCGACCGGGCGGCTGTGCCCGGCCCGGCCCTCGGCGCCCGGCCCGTCGCCGGCTAGCCTGGAACCGCCGGAATGCCCGGAACTTCCGGGGTGCCTCGAACTACCCGGGGCCCATGAATCGCCGCGCAGTGCGTCCCGCAGCTTTGGGGGCACGGGCGAGGAGCCGCCTGGGCCGGACCACGCCTGGAGCAACGCCGCAGCGAACGGGTTGGCCCCCACGACAGGGTGGGGCGTGGTCACGGCCGCATCAAGATCATGCCCGGGTAGCGGCCGGATCCGGCCCACCGGCAGCACGTCGGCATCGTAGGAGGAACAATTTGGCAGGACTCCAGCCCGCAACAGCGAACTTTTTCCGACGCCAGTCGGTCCGTACACGATAACCAGCCGATTATCCAGCCATTTCGCCAACAACGAATGCGCTGCGGCCGCACGTCCGAAGAACAGTGCTCCCCCAGCCGGCGTAAAAGGCTGCGTCACGGGAAACGGACCGTGTTCCGGTCGAGATGTCATCGCATGGCCCGCGATTCCCCCGGCTCATCTGGCCGCGCCGAGATCGTCCCGCCCGCGACGTCGCACTCCGCATGTTCGGCCACAGCCGACCAAGGCCGCCCGCCGACCGCATCCCGGCCGCGAGCCGGCACCCCGACCACGCTCGGTGAAACGACATCACTGCCGCCCGCCACGACTGATTCGACACCCAATGTGGTAGAGCCCCTCGCCGCCCGTCCCTGACGTCGGCAAATCCTATCGGAGAACGGGCCGGCCAACGGCGTGACCAGCCGGTCGCCCACCACCCTGGCAATAGTCAGCCGCACCAGCCGAATTTCCGCGCACCCGCACGGGTGGTCACTGGCAGGTCGCGGCCGAACCTGGCGAACCCGGGCACCGTCGACGGCGACAGCTCCTGGTGGAGCGGAGACTGCCCTCGCGCCACGGATCCTGGGCTCGCCAGCGCCGCCGACCCGGAACCATCGGTGCCGATGAGATCATCTCGGGGACTGTCCAACACGACGTCCCACGACCGCCGGGAACACAGGAGTCGGACAGCACGTAGGGTCGCACACCCCCACCCATCCGTGAAATCACACGTTGACCTGCGGGTTTTAGCGAATTCGACACCTGATTCCGACATCAAGATCAAGATTACCTGCGGCTGTATGCCTGATAGACAGGTGCTCGACATCGTCAGCGGGCAGCGCGTTGACCAATAGGCCGGAGGCGAGTGTCGTGTCCGGGGCGACCGAGGGCGACACGCTGCCGTACGGGACGGCTCACGCGCGTTCCCGCAGTACACTTCCGTTCGCTCCGCGCAGTAGATAAGATCCAAGCGCTCGGTAAGCTGGAAATTTTCCTCCCAAGCAGGTCAACCAGCCACGTGGCATCAGTTCTATCCGGGGCCAGCTGACCATGGGCCAGCTGACCATGCGGGGCCAGTGACACATGCAGGGCCAGTGACAGAGCACGAGCGGGGCAGGATCCGAAGGCACGGACCCATCGGACCGCGCCTCGCGCAGACCTACGCGGGGGCTAAAGGGTGGACGCGGTGGTGGGTTCGGTTCCGATGCAGGACACGGGGCGGCGCGTGCCGGTCGTGTGGGGCAACGTGCCGCAACGGAACAA
The DNA here is from genome assembly GCF_023243075.1 of Frankia sp. AiPa1. Taxonomy (GTDB): domain Bacteria; phylum Actinomycetota; class Actinomycetes; order Frankiales; family Frankiaceae; genus Frankia. The sequence continues at coordinate 198,638 of NZ_JALKFZ020000003.1, read as the reverse complement.
GAACTTCACTGGCCGAACGAAGCAGCTGGCCGACCTGCGCCGGCGGATCACGTCCGACGACCTCGACATCACCGCGGTGCTGCCGCACGCGCTGCAGGGGATGGGCGGCGTGGGCAAGACCCAGCTGGCGGTCGAGTACGCCCACCAGTTCCAGACCGATTACGACCTGGTGTGGTGGGTCGGCGCCGAGCAGCCGGTGATGATCCGGTCCGCCCTGGCCGCACTCGCGCCGCGGCTGGGCCTGACGGAGAGCGGCCCGCTGCGCACCGAGGACGCGGTCGCCCTGGTGCTGGACGCGCTGCGCCGCGGCGAGCCCTACCGGCGCTGGCTGCTGGTCTTCGACAACGCCGAAAGCCCGGAGCTGATCCGCCCCCTCATCCCGCACGGCCCGGGTCACGTGATCGTGACCTCACGCGACCGAGGCTGGCTGGGCCAGGTCGACGCGATCGAGGTCGATGTCTTCGCTCGCGGGGAGAGTACGGAGTTCCTCCAGCGCCGCGTCCCGGGAATCACGCCCGACGACGCCTACCAGCTCGCCGACGCACTCGGCGACCTGCCGCTCGCGCTGGAGCAGGCGGGCGCCCTGCAGTTCGAGACGGGCATGGCGGCCCGGGAGTACCTGCAGCTGTTCCGCGAGGCCTCCGGCCGGCTTCTTGCGGAAAGCCAGCCGACCGACTATCCGACGTCGGTGGCCGCGGTGTGGAGCCTGTCGATGAGCCGGCTGCAGGAGCAGTCGCAGTTCGCCCTGCGACTGCTGCGGCGCTGTGCGTTCTTCGGCCCGGAGCCGATCTCGATGGAGGTGCTCGACCGCGGCCGGTACATCCTGGACTCCGACTTCGGCACGGAGATGCGGGACCGTCTCGCGGTCAGCCGCGCCATCCGGGAGATCGGCCGCTACGCCCTGGCCCGCATCGACACCAGTGCCCGCACGCTGCAGGTGCACCGACTCGTCCAGATCGCCATCCGAAATGAGCTGCCGGAGGAGGACCAGAGGCGGATCCGCAACGAGGTACACCAGCTGCTGATCGCGGCCGACCCCGGCGAACCGGATGATCCGGTGAACTGGCCACAGCTCGGGCAGCTGCTGCCGCACATCGTGCCGTCGGAGGTGTACCGGTCGGAGCAGCCACCGGCGCGCCGGCTGATCGAGACCATCGTCCGCTACCTGACCTACTCCGGAGATCTCACCATCGGCCTGGTCGAGGCGGACCGGGCGTTGGCGTGCTGGATCGCCGACTCCGGGCCGGACGACCCGGACGTACTCGTCCTGCAGGGCGTCAAGGCGGACATCCTCTGGGCGCTCGGCCGCTATCGCGAGGCCTACGAACTGCGCCGGCCCACCCTCGAGGCGATCACCCGGGTGCTCGGTCCGGACCACGAGGAAACGCTGCTCATTCTGAATGGCCACGGCGCCGACCTGCGGGCCCGCGGCGAGTTCGCCCAGGCGTGGCGGCTCGACGAGGACAGCCTGTCCCGGCACAAGGCGGTCTTCGGCGAGGACGGCCGGCCCACGCTGCGCGCCGCCAACAACCTCGCCATCGACTATGGTCTGATCGGTTCCTACCAGCGTGCGTTGGAGATCGACGAGCATAACCTCGCCAATCAACGGGCGGCGGCCGGTGGGGACGACCTCTGGGTGATCCACTCGATAAGCGCGGTCGCCCGCGATCTGCGTCAGGCCGGCCGCTATCTGGAGGCCCGGCGGCAGGCCGAGCAGGTCTACCTGCTCCACCGCGACCTCCTGCAGCGTCGCGAGCTCGCCGCCGATCACCCGCTCGTCCTGCTCGGGGCGAAGGATCTCTCGGTGGCGCGGCGCAAGGCCGGCGACTTCACCGGCGCCCTGGAGCTTGCCCGCGAGGTGTACGAGCGCTACACCAGCGCACGGCAGTTCGGTTCTGAACATCCGGACAGCCTGGCGGCCGCGATCGCCCTGGGTAATGCCCAACGGGTGGCCGCCGACCCGGACGAGGCGACCGAACGGATCGAGAAGACCATTCGTCGGTTCCGGGACGTCCTCGGTCCCGACCACCCCTACACCTACGGCTGCGCGCTGAACCTGGCCTTGGTCTACCGCCAGCTCGACCGGGTCAAGGAAGCCGAGAAGCTGCTGACTGAGGCGCTCACCGGCCTGCGGACCCGGCTCGGCGCACGCCATCACTACACCCTGACCTGCGTGGCGAATCTGGCCACAGTCCGCGCCGTGCTCGGTCATCCGGACGAGGCGCTGGAGATGGGCGAGCAGACGTTGGCCGACTTTCGCGAGCTACTCGGCCCCGACCACCCGCACACCCTGGTCAGCGCGGCCAACGTGGCGCTGGACCTCGCCGCCGTCGACCGGGCTGACGAGGGCTCGGCGCTGGCCGAGGACACGATGCTCCGCTACCGGCGCGTCCTCGGCGAGGAGCATCCGGACGTGCGGGCCGGTCTGAACGGCGAACGTCTGGACTTCGACTTCGAGCCGCCGGCGCTATAACCCGGCGCTGGTGGGCGGCGACGGTGAGGCGCCCACCCATGTCGTCAGGTCAACGGGATCAGGTCGGTACCCGGCCCGCTCCGCGATCTCCCGGTGCAGCGCGAGGATGACCTCCGGAGCCGTGGCCAGCGCCCGGACCTCCGTCGCTCCGTCCTCCCAAGCCCAGAGAGCAAGCCCCGACCAGGCGTCAAGTCGGCTCGGATCATCGACGATCCGCACCCGGTAACCGGCCAGAGCCGACAAAAGATCGCCGAAGGCGTGGGCCTGATCCGAGATCGGGACGTCGCCGCCGAGGACACCCGGAACACCATCACGCGCGGCCTGGAAGGCCTTCGGCTCGCGCAGGCGGAAGTGCGCGAGCTCCAGTTGGGCGCTGCGGGGCAACGCCCGCGGGCCTGTCCGTACACGGGTGGGCACCCGCAGGCCCCGCGGGGCCGGGCGTCCAGCGAGCCACGCCCGCGCGAGCGACGCAACCTGGTCCACCGCGGGTTCCAGATTGCGCAGCCGCCAGGCCAGCCTGGTTTCCGCGCTGATCCGAGCGGCCAGCCATCGTGGCTCCTCCGGCACCGCGGCCAGCCGGTGCGGCCAGGCGGCGGCCTGCATGCCGTCGATAAAACGCAACCCGAGTGGGGTCATCGCACCTGATATCCGCATCGTGATCAGAACCCGCCACACCTCCTCCCGCCACCGGGCGAATTCGAAGTGCGCGAAGTCGTTTTCCCGGTTTTCCCGGCGCTCATCGTCCCAGAACCCGATGAGGCCCAGATAGGCGTAGGCCCCCTGCAGGAGACCGCCGAGCGGACGCGGATCCGCACGCCAGGGCGCGTAGAACAGCCGCCCGTCCGCCGGCTCGCACAGCGTGACCAGGTCAAGCAGGGCCGACAGCTTGTTGTGCTGGAACTCGTGCAGTAGCGCGGCGGCGCACGACAGGCCATCCTTCGGGAGAGTCATCGCGACGGCGCCAAAGGCCTCCCCGGCGGAGGCGGAGAGCTCAGTCGTATCGGCCGTCGCGCGCAGCGGGAAGATCGTGGTGATCGCGGCGGACAGCGCTCGAGCCGCCAGGGGATCTCGCCGCGCCAGGACCCGCCAGCCCTCGTCCAGACGGTGCTGCCACTGCTCGACCAGGTCGGGTTCGACGTCCCCGGAGACTGGGAGGCCCAGATTGTGCCGACCCGGATCGAGAAAGTCGAGACGCAGGTCAATCCGCTCCCCAGCCGCCTCACCGTGCAGGGCCGGGACCGAGTGCCAGCCCATACTCCCCACGGACTCCACGGTCTGACCGTCGGAGCTCGGTAGCGGACTGATCGTGATCGCACCAGCATCATCGGGCCGGGCATCGAACGGGCGCAGGATGAGCTTGCCGCAGGTTGTCCGGGCCCGTATCCATCCGGACAGCTCACCACGCTGGCAACCGAGGGTCGGCAGGAACACCTCACCCTGCGGCGCGAACAACGTCAGCTCGGCGTCGATGCCAGCCTGCAAGGCCGCCACGACGGCCAGGGAACCGAGTCCGGCAAGATCGCCCGCGACTGGTCCAGGCGACGACACGGTGCCACGCAGGCGCCGTAGGCAGTGCATCGCCCACAGCCCAAAACCTGGCGACAACAACAGCTCGGCCACCACGTCCGGACTGGCGCGCTGGGCAGCCGCGAGAATTCCATAACTATGGGCGAGCCCGCAGCGTCCGGCGCCGTCAGGGGCCAGCCGGGCGGCGTCGTCCATCACCGCTCGCAGGAGAAGCAGACGTCTGCTGAGCTGGGCGACACGCAGTCGGTGGACGAGATCGTCCCGCGCACGACCGGCCGCCAACTCGTCGAAGTCGGACCGGTCAAGCCGATGGAACCGGACGCTCACCCGGGCCGGCGCCGGACATTGTCGAGATCGGCACGCAGGCGACGGCCGATGTGCGTGATAAGAGCAAACAGGTCAGGACAGTACACCGAGCGGGCACGAAAACCTGATCCGGGCCGGTAACGGTGGGGGTAGTACCCGCCGCCACAGATCCGGTGGATGGAGCATTTCATACATTCCGCCCCAAGCGCGGCGACGCCGATCTGTCTCGCCACGATGCCCGGATGGCGCAGCGCCACGTCGAAGTCATCTCGATCGACATGCAGGCCGGTCTGGGCCGCGCCGTGATAGGCGGACTTGAGCGCGTCCACCTGCTCGATCGCGCCGTCCGTCTCGACCACGACCACAGCAGACGGGGTAAGACCTACGCTCTCGACCTGGCTGTGCCCACCGAGGAGCAGGACGATGATCTCCGCGAACAGGCGAAGCTCAGTCTCGTGTTCCGGCGCACTGTACCAGCGGTCGAACAGGGCGATGAGCCAGTCCGCATACGGGGTGCGTTGTTCGTCCGACACCCGGCCGGGTGGGCGGCTCTGCCAGTTTCCATGCGGCAGCAGGAAATCCACAGCAGGCGGTTTCCACGCCAGCAGGCTTTCATACACCTCCACTGGATCGTTGTCGAGGTCGATAACGCACAGCAGTCCGGCGAAAACGGTGCGAAATTTCCCGGTAGTCAGCCGGGCCAGTCCCGCGTCAATCGCCTCGAAGCTGGCACGCCCGTTTCGTCGTGGCCGCCGCCCGTTGTGTCGGGCCAGCCCACCATCAACGCTCACCCCGACCTGAATTCCGTGGGCCAGGCACAGCTCGACCATGGTGTCGTCGAGCAGCACCGCGTTGGTCTGCAGACTGAAGACAACCTCGGTCGTGGGCGGCACCACATCCCGGAAAGTGGTGACCAGGTACTCGAGCAGGTCGGCTCCGGCCAGCAACGGCTCTCCTCCGTGCAGGGTTACCTGCAGGTCGGTAAGGCCGTTCCGGCGGGCGTGGCTCGCAACCTGGGCTGCTGTCACGTCGATCGTCCGACGGCTCATCACCGTGGGCTGCTCGCGCCACCCCTGGTCGGCCTGCTGGTAGACGTAGCAGTAAGAGCAGGAAAGGTTACACCGACTGTGCACCTTGAGAACGAACTGCCGAAAGGGTTCGCCACGCCAGGATGAATGACCGGTGAGTTCCTCAAGTGGAACACCACCCGGCCATTCTGGGTGACTTGTCAGCAGCAGTTCGGTGAACTCACGCGCCATTGTCGAGGTCGACGGACATCGCCGGGGCGCCAGGCGGGGCGATGCTCGAGTTGAAGCCGGAGTATCGGGGCAACGACCCGGTCGCCTCCCGGCGCAGGCGTAGTAGCGCGCGGCCGAGCTCCGGGCCACCCACTTCCATGATCATATCGAGGGACAGCCCCGTCATATCGGGCTGGTGAGACTCGATGGCTGCCGATCCGCTGGCCACTACATTACCTCCTCGCCCCACCCTGATCTTCCAATCTAGCCGGCTGCGGCGTCCCGCGCGCGCAGTGCTGGCGAACGCCTGCTCCGGCCGGCATCGATGACCCCACTTCACCCGGGACCACGTCGTAGACTCGGATTCCGCGGTATCGATGCCGGCCGCGGCGGGAGAAGCAGGCTGCGCAGGGTGCGGGGGCACTGGGTGGAAAACAGACGATCAGCGAGACCGGCGGCCCTCCGTCGACTGTCCGCCTCCGGACAGGCCCGGCCGTCGTTATCCGGTCGAATACACGGCGCCGCGGCTCAGGGAGGTCCCGATCTACCCGGGCCGCCGCGCGAGCCGGAGGGCCTCGTTGCGGCGCGATGCGGATACGGCTGACCCTATGGCGGGGGCGCCCCTGTACTTTTTTCTCAGCTACGCACGTCTCGATGGTCAGGACGACAACTACCTGCACCGGTTCGTCAACGATCTGCGGCGGGAGGTGCGCGCCCGATCTGGCCACCCCTCTGTCGAGGGGGTCGGCTTCCTCGACACGACGAACATTCAGCCCGGCGAGGCCTGGTCCGAGGAGCTCTCGGACGCGCTCCATCGATGCCACACCTTCGTCGCGATCTGCTCGCCGAGTTTCTTCGCCAGCGAGTACTGCGGAAAAGAGTGGCAGGCGTTCAGCGATCGATGCCAGGACGGATATCTACCCGACGGGGGTCGCTCCCCCTCCCTCCTCCCGGTGATCTGGACACCTCTACCGGATCTACCACCCGCCCTGGCGAGGCTGCAGTACGATCATGTCGGGTTCGGCGAGCTCTACGCCCGGCGTGGCCTGCGCTATCTGCTCCAGCTGAGAGGCAACCACGACGAGTACCAGGAGTTCCTGGTGTCCCTGGCGGAACGGATCGTGCATCTTGTGCGGAGGTCCCCTCTTCCACCCCGGTCCGAGACGCCAGATTTTCACCGGATCCGAAGCGCGTTCGAACCGGCCGATTTCAAGGATGATCAGACGGACCTCCCCACCACCAGACCCGCGCCGGGTGCTCAGGTACCGAGCCACGAAGTCGGGCAGCTCTCCAGCCAGCCCAACAGCCCCGGACGCAAGAGTGCGATCCGCTCCCAACCAGCCGATATGCCGCAGTCAGCGGTGGACTCCGCAAACACGCCCCGGCCCACGGACGGTGACGGGAAGCCTCGGGAGCCAGGCCCCACGGCGACCGCCGCGCCCCCGCCTCAGAACGCGTCCTGGGCCACTGCGGCACAGCCGAACAGTGGCGGGCCCCAGCGGGTCACGTTCGTCATGGCAGTAGCCTCGGCCGTGGAACTATCATCGTTACGGAATCAGCTTGAATACTACGGTGGCCGGTATGATGAATGGACGCCCTACCACCCACGTTCCCGGCAGCGGGTGTGCATCGCCGCACAGACTGTCGCCGCACGCCAGGATATGTCCTCCAACATCGTCGCGCTACATGACGGTATCGGCGCGCTACTCGAGGCCTCGCGTGACCGCAACGAGATCGTGATCTTCATCGTCGATGCCTGGTCCACGCAGCTCGAGCCCTTCCACAACGCGCTGCGGGAGTATGACAAACGGAACGAGCCGACCACCGGCGTGCTGATTCCATGGAATCTGGATGACCCCGAGACCATCCAGAACTCAATTCTCCTCAAGCACTCATTACAACGCGCACTTCGAAACAACCACGTGCGACAGGATAATCTCCGAGCGGAAATCCATACCCACGAGGAGTTCGACGCGTCACTTTTCCAGATGCTGATCGACACCCAGGCTCGCATCTTCAGGTCGTCTTCGTCCGCCCGCCGGCCTGACTCCCCTCCTCGTCGTCGACCTTTTCTCGATGGTCCGTAGGGGCAGGTCATGTCGGGTACATCAACGGGACGTATCGTCACCTTCTATTCATACAAGGGTGGTACAGGCCGGTCGATGGCACTGGCCAACATCGCATGGCTGCTGGCCAGCAGAGGTCGACGTGTCCTCGTCGTCGACTGGGATCTCGAGGCGCCCGGACTGCAACGTTACTTTCACCCTTTCCTGCATGATCCGCAACTGCGCTCCACTCGCGGTGTAATGGACCTGATCTGGAACTTCACCGCGGCGGCCCTGTCTCCCCCCGCCCCTGGCGAAGAGGACTGGCTCGCCCAGGTCAGTGCGATCACTCCTTACGCAGAGTCCCTGACCTGGGATTTTCCCGACGGAGGCACGATCGATTTCGTGTGCTCCGGGCGACACGACTCTGCCTACTCTCGGCGGCTGAGCGCGTTCGACTGGACCTCGTTCTACGAGGAGCATGGCGGCGCCGACTTCATCGACGCCATCGCCGAGAGCATGCGCGACTCCTACGACTGGGTGCTGATTGACAGCAGAACCGGCCTCAGCGACACGGCTGGGATCTGCACCATGCAGCTACCCGACATCGTGATTAACTGTTTTACCCTCAGCACGCAGAGCATCGAAGGTGCGGCCGCCGTCGCACGCTCGATAACTTCGCCGGGAAATGACCGCGGGATTCGGATTCTCCCGGTTCCGATGCGGGTTGAGGACAGCGAGCGCGCAAAGCTAGAACGGGGCCGTGATGTCGCCCGTGCCACCTTCGACTCCTATCTTGGTGGCATGAATATCGGCGAACGTGAACGCTATTGGGGAGACGTCGAGATCCCATACAAGCCGTACTACTCCTACGAGGAGATCCTCGCCGTCTTCGGGGACCGCCCACACCAGGAGGGCACCCTGCTCGCGGCCTATGAGCGACTGGCCTCGCATCTCACCGACGGCGAGGTCCGCGAACTACCCGCACAGGACGAACGGCAGCGGCGGCGCCATCTCGCACGATTCGAACGCCAGCATATCGACATCCCGGTGGGTATCCGGGTGCGCTACGCCACGCACGACCGCAGTTGGGCGGACTGGATCGCCGACGAACTCTCGACGATGGGTTTTACCGTCGCCCTCAACACGTCCGACGGACAGGACAAAGAGGCCCCGTCGATACTCGCGGACGATGCCGGTTCCCGAACGATCGTCGTTCTGTCGCCCGCGTATGTGAGCTCCGCGAACGGTACGGATGATCTACACGTGGCCGGGAGCGGAAGCGATGTGTCGGTCGACAGTATCCGCCGACCGCTCGCCTTCCGGGTGAAAGAGGTCGCGCTTCCGGCAGAGTTCGACGGCTTCGATGTCACCGAGTTCGTCGGGCTCGACGAGACGGCGGCACGGCGAGCGCTACTCGCCGCGGCCGGCAGGCCGACCCGACCCCTCTCCCCGCTCGCAGCGGCGACCAGACCGTCGAGCGCCGCCCGCTTCCCCGGAGCACCGCCGCAGATCTGGGCCGGCGTTCCCGCCCGGAATCCGGCCTTTATGGGACGCGAGAGCCAGCTGGCCGCGTTACGGGAGCGATTCGTCGGGGCAGGCGCGGCAGCAACCCGCGCTCTTGTCCTCCAGGGTCTCGGCGGGGTGGGCAAGACTCAGATCGCCAGCGAATACGCCTACCGGTTCGGCGCCTCCTACGACCTGGTCTGCTGGATAGGTTGTGATCAGCCGACCTTGGTACGCGGCAGCCTGGCCGCTCTGGCCGATGCACTGCGCCTGCCGGAGCGACCCGGGCGCGAAGCCGTCGCGGAGGTGCTCAGCGCGCTCCGACGGGGGGTGCCGTACCAGCGCTGGCTCATGATCTTCGACAACGCCGACAATCCGGACGACGTCGTTCCCCTGCTGCCGCACGGCCCGGGCCATGTGCTGATCACGTCCAGAAACCAGCGCTGGCAGGGTCGACAGGCTCGGATGGAGATTGGCGTGTTCAACCGCGCCGAGAGCGTCGCGCTGCTGCGCCGCCGAGCCCCCGCACTCACCGAGCAGGTCGCGGCGCGTCTTGCCGAAGCGCTCGGCGACCTGCCCTTGGCCCTGGAGCACGCCGGCGCCTGGCATGCCGAGACCGGGATGTCCGCCGAGCGCTATCTCCAGCTCCTGGAACGCAGCCCGCGCCCGCTGCTGCTGGAAGGAGAGATCCCCACCTACCCCAGGCCGGTCGCGCGGACCTGGCTTCTGTCGGTCGAGCGGCTGCGTGAACAGATGCCGGTCGCGGCGCGTCTTGCCGAACTGTGTGCTTTCCTCGGCCCCGAGCCGATCAGCCTGAAGATTTTCGCCGATAATGATGACCTACGCGATCTGGCGGATCGCGGCGATCAGGCGCTGCGGGATCCGATCAGGTTGGCGGCGGCCGTCCGCCATGTCACCGAACACGCCTTGGTCCGCTTGGTGGAGAAGGACGGGGAGTCCAGCCTGGAAATGCACCGTCTCGTGCAGGCCGTGCTTCGCGACGAGCTCACCCCGCAGCGACGTGACGAGGTTCGCAGGCGGGTCCATGCCCTGCTGGCCGCAGCCGACCCGGCGGACCCGGACGATGCGCGGGCCTGGGCCAGCTACGCACGGTTGCACCCCCATATCCTGGCATCACAGGCGGTGCGCTCTTCCTCATCCATGGTGGCCGAACTGGTGCGCAACCTGGTACGCAGTCTCTACACTCAGCGTCAGTTCGGCGCCTGCCGGGAGCTCGCCAACGAGGCGCTCGTGGTCTGGCGTGAGCATTTCGGCGAGCAGGACCGGCGAACCCTTCAGATCGCCCTGGATCTCGCGGACAGCCTGCGAGCTCTCGGTGAACCCGCAGCCGCCCACCTGCTCGACGAGGCCGCTCGGGGCGGGCTGGTGCGCAGCCTCGGCCGGGATCACGAGCTGTCGTTGCGAGCAGCGAGGGCGCTTGGCGGAGACCTCCGGGGCACGCACAGATACCAACAGGCGCGCGCGCTCGACGAACAGACCTACGAACGCTTCCGGGTCAACAACTCACTTGTATCCGATGACGGAATCAAAGCTGCGAACAACCTGGCCGTCTCTCTCCGTTTCGTCGGCGAATTCCCCCGGGCCCTCGAGCTGAGCCGTGATATTTACGATCGAACATGGCAGTCCGGTGCCAAAGACGTCGATGCTTTGCAGTACGCCGACAGTTACGCCCGCGACCTCCGCGAGTGCGGTCTCTACGACGATTCACTGACCCTGTTGCAGATGGCCCAGACAGAGTGCCGGAAGAAGCTCGGCGAGAACCATGCAGACACGCTTCGAACGCTTCGAAACTATGCCGTCTCGCTGCGGTGGTGCGGGCGGGAGGCCGAATCCCGCGCGCTGTCCGAAAGCACCCTGGAGGCATTTCGCCTACTGTTTGGCCGAGATCACCGCGAGACCCTCGCCACCGCGGTGAGTCTTGTCCACGACCTCTGCCTGGCCCATGAGAGCGCCGCTGCCCGCGACCTGGCGGAGGAGGCCTACCAGCGCGCCCAGGCCCAGTTGGGAGCGGACAGCCTTGACACCCTCGGAGCAGCGAACGCCCTGGTCATCGCCAGACGTCGGCACGGCGACGTGACAGCCGCCGCGGCCCTCGCCGAGCAGACGGTCGAACGGCTGAGGTCATCCCTTCCCGCCAGCCATCCATTCATCTACTACGGCACCACCAATCTCGCCAACTGCTACGACGATCTGAAAATGTCACACGAAAGAGGCGAGCTCGACCGACTCGTCGAGAAGATGTTGCAGATCAGCCTGAGCTACGACCATCCCCGAACCATGATTGCCACAGCCCATCGCACTGCCGCTCTGGCAGATGCAACCGAGGGAAAGATCGCCACCATCAGCACCGACCTGCTCGAGGAGCTGACAAGGAGTCTCGGGCCCAGCCATCCAACGCTTGAAAAACTCGCCGAGGGCCGCAGAGTTGATTTCGAAATAGACTCGCCGCCACCGTGAGCCCACCACCGGTCGCCGTCAAACGCCGTCACCGATCGTTCTTGGCGGGGCATCCCGCAGCCGAGAGCCCGATGCCTGAGTTGAAACCGGACTGCGCACCGATCGGATTTTCCGCGGCCCGTTGCAGTGACGCCAGGGCATCGCGTATCCGCGGATTTGGGTGATCCTGAAGCTGAGCGAGGTCGATCTCGGATAGATCCGGCAGATCCGACTCGAAGGCCTCATATCCGGCGACCATGACTCGCGTCCCTTCCAGCTCCGGCCGGATGGCCGACGTCAGGCGTAGCGTACGGGCCGACGGCCAGGCGGCCGACAGGCCAGGCGTGGAGATGCCTGATCGTCTCCGCCGTGAAGTAGATCGACGCGCCAGCGCCACCTCGCCCCCAGCGTGGTCACTGTAAGCGCTGACCTGTCCTCCCCTTCAACGGCCACTCAACCGTGACCTGGTGGTAATCAGGTACCGACGTGTCGCGGGGGGCCGGTGTATACGGCTTGGGGGGTCGGCAGCCTGACATTCAGGGCGGACCAGGCCGGCGAGGATCTACGGTGAAGGGCCGGGCCAGGCTGCGTATCGGTGCGACGCCGGAGAGGCCGGATAGCCGGATGGCCGGATGGCCGGAGAGGAGCGTGCCGACCGTGCCGGTATCGCCCCTGCGGCCCGCCGACCCGGAGCAGATCGGCGGGTATCCGATCGCGGCACGGCTCGGCTCGGGCGGCATGGGCGTCGTCTACCTGGCCACCGATCCGGCCGGCCGGCCGCTCGCGATCAAACGGATTGCCTCCCGGATGGCCGGCGACCCGGACTTCCGCCGCCGCTTTCGCCACGAGGTCACGGCCGCCCGGGCGGTCGGTGGGGCGTGCGCGGTCCGAGTGATCGCCGCCGACCCGGACGCCGAACGCCCATGGCTGGCCACCGAATACGTCGCCGGCTCCACGCTGGCCGAGGTGGTGGAGGCCGAGGGTGCCCTGGTCGGGGACGTGCTGGACAGTCTCGTGGTGGGCCTGGCGGAGGCGCTGTTCGCGATGCACCGGGTCGGGGTGGTCCACCGTGACCTCAAGCCGTCCAATGTCATCCTGACCACCGACGGTCCCCGAGTGATCGATTTCGGGGTCTCGTGGTACCCGGAGTCGACACCGCTGACCGGTCCGGGCTCGCTGCTGGGCAGTCCGGGATACATGGCGCCCGAGCAGGTCGCCGCCGGGCGGACCGGGCCGTTCACCGACGTGTTCTCCTGGGCGCTCACCCTCGCCTTCGCCGCGACCGCGCGCCCGCCCTACGGGCTGGGCCGGCCTGAGGTGCTGCTGTACCGGGTCATCGGGGAGCGCCCCGATCTGACCGGCGTGCCCGATCGCCTGCTGCCCGTCCTGGAGTCGGCGCTGCGACACGATCCGCAAGCCCGACCAAGTGTGACGGATCTACTACACCAGCTCCTGCCCGGCGCCTCCGATCCCGCCGAGGCGACGCAGCGGCTGCTGGACGAACGCTGGCAGCTACCCGGAGTTCCCCCCACGCTCGTTCCATCCACCCTTGTTCCGCCCGATTTCGTGCCTCCCGCCGCCATCGCCAGACAAGTATCGCCTTCGGGGCCAGCGGGGACATCGACCCCACCGGAGCCTTCGCATCGACCAGGACGCTCGGGACCACGGCCGTCCGGGCCTTCGGGGCTGGCCGCGTCGGCGACACCGTCGGGTCCGCCGGCACCGTCGGGACCAGCGGCGCCCTCGGGACCATCAGCACCGGTCAGTCAGTCCGGGCCGCCGGCTGCGACTGGATGGAACAGCCCCACGGAAGCGGCTCGGCCCGGACGCCCGCGCGCATGGCTGTCGAGCCCGTGGATTCCGGCCGCGATCGCCATCGCAGGCGTGCTCGCCGTCACGATTGTCGCGAGCATCCTCACCCAGGGCGGTTCGGCGGGGCCGACCGCCGCCTCGTCCTCCGGGAGCGGACCAGCGGTCGCCCTCGCCGGCACGACGGCCCCTGCACCGCCGGCCAGCAGCCCGGCACCGTCAGCGTCCGTCGGGCCCACCATGGCGCCACCCACCACCGCGGCGCCGACCCCGGATCCCGCGGCGAGTCCGCCGATCGCCCTGCCCGGCCGCTGGCAGGGCGGATACGTCTGCGGCCAGGGCCCGACCGGGCTATTGCTCAGTATTGTCCTGACCTCGACCAATGATCTCTGGGCGAAATTCGACTTCTACCCCCTCCCGACCAACCCAGGAGTGCCACGCGGCTCCTATCTGATGCGGGTCATCTATGCCGACGGCGTGTTGAACTTCACCGGAGTTCGGTGGATCGACCAGCCCACCGGCTACTCCATGACCAACCTGACCGCCCGCCCCAGGGCCGATCAGCCGGACGACCTGACCGGCCGGGTCTACCTGGCCGGATGTACCACGTTCTCCGTCCACCGTCAGTAGCCCACTCCGGGCCACACCGCCTCACACCATCCGATACTCGACCGCGGCAGCCTCCGAGGCGGCAAACGACCGGATGGAGCGGATGCCCGCGAACCAGATCACGCGGTCGAAATCCGGCAGATGATCTAGACCGCGCATAAGGTCCCAGGTGGGCAACGGGATCGGCGAGATACCCGGCGAGGTGCGGCGATCCGGTGGACGCGCGCGGCGCCGCGGGCTTCGCCGTCACTCGGTCGCCCAGGCGGTGAGATCGACGGGCAGGATCGGACAGGTGCGGACACGGCGGGCGTCCATGGCGGACTGGGGCGCGATCTGGCCTGTCTGGCGTGCCGTCGTCATCGAGGGCGAGACCTGCCCCTGGCCCCCGGACACCGACGAGCAGACCGCCCGCGGCGCCTGGATGCTGCCGCCACCGGCCGACATCCTCGTCATGGAGCATGAGGATGGCAACGGCCGGCTCACCGTGGTCGCCACGGCCCAGCTGGTGCCCAGCCTGCCCGGGCTCGGCGACCACGTCGTGCAGGCCACGCTGCTGGTCCACCCACAATGGATCGATCATGGCGGCCCGCCCGCGCGCAGCCGGGTGCGCGGCGTGGCTCCCAGCGGTCCCAGCGGACACTGGGAGAGCACGAGCCGCCTGGCCGCCGAGCAGATGATCGACTACGCGTCCGACCTCGGCTACCGAGCGATGCAGCTCAACGCCGTCCTCTCGGTGAACCCCAAGCTCGTCGCCCTGTGGCGCTCCCTGGCCTTCCGCCTGGTGGGCACGCTGCCCGCCGCCTACCGCCACCCCTGGCTCGGCGACGTCGACCTCTACGTCATGTACCGCTTCCTACCGACCGGCGCCTAACAGGACCCGACGTCCACCGTCGCCCTGCTGTGGAAAACCGCACACGCCAGGTGCGCCGCCATCGGATCAGTCCGGCACTCACCCAGAACCACCGGCATCCGACAATCACATCATTCTGTAAGCAAAAAGCGACTGATGGCCATCGCGGAGACATGTTTCGTCGCATGATGAAACTGTGATCTCACCCGCGCCACCCGAGAGGCATCTCTTCGGGCCGGCCTGCCCCGCGACTCGAGTCGAGCGCGGTAGTGTACGTCCCCACGGGGGACGGCGTCAGGGCTTTCGCCAGACTTGGAGCTGGTGCGCGCAACCCGTCGCCTGGCCCGGCCGCCCGCCCGCGCCCAGCGAGCTCGATGGCCGGCGGGGAAGCCGAGATCATCTCGGCGGTGCTGGAGGGATTCACAGTGGTGTCGCGGCTCGAGGTGGGCCCGTTCAGGGACGACGACGACCTCGACGCCCTGCGCGAGCTCGACGCGACGATTTTCGGGTCGCTCGCGTACCCGTACTTCGTCCTGCGCCAGGTCGTCGATGCCCACCGGGACGAGATCCTACTGGCGCGCCTCGACGGGAAGCTCTGCGGCTATGCCCTGACCATGACATCACGCATGTCGGACGTGGCCTGGTTCCAGGGACTGGGAGTCCATCCGAAGTACCAGGGGCGGCACATCGGCCGGCGTCTGGCCTGCGCGGCCCTCACCAAGCTGTTCGGCGCGGGCATCCGAACGGTCCAGCTGGTTGTCCGCCCGGCGAACACGGCGGCGGTCGAGCTCTACCAGAGCCTCGACTTTCAGTGGCAGAAGGATCTCCCCGGCTACTTCGGTCGTGGCCAGGACCGGATGCTGATGTCCTGCACGCTGAGCAAGAAATTGACCCGCACGCTGCAGGCGCAGGCCCGCTCGGATGGGGAGGTTCGTCCTGCTGCCGTCGGCCCCTCGCCGGACCGAGCCGACGCCGCGTCCACGCGAGGCTGATCCACCCTCGCCGCGCCGGGGCTTTTCCCCGCCCGGGAGACTGTGCGCCACCCAGTGCCGCCCGCGGACTGCCCTCGAGCTGTCCGCACCTAGGCCAACCGCTCCGAGCGCCCCTCGCCGTCGGCCGGAGCCGGGCCGCACCAGTCGACCCTCGGACGTTCATCCACCCATCGCACAGCCGCCCACGCGCGCCAGCCGTGAGCGAAGGCAGTGGCCGGACGACCATGCCAAGCAACTCATCGCCTGCGGTGGACAGGGAGCGGCAATGAAAAAGAACTCAGACGCCCGGTGGGATGATTTTGATCCCGAGTCCTATTTTAAACACAACTACGACGAACTGCGCTACGATGACCGTTTTATCCTACGCACCGTCCGGGACTACTTCGCGAAGGCGGTGCCACCAGGGCGGCTGCGGGGAGTCGACGTCGGCACCGGCTCAAATCTCTATCCGGCCCTGGCCCTCCTGCCGTGGTGCGACCAGCTCACCCTGGTAGATCACTCTGCGCGGAACATCGCCTGGTTGGAAAAGGAGGTGAAGAAATATGGTCCCGCGTGGGACGTCTACTGGGACGAACTCGTGCGGGCCGCGCCCTGGCGGGAGGTCGACAGTCCTCGCGACCGACTGGCAAAGATCTCTCAGATACGGCAGGGCAATGTGTTCGATCTACCGCGAGCGCAGTGGGAGATCGGCACGATGTTCTTCGTCGCCTGTTCGCTGTCCACCGACCACAACGAGTTCAAACGAGCTGTGCACAGTTTTCTCAATGCTCTTCGCCCCGGCGCGCCTTTCGCGATGGCATATATGGAGAATTCCGAGGGATACGAGGTGAACGGTCACCCCTATCCGGCCGTGCCGATCGGAGTTGACGATGTCCACCTGGCTTTGACGGAACGCGACGCCTACGACATAAAGATCGACCGGATCAACAGCAACCACCTGCGGGCGGGCTACACGGGGATGATGGTCGCCGTGGGCCGAACAGGCGATCCGGACTAGAGATGGCGCCGACCAGGCGGAGCTGATCGGCGGACGGGAGCTGCCCGGCGGGGGCGGAGGAGCATCAGATGGACATCCAGCCACGAAAAGAGATCCTTAACCTGTGGCGGGCCGCCACACAGTATTCGTTTGCCGACGGACAATGGAATTTCGGGGGCCGGGCCGAGCCGAACTCGACCGGCGATGCGGAGCAGCTGGTCTGCCTGCTCTATCCGGCGACCGCCGCCGGCGAGCACCTCCGGCTCGAAACTCCGGACGTGATGGCGAAAGACGTGGTCGCGGCGCTCGAGGCGATGGGCGAACCGTTCGAGACGCCGGAGCGGCTCCTGAACGCCGTCAGTGATTTCATGGCTCGCTACAGCGACGAGGACGGGGTGCCGTTCTTCCACGGTGGGTCCTACCTGCAGGCTGCGGAGGAGGGCGACAAGCTCACCGACGAGCAACTGCGGGTCGACATCGTCGACTCGATGTCCATGTCGGTCACGTTGTGCCTGTCCGCACTGACCTTCATCAAGGAGTACCGGGGGTCCGGCCGGATCCGGGCCTCGTTGCGACAGAAGATCGGGCTGATCGAGCTGGCGGCCAGCAGGCGGTTGACTGCGGCTATGGTGGGTCTGCTGCGCAGTTTCACCGTGAACGCCTTCGCGCCAGGTTCTCCGGCAGGACAGGTTCTACTACGTTTGGTCAGCCAGGACGGGCTCGACGAGGAAGAACTCATCGAACGCCTGCACGAATCCCTGGCGCAGGTGCGGGTCAATCTGAAATCAGCGGAGATCGGCACCGCTGGCCTGGAATCCCTGGAAAACGAGAACCATCTATTTGAATGCGGCTGGTCCTGGGGGATCGTGGCTGGCGCGGCTGCGGTCGAACTCGATGGAACGGTCGACCCCGAAAAGCCGGACAGGACGGAGAAAAGTCAGCCAGATGGTCGGGCGATCGCCCGACCAAACCTGTATTTCACCCTCACCGCCATGGAAGGCATCGCCGACCTTTTCTCTCCGACGACAACAGTCTCGGATGTGCTCTCCAATATTCAACAGACGCTCGTCCAAAGCCTTCGACAGCGGTACGAGCTGGCCCGCCAGTACTGGGCCACACTCGCCGCCTTCGGCCGGACTCGCTCGGCACTGGCGGACATCCCCTGGCAGCCGACCTATCGTTCCCAGGGGGAGCTGCCGGTCAACGACCACTATTACACCTTGCAGGTGGCCGGCTTGATGATCGAAAGTCTGGCGGCACGGAACAGTGGTGACCCCGAGATGGACCGGATTGCCGACGTGCTGGCCGAGCTGGCGATCCGCAGCCGGGTCACCCGCCGCACCGGCCCTGGGGAGGCCGCCCTGGCCATGCATGTTCCCGGCCTGCGCATCCGGCTGACCGAGACAGCCAACGAGGAGTCGCCAGTCGTCTGGCCGGTCGCCGACTTCTCGACCTCGCTGCTCAAGCGTGCGCTGCGCCTGGCCTCCCTCGCCGACGGCGCCAAACTGCGCAAACGGCTGCTCGACCTCGTTGACGAGATCTGGGAACACGTCGCGGGACGGGTCATCGTCGATGGCCCCGGTGTCGGACTGTGGGATGACCCCAGCCGCACCTTCAGGAGTCTGAAATCAGGAGATCTCGAACCATCCTGGTACTACACCGAGCGGGTGATGGAGTGCCTGACGATGGCTGTGTCGGTCATCGACCGACCGCCAGTCGTCTCGGGCCGGAGCATCGACGACGCCTATGCGCTGTATGGCGAGGCCGATCATCTCTACCACCAGCAGCTCCTGAACGGAGCGCTCAACGGAGGCTCCGCGGTGCGGCGCGAGCTCGAGGCGGTAGGTATCCGGATTCGGCAGGCCCGTGCCATGGTGGAGTCTCGGCCGGGAACGGCCCAGGCACTGCTGTTCAACGTGCTGAAACGGCTCGCGGAGCTCGAGCTCTCGCGCGATAGCCAGCACGGGACGGTCCGGTCGTGATCGTGTTGGCGACGTCGGACAAGGGCGGGACGGGGCGATCCGTCACGACCTCGAATCTGGCCTACCGACGTGCTCTGCAGGGCGACGACGTCTGCTACCTCGATTTCGACTTTGGCTCACCCACCGCCGGCGCCGTGTTCGGCATCGAAGCCGCAGGTCGCGGGGTCAAGACGGGTGCCGGGGCGCATTCCTACCTGCTCGGAGACGTCGCCGAGCCGGCGCGGATCGACATCTGGCGGGAGTCCAGTTGGTTGAAGAAAGAGCGGCCGCCGGGAGCTGGCCGGCTGGTCCTGGTGGCCGGGGACGAGGGCGGCGGCGAGTTCCAGGTCCAGCCGCAGATGATCGAGCGCTGTCAAGTGCTGTTGGCCCGGCTGACCGAGGAGTTCGATGTCATCCTCGTTGATCTCAGCGCCGGCCGATCCTACGCCGCCGACATCGTGCAGGGCGCCACTGCAACAATAGGAGCGGGTACACCCGTGCGCTGGCTGGTTTTTCACCGGTGGACCCGGCAACACATTCTCGCCGCGCATGGACTCGTCTTCGGTGAACGCGGCATCGTGCAGAACGGCGAGCGGCTCGGCTACACCCGAGAACAGATGGAGGATTCCATCCGGTTCGTGCGGACCGCGGTGCAGGAGCCCGACTCGCCGCAGCTCGGCCTGCTGCGCCCAACGCAGGCCTCCTGGCTGCACCAGTGCCATGAGGAGCTGCTGAAGCTGGCGGCGCAGCGCGGCCTCGGACGCAGCATGGTCGCCGGCGTCATCCCGTGGGACCCGGTGCTGCAGTGGCGCGAACAGATCATTCGCGACCTGGACATCGACAGTACCCAGATCGCGAATCCCGAGACCGGACAGGCGTTCGATGACGTAGCCCTCCATCTGACCCGGACGAGCCACTGAGGGAGTCCCTGAACGAGCGTTGTCGCCGGAATCCCAGAAAAATAGGGGATCCAAAAGTCAACGAGAGATAGGATGACCTAAAGGGATGTCTCCGTGACACGGGGGGAGAGAGCCCGATGCGGTCTCTGTTGCAGCGAATCGCATTCGCTCTGGCGAGCGGTGCGGCCGGTTACGTGCTGACGAAATGGGTTCACGGCTCCACGGTGACCAATCTGACACTGGCGGTGTTCATCGGTGGGGCGGTCCTGATCGTGGAGTTTCTACACGAGGTAGAGAGTGGTGTGCGCGATACGGCACGGACGATCGTGGAGGTCAACAGAAGTACCCAGCTGCGCGAGCAGATCGAGAACTCGCCGCTGGATAGCAGCGAGAACTGGCCCGTCCGTGATCTGATCGACAATGCTGTGATCTGCGCCCCGCCCACCCCCATACTGCGCCAGCTGGTCGGTGCGGAGATCCGCAACCTCATCCAGCTGATGCAGGGACTGACGGCAGTGGATGGCAGGAATTCCGCCGTGGCGTCCTGCGACGGCGAGGATCGGAACTGGCTTCTTGCGCTGACCGAGGCCTCCCAGTCCAGCATCCTCGCGACCAGTACCACCTGGACCGACGGCGGCGAGGGGAAGTTCGAGGACGGGTTCTGGAAAAGCGAGCTGGGCCGGGCCTACCTCCAGGGACAACGTGCGGCGGTCCGGCGCGGCGTGCTGGTGCAGCGGGTGTTCATCCTCACCGACCCGGCGATCCTCGCGAACGAGGATTTCATCCGGACCTGTGAGAAGCAGCACGCCGCCGGCATCGAGGTGCGGACAAAGGTGGTATTGAGCACGCCGTCGTTCCACCAGGTCGAGGACTGGGCGGCGACGTTCAAGGACTTCATCCTGTTCGACCACGACGTCAGTTATGAGATCGATATGGATGGAATCCAGGCGATGACAATTGCTCGGACCAATCTGCGCTTCAATCCGGCGATCCTGCAGGAACGCCGGGATCTGTTCGAGGTGATCTGGAACGGCAGCACCCCGCTCGAGCCTGGCGACCCGAACAGCGCGGCAGCCAGCTGAGCCTCAGCACAACACGGACTGGGGCGATGGACGCTATCTACACGGAGTCGTCGGCTGCTGAGCACACGAGCGGGGTCCCGTTCGCGCAGGTCTCGGTCGAGCTCGGTCATCTGTATCTGGAGGACCTCGGTCCGACGGATCTCGACGGCTTCTTCGCCCGCATCGCGCCCTGGGCGGATCGTCCCCGGCTTGCATCAGTTGCCGGTCTGCCAACAGACCGACGACAGCGGGTGAGCACCTGCCTGCTGCTGGACGACTATTCCGGATACACCGACCCGACCGCGCGGCCGTCACCAGCGGCCGTCCTGCCCGAGCTGTTGGCGGCCGCCATGCGAGCAGGTGTTCCCATCGACTACCTGGCCCGCGAGTCCGGCCTGGTCCAGGCACCGAGCGGCTCGCTCGCCGAGCTGGTCGAGGGCCTGCTGGTGGCCGACCCACCGTTCGGCGCCGACGGGTCCCGGCCACCGGTCACCGAGACCGGTTGGCTGACCAATGGCCAACGCTCACCGGCGGTCGGCACCCGCCAGGCCATGGGCGGGCAGATCGTCTGGACTCCGCCCGTCGAGAACGCGGGGTACCAGCACTCCGTCTTCCTCGACGTGGAGCTGTGGAACGGCCCGGAGGGCAAGCGCCAGTGGTCGTGCGCCTATCTGGCCGCGGTCTGGCAGCTTGCCCGGCTGGGCGTGCTGCGCCGCCGCGGCCGCGGCGTTCTGGCCGCCGAGAGCGTCGACCTGGACAATCTGCCGGACGACTGGGCCGCGCTGCCCGCCGTCCTGATGGTCTCACGCACCCCGCCGCCGTTCTGCGCCTACCGCACCCTGTCGGTGATGGATGCCCGTTTCCTGCCCGTGGAGAACGCGGTGCGGACGATCCTGAGCCAGGTGGCGGCCGACCCCACCGCGGTACGGCAGGCGGTTCGCCGCGCGGCCAGGGAGGGAATCACTCTCCCCATGGAGATCATCGACCGCATCTCCTACGTACTGCTCGGTCCATGACCGCCCCCAGGCACTCCACCCGGCGGACCGCGCCGACGGCCGGCCCCTGGCCGGTGCTGCTGGGTGAGGTCCGTACGGCGTTGCTGCGGCACTCCCGCGCGGTGGGTGTGGAGACGGTCGAGGAGCTGCTGGAGCTGGCGCCCGCGGCCACGGTGCGGCTGACCTCACGGCCGCTGGCCCGAGGCGTCTCCACAGACGTCGTCGAGGGGGTGCATTGCCGGCTGCCCTCCGGCTCCGGTCGGCGGGTGGAGGGCGTCGGGACCATCGTGAGCCGGGCCGTGGTCACGGGCGGCCGGATCGCGCAGGCCTCCAGCCGAGCGCTCGTGCTCCCGGCCACCGCGCCCCGACGGCAGAACTGGTCGGCCTATCTTGCCCGGCAGGGAATCATCGAGGCTTTGGGACCGGGTGGCGGCGACGATCTGGCGGCCGGCTTCCTCGCCCCGCACCGGCCCGACGTCCTCGACCTGGGTGCCGTCGCGAACCGGCTGCTCGACCGGGTGCAGACGTCTCTCCTGCTCGACGGTGCGAGCCCACTACGCACCACCCGCACCAGACTCCGCTTCGTCGTCGCTGCCGCCGGCTCCGGCGGTGGGCCGTCCACGCCAGCGCCGCCGCGGTTCTCCGTCGACGTCGACGGCGTCCGTACCTTGCTCCTGCGTGCCGACCTGCACGGAACCGGACGTGAACTGGACGGTGCCGAGACCGATCTCGCCACACAGGTCCAGAAAGGTCTCGATCTGGCGGAGTTCGATGGCGGTGGCGCGGCGGAGCTGATGACCCTCTGTGAGGACGTCGCCGTCCATGACTGGCTGTTGACAGTGCTGCAGCGCCTCGTCGACAACCTGGACGAGGCGCCGGCGCGCAACGGCCGGATCGAGCGGATCGGGCCCGCGATCGAACAGCTCCTGCACCTGTGGATGCCGGGGGCGCACGCGGAGCCGGAGCTTTCGTGGGTGTGGTCGGCGTTGGAGGGGCGGCCCGGGTTCTCCCGGCAGTGGGCCAGCATCGTCGCCCGGATTCGCAACGAGCTGGACCTGTCGATTCTGCGGGCGCTGACCGCGGACGGCGGGCAGGCACGCCGAGCCGGGCCGGCCGAGGAACTATGACACGCCTCACTTCTTTGGCGCGCTCGATCACGGGCAGGGAGACCGGGAACTGTCCCTGACGGACGAGGAGCCCGCCTGTGCGTGTCAGCGCCGCGCCCGATATGTCGTTTTCTAACATGCAGTCCACGATCGCGGTCCTGACCGTGGTGGCCGGGGCGGTGATCATTGCCCTGGGCGCCTCGGTGCTGCTGCACTGGTGTGCGCGGCGGATCGGCCGGCGCTCGGAGATCGTCGCCGACCTGGCCCACCGAGCCCGGCGGCCGATCCGGTTCACCCTGGTGCTCATCGCCATCCAGATCAGCCTTGGCGCCACCCATGAGCAGGACTGGACGGCCTCGGCGTCCCGGCTCTGCGGCATCCTGCTGATCGCCGCGATCGGCTGGTGCGTCACCGTGCTCGCGTTCGTGTTCGAGGAACTGGCGCTCGCCCGCTACCGGGTCGACGTCGTCGACAACCGGCATGCTCGCCGGGTGCGCACCCAGGTCAGCCTGCTGCGCCGGATCACCGTCGCCGTCATCGCGGTCATCGCCGCCGCGTCCATGCTCATGACGATCCCCAGCGTGCGGGTCGCCGGGGCCAGCATCTTCGCCAGCGCCGGCGTCGTCGGGATCGTCGCGGGCCTCGCCGCCCAGACGTCGCTCGCCAACGTTTTCGCCGGACTGCAGATCGCCTTCACCGACGCGATGCGGGTGGACGACGTGGTCGTCGTCGAGGAGGAATGGGGCCGGATCGAGGAGATCACGCTGACCTACGTCGTCGTGCACATCTGGGATGACCGCCGCATGATCCTCCCATCCACGTACTTCACCACCACCCCGTTCCAGAACTGGACCCGCAAGGAGTCCGCCGTGCTCGGCGCGGTCGAGCTGGACCTGGACTGGGAGGTCCCGATCGACGAGATGCGCGCCGAGATGCACCGCGTCCTGGAAGCCACCGACCTGTGGGACCGGCGGGTGTCCGTGCTGCAGGTGACCGACGCCGTCGGCGACAACATCCGCATCCGTGTCCTGGTCAGCGGCAAGGACGGCCCGACCACCTTCGACCTGCGCTGCCACGTGCGGGAGGCACTCGTCCTGTGGCTGCAGCGCCACCATCCCGGCGCCCTGCCGCGTACCCGGGTCGAGTTCGATGCTGCCGCTCGCCTGTTCGCCAAGGCCGGATTCGGCTCCGACGAGTACGCGCATGACGGGGTCGGATCGGGCACGTTCACCCCTGCCCCTGACCAACGCCTTGGTGATAACGGTACACATCGCGGCGCCAGCAGCCGCCCCGCTCACGACCATCACGACCGTCACGATCACAACGCGGGCCACGACGACGCGCACGGCGGCCGTCCCGCCGGGATCGGCACTCTCGACCGCTCCCCTGACGCCGCTCCGTCACCCGATGATGCCCGGCTGTTCTCGGGCGACAGCCCCGACGCCGCCCAGCGGGCCCGGGACTTCAGCGAAACCACCACCGAGTGTGGCCCTGCCTCCGCCAGTGACGCCGCCTCCGGCGAGGATGATCACGCCTCCGGCAAGGACGCGGAAACAGACAACGGTGACGAGACTCGCTGATGCGCGACGTGGCCGTCTCCCGGGCCCGCCGCGTTGTGTGCCGGGCTGGTTCCAGCGCGTCCGCCACGCGCCGGCGGGTCATTGCGCGACTTTCATATCCACGCCAGAACTTTCATATTCCAGCCAGAGTTCGATGAAAAGGATGAAGGATCTGAAGCCACCGTCGGGCCTCGACGTGAGACTGGATCATGACGGCGCCGTTCTGCACTCGACGCGGCCGGTCACCGACGCACATTATCTCGTCACGGCAGGTCGGCTTTGACCGCATACCGGACATGACAACGGCGGCCGCGGGGGTAGCCGGTAGGAACCAGATCTGGTTCCTACCGACGACCACTCGCGACCGCCGTGGAGAGCTCGGCAGTCCCGGGGATCACCTGTCGGTGTCGCCGTGACCGACGCCGGGTCGGTTACCGGCGGGCGTAGCGCCGGCTGCGGCCACGCGAGCGGCTGTGGCCGGTGCCCACGTTCCGCCAGATCAGCAGCACGATGATGGCGCCGATGATCGAACCGATGATACCGGCCGGCTGCAGAGCGCCCTCACCCACGTCCTTGTTGAACAGAACATAGCCGAGAAAGCCACCGACAAAAGAACCGATGACGCCGACGATGATGGTTCCGAGAATGCCGATCGGATCGGGCCCGGGAAGCACCACCCGCGCAACAGCGCCGGCGACCAGTCCGAGCAGAATCATGACGACAATGAATGTGACCATTTCATTCTCCCTGCCGAGGCGACTGGTCCATTCATTCCCGGCGACCCGGGCGACAAACACTCTATTTCAGATTTCCGCGGTAGGGCCGGTGATGGCGCCGGATGAGGGGCCTGTCCGGTCAGTCCGCCTTGCGCCTACGCCGCCGTGCTCGTCTGATCAGGGACAGCACGACGACTCCCGCCACCACGCCACCGGTGGCCCGCGGGTTGCCGCGCGCCCGCTGTCCGGCGGAACGGGCGGCCTTCCCACTAGTGGCCACAGCCTTCTCCGCCGCGGCGCTGGCCTGCGGATGCTGCGCCAGACGCTCAAGTGCCGTGCCGAGGGCTCGGTCGCGAGCGTCGATCGTGCGGGCGCTGGCGGCAGCCAGCCGCGTATTGTCCGCAGCCTTGTCGCGTACAGTGCCGGCAACCTTACCCGCTGCCTCGCGGGTGCGCCCCGCGGCCGCGCCCAGATGCGGTGCGAGCGCCTGCGCCGCACCGGTCACCCGCTGACGCACCTCCGCGGTGCCGGAGGCCACGCGGTCACGACCGTTCGCGCCACCCCCCACCTCGTCACCCGTCACATCCGCGGTCTCGCCCTCGGCGGCCACGTCGTGAGCGGGCTCGTCGCTGGCAGCCTCGTCGCTGGCAGCCTTGTCGCCGCCAGCCTTGTCGCCGCCAGCCTTGGGCTCTGTCACCGGCTCGGCTGCCCCGAGAACAGGTGCACCAGGTCCGGGCGAGGATGGTTCGGGAGCGCTGTCGGTGGACGGGACACCGACCGAAGCGGCGGTCGGCGGTGTCGGCGGAGGGAGCGGAGGGGTCGTGGGCCGCGAGCCGTCCAGCGGGGCGATCAGCGTGGGATCGGGCGCCGCCGGGTTCGGGTCCGCTGACATCGTCGTGGTTCCTCTCGTTCGGTCGTCCTGGTCCTGAGGGCTGTCTGGTATCGACGTACTGTTCGGCCTCGACGTCCTTGTCTGGTGCGGAGCCCCACCATTCATCCCGCCCGGGCGCCCGGCTTGACGAACCTGGCTTGCGGCACGGAAAGAGTTCACTGTCCGTTCTCCGGGCGGCGGTACCCCGTCATCGATGTTGATAACACGATGTGGGTGGGGTGGTGCACCACTACGCCGCAGATCCCACGGACATAGACCTACATATCGGTGCAATACAGACACGATGCGAGTCGTCTCCGTGGCAAACTCCTCGCCAACCCATACATCCGGCCACGCGATAGACAATGGGCGAGGTACTGTACCGGGTCCGGTCCGGGCGGCCTGACGTCGGTTACGGTTCGAGAGCAGGCCCGACCGCAGCCCACGATGGCCGAGGCAGCGGCTGGCAGGGGGTGGCTGATGTCCGACGTGCAACGAGCCCTCATGAACCCCGACGACGCTGACGCCCAGCGCGCGGGCCCACACGACACGGGGTCGCGCGGCGCCGGCCCGCCCGGCACCGGTCCTGATGGTGTGACGTCCCACAGCTCCGATGGCCTGGAGGGCGTGGCGGCACTCGCTGCCCGCCTCGCACGAGGCGAGGTCACCTCGCGGGAGCTGGTGGAAGCGGCGCTCGGCCGGATCGAGGCAACTCAGTCGACGCTGAACGCCTTTCGCCGGATCCGGCCACGCGAGGCGCTGGAGGAGGCCGCGGCCGCCGACGGCGCACTCGCGGCGGCGGCGCAGGCCGGCCACCGACCTCATCGACCACTGCTAGGCGTCCCCATCGCGATCAAGGATGACACGGACATCGCCGGGCTGCCGACAGCATTCGGCGCGATGGGTGAGTTCGCACCCGTGGCCCGGGACAGCGAGATGGTGCGGCGGCTGAAGGCCGCGGGCGCGATCATTGTCGGCAAGACGAACACCCCCGAGTTCGGCCAGTGGCCCTTCACCGAGGGTCAGGCGTTCGGAGTGACCCGCAACCCGTGGGATCTGGACCATTCTCCAGGCGGATCGTCCGGCGGTGCGGCGGCGGCGGTCGCGGCGGGGCTGGTGCCGGGCGCGATCGGCTCGGACGGCGCGGGTTCGGTGCGCATCCCGGCAGCCTGGACCCATCTGGTCGGCATCAAGCCCCGGCGTGGACGGATCTCCAGTGCGCCGGTCCGCGAGCAGTTCAATGGGCTGACCGTTTTCGGTCCACTGACCAGGACGGTCGCCGACGGCGCGCTGCTGCTCGACGCGCTGTCCGGCAGTCTGCCGATCGATCGGGACCGTCCACCCGAACCCCCGGAGACGTTCCTCGCCGCGGCCGGGCACCCACCGCCCCGGCTGCGGATCGGCCTGTCGCTGCACCGCCCATACAGCGGGATGCCGGCACGGCTCGACCCGGCGGTAAGGGCCGGGGTGGAGCGGATCGCCGAGGCACTCGCGCGGCTCGGACACGAGGTCATCCCGGCCGAACCGGCCTACGGACTTCTCGGCGCAATCTTCTTGCCGCGGTCGATGGACGGCATCCGCGACTGGTCCGGCCGGGTGCCCGACCCGTCCCTGCTGGACGCGCGCACGCTCGCGAACGCCCGCACCGGCCGGCTCCTGCGCCCGCTGCTCCCGCTGGCCCGTGCGGCCGAGCCGCTGGCCCGGCTCAACATCGGCCGAATCTTCCGCAAGGTGGACATCCTGCTCGCCCCGACCACGGCGACACCACCGCCGCGCGTCGGCGAGCTCAACCGCGACACGAACTGGGCCACCGACCAGGCGATCGTGGCCGCCTGCCCGTTCGCCTGGCCGTGGAACGTGCTCGGCTGGCCGGCGGTGAACGTCCCGGCCGGATTCACCCCCGCGGGCCTGCCGGTGGGCGCCCAGCTCATGGGCCCGGCGACCGCCGAATCACACCTGATCTCGCTGGCCGCGCAGCTCGAGGCCAGCGAACAATGGCAGCGCTTTCATCCCGGGCAACGGGTGGCGCGTGCCGGCTGACCCCCTCCGCCAGAGGTGACCATATGGTCAGATCACGGTGACCTTCCAGACGTCCTGCCAGGGTGTATGGCCGAACGCCTGGTCGTCTCGAGACAATGACCCATGCGAACTGTCCGGACGGACACCCCTGGCGCTCTGCTTGCCCCGGGCGAGCGGGCCGATAACCTCGCGTTCGTCGTTCTCGGTGGAGCCGTGCTTCTCGGCGCCCTGCTCGCCGACGTCTTCTCCCACGTGGCGCTCGCCGGGTATTTCGGCCTCGGGCCGCTGATCCTCGCCGCCGCCTGTCCGCCGCTCATCACCGCCGGCGTCGGTGCGGTGACGGTGATGCTGGGGATTCTGTCGGGTCTGTGGGACGACCGGTTCGGCACCGGGCAGCACATCGCCGCGATCATCCTGATCGCCGTCCAGGCAGCGATTGCCGTCTGTATCTGCGTGTGCCGTGAGCGGCAGCGCTCCAAACTGCATCGCGTCCAGGCCGTGGCCGAGGTCGCGCAGCGGGCGCTGTTGCCGGCGGTGCCCGACCGGCTGGACGGCGCCGGTTTCGCCGCCCGCTACCTGTCCGCCGCGCGGGAGGCATCCGTCGGCGGGGATCTCTACGAGGTCGTGCCCACCGCGCACGGCATCCGGGTCATCATCGGGGATGTCCGGGGCAAGGGATTACCCGCGGTGCGCCTCGCCTCGGTGGTGCTCGGCGCCTTCCGAGAAGCCGCGGTCACCTGGCTCGACCCCGAGCAGGTCGCCTCGGCGTGTGCCCGCTCGGTACTGCGCGAGGCGGGGCCCGAGGACTTCGTCACCGCGCTTGTGCTGGACATTCACCCCGACGGCCGGCTCGGGATGTGCTCCGCCGGCCATCACCCACCGCGACTGATATCGCCGACGGGAAGCGCCCACACCCTCACGCTGCGTTCCCCCAGCCCACCCCTTGGCCTGGCGGAGCAGTTCACCGTCACGAAGGCGTCCTGGGAGGTCGGTGACCGCCTGCTGCTGTTCACCGACGGTCTGATCGAAGCCCGCGACGCCCGCGGCCAGTTCTTCGACCTTGACGAGCATCTCGGCCTGCTGCGTGGCGGCGGCCAGGAGGAGGCCCTCGACCGGCTCACCGCTGCCCTGAACATCCATGCTGGCGGCGAACTGCACGATGACCTCGCCGTCCTGCTCGCCGAACGCCGCCCCTCTCTCCCACTTCCCCCCGTCTCGTCGATCTCGCCCGGCGCTGCCGCGCCCGCCGCCCGCACGGCCGCCGACTGACGACAGGTCACTGGCGACTGGCCACTCCCGGGCCGGGGAGGTCGACGCTGGACAGACCGCCGCGGCGGCTGCGCGACCAGACCCGCCAGGAGTCGCTACGGGCGCCAGTGCGGAGAGCGTCCGGACAGAGCGATCAACCTGGTCCACTCGTCGGCGTAGGCGGGTACCGTGACCGGCTCGGCGAAGATGCCGACGACCCGCCACGCGTCGATCTGACGGGCGAGGGTGGCATGAACCCAGTGCACGAGTCCGCGGTTGCTGCCGACCGTCCGGGCCGACGTGCTGTCACCAGGCAGGCGACCGGCCTCGTCGACCGCACGGGCCAGGTCCCAGCCGTGCAGAAGCAGGTCGGCGGTGAGCTGGAAGGCGTACTCGTCCGCGGGGGTGGGACCGAACGAGAGCACCGGGTTCGCCGACCAGACATCCGGCCGATTCCAGGCCGCGCGGGAGCGCCGCGCGGTGGCGCTCCACCGGGCGACCGGGTCGGCGCCGAGCTGGTCGCCGTCGAACCGTCGGCCGATGTCCTCGCGGGTCAGGCCGGCCAGCAGCGGCGGAACCCAGAGATGCTCGACGGTGAGATGGTTGACCAGCGCGCGGACGTTCCAGTCCCGACAGGGAGTCGGCGCGTCCCAGGCATCTTCGGGCACCGCGCGGACCTGGATGTCGAAGACATCCATCGCCCAGTCCAGCCATTCCCGACGTTCCGTGACACTCAACGTGCTGCTCACCATGAGCGCTGCCCCCTTCGGCGCCATGTCACCCCTCGATCCATCCACGTCGTTTCGGCGCTACCTGGTCGCCCCCGTCCCACCGATGCGGCCTCTGGCTCCGCCTGAGCCACCCCACAGCCACCGGACCGCCCCACAGTCACCGGACCTGCCAGGAACCGCGAGGCCCGCCAGGGGCCACCGGGGCTGCCTCCCTTCCACCGGGCGCGCCGCCCCGCCCCTGGCGTCCCAATCCGAGTCCTGCCTACCCACCAGCTACGGGAACCCAACCTGCGGACACCACCCCCTCGCTTTGAGAAGCCGGAGGCATCCAGGCAGACCCCGCGAACTCGTCGCGATGCCGGCCAACCGCCCGGCGCACGCCTAACCGCGACCCCGCGACCCGCGCGCCGCAGGCCGCGCAACGACAACATCGACACCCCACCGGTACAGCACGACACTGTCAGCGCTCGCCGCTATCCGGTGCGCCGCACTCACCATCTGGTGCGCGGCACTCATCCGGCGCACATCGGCCGCCTGTCATCATCTCCCCTCATGGATGGTCGCCGACTGCCGTCGCAACCTGTCACACAGGCCGACGCCTGCCGCCTGCATCCCAAGGCGTCGCGAGGCGTCGAGATACCGCGGACCCTGGTGGTCGCGGACAAGTTCCCGCCGGTGCTCGGCGGCATCCAGACATTTGCCTGTCATCTCACCGCTGGACTGCCCTCCGACCGAGTGATCGTCGTCGCGCCGACGGCCCCGGGTGCCGACGAGTTCGACCGCACCTTGCCGTTCCCCGTGGTCCGTGTCGACGAAAGGGTGCTGACCTCGCCGCGGTCCCGGCGGGTGCTGCGGGACCTGGCCCGCTCCGAGGGGTGCGAGGCCGCCTGGTTTCCCACCTCGACGCCGTTCGGGCTGCTCGCGCCGCTGTTGCGCGAGGCGGGGGTGCGCCATGTGGTGTCGTCCAGCCATGGGCACGAGGTCGCCTGGTCGCGACTTCCCGTCGGCTGGTCGCTGGTGCGGGCCTGCGCCGCTCGCGCCGACGTGCTCACCTATCTGACCTCGTTCACCCGACGCCGGCTGGCTTCGGTCGCCCCGAACGGCACCGCCCTGGCACGGCTCACCGGCGGCGTGGACGTCGACCGGTTCCGGCCGGGATCGGGCGGGGACGAGATCCGTCGGACGCTTGGCTGGTCGGACCGCCCGGTCGTCATCTGCGTGGCCCGGATGGTGCCCCGCAAGGGCCAGGACATGCTGATCCGCGGCTGGCCGACCGTGCGACGACGCCACCCGGGAGCCAGGCTGCTGCTGGTCGGCCATGGTCCGGCCGAGGACCGGCTGCGACGGCTGGCCCGGCGGGCGGGAGTGGCCGACGAGGTCCACTTCACCGGCGCGGTATCCGAGGAGACGCTGCCCGCCTACCTCGACGCCGCCAACGTGTTCGCCATGCCGTCACGCACCCGGTGGCTCGGTCTGGACCTGGAAGGGCTCGGCCTGTCCTCGCTGGAAGGCGCCGCCAGCGGCCTGCCGGTGATCACCGGTGCCCAGGGCGGCGCCCCCGACGTCGTCCTGCCCGGCCGTACCGGCACGATCGTCGACGGACGCAGGGTCGACGCGGTGACCCGCGCCGTCGTCGACCTGCTCGACGATCCCGACCGCGCCGCCCGCATGGGCCTCGCCGGCCGAGAGTGGATGCGCACCGCATGGAGCTGGCAGCAGCTGAGCGGGCGCCTCGCGAGGCTGCTCGCTGGCCAGCCCGTCGGCGACCATCTGGCCGACATCGCCGCCAGCGGGTCCGTCGCCGCCGCAGATACCCAGGACGCTGCTACCGACCACTCAGCTGCCAGCCACGCCGCGGCTAGCCATACCGCCGATGGCCATACCGCCGATGGCAACCTCGACGCGGAGGCCGCGCCCGAAGGCCTCAGCGACGCTGACGACTTCACGGGAACGTTCATGCCAGACCCGGTCGACGCCGGCCAGGGCCGGTGACGCTCGCCGCGGCCACTGCCGAGCCAGAGCCGCGACCAGACCGGCACTCCGATGGCGTCACCGCCGCAGCCCGGTCCGGGGCTACGACCAGGACACGCAGGGTACGCGGGGTACGCGGGGTACGCGGGGTACGCCGGCAGTGGCGGGCGCTGCGTCCGGTGCTGGCCTGCGTCGCGCCAGTGGTGGCGGCGTGGTGGATGGTGCGGTCCTGGGCGACCGTGCGGGGTGGGGTCGGGGCGCTGACCAACGCGCGTCCGGTCTGGCTGGTGGGGGCGGCGGTCATCGCCCAGTTCACCTGGTTCGCCGGCGCGGCCTGTCAGCAGGGCGCTGTCTGCCGTGCTCTGCCGGTCCGGCGGCTGCTGGCCGCCCAGGTGGCGGGCAGCGTGGCCAACCACGTGCTGCCGGCAGGGTTCGGCGTCGGTGCGGTCAAGTTGCGGTTCCTGCACCGGCACGGCTTCTCACTGCCCGAGTCCCTGACGGCTGTCAGCCTGGACGCCACCGCCGGCATGGCCACCCACCTGGCCGTGCTGGGCGTCCTGCTGTCCGGCGGGTTTCTGCCGGTGGAAACCGCCCGGCTGCCCGACGGCGGGACAGTGCTCGCGGCTGTGCTGCTGGGCGTGACAGTCGTCCTCGTCGTCATCGGCGTGACGGTGGCGATCTCGACGCTGCTCGGCTGGTTGATGCCGGCCGTACGCCAGCGGGCGGCCGGGGCGGGAAGCCGTCTGGCGGTCCGGCTGCGGGCCGCTCTGCTCAGCCATCTGCGCGGTGTGGGTACCACGCTCCGCTCGCCAGGTCGCGCCGCGCTGCTGTGGGGCGGGTCAGCGGCGGTCCCGCTCGTCCACGCGGTCACCCTGTGGGCGATCGTCCACGCGTTGCACCTGCCACTCGGAGTCGGCGCGGTGTTCACGCTCTACTACGTCGCCAGCACCGCCTCGGCGCTGGTGCCGTCCCCCGGTGGCTTCGGCTCACTGGATGCGGCCCTGGTCGCGGCACTCATCGCCGCTGGGCAGACATCCTCTGTCGCCATCGGCGCAGTTCTCGGCTACCGTCTGATCACCGTCTGGCTTCCGATGGCGCCCTCGGCCTGTATTCTCGCCGTGATGGTCCGCCGCGGGCATCTGTAGGCTTCGGCGATCGCCCTCGCGTGCAGCCCATCGCGGCCCATTGCGGCCCATCCTGCCCTCGGCTGGGAGTCCCCAGGCCAGGGCCCGGAGCAGGGGGCCCCGGAGCAGGGTCAGGCCATGGTGGGACGGTAAAGCCGGGCATAGGCACCGCCGTCGGCGAGCAGGTCGTGGTGGGTGCCGTGCTGCACCACGCGGCCACGGTCGAGGACGTAGATCTGGTCGGCGTGCATCACCGTCGACAGCCGGTGCGCGATGACCAGGCAGGTCCGTCCGACGGCGAGACGGTCCAGGGCGGCGCGCACCGCCGCCTCGGAGACCGTGTCGAGCGCGGAGGTCGCCTCGTCCAGGATCAGCACCCGCGGTGACTGCAGCAGCACCCGCGCGATGGCCAACCGCTGGCGCTCCCCGCCGGAGAGCCGGTAACCGCGGGCACCGACCCGGGTCTCGAGACCATCCGGCAGCCGTTCGAGCAGCGCGGACAGATGCGCGGCGTCGAGCGCGGCCAGCAACTCGTCATCGGTGGCGTCCAGCCGTCCGTACCGCAGATTCGCGGCGATCGTGTCGTGGAACAGGTGCGGGTCCTGCGGGACCACGCCGATCTGCGCATGCAGGCGGGACGGTGGGATCTCGTCGAGCGGCACGCCGTCGAGGCGGACGGCTCCCCGCTGCGGCCGGTGCATCCCGCTCGCCAGGTAGGCGATCGTCGTCTTGCCCGCTCCGCTGGCACCGACCACGGCCGTCGTCGTCCCGGCCGCCACCCGCAGCGTCACGCCGCGCAGATCCCAGCTCGCCTCAGCCGCGGCCCTCGCCCCGCCGGGCCAGTCCGCTCCGGTCAGCCCACCACCGTCCGAGCCGGGCCCACGTGACGGACCAGGGCTGGGCGATGACCCGCCGGTGGCCTGGTCGTAGGCGAACCAGACATCCTCCAACGCCAGCTCGACTCCGCCCGCGCTGCCGGCCTCACCCGTCAGCTCCCCCGCCGGGCCTGGGCCCGGCTCCTCCTTGTGCGGGGACACCCTGTGCGGGGACTCCTTGTGCGGGAACGAGGAAATATGAACTGCCGAACCGGGGCGGGCCGGCGGGTCGAACCGGGCGCGGATCTCGTCCTCGGGCACATCGAGCAGCGCGAAGATCCGCCGGAACGCGGCACCGGCGCCGGCGAGCTCGGTGCGCAGGTCGATCGCCGAGGACAACGGGCCGAACGACACCAGCAGCGCCCCGCCAAGCGCCGCGACCGTGCCCAGCGTGGTGCGCCCGGACGACACCAGCCAGGCGCCGAGTGCCACGACCACCGTCATCGTCGCCACGACGCCGAGGTTGACCAGAAAACGAACCCGGGAGGTCAGCCGGGCCTGGTCGCGGGCGGCGACGAGCAGCTCGGCACCAGCGGCGTCGAACCATTCCCGCTCGTGGTCGACCCGGTCGAACAGCCGCACGTGCAGCGCGCCGGAGACTGACGCGGTGTCCGCCAGGCGGGCCATCAGCAGGCCGTCGAGCTCCCGCTGGTGGCGGGACAGCTCGACCAGGCGCCGCCGCCCCGAACGGACCATCAGCAGCGTGGCCGGCGCGAACACCATGACCGCGAGGCTGAGCCGCCAGTCCAGCACGAACACGACGACCAGGCCGACGGCGATATCCGCCATCCGGCAGATCACCGCCTGCACGGTCGCGGAGATCGCGTTCTGGGCGGCCAGGACGTCGTTGGTCATCACCGTCATCACCTCGCCCGGCTGGCTGCGCGGGAAGAAGGCGAACGGCAGCCGCTGGAGATGTGTGTTGACGGTCTGGCGGATGCGGACCGACACGACCCCGCCGAGCCGGGCGATCAGCGCCATCCGCGCCGCGAGCACCGCGGACTCGAACACCAGCAGCGCCCCGAGCAGCCCGATCGGCACGGCAAGGTCACGTAGATGGCCGCGGGGCAGCGAGACGTCCACGAGGTGGCGCAGGACGAAGGGTCCCGCGGCGACCGCGACCGACCCGATCACCGACAGGGCGACGAGCACGGTGACGACAGCGCCCTGGTCGACGAAGAACCGCTCGGACCGCCGCGCCTCGTCCGCCCCGGTCAGCCGGGCGAGCACCCGGGCGTGCAGCCGAGTAGCGCGCGCGAGCCGCCCACGTCCCTCCGAGTGGGTGAGGCCGGTCGCAGGGATGGCATCCGCCGGGCGGGTGGTGACGGCCGCGTGGGTGCCATCCGCCCGCCGGATGGACCCTGACGTAAGGGTCGATGGCTCTGAACTCACGGGGAGAGGCTAAACGGCCGATCGCGGCTCGGCCGCAGGGGGTGAGCTCTGACGCATGGTTACCTTTCGCATCCAAGGGAACACCATGCGCGCACGCTCGTCGGTGGAGATGCGACCGGACCCGGCGGATCCACAGCCCTGGACCCGCCCGCCGGGTCGCGACCGCTGGCCCGACAAGGGGGAAGTTTATGAGCTGGTCTCGCACGTCCCGACGATGCGCCTCCCGCGCGTTCGTCCTGTCCGCGACCCTCACGGCCGCGCTGACGGTTCCCGGCCTGGTCAGCACGGCCTTCGGTGCCACAGCAGTCCCGAGCCCGACCCCCGGCGCGTCCGTTGACGCGACGTCGGCACCGTCATCCCGTTCGGACTCCGACGCAGGCCTCGACCCAACAACGACTGACACGCCCTCCTCAGCCGATTCCAACAGCCCGGACGAGACGGCGGGGCCGGGTGAAACCACCGGACCGGGTGACACGGCGGGGCCTGGGGGCGACACCGCCAGCCCGACCGAGAGCGCGGGCCCGAGCAGCACCGCCAGCCCGAGCGGCACCGGCGCGCCGGGCACGGCTCCCGGCGGGGGTGCCGCCACCGGCCCGTCCTGCCCGGCCCTGGCGCAGGCGAGCGGGCCGTTGGGCACCTGGAAGCCGATCGCCGATCTGCCGACCGCGATCACCGGACTGGCGACCACCACCGGTTGCGACGGAAAGATCTACGCGATCGGTGGGACGGCGACCGCGGCAGCGAACCCCAGCGCGTCGGGCACGCCGGGCTCGGGCGCCGGCACAGCCACCCCCGGCAACACAGCCACTCCCAGCAACTCGGCCACTCCCAGCAATACGGCCACTCCGGGTGAGTCGGCGAGCACCTCGCCGAGCACCTCGCCGAGCGCCTCACCCAGCGGCGCAGCCGGGACGGCCGGGGCGGCGGGCACGCCGGTGGACACCGTCGCGGTGCTCGACCCGTCCTCGGGCGCCTGGACGCAGGCCGCTGGGCTGCCGACGCCCCGCACGGATCTGGCCGCGGCCACCGGAACGGATGGCCGGGTCTACGCGATCGGCGGTCAGGGGACGAGCGGTCCGACGGACACCGTGGAGGTGTACTCGCCGTCCAACGACTCCTGGTCGCAGGCCACCTCGCTGCCCCAGCCGATGGCCTCGCCGCGGGCGGCCCGTGGCTCGGACGGGCGGATCTACGTCCTCGACGGCGCCACTCTGGCGATCTACGACCCGAACGCGAACGCCTGGTCCACGGCGCAGGCGCCTCCGTCGGCCCCGACCACGCCGGTGCTCGCCGCTCTGCCCGACGGGCGCCTCCTGGTAGCGGGTGGCTCCACCGACGGGAGGTCGGCGGCGCGAGCGTCCTCGAAGGCCTACGCCTATACCCCCGGTTCGGGCGGTGGCAGTGGATCGTGGGCGCAGGTGGCCAGCCTGCCGACTGCGGTCACCGGCGCGTCCGGAGCGACTGGCCCGGACGGGCGGTTCTATCTCGTGGGTGGGCGTGGCTCGGACGGCACGGTCACCGATGCCGTGCAGGTCTACTCGCCGGACAGTGACACGTGGGCCGCGGGCCCGTCCGGCCAGGCATCGGGCCGGGCCGACGCCGCAGCCACGACCGGTGGAAACGGCCAGGTCTACGTGCTGGGCGGCACCACCGGATCCGGCGAGTCCGACGACAGCGTGTCCGCGCTGACCGGCTGAGCACCGCCCACGCGCCGCGCCGACCGCCGCGTCCGGTGCCGATTCAGCGGTACCGGACGCGGTAGGCGATCCAGGCGGGGGCGCCGGCGGCGAGCGGCAGCCAGAACGACACCAGCCGGTAGGCGAGGGTGGACAGGGCCGCGGCTGCCGGCGGCACCCCGGCCAGGGCAAGGGTTCCGGTCAGGCCGGCTTCGACGAAACCGAGGCCGCCCGGTGTGATCGGAATCATGGCCAACACGCTGGCGGCCACATAGGCCAGCAGCACCAGGGACGCCCGGGGATGCTGGCCGGCGCCGGCGAGTGCCGCGAGCAGCGCCAGATAGTCCAACCCCCATTTTCCCGCCGCGACCAGGACCGCGGCGGGCAGCCGGCGCCCGAGCGAACGCAGCACCTCGTCGCGGCGGATGAGCAGCAGATCGGCGAGCTCCGCGTCGATCGGCCGCCGGGCCAGCCGTGCCAGGCGGGCGAGCAGACGGGCCAGCAGGCGCACCGCCCCGTCCGACCGGGCGAGGACCAGGCCGATCACAGCCAGCACGGCGAAGACCACGCCGCCGAGCCAGGCGGCCGTCGTCAGGTCGTGCGGCGCCGGCTGGCCGAAGATCAGCGCCGGCAGGACGAACAGCGGGAGGCTGAACACGATGCTGGTCGTCACCATCGAGACGGCGGTCAGCGCGAAGCCGGCGGAAACCGGATCACAGCCCGCCCGGCTGAGCATCCGGAACTGGACGGCGCCGCCCACCGCGATCCCACCGGGGATGATCCGGCTGATGCTGTTCGAGGCGAGCTGCGAGGTGATCGACAGGAACCAGCCCAGCCCGTCGATGGCCAGGCGTTGCAGCTGCCAGACGCAGGCGAAGCTGGCGATCTCCAGGGCGACCATGGCCGGGTACCACAGCGGCCGGAAGTTGCGCAGCCGCGGGAACGCGGAGAACACGGTGAGCAACTGCGGGGCGAGCAGGTAGATGGCCACTGCGGTGATCGCGAGCGGCACCACCCGGCCGGCGATCCGGCCCCAGGCGAGACCGCCCGGAACGACGTCGGTCCGGAACCGCCCCGCCGTCGCACCCACCCGCCGCGAGCGGCCCCCGACCGACCCGGTCCGTGCCGCCTCGGTCCGGGCCGCCTCGGACCGTGCCGCTTCGGACTGTGCCGCCTCGGACTGTGCCGCCTCGGACTTTCCTGCCCCCGGTGGCTCCGGGGTTCGTTCCGAGGGTGGAGCCGGCGGTGCCTCGCCGGCGTGAGCCGGCAGCGCGCCGCCGGTCGGGCCCGGTGGTGTCTCGCCGGTGAGGGCCGGTGCGGCTTCGTCCGTTGAGGCCGGCGGTACGTCGTCGTCCACGTCGTCCAGACTGCCCAGCTCGTCAAGTTTGTCCAGCTTGTTCACACCGGCTCGTTTGTTCGGACCGTTTATGGGAACGTCGGCGGAGTCGTCCGGCACTCGGAACATCCTCCACCCCACTCGCCGCGCGGGCAGCGCGAGCCGGACCCGACGCGGCCGGCCGGGCTACTCCTGACCTGGCCGGCGGATCAGGACGGGCCGAGGTCAGGTGCTCTGGCCGGGCAGGCCGTAGCTGGCGGCCAAGTCGGCGTCGCGGGCGGAGAGGCGGCGGGCCAGGTCGAGGATGACCTGGCACTGCTTCACCGACGCGTCGTCCTGCATGGTGCCGTCGACCATCACCGCGCCGGTGCCGTCGCCCATGGTCTCGACCACGCGCTTCGCCCACGCGACATCCTTGGGCTCGGGGCTGAAGACCTTCTTGGCGATGTCGATCTGCACCGGGTGCAGCGACCAGGCGCCGACCGCGCCGAGCAGGAAGGCGTTGCGGAACTGGTCCTCGCACGCGAGAGTGTCGGCGATGTCACCGAACGGCCCGTAGTACGGCATGATCCCGTGCGCCACACAGGCGTCGACCATCCGCGCGAGGGTGTAGTGCCAGGGATCCTGCTGGAAGGTGGCGCGCACGGCGGTCGGGTCGTCCGGCGTGGGGTCCTGGCGCACCAGGTAACCAGGGTGACCCCCGCCCACCCGGGTGGTCTTCATCCGCCGGTCGGCGGCAAGGTCGGCCGGGCCGAGGGACAGGCCCTGCATCCGGGGGCTCGCGGCGCAGATCTCCTCGACGTTGCCGACGCCGCGCGCCGTCTCGAGGATCGCGTGCACGAGGATCGGGCGGGTGAGGCCCGCCCGTGCCTCGAGCTGCGCGAGCAGCCGGTCGACGTAGTGGATGTCCTCGGCGCCCTGCACCTTGGGCAGCATGATCACGTCAAGCTTGGCACCGATCGCCGGCACCAGGGTGAGCAGGTCGTCCAGGCCCCAAGGCGAGTCGATGCTGTTCACCCGGATCCAGAACTGGGTGTCGCCGAACTCGGCGCCCCCCTCGACGATCTTGATCAGACCCTCCCGGGCGGCGAGCTTGTTGTCCGCCTTGACGCCGTCCTCGAGGTTGCCGAGCAGCACGTCGACCTTGGGGATGAGGGTCGGCAGCTTCGCCGCCATCTTGGCGTTGCTGGGGTCGAAGAAATGGATCACCCGGGACGGCCGCCACGGGATCTCGCGCGCCGGGGCTGGCGCGCCCACGGCAAGCGGAGCGAAGAAGTCCTTGGCACTGCGCATGGGGAGTCTCCCGGGAGGGGAACCTGGCTGGGGAACCGAACCCGTCGGACGGGCCTGATCACCACCAGCAGCCAGCACGACGTTCGACGACCGCAATGTTCGACGACCGCGATGTTCGACGACGAGGGACGCTACCAGCTCTCGGTTTACGCCGCCCCGACTTCAATCACCGATAGTGACAGCGTCTGTCCAGGATCCTCACCCACCGAGGTCCGGCGCGGCTCGAGGCGGACAGCGACGGGTCGGACCGGACTGTGGGAGACGTACCGAACCGGCGCGCGGGCAGCTGCCCGGCCGGCTGACAGGGTGACCCCCGCCGCGCAATCCCGCGCCGGACCGGCCCTTCTGGTTTATTGAAGTTCATGACCGCTCGGCCCCGGCCGGGCGCCCATCGCGAGGAGGAACGTTGGCCGACGATGGCGATCCGCGGGTCGGGCGGCAGCGATCCGGGCTCCCCCTGAGCGATCTCGTGGTGGTCGGGCTGGAGCAGGCCGTGGCCGCGCCGACGGCCACCCGGACTCTCGCCGACCTGGGTGCCCGGGTCATCAAGGTGGAGAACCCTCGCGGCGGCGACTTCGCCCGAGACTACGACAACGCGGTCCTCGGCGAACTGGCCGCCCATTTCGTCTGGGCGAACCGGGGCAAGGAGTCGGTCGCGCTGAACTTCCGCGACCCGCGCGGCGCCGACGTGCTGGAGCGGCTGTTCGCCAGGGCCGACATCGTGGTGCAGAACCTCGCACCGGGAGCGGCCGCGCGCTATGGCTTCGCCGCCGAGCAGCTCGTCGAACGGTTCCCCCGCATCATCGCCGTGGACATCTCCGGCTACGGCGAGGGCGGACCGCTGTCCCACAAGCGAGCCTATGACCTGCTCGTGCAGTCCGAGGGCGGCTCGTGCTCGATCACCGGGACGGCCGAGCACCGGGCCAAGCCCGGCATTCCCGTGGCCGACATCGGCGCCGGGATGTACACGGCGACCTCCGTGCTCGCCGCCGTCCACGCCCGGGCCACCACAGGCCGGGGCACCGCGCTCGCCATCAGCCTGTTCGACACGGTGGTCGAGTGGATGAGTTACACCATGAACGTCACCATGGGCACCGGCGAGGAGCAGATCCCCAACGGAGTCAGCTCCCCGGCTGTCTCGCCCTACGGGTCCTACCCGACGGCGGACGGCTACACCATCGTTCTCGGCACCACCAACGACGGCGAGTGGCAGCGCTTGGCCCGCACGGTGCTGGGCCGCGACGACCTGGCCGACGACCCCGCCTTCGCGCACAACGATGACCGCGTGCGGCTACGCCCCCGCCTCGACGAGGCCATCCGGGCGTGGACGTCCGCGGTCACCATCGCGCAGGCCGAGAAGATCCTCGACGACGCCGCCATCGGCAACTCCAGGCTCAACACCGTGCAGGAGGTCATCGACCACCCGCACCTGGCCGCCCGGGACCGCTGGCGGGAGGTCGCCACCCCCGCGGGGCCCTGGCGCGCGCCGCTGCCGCCGCCGATCACCTCGGACTGGACGCTGCCGATGGGCCCGGTACCGGCTCTCGGCGAGCACACCGAGGCGGTGCTGGCCGAGGTGGGCCTGACCCCCGACGAGATCGCCGGGCTCCGGGCCGACCAGGTGATCTGACCAGCACGTGGCGTCCGGCAGCACCCGGGATCGGACGGACGTGGGTCCATACCGGCCCGAGAGTCGCAAGCGGCACCCGAATCCGCGACCGGAACCGGAACCGAACTGAGCGGCACGGAAGTGGAAACGCCGCAGTGGATACGCCGCAGTGGAGAGGAATCCGATGAGGATCGACGCTGAACTGGCCAACGACATCGACCTCGTGGCGACCTCCGCGAACCATGCCGAGGCCGCCGGCTACGCGGGCGCGTGGGTGGGCGACACCAGCCACGACCCGTTTCTGCAGATCATGCAGGCCGCCCAGGCAACGGAGAGCATCACGGTGGGCACATCCGTCGCGATCGCCTTCGCCCGCAGCCCGATGACGACCGCCTACTCCGCCTACGACCTCGCCCGGTACAGCAGGGGACGGTTCGTCCTCGGGCTCGGCTCGCAGGTCAAGCCGCACGTCGAGCGGCGGTTCTCGATGCCCTGGGGCAGTCCGGCGGCCCGGATGCGCGAATACGTGCTGGCGCTCAAGGCGATCTGGGAATCCTGGCAGAACGGCACGAAGCTGGATTTCCGCGGCGAGTTCTACACCCACACGCTGATGACGCCGTTCTTCTCGCCGGAATCGCATCAGTACGGCCCGCCGGACGTGTACGTGGCCGGGGTGAACACCGCGATGACCGAGGCGGCCGGCGAGGTCGCCGACGGCTTCTTCACCCACCCGTTCACCACCCGGCGTTACCTGGAGGAGGTGACGCTGCCGGCGCTGCGCCGCGGGCGGGCGAAGCAGGGCGGCACGCTGGACGACCTCGTCGTCGCCGGGCCCATGTTCGTCACCGTCGGTCGCACCGAGGAGGAGCTCGCCGCCGCGATCGCCGGCACCCGCGATCGGATCGCCTTCTACGGTTCGACCCCCGTCTACCGTCCCGTGCTGGAGCTGCACGGCTGGGGTGACCTGCAGCCCGAGCTGCACCAGCTGACGAAGGCGGGCCGCTGGGACGAGCTCGGCTCCCTGATCACCGACGAGATACTGCACACCTTCTCCGTCGTCGGCACGCCGGCGGAGGTCGGGCCGGCCCTGCGGAAGAAGCTCGGGCACATCTTCGGCCGGACGTCCTTCTACGCGCCGTACGACGCCGAGCCGAGCCTGCTCACCGAGCTGCTCGCCCACGTCCGCGACGCTGCCTGACCAACGGGGGGCGACGCAACGGGGGGCGACGCTCTCGCCCCCCGGGTCAGAACCGCGGTGTCCCCTCGACCCCCTTAGACCCGCACCCGCGGGGCCGGTGGGGGCTCCACGTCGATGCGGGGATGGTCGGCGGGCAGGCCGGCGAAGCGCGGCGGGCGGCGTTCGCGGAACGACGCGACGCCCTCGGGATAGTCGGGCATGCTCCGGGCGAGATCGAGCGCGGTGTTGGCCCGCAGCCGGGACTGCTCAAGGCTCGCCGCGTCATCGGCGGCAAGCTGCTGTTTGACCTGGGCCACCGCCCACGGCGAGCAGTTGCGCGCCACGTCGCGGGCCCAGTCCAGCGCCGCCGGTAGCAGCTCGTCGGGTTCGACGAGCCGGCCGGCCAGCCCGATGCGTACCGCCTCGTCGCCGCGCACCACCCGGCCGGACATCAGCAGGTCGGCGGCGTGCCCCGCACCGACGACCCGGGGCAGCAACCAGCTCGCGGTGTCCTCGGCGATCAGCCCGCGGCGGGTGAAAGCCGTCGTCCATTTCGACCGGGCCGTGGTGAACCGCAGGTCGGCAAGCAGCGCCTGGACGAAGCCGACCCCGGCACACGCCCCGTCGACCGCGGCGATGATCGGTTTGGGCACCGTGCGCGGGATCGTCGCCGGCGGACGCACCGGGCGGACGAAGTCCGGGTCGGTCGTCGCCCGCCGCAGCAGCTCCATGTCCATGCCGGCACAGAACGCCTCGCCGGCGCCGGTCAGCACGATCACCCGCACCGCCGGGTCGGTGGCGGCCTCCTCCAGCAGCGCGGCGTAGCGCAGCTCCATGTCGTAGGCCCACGTGTTGCGCCGCCCCGGCCGGTTCAGCGTGAGTAGCAGCACCCCATCCTCGTCGAGTTCGCGCAGCACCGTGTCCTCGGGCGCCAGCTCCCCGGCTGCCGGCCCTCCGGCGCCCAGGTTGCCGGCCGTCGCAGATGCGTCCCCCACGGCTCAGACCGGCAGGGCGGCGCTGGCGGTTCCGCTGATGACCTGGACGCCGTCGCCGTTGACGGTGGCGATGTCGAGCTCGACGATTCGGCGTCCATCGTCCTCGGTGATGCCGGTCACCGTCAGCGTGGTGGTGAGGCGGTCCCCGGGCCAGACCTGGCTGCGGAACCGCACGCCGTAGCGCAGCAGCTCAC
The DNA here is from genome assembly GCF_023243075.1 of Frankia sp. AiPa1. Lineage (GTDB taxonomy): Bacteria > Actinomycetota > Actinomycetes > Frankiales > Frankiaceae > Frankia. The sequence goes on along the minus strand of NZ_JALKFZ020000003.1, from coordinate 155,042 downwards.
CGTCCCCCACGAAGTCGGTGACGGCCTTGCCGGTCATGCCCATCGTGAGCATGCCGTGAGCGAAGACCCCCGGGTACCCGGCGGCCTCCCGGGCGTACAGGTCATCGGTGTGCAACGGGTTGTAGTCACCAGATGCCCCCGCGTACATGACAAGCTGGGTTCGGGTCAGGTCCTCGGTCAGCACGGACTCGACCGTGTCGCCGACGGCAACCTCGCGCGGGCTCACCGGGCCACCGCCGACTCCTCGTTCGATCCGGATCCGCCGCTCCCGGCGTCCTCCGCCGGGGCCTCGACCACCTTCGACGGCACGACGGCGACGGAACGCGCCGTCACCACCAGCTCGCCGGCCGAGTCGCGGTACTCGGTGATCGTCTCGGTGAACGTCAGCGCACCACCGCGTCGACCGGCCTTCTCCCAGGACTTCCCCGGAACCTGGGTGGCGGTGAGAAGGTCGCCGACCCGCACCGGGCGGTGGTATTCGTAGCTCTGCTCGGCGTGCAGACTGCCTGCGGTCGGCACCGGAGCGGCCAGGCCCGAGGGGGTGCGCCCCGAGCCGCGCCACGGCTCACCGGGCTTCGGGCGGAGATGAGATTCCGGGTCGAACTGTGCGCTGGACTGCACGAAGGTCGGTGGGGCGCCGGACTTTCCGTCGCCGTAGGCGGAGTCGGGATAGCCGACGGCCCGGGAGAACAGCAGGACCGCACCGGCCTCGACCGGGAAGGTAAAAGAGCTCACCACACGCCCTCATCCATCGCAGGAGAAGTCCCCCTGTCGGGAGACCGGGAGAAGTCTGGTTCAGCCGGCGTCGCGCAGGACGTTGCGTGCGATCACCAGCTGCTGGATCTGGCTCGTCCCCTCGTAGATACGGAACAGGCGGGCGTCCCGGTAGAAACGCTCCACCGGTACCCCACGCATGTACCCGCTGCCGCCGTGGATCTGCACCGCCCGGTCGGCGATCCGCCCCACCGCCTCCGACGCGAAGTACTTCGCCGTGGACGGACCGATCCGCCGGTCACTGCCGTCGTCGAACGCGGCGGCGACCTCCTTCACCAGCGCCCGCGACGCGTGCAGGTCGGTCACCGAGTCCGCCAGCAGACCCTGGATGAGCTGGTGCTCCCCGATCACCTTGCCACCCTGCACCCGCTGGGCCGCGTACGCCACCGACTCGTCGACCAGACGCTGCGACATGCCGACGCACAGCGCGGCGATGTGGATCCGGCCGTGGGCGAGGCACTTCATCGCCGTGCCGTAGCCGCGGCCCTCGCCGGCCGGGCCGCCGATCAGAGTGTCGGTGCCGACCCGCAGATCATCGAAGTAGACGTCCGCGGTCCAGGCTCCAGCCTGACCCATCTTGTGGTCCTTGGGCGCGACCCGCAGCCCGGGGGTGTCGCGCTCGACCATGAACGTGCTGATCCCCCGACCGCCCGTGGAGCCTTCCTCGGAACGGGCGAAGACCATGAAGACATCGGCGTTCGGCGCGTTGGTGATATACCGCTTCGAACCGTTGATGACCCATTCGTCACCGTCGCGCCGGGCCGTGGTGGAAAGCCCCGCCGGATCGGATCCGGCGCCTTCCTCGGTCAGCGCGAAGGACGCCACCCACTCGCCCGAGGCGATTTTCGGGAGATACGTCTTCTTCTGCTCCTCGGTGGCACCCTCAAGCAGGACATGACCGGCGATTCCGTTGTTCGTGCCGAACATTGAGCGGAAGGACGGCGTGGTGTAACCGAGCTCGAAGACCACCCGCGCCTCCTCGCTCATCGAGAGGCCGAGCCCGCCATAGATCTCAGGGATGGCGAAACCGAACAGTCCCATGTCCGCGGCCGCGGCGCGAATTCGGTCCGGAATCGCATCATTTTCCTCGATCTCCGGCTCGGCCGGTACCACCTCGTCACGCACGAAACGGCGTACCGAGGCCACGACCTCGTCAATGATCTCACTGCTCACCCGACCGTCACCACCCGAAATCCATCAGAAGTACTGCTGTTATGGCGTTATGGGCGCCGCCGCGGCGCGCCACGGTCGAGAGCCCCCCGCGACGGTCCGATCCGCACCAGACAAGATCCGCAACAGAGTTGTGATCCGTGACAGACATAGCAAAAAGCGCCTCAAATGCTAGGGGTGACACCGCCCACCCGCAACCGATCCCCCCGCCCGCCGACCCGACCGGATGGGCATCAGGCACAATCTGTCACTATTTGGACGCGAGTAGCTCGAGATGTGGGCCACGACACGCCAACCGGACACAGGGATCAACCGACCGCGCTACCTGCGGACTACCTGTGGACGACCGTCCTCCACCCATGCCGAAGAGGTTCTCCGCACACCCGGTAACCCATCCCAGGTATTCCTTGCCCGCGCCGCGACAGGCGTGTTAACAAGCTAGCTATTGTCCTGCTCACCGCATCCACCGGCCGTGGACCCACCCGCCGCAGGACCCATCGAGGAGCTGGACATGGGCAGGATCGCGCAGACCGACGGGCTCACCGACGTCCAGACCGACATCCTGGCGGCCGTGCGCACCTTCGTGGACAAGGAGATCCTGCCGAACGCGGGTGATCTCGAGCGCAAGGACGAGTACCCCGAAGAGATCATCAACGCGATGAAGGAGATGGGGCTGTTCGGGATCACGATCCCCGAGCAGTACGGCGGGCTCGGCGAGTCGCTGCTCACCTACGCCCTGGTCGTCGAGGAGGTCGCCCGCGGCTGGATGAGCGTCTCCGGAGTGATCAATACTCACTTCATCGTCGCCTACCTCATCCTGCAGCACGGCAGCCAGGAGCAGCGCGACCGGCTGCTGCCGAAGATGGCGACCGGGGACGTGCGCGGGGCCTTCTCGATGAGCGAGCCCGGCTGCGGCTCCGACGTGTCGGCGATCACCACCCGCGCGGATCGCGACGGCGACGACTACCTCATCAACGGCCAGAAGATGTGGCTGACCAACGGCGCCCGCTCCGGGGTCGTCGCCACCCTGGTCAAGACCGACGAGGGCGCGAGCTCGGTCTACAAGAACATGACCACCTTCCTGCTGGAGAAGGAGCCGGGCTTCGGCACGCACGGCGGGATCACCATCCCCGGCAAGCTGGAGAAGCTCGGCTACAAGGGCGTCGAGACCACCGAGATGATCCTCGACAACCACCGCATACCGGCCTCGACCATCCTCGGTGGGCCCGAGCAGGCCGGCCGCGGCTTCTACCAGATGATGGACGGCGTCGAGGTCGGCCGGGTCAACGTCGCCGCCCGCGCCTGTGGCATCATGATCCGCGCGTTCGAGCTCGGGATCGCCTACGCCCAGCAGCGGCGCACCTTCGGCCACCAGATCGCCGACCACCAGGCCATCGCCTTCAAGCTCGCCGAGATGGCCACCAAGGTCGAGGCCGGCCACCTGATGATGGTCAACGCCGCCCGCAAGAAGGACTCGGGCCAGCGCAACGACGTCGAGGCCGGCATGGCCAAGTACCTGGCCAGCGAATACTGCCACGAGGTGACCACCGAGTCGTTCCGCATCCACGGCGGCTACGGCTACTCCAAGGAGTACGAGATCGAGCGCCTCTACCGCGAGGCGCCGTTCATGCTCATCGGCGAGGGCACATCCGAGGTCCAGAAGCGCATCATCAGCCGCGCCCTGCTCAAGGACTACCGCCTGAATGGCTGAGGGCCCGCCGTCCGGCGGCAGCCCCGACCCTGACCACGACGCCACCCCACACGATCGAGGCGACCCATGCAGTTCGGCCGGTACTACGAGGAGTTCGAGGTCGGCGCCGTCTACAAGCACTGGCCCGGCAAGACGGTCACCGAGTACGACGACCACCTGTTCTGCCTGATCACCATGAACCACCATCCGCTGCACCTCGACCAGAACTTCGCCGAGAAGACCACCCAGTTCAAGCGGAACGTGGTCGTCGGCAACTACGTCTACTCACTGCTGCTCGGCATGTCGGTGGCCGACGTGTCCGGCAAGGCGATCGCGAACCTCGAGGTCGAGTCGCTGCGCCACGTCGCGCCGGTCTTCCACGGCGACACCATCTACGGCGAGTCGACCGTGCTGGGCAAGGTCGAGTCGAAGTCCAAGAACGACCGCGGCATCGTCACCGTCGAGACCCGCGGCCACAACCAGGACGGCACCCTGGTCTGCATCTACCGCCGCAAGGTCATGGTCCCCAAGCGCGCCTACGGCGAGGCCCGCGGCGGCGAACAGCCCGGCCGCCCCGAACCCGCCGCCCCCAAATCCTGAGCCGGGCCCGATCCTGAGCCGGGCCCGATCCTGAGCCGGCGCACCCTGTGCCCGCACAGGCACCCGGGAATGACGGTCTGTACCGTCGGCGACGGATCAAGTAAATCGTTCGGTGGGGCCTCAGCGCCCCGGCGGGCCCGTGGTCCTTGTGGTGTGACAATCCGGACACGAAACCGGAAGATGCGACCACAGAGACCGTTTCCCCTGCAGACATCCGACAAAAGCGACAATCCACATCGTGGCAGTGCGTGACGGCCGGGCCTTCGGAGCGGCGGATCGCCCGGCTGGCCGCGGGGTGGGATCCGCACTGTCGCCGCAGCCTCCCCCGGCCTGGCTATCTGATCACCGGCGACTTTCGCCAGATGGAGATGTGGGTGGCACTCGCCGCGGTGAACGGCTCGCCCGACCAGCCGCCCCATCGCTCGGCGAACTCCAGACCGGCGAGGCGCCCCATCAGGTCCAGCTCACTCGGCCAGGCGTAGCGCAGGTCGACCGGGTAGTTGCGCACCCCGTCCGGTCCGAGGACCAGGCGCCTGTTGCGGATCCGCTGGGCGACCGGGTCGTGGACCGCCGCGTTGAGGTGTGTGGCGTCCTCGGTGAAGCGGTCGACATCCACCCGCTGGCCGCGACCGAAGCGCGTGGGGTCGGGGACGAACGCCTCCACCACGAACTGCCCGCCGGGTCGCAGGGCGGCCGCCACCGCCGCGAAGCAGCGGACCTGTGCCTCCTGATCGGGCAGCCCACAGAACGTGCTGAACACCACGTAGACCAGGGAGAAGTGCCCGCCGGGCAGATCCAGATCACCGAAGTCACCGAGCCTGAGCTCCAGGCCGGATGCGCCGGGCTTGTCGCGCAGCTTTTCCAGCATCCGCGGCGAGGCGTCAATGCCGACCACCTTCGTCCCCCGGGCCGCCAACGGCAGCGCCACCCGCCCAGTCCCGATACCGAGCTCCAGCGCGTGCCCCGCGCCGGCTCGCGCGTGCAGGAAATCCGCTGCGGCGTATGTTGCCTCCCGCCGGTCGGGCCCGGAATGCAGTTCGTCGTAGATGTCGGCGATCGCGTCGCCGTAAACTTCCGGATCGAGAAATCTGTCGATTTCTTCCGTGTCGACCATGGGGCTATTTCTAACGGAGCCGCAGCATATCGTCATCCCATTTTTCTCCCCGGCCGCGACGTCCTCCGGCCAGCGCCGTTTTTAACCGGCGCCGTACATTCGCGGCTCGGGCCGCGGTCAGGCCTCGGGCTTGCGCCAGACGGAGACGTGGGTGGCACTCGCCGCGGTGAACGACTCGCCCGCCCAGCCGCCCCACCGCTCCGTGAGCTCCAGGCCGGCGAGCCGGCCCATCAGGTCCAGCTCGCTCGGCCAGGCATACCGCAGGTCGACGGGGTAGGTCCGCACGCCGTGCGGACCGAGGACGAGATGGCGGGTGCGAACCCGCTGGGCCACCGGATCGTGCACAGTCGCGTTGAGCTGTACGGACTCCTCCGCCACGCCCGCGACCTCCACCCGCTGTCCACGGTCGTAGCGGGTCGTGTCGGGGACGAACGCCTCCAGCACGAACACCCCGCCCGGCCGCAGCGCGGCCGCCACCGAGGCGAAACAGCGGACCTGCGCGTCCTGGTCGGCGAGCATGAAGAACGTGTTGAAAACCACGTAGACCAGCGATAGTGACTGCGCGGGCAGCCCGTCTCCGGTCAGATCACCGAAGTCGCCGAGCCTGAGCTCGAGATCAGCCGATCCGGGCTTTTCTCGCAACTTGTCGAGCATTCGGGACGAGGCGTCGATTCCGATGACTCTCGTCCCGCTCGCCGCGAGCGGCAGCGCCACTCGTCCCGTCCCGACCCCAAGTTCCAGCGCGGGCCCGGCGCCGGCCCTGCCGTGGAGAAAATCGGCGGCCGAAACAGCGGCCGCCTGCCCGTGCCGCGGGGAGTACAGGTCGTCGTAGATGTCGGCGATCGTGTCACCGTAGACCGCCGGGCCGAGAAAATCGCTCTCTTCACCGATGCCACCCATGGCAGATCTTCTACCAGGAGTCACCAACCGACCGCACCTCAATTATCCCGTCGACAGTTATCCCGTCGACCGCCGCACCGCACGCGGTTCCGCGGAACACCATGATCCGCACGCGGTTCCGCGGAACGGGCTGCCTAAGCTGGGATGCGCTCGTAGATGGCGGTGATGCCCTGGCCGCCGCCGATGCAGAGGGTCTCCAGGCCGTAGCGGACCTCGCGGCGGTGCATCTCGCGCAGCAGGGTGGCGAGGATGCGGCCGCCGGTGGCGGCGACGGGGTGACCCAGCGAGATGCCGGAGCCGTTGACGTTGAAGCGCTCCCAGTCACCGGCGGACCAGTCGCCGGCAGGGAAGCCCCACTCGCGGGTGCAGGCCAGCACCTGGGCGGCGAACGCCTCGTTCAGCTCGATGAGGTCGATGTCGGACAGCTTCAGCCCGGCGCGCTCGAGTGCCTTGGCGGTCGCCGGGACCGGGCCGATGCCCATCCGCGACGGCTCGACGCCGGCGACGGCCCAGCTGACCAGGCGGGCGAGTGGGCGCAGGCCGAGGCGCTCGGCGGCCTCGGGGTGGGTGACGACGCAGACGGAGGCGCCGTCGTTCTGGCCACTGGAGTTGCCGGCGGTCACGGTGGCCTCGGCGTCCTCGCGGCCCATGATGGGACGCAGACGGCCGAGAGACTCGAGGCTCGAGTCGGCGCGCGGGTGCTCGTCGGTGTCGACGACGGCGGTGGCCTTGCGGCTCTTCACCGTCACAGGGATGATCTCGTCGCTGAACCGGCCCTCGGTCTGGGCGGCGACGGCGCGCTGGTGCGAGCGCAGGGAGAACTCGTCCTGCTCGGTGCGGGAGATGTTGTACTCGCGGCGCAGGTTCTCCGCCGTCTCGATCATGCCGCCGGGGACGGGATGGTTGACGCCGCCGGCGGTCGTCCGGCCGCGGGCGAGGGCGTCCAGCAACGTGATGGAGCCGGCGTTCGGACCCCAGCGCATCTCGGTGGAGTAGAAGGCGCCGTTGCTCATGCTCTCCGCGCCGCCGGCGAGCACGACGTCGGCGACACCGGTCTGCACCTGCATCGCGGCGATCGTCACGGTCTGCACGCCCGAGCCGCAACGACGGTCGAGCTGCAGGCCGGGCACGGTGATGTCGAGGCCCGCGTCGAGGGCGACGACGCGGCCGAGCGCCGGAGCCTCCATCGTCGGGTAGCACGAGCCGAACAGGACGTCGTCGATGTCGGCGGAGCCGAGGCCGGTGCGCTCCAGCAGCCCGCGCAGCACGGTAGCGCCGAGATCGTGGGCGGTCAGGCCCTTGAACACTCCGCCGTACCGCCCGACCGCGGTCCGGACCGGCTCGCAGATCACCGCGTCACGCATGAGAACTCCCGTCTGCACCTGGCCGCACACGCATCCGGCCGAACAGCCTGCCGGAGCGGCTCCGAGGAGCACGATAACGCGGCAGGCCTGCACATTCCTGAATCTCGCCGGACCTCTGATCATTCCCGCGAATGGCCTGATCATGGGCCTGTTATGGGGTGATCCGCATTTCTGGCGCCGCCCGGGACGGCAAAGTAGGCTCTTGCGCCGGTGGCCTCGCCGACGCGTCCGGCCCGCCGGTCCGACGCGTGTGCCCGGTCGCTCCGCTGCTTCTCGGCGGCCCTGGCTTCTCAGGGGCCCTGGCTTCTCGGCAGCCCTGGCCGCACCGTGGATGTCCGGTCCTGCCGCTCGATCGCTCGGCGCGACCGGGCGGCAGGACCATCGTGAACAAGGAGATGCTGATGAGCGAAACTGGACGCGTCGCGATCGTGACCGGCGCGGCTCGGGGACTCGGCGCGGCCACGGCCCGCCGGCTCGCCACCGATGGCTTCGCCGTCGCGCTGGTCGACCTGGACGAGGCGGGGGCCAAGGAGGTCGCCGACAGCATCTCCGCCAGCGGTGGCACGGCGCTCGCCGCCGTCGCGGACGTCAGTGACGCCGCCGCGGTCGCCGCGGTCGTCACCCGGATCGCGACCGAGCTCGGCCCGCCCACCGTGCTGGTGAACAACGCCGGCATCACCCGGGACAACCTCATCTTCAAGATGCCCGAGGCGGAATGGGACCTGGTGATGGCCGTGCACCTGCGCGGCGCGTTCCTGCTGACCCGCGAGGTCCAGAAGTACATGGTCGAGGCGAAGTACGGCCGGATCGTCAACCTGTCGAGCACGTCCGCGCTCGGTAACCGGGGCCAGGCCAACTACTCCTCCGCCAAGGCCGGGCTCCAGGGTTTCACCAAGACGATCGCGGTCGAGCTCGGCAAGTTCGGTATCACCTCCAACTCCGTCGCCCCCGGCCTCATCGCCAGCGAGATGACGAAGGCGACGGCTGAGCGGCTCGGCAAGAGCTGGGACGACTACGCGGCGGAGCGGGCCAAGGCGATTCCCGTCGGCCGGGTCGGCGTCCCCGAGGACATCGCCCACACCGTGTCGTTCCTGGTCAGTGAGGGCGCTGGGTTCGTCTCCGGCCAGGTCATCTACGTCGCGGGCGGCCCGCGGACCTGACCTGAGGCCGGCCGCCAACCAGCCCAGCCGGCCGGTACAGCCAGCCCGCACAGCCAGCCAGCACGGCCAGCACAGCCAACGAGGTGGAGTGATGACGAGCACCGAGGTCGTGGTGGTGGACGCCTGCCGGTCGGCGATCGGCAGGCGCAAGGGCTCGCTGAAGGATGTCCAGGCCCCGGATCTGCTCGGGGATGTGCTGCGCGGGCTGTTCGATCGCACTGGCCTCGACCCGGCGCTCGTCGGGCAGCTCGTCGTCGGCTGCGTCAGCCAGGTCGGCCAGCAGGCGGCGAACATCGCCCGCAACGCCTGGCTCGGCGCCGGCCTGCCCCTGGAGGTCGGCGGTTCGACGTCGCAGGCGCAGTGCGGATCGTCGCAGCAGGCGACCACGCTGGCCCACGCGCTCGTCGGCTCCGGCCTGGTCGACATCGCGGTCGTCGGCGGCATCGAGTCGATGAACCAGGTGCCGATGACGGCCAGCACCGAGCCGACCTACGGCATCGGCCGCGGCGAGCGGTTCCAGGCCCACTACGAGGTCACCACCCAGTTCGAGGGCGCCGAGCGCATCGCCGAGCAGTGGGGCGTCACCCGGGACGATCTGGAGGCCTACGCGCTGCTCTCCCAGCAGCGCGCGGCCGTCGCCGTCGCCGAGGGGCGGTTCGCGAGCCAGATCGTCGGAGTCTCGGCGCCGGTCACCGACGACGGGGGCGCCGTCGTCGGGCACAAGCCGTTCACCATGGATGAGGCGCTGCGGCCGACCACCCTCGAGGGCCTGGCCAAGCTGAGGACGAACGTGCCCGACCGGCCGGGCGGCAGCCGGCACACCGCGGGCACCTCGTCGCAGATCGCCGACGGTGCCTCGGCGATCCTGCTCGCCAGCGCCGCGCGGGCCGAGCAGCTCGGGCTGCGCCCGCGGGCCCGGCTAGTGCACTCGGTGCTGGTCGGCTGCGATCCGGTGACGATGCTGACCGGGCCGATCCCGTCCACCCGCAAGGTGCTCGCCGAGTCCGGTCTCACGATCGACGACGTTGACGTGTTCGAGGTCAACGAGGCGTTCGCGTCGGTGGTGCTGGCCTGGCGCAAGGAGATCGGCGCCGACCTGGATCGGGTCAACCCCAACGGCGGCGCGATTGCGTTCGGCCACCCGCTCGGCGCGTCCGGCGGCATCCTGATCACCCGAGCCCTCAACGAGCTCGAGCGCACCGGCGGCCGCTACGGCCTGATCACCATGTGCTGCGGCGGCGGCCTCGGCACCGCCACCCTCATCGAACGCCTCTAACCACCCGCCCACCCCGCCCACCCCCCCCGCCCGCCCGCCCGCCCGCCCGGAAAGCGTTCGTGTTCCTTCTACAGGGTTACGAAGGGCGATTTGCCCGCTTTGACCCTGTAGAAGGCTACATCGAAAGTCCGCGCCGGATCGGGCGGGGCTCAGTGGCCGGACATGCCGCCGTCCACGGCGAGGGTGGCGCCGGTGATGTAGGAGGCGCCGGGGCCGGCGAGGAAGACCACGGCGGCGTCCAGCTCGTGCGGCTCGCCGAGCCGGCCGAGGATGCCGGTGGTGCCGATGAACGTCAGCAGGGGCTCCCGCGGGACGTCCGCGGTCAGCTCGGTCTCGAAGTAGCCAGGGGCGATCGCGTTGACGCGGATGCCCTTGCGCCCGGACCACTGCTGGGCGAGGTCGCGGGTCAGGCCGATCAGGCCGGCCTTGCTGGCGCTGTACGCCGCCTGCGGCACGTACGACTTGACCAGCCCCAGCACGCTGGAGATGTTGATGATGGAGGAAGCCGGGCCCATGTGCCGGGCGCAGGCCTGGGCGGCCCAGTAGGAACCATTCAGGTTGATGTCGATGACCCGGCGGAAGTCGTCGGGCCTCTCCCGCAGCGCCGGCACGGCGGTGCCGACGCCGGCGTTGTTGACCAGGATGTCCAGCCGCCCGAACTCGGCGAAAGCCGCGTCGGCGAGCGCCGCGCACGCGTCGGGGTCGGCGATGTCGGTCTCGACGGCCAGGGTGCGCCGGCCGGTGGCCTCGGCGACCGAGGCGGCGACCTCGCGCAGCCGCTCGACCCGCCGGGCGGCGAGCACGACGTCGGCCCCCGCCTCGGCCAGGGCCCGGGCGAAGCGGGCGCCGAGCCCGGAGCTCGCGCCGGTGACGACGGCCACCCGGCCGTCCAGCCGAAACAGGTCGAGCACACCGCCACCACGACCACCGGCGGCATCCGTGCCGGCGGCCCCGCTGCTGCCGGCGGAGCTCCCAGCGCCGCTCATCCGGACACCGCCGTCCCGTCGTGCTTTCCGTCGTAGGACGTGTCGCGCAGGGCGCGAAGGCCCGCGGCGATCAGAGGCGCGGTGGCCTCGCCGACCCGCTCGAAGCCCTCGCCGCGGGTGTGCCCGTGGACATGCCGGTAGTGGATGCCCTCGGCGATCACCGCGATCTTGAAGTAGGCGAGCCCGAGGTAGAAGGAGAACGCGCCGAGGTTGCGACCGGTCACGCCGACATAGCGCGCGAGCAGGGCGTCGTTGCCCGGCATCCGCGTGCTGGTGGCGGCGGCGGAACCGGCCAGCACCGGGGCGAACGCCGGGTCACGGTAGGCCAGGTGCAGGCCGAGGTCGGCGAGCGGGTCGCCGAGGGTGGCCATCTCCCAGTCGACCACCGCCCGGATGTCGGCCGGGTCGGCCGGGTTCACGATGACGTTGTCGATGCGGTAGTCGCCGTGCACGATCGACGCGCCGGACTCCACCGGGCACCGCTGCGCGAGCTGGGCGTGCAGGGTGTCGACGTCGGGCAGCTCGACGGTGTGTACCCGCTGCCACTGGTCGTACCAGCGCCGTACCTGGCGGGCCAGGTAGCCCTGCGGCCGGCCGAAGTCGCCGAGCCCGACGGCCGCGGGATCGACGGCGTGCAGGCGGGCGAGCACGTCGACGAGTGCGTGGGCGCAGGCGTCAACCGTGGCCTGGGGCAGCGCCTCGAGCTGCTCCTCGGTCCGGATGACCTCGCCGGCGACGAACTCGACGATCGCGAACTGCACGCCCAGCGGGCCGTCGGCGTCACTGGACACGACCGCCCGGGCCACCGGCACGCCGCTGCCACCCAGCGCCGAGACGATCCGGTATTCGCGCAGCATGTCGTGGGCGGACGGGGTGAGCCCACCCAGCGGCGGGCGCCGCAGCACCCAGCGATGATCACCCTCGGTGAGCAGGTAGGTCAGGTTGGAGCGGCCGCCCGAGAGCAACCGGGCTGACAGCGGGCCGGTGAAACCTGGCACCCTGTCGGCGAGGAACGTCTCGAGCGCGGGCAGATCAAGCCCCTCGACGCCTCCGGTACCGACTCCGATTCCGACTCCGATTCCGACTCCGGACACGTCGCTCATCGGGCCTTCTCGGTCGCGGCCTGGCGGGCGACGCGGCGGGCGATCGCCCAGCGGTGCGTCTCGGAGGGGCCGTCGTAGATGCGGAACGGACGGACCTCGCGCAGGAAGCGGCCCAGCGGGACGTCACCGGAGACACCGAGCGAGCCGCAGATCTGCAGCGACCGGTCGACGACCCGGTAGATCGCCTCGGCGCAGAAGGTCTTCGCGATCGCGGTCGACTGGGCACCGGAACGGCCCTGGTCGAGCTCCCAACAGGCCTGGTTGATGAGACCGCGGGACGCGGCGATGTCGATCTCGTTGTCGGCGATCATCTGCTGGATCATGCCGAGCTCGGCCAGGCGGGAGCCGAACAGCTCGCGCTCGTTCGCCCGGCGCACGGCGATGTCGCGGGCATGCTTCGCGATGCCAAGCCAGCGCATGCAGTGCGTCATCCGCGCGGGGCCGAGGCGCACCTGCGCATAGCGGAAACCCTCGTCGACCTCGCCGAGCACGGCGGAGTCGGGCACCTCGCAGTTGTCGAAGACCAGCTCGCAGTGCCCGCCGAACAGCGTCTCGTCCAGCGTCTCGATGTGCCGAACGATCTTCATGCCGGGGTTGTCGGCGTCGATCAGGAACATCGTCGCGCCGCCGGTGGCCACGCCGGGCTCGCCGGAGGTGCGGGCCATGCAGATCGCGAAGCCAGCACCGTCCGCGCCGGTGATGAACCACTTGCGGCCGTTGATCCGCCAGCCGCCGCCGATCCGCTCGGCCCGGGTGAGCAGGGCCCGCGGGTCGGAGCCGGCGCCGGGGGCGGGCTCGGTCATCGCGAAGCAGGAGCGGATCTCGCCGGTGGCCAGCGGGCGCAGGTACCGCTCCTTCTGCTCCTCGGTCGCGATCGCCTCGAGCATGTGCATGTTGCCCTCGTCGGGCGCGGCGATGTTCAGGGCGAGCGGGCCGAGCAGCGCGTAGCCCGCCTCCTCGAACACGGTGGCCCGCCCACGCATGTCCAGCCCGTGGCCGCCGTACTCGGCGCTGACGTGCGGGGCGAACACCCCGGCCGCGCGGGCGGCGTCCTGCAGCTCACGGCGCCGCTCGGACGTCAGGGCAACGACACCGCCCTGGGCCTCGATCGGGAGCACGACCGCGCGGACGAACTCGGCGGTGCGGCGGGCCAGGTCCGCGACGGGCGGCTCAGGGGCGAGATCAATCGTCATCGAATCTCCACCGGAACGGCGTTGCTGACGGATGGTGACGGTAGCTGCTGATACTTAGTGCTAATGAGCATTAGCGGAAGCCTAGAGGGGCGATTCCCCCTCTGCAACAGGTCTGATTAGGATCAGGGCTCCACCAGGAGCACCAGTGCTGCTATCGGTGGTTAGCGGACAGCGGCAGGAGAGGGGATCCGATGGGCCGGACCGGTTCGACGCGCTCGGAGGAGATCCTCACCGCCGCCCTCGAGCTGTTCACCCGTCTTGGCTATGAGGCGACCACGATGGCGGACATCGGTGCCGCGGTCGGGGTACGCGGACCCAGCCTGTACCGGCACGTGCCGTCCAAGCAGGACATCCTCGTCCGGATCATGACCCGGACGATGGAGGACCTGCTCAGAACGCACCGAAGCGCGCTCGCCGGGGTCGCGCCGGATGATCCGGTCGAACGACTTCGTCGAGCCACCGAGGCGCATGTGCGGTACCACGCCCGACACCGGCGGGAGGCGTTCGTCGGCAACCGGGAGATCCGCAGCCTCGTCCCCCCGCACCGGGAACGAGTGCTGACGCTGCGCTCCGAGTACGAGCGCTGCTTCCGCGACCTGATCGAGGTCGGCGTCCGGCTTGGCCGGTTTGACGCCGCCTCGGCCCGACTGGCCTCCTACGCCATCCTTGACCTGGGAATGGGCGTCGCCGTCTGGTTCCGGGAGGGCGGCGAGCCGGGCGAGGACGCGGTGGTCTGGCAGTACGGCCAGTTCGCGTTACGGCTGGTCGGCGTGCGATCTGGATGACTCCCAGCGGTGGGATGGGATACCAACGACGCGGAGCCTCTTTACTCCGGCGCGATCGTCCAGTCCGATCGCCACACCTGATCGACCCGACGGAGGAGCCCACCGTGGAGTTCCACGTGTACCTGCCGCAGATGCGCATGAGCCCGGCGACACTCGTCGAGCGCGCGCGAGTAGCGGAGGCCGCGGGCTTCGACGGCATCGCCGGGATGGATCATCTGGCCCCACCCCTGGCCGAGGACAAGCCCATGTTCAGCGCGACCGTCACCAACGCCTGGCTGGCCGCGCAGACCACGCGGCTCACTGTCGGCTCGCTGGTGCTGTGCGACGCCTTCCGCCACCCGATGGCGCTCTCCCAGGAGACGGTGAGCCTCGACCACTTCTCCGGTGGACGGTACGAACTCGGCATCGGCTGGGGTTCACGCGACAACGAATTCGTCACCTACGATGTGCGGCCGACGCAACCGCGGGCCAGGGTGCGCCGGCTGCGGGAGACCCTCGAGATCCTGCGTGCCCTGTGGACCGGTGACGTGGTCAACTACGACGGCGAGTTCTTCCAGCTGCACGATGCCCGCCAGGCCCCCACCCCGCTCGGGCACATTCCGATCACCATTGGTGGTGCCGGTCCGCGGACGATGGAGCTGGTGGCCGCCCACGCCGACTGGTGGAACGTGCACATCGGGATCCTCGACCGGCTCGACGAGATGCGCGCGCACGCCGGCAAGGCCCGGATCTCGCTCCAGCACTACGTCGCCTTCGTGCCGACCGAGGCCGACCGCGAGCGGGTGGAGCAGACCGCCGCCCGCCGGTTCGCGCGGCGAAGCACGGTCGTCGGCACCGCGACCGAGCTGATCGATTTCTTCGGCGCGCTGGGCGAGCGGGGCGTCGAACGGGTCTACACCTGGTTCTGCGACTTCGCGGACCCGGCCACCCTGGCCGCCTTCGGTGAGACCGTCATCCCCGCCCTGCGCTGACGTCTGCGCCGGCCTGCCGGCACTGGGGCGTCTCGTCCATCGGGGGCACGGTGATGTCGCTGGCCGTGGCCGCGAGCGACAGCCCGGTCGCATCGGTCTCGGCGCTGGTGACGTTCAGGTGGTACGGCAGATCACCCAGGGGGATGGGCAGCGAGGTCAGGACGCCGCTGAGGAAGCCGAGCGGGATCGTGATGTTCACCAGACCGCTCAGCGAGATCTGGCTGGGGATCAGCGTCACGAGGTTGTTGTGCACCGCGAAGGTGACGATTCCGGCGAGTTGCTGGGCGCCCAGCAAGGGTACGTCCGCCGACGCCGAGATCTCCAGGCGGCGCCCGCCGTCCACCGGGTTGATCCGGATTTTTCCTGGCTGCCCGGCCAGGTAGGCGTTCAGGTCGGCATAGGTGATACGCACGGCCGCCCGCATCCGGTCGACCGTGATGTCGCCCTCCCCACCGGTCGCCAGCTTGACGATCGGCACGTGCACGCCCTTCAGATGGACGTTGATCGCCTCGATCCGCGGGCCGGGCGTGGGCATCCCGGTCATGGTCAGGCCAAGGTCACTGAACCTGCCGGTGAGAACCTGGGTGAGGAACGGGAAACCGCCGATGCTGACGTCGCGCACCGTGGGCGGCGTGGTGCCGCACGGCATGTCCGCCACGGCACCGGAGCGGATCTGCGTGGCCATCTCATGCTCGGCCAGCTGGACACTGACCCGGTCGAGGACCACGAACTGCACGATCAGCGCGATCGGCAGCACGATCAGCAGCACGGTCCGCAGGCGTACAGGAGCCCGGCCGGCCATAGCACCACGTGCGGCGCCCCCGTCAGGAACCTCGATAGTGGGCGCCGCTCCACCGGACGGGTCGGCGGTGGAGCGGCGCCGGCCGAGCCCGGCAGCCAGGACAGCGAGCCGGCTCCGTCTGGTGTGAGCGACCACCGGGGCGACCTCGGCGTCACCGGCGTCACCGGCGACCGGATCGTCGTCATATCCCCACGGCGGTGGCGCGCCACTTCCGGTCGGCGGAGTCTCGCCATACCCCGACGCGCGCGTCTCGCCGTATTCCGACGGTGTGGAACCACTCCACCTCGGTGACCACGGCTCGGGAGGTTGACGCTGCTGATCCCTGTTGTCTCCCGGCGTAGGTGCCTGATCGGCATCCACGTCGCGCTTCCTCCAGGTCTCGCTTCCAGTGCCCCGCCCGTCGCTCATCGGATCATCTCCCGTCGCACGGTGCCCCGTCGTCCTGGCTGCCGCGACCTCGGTTGGCCGGCCAGAGTCCATACCACTGGAACGGTCGGACCGCCGGTGTGCCGCCACGCGTGCGCGCCTGGGCGGCACACGTCACATCCCGCGGTCCGGTGCAGGCTGCGCCGGTTGACAGGTAACCAGGGAGATGGTGGTGTCAGATGCCGCGTTCATGAACCCGTGAATGTCATGGGCACCCTACCGGAAGGACAGCAGCCGTGCCGCACGCGAAGCCGAGTGAGATCAGGTCCGGAGCCGATCGTTGGCCGGTCGCCGGGTTATCGTTCAAATCGGAGCAGTGGGGGGACATGGAAATCGGCCACACTGTGATCGATGCCCCGCTCGATTGCACGGACATGTACCGGGTCGGCGGCATGCCGGGCGGGGTCTGCATCTGTCCGCACTACGGCTACGTCTTCAGCGGGTCGATCCGCGCCGTCTATCCGAACACCGACTGGCCGGACGAGGAGGCGAAGGCCGGCGAGGTGTACTTCTTTCCCGCCGGACACGTTCTCATTTATCCGGGGCCGGCGGACATTCTTGAGCTGAACCCCGCCTCAGCGCTGGTGTCCTGCATGGACGCCATGCAGCGAGCAGCGGACCGGGGCGTGTTCAACGGCCAGGCCGAGCAGGAGAACGCACCGAGCTGACCGCGCCCGCCGGCCTCGGCCGGCCGGCACCACACGCCTGGCGTCCGCACGCCAGGCGTCACAGCACGACGACGTCACAGCACGACGACAGAGCGCAGCACGTCGCCGGTGTGCATCTTTGCGAATGCCGCCTCGACACCGTCCAGCGGGATCTCCTCGGTGACGAAGGCGTCGAGGTCGAGGCGACCTTGCTGGTAGAGGTCAATGAGCAGGGGAAAGTCACGGGACGGCAGGCAGTCGCCGTACCAGGACGACCTGAGCGCGCCGCCCCGGCCGAACACGTCCAGCAGAGGCAGTTCCAGGATCATGTCCGGGGTGGGCACACCGACGAGCACGACCGTGCCGGCGAGGTCGCGGGCGTAGAAGGCCTGCTTGTAGGTTTCGGGCCGGCCGACGGCCTCGATGACGACATCGGCGCCGAACCCGCCGGTGAGCTCCTGGATCGCGGCGACCGGGTCGGTCTCCTTCGCGTTCACCGTGTGGGTGGCGCCGAATCCCTTCGCCCATTCCAGCTTGCGCGGGTCGGTGTCCACCGCGATGATCTTCGACGCGCCGGCGAGTCGGGCACCGGCGATGGCGCCGTCACCAACCCCGCCACAGCCGATCACGGCGACCGAGTCGCCGCGGCCGACCCCGCCGGTGTTGATCGCCGCGCCAATGCCGGCCATCACCCCGCAGCCGAGCAGCCCGGCGGCCGCCGGGCGCGCCGCCGGGTCGACCTTGGTGCACTGGCCGGCGTGGACGAGGGTCTTCTCCACGAACGCACCGACGCCGAGTGCGGGGGCGAGCGGCGTGCCGTCGGTGAGTGTCATCGGCTGGGCGGCGTTGTGGGTGTTGAAGCAGTACCAGGGCCGCCCGCGCAGACAGGCCCGGCAGGTGCCGCAGACCGCCCGCCAGTTGAGGATGACGAAGTCGCCGGGCGCGACGTCGGTCACGCCGTCGCCGACGGTCTCGACGATGCCGGCCGCCTCATGGCCCAGCAGGAACGGGAAGTCGTCGTTGATGCCGCCCTCGCGGTAGTGCAGGTCGGTGTGGCACACCCCGCAGGTCTGCACCCGGACCACTGCCTCCCCGGGCCCGGGGTCTGGAACCTGAATCGTGGCCAGCTCGACCGGCGCGCCCTTGCTCCGGGCGATCACCCCACGAACCTCCTGCACCGCCGTCTCCTCTCACGCTGAGAGCACTTCGGGACCTGATTCCCATGCGCTCGCCCTCACCCTGCGCCATCGCGCGCCTGCGCCGCCAGTCAACCAACAGCGGTGGCGGTGGTCTCGGGCGGCGCCGGGGACCCGGCCGGTGCCCGGAGGGATTCGGTGACGGTGGCAAGCAGACCGAGGTGGGTGCCAGCCGCGGAGGCGAGCTCCGTCGCGGTCGCCACGTCCTTGGTGATGTAGCGGCCGGCGACGACCTGGAAACGATCCGAGGAGCCGGCCGCGCGGACCGCGCCGAGCACGTAGCTGTCGGCGCTGCAGTGGCTGATCGCCTCAAGGGCGCGGGCCGGATCGATCCCCAGGTCGCGGGCGATCCGTTCCGCTTCGGCGACCAGCGCGACCTGCGCGCCGAACAGCACGTTGTTGACGAGCTTCACCCGCTGGCCGTCGCCGAGCCCGCCCACGTGCAGAATCGGCGCCGCATACGTTGCGAGCACGGGGCGGACCCGCTCGAGCACGTCCGATTCGCCGCCGACCAGCAGGGTGATCTGGCTGGCGGCCGCATCCGCCGGGCCGCCGCTGAACCCGGCGTCGAGCACGGTGATGCCGCGGGAGTGACCGGCCTGGGCCAGCGCCGGCGGCGTCTCGGGGCGGCACGTCGTGTGGATCACCACGGTGCCGCCCGGGGGCAGTGTGGCGAGCAGCCCCTCGGCACCGCCGCACACCTCGCGCACCTGCGCATCGGTGAAGACACACACCACTGCCACATCAAGGCCGGCTCCGAGCTCGGCCAGCGACGGCGCGCTGGCAGCCCCGCATGCGGCCACCTCATGGGCCACGTCTGGCCGGCGGGCGTAGAACGACACCTCATGCCCGGCTCGGACCACTTGCTCGAGCATCGGCCGGCCCATACTGCCGACACCGACGAATCCGACCTTCACGCGCGCCCCCATTCGCTGGCGGTGCCCGGTGAGCCGCTATCCGCTCGACCCGAGCCCGCGCTGCGGCCCGGGTTGAGGCCAGGCCGACCCGACGCCGAGAAAAGACTCCGGCCTCATCCTGCTCTTGCCGCCCTGTCGCGGGAAAGTGGTTCAGACCGCCCGGGCAAACTCGGCACCCTGCTGGCTGGCACCCTGCTGGCTGGCGCGCAGGCGGCGGCGGGCGAGCAGCGCGTCGGCGATCGCGTCGGCGCGCTCCATGTCATCGAGGGTCGCCCGGGAGCGGCCGTCGACCTCGAGCAGCGCTGCCAGCAGCTCAGCGGACAGCCTCGTGCGCGCAGCCACTCGGGCCACGCTCGGGGGCAGGCTGCCCACGGCCCAGGCCGGCCGGACAGCGCACTCGACGGCAGCCCGCTGAGTGGGGAGCCGCTCGACGGACCGGGGGCGGCCCTCGGGTGCGGTCCGGGAATGCGGCTGGACAGCGAACCGATCACGCCCGGGCCTGTCACGCCCGGGCCTGTCACGCCCGAGCAGGTCACGCCCGAGCAGGCCACGAACTCCCATGACATCGAACATACATTCGATAATGCCGGCAGGAGATCGTGCTGTCAAGTGTCGCCGAACAGGTCGGGCGGTGGGCTACGGACACCATCCCACCGCACGACCGGCTTCTCCCGCGCGCGGGTGCCGCCCAGTCCTTCCCGCTCGCGCCGTGCTGCCTGGTCAGGACCTCCGTGCGGCTCCGGGAGCGGCCTGGGCGGCCGCAGTGGCGGTCAGGCTGGGGTCAGGGATCAGCTCGCCGACCGCGGTGGCCATCGGATGCAGTGGTCCCCAGACCCGCACGATGTCGGCGAGCAGTGCGGTGAGCGTCTCGGCCGCGGCGGCCCGCTGGCCGGCGCCAAGCTGCAGCAGACCGATCTGCCGGCGCAGCTCCAGGACCCGGGGGTCATCCGTGCCGAACATCCGCTCCTGGTCCGGCAGCAGAGCCCCAAGGCTCGCCAGGGCCCGCGCGACATCCCCGATCATGGCCCGACAGGTGGCCTCGCGGATGCGGACACTCAGCAGACGCTCGCTGTCTCGGTCGTCGCGACGGCTCAGATCGTCCACCAGTAGCTGGTAACTGAGTGCGGCCCGGCGGAAGTCACCGCCTTCGAACTGCACGTCAGCGAGTTCGATCCGCAGCGCCAACACCTGTGTGCCAGCCATCCCCGATGCCCGCGCGGCCAGGTCCACCGCTTCGGTAAGGATCCCGGCCGCCTGGCTGTGCCGGGCGGCGCGGGCCAGCGAGCGGGCCTCGTCCAGAGTCCGTCGCAGTTCCGCCCGACTGATCTCCTCCACAATTCCGCCGACCACAGCCGCGTCAGCGCTCGTCGCACCGTCCTCCCGCACCGACCCGGCGATGGGTTCGGTCGCGGCCGAGAGCCTGGATGTCGCCGGAGCCTCGGCGGCGGGGATGGGCGCGACCGCAGGGGACGAGACGACGGGCAGCGCGGCGATGGGTATGGACGCTGTGTGCGGATGGACGCGAGCCGTGATCCGGGCGTACATCCGGACCGGGTTGTACGGAGCGGAGTCGACCACTCCTGGCAGGGGGGCGAGGTCCGCTGCCGCGTGCGCCAGCACCTCGTACACCTCCTCGGCACCCGAGGGCCGCTCGTCCGGAGTCTTGCGCAGCAGGTCGGCGACGAGCGTGTCGAGTTCGCTGGGCACGCCGGCTCGTATCATCGCCACGCGCGCCGGAATCTCTTCCACCTGGCGGTGGATCACCGAGTAGGACGACGGGCCGCCGAACAGGCGCCGGCCGGTGAGCATCTCGAACAACGTCGCGCCGAGTGCGTAGAGGTCGGTGGCCGGAGTACTGAGCCCGGCGAGGACCTGTTCGGGCGCCATATTGGCGGGGCTGCCCAGATGCTGTCCGGCGACGGTGATCTTCGAGAGATCGGTCCGATCGAGGCCCACCGCAAGGCCGAAGTCGAGCACTTTCACCGTGCCATCCGGCTCGAGCATGAGATTCGCTGGTTTGAGATCGCGATGGACCAGCGAGGCCCGATGCGCGACGGCGAGAACCGAGGCGACCTGAGCGCCGATGGCAGCCGCCCAGCCGACCGGCAACGCCCCCTGTTCGGCGACCAGATCGGCGATGCTAAGGCCATGAATCCGCTGCATGACGAGGTATGGCCGCCCCTCGTGGCTTCCCGCGTCATACACAGGCGGAATACCAGGATGCACCAGCCGGGCGGTGATCCGCGACTCGCGAATGAATCGACGCGCGAGATCCTCATCGGGCTCGCCGCCTGGAAAGCGGACGAACCTGACCACGACCTCCCGGTCGAGTTTCACGTCCCGACCGGTCCAGACCTCGCCCATTCCGCCTTTGGCCAGCGGCAACGCATCCAGTTCGTACCGCCGGTCAATCAGCCGACGTTGAGTCATCACATCAGCCCCCACCCACAGATAGTCCGAGGGCATGGTCCCACGGAGGAACCGTGCCTGGCCGTCCCCAGTGCGCTCGATGTGCGTCCGATGTCCGACCACAACGTCTGTTTGACGACAGCGCCCGAGCGGAATCGCCCGCAGACGTTGCACGATCATTCCGGGAATCGGCTCGGTCCGGCCGAGTGGCCGAGTGGCCGTGCCGAATGTCAGCCGCGGCCGGCAGAGGCAGGCTGCCGCCTTCGGTCCGGGTGCGCATTGATGCTGCCAGCATCGCCAACGAGCCATTGGTCCCGTTCGACGAGCAGCTACCTGAAGTATGGGCACGGTTACGGCACACGGCTCATCGACGGGGTCATCCCCTGCGCCAGCGGACGCACGCAAACGACCTGTGGATCGCGGCCTGCGCCGTCCACTACGGAGCCCCCTGCTGACCCGCAGTACCCGTCATTTCGCTGATCTGCCCGGCCCGGCCGTCATCGGCGCCGAGCACTGACGGCTCCCCGCGCTGCCGTCCTGTCAAGAGGTCAGGGGCGTCGACGTTCCCCGCTCGGACGCCCCGAGCATCGGTTCGGTGGGCAGTTCATCGGTGTGGGTGACGATCGGACGGGTGACGCCACTAGGGTGACAGACGGAAGGTCCCGGTATGGGCCCGGATCCTGATATGCGAGCAGAGGAGCGCCGAAAATGATCAACGGCGAGCCACCGGAGTCCCCGAGCCCAGGCACCGAGAGCGCCCCGGCGTTGGCCAGCCCGCCAGCCCCCGTCGTGCCGGAGATCGGGAAGCTGGGAGCCGGGAAGTGGTGGACATCGCCGTCGGGCGAGCATCGCGCCGTTGACCTCAAGACCGATCAGCCGCACTCAGCCCGGATGTATGACTACTACCTCGGTGGCAAGGACCATTTCCGGGCCGACCGCGAGGCGGCCGAGCGGGCGCTGGCGAGTTTCCCGAACGCCCGCACCTCGGCCCGAGAGAATCGCGCCTTCCTGGTCCGCTCGATCCGCCATCTGGCGAGCACGGCCGGAATCCGCCAGTTCCTCGACATCGGCACCGGAATCCCCACCAGCCCGAACCTGCACGAGGTGGCCCAGGGAGTCGACCCGCGGGCGCGGGTCGTCTATGCCGACAACGACCCCATCGTGCTCACTCACGCCCGCGCGCTGCTGACCAGCGCTGCCGAGGGCGTGACCGCCTACCTCGACGTCGATCTGCATTCCCCCGAGAGCATCCTCGCCGCCCCGCAGCTGCGAGACACCCTCGACTTCAGCCAGCCGATCGCGCTGTCCGTTCTGGCGATACTGCATTTCTTTCCAGATGCCGACGACCCGTTCGCCCTGGTCGACGAGCTGGTGCGGGAACTACCCACGGGCAGTTACCTGACCATCACGCACGCCACCGCCGACTACGACGACGGCATGGAACGGCTCGCGGCCTCCTACCGGGCCAGCGGCATCCCGGCCCAGACCCGTTCCCGGGACGAGATCCTGCGCTTCTTCGACGGGCTGGAGGTCCTCGACCCCGGCCTGTGCACCGTGCACCGCTGGCGCCCCGACGCCGACGTCCGGAGCGACCTCACCGACGGCGAGGTCAGCTTCTACGGTGCCGTCGCGCGCAAGGCCTAGCGCCGCCTGCGGCGGAGGTCCGTCCGGTCTGTCCTTGTCAAACGTGCTCGTCCCGGTTCCGTGGAACCGGGACGAGCACGGGCGGCCTACCGAAGCGGCCCGCATCCCTCGCTCCGACACGCCGCCGTCTGGTGGCGCGACCAGGCTCATCGGCACCGATGGGCCTGACGTTCGTCCGCACTGTGTGGGACTTCTGACCGTCGTTCCACGCAGCGCGACGGTCCAGAGTTGGCCACCATGGACGGTTGTCAGCCACAGCTGGTGGACCGGCACGACGACACGGACAACCTGGACGACACGGACGACCTTGACGGGATAACACGATGACGACGACTCTCGACGCCGTCGGCCGGGACGGCGCGCTGCCGGAGCTGACCGGACCGGACCTCGACCGGCTGGTCGCCTACTGGAACGCGGCGAACTATCTGACGGTCGCCCAGATCTACCTCCTGGCGAATCCGCTGCTGCGCGAGCCGCTGATCCCCGAGCACATCAAGCCCCGCCTGCTCGGCCACTGGGGGACCTCGCCGGCGCTGAACCTCATCTACGCCCACCTGAACCGGTTGGTCTCCCTGACCGGCCAGGAGGCTCTCTACGTCGCCGGCCCCGGGCACGGCGGGCCGGCGCTCGTGGCCAACACCTACCTCGAGGGCACCTACTCGGAGATCTACCCGCAGGTGTCGGCGGACGAGGCGGGGTTGGTCCGGTTGGTCCGCCAGTTCTCCACCCCGGGGGGAATCCCAAGCCACGTCTCGGTACCGACCCCGGGGTCGATCCACGAGGGAGGCGAGCTCGGCTACGCGCTCGCGCACGCTTTCGGGGCGGCCTTCGACCATCCGGACCTGCTGGTCGCCGCCGTCGTCGGCGACGGCGAGGCCGAGACGGGCCCGCTGGAGGGCAGCTGGAAGGGCGTCTCCTTCCTCAACCCGGCCCGCGACGGGGCGGTCCTGCCGATCCTCAACCTCAATCAGTACAAGATCGCAAATCCAACCGTGCTCGGTCGGCGCAGCCGGGAACAGGTGAGCACCCTGCTCACCGGGCACGGCTACCAGGTGCTGTGGGTCGAAGGCGACGACGTGCCCGCCGTCCACCGGTACTTCGCCGACGCGCTCGCCACCGCACATCAGATGATCCGGCGGATCCAGGCCGAGGCCCGCGCCCCCGGCGCGACGATCCGCGAGACCCCGCGCTGGCCAGCGATCGTGCTGCGCACCCCGAAGGGCTGGACCGGCCCGCACGAGGTCGACGGTGTGCTCGTCGAGGGCACGTTCCGCGCCCACCAGGTTCCCCTCGCCGGCGTGCGCGACAATCCGGCCCATCTGGCCCAGCTGGACGCCTGGCTGCGCTCGTATCGACCCGAGGAACTGTTCGATGACGCCGGGCGACTCGTTCCCGACCTCGCGGCTCTCGCACCGCGCGGGCGGCTGCGGCTGGGCGCGACGACCTACGCCAACGGCGGCCTGCGCACCGTCCCGCTGACACTGCCGGACTGGCGGGCCTACGCGCTGCCGATCGACCCGGCCCGCCGCGGCGCCGACCCGTACGAGACGACCCGCCCGCTCGGCGAACTGCTCCGTGACATCTACCGCGACAACCCCACCACCTTTCGGGTCTTCAGCCCGGACGAGCTGACCAGCAACCGGCTCGGCGCGATCCTCGAGGTGACCGACCGCTGCATGGTCGCGCCGATCGACCCACGCGACGACCGCGTCTCGCCGGAGGGCCGGGCAATGGAGGTGCTGTCCGAACACCTGTGCGAAGGATGGTTGGAAGCCTACACCCTGACCGGCCGCCACGGGCTGTTCGCGACCTACGAGGCGTTCGCGATGGTGTCGGCGTCCATGCTGATCCAGCACGCGAAATGGCTCCAGGAGGGTGCCCGGCTGGCCTGGCGGGCGCCCGTCCCCAGCCTCAACGTGCTGCTGACCAGCACCTGCTGGCGCAACGACCACAACGGCTTCTCCCACCAGGGCCCTGGTCTCATCGACACCGCGGTGTCGCTGTCCGGCGAGGTGGTGCGGGTCTGGCTGCCGCCGGACGCCAACAGCCTGCTGTCCGTGGCCGACCACTGTCTGCGCAGCCGCGGCCACGTCAACCTGCTCGTCGCCGACAAGCAGCCGCACCTGCAGTACCTGACCACGGACGAGGCCGCCGAGCATGCGGCCCGCGGTGGCTCGGTCTGGGACTGGGCCGGCACCGAGACCCGCAACGGGCGCGATCCCGACATCGTGCTGGCCGGCATCGGCGACGTGCCCACCATGGAGATCCTCGCCGCCGCCGAGCTGCTGCGCCGGTTCGTGCCGAGCCTTACCGTCCGGGTGGTGAACATCATCGACCTGATGGCGCTGCTGCGGCCGGACCAGTATCCGCACGGCTTCTCCAGCCCGATGTTCCGTGCGCTGTTCACCAACGAGACCGACGTGGTCGTCGGCTTCCACGGTTACAGCCGCGCCGTCCACCAGTTGCTGCACGGGCGGACAGATCCGCAGCGCTTCCACGTGCGCGGCTTCATGGAGCAGGGCACGACGACGACGCCGTTCGACATGCTCGTGCGCAACAACGTCAGTCGGTACCACCTGGCCCGCCTTGCCGTGGAGTTCGCCCGCACGACGCACCCAGGCACCGACCGGCTCGTCACCTACTGCGAAGCCCAGCTCGAGCGGCACCACGCCCACGTCCGCGAACACTTCGAGGATCTCCCCGAGATCCGCGACTGGGTCTGGGGCGGCGACCAGACCGACTGACGGCGCGCCGCCGGGCTTCCGACGCGTAGCCGTGGGCCACGGGGCTGATCCCGTGGCCCACGGGATCAGCTCAGTCCGCGGAGCTACCGTCGGCGAGGTCGAGGACCTCGGTGATCTGACGACGCCGGGTCGGCGGCAGGGGCGTGGCGGCCAGGTCCGGGTAACCCACGCGCAAGATCATCTGGGGCATCCCGAACCCGCCGGTGGCCTCACGTACGAGAGTGCGGGTGGCCTCCAGATCGATTGCCTGGCCGAGCGGCGACGCGGCCACACCCGCCGCGGTCGCCATGACCAGCAGCCGGCCGAGCGCCCGCCCGGCGTGCAACCAGGCCGCCGGACCATCCCCGTCCGTGCCGAGGATGAGGACGCCGGGCCGCTCGACCCGGGGCTCCCGCAGCCGCTGGCCGGCCTCACCGACCACGTCGAAGTCACGCAGGGGGAATTCCGACTGACGCGGCGTATCGCTACCGATCACGGCGCCACGGGGAATCCCGTCGGTCGCCTCCGGGTCATCGCGGCTCCAGTGGAGCAGCTCCGCCCGATAGGCCGGGTCGTGCGTCTCGATCCAGTCGGCGTGGGCAAGCACCACTGACAGCTCCACCCGCGCGTCCGGCCGGGTCAACGACACCAGCCAGCAGCCCTCCGCCTCGGTCGCCCGGCGCAGCCCATGGATCAGCTCGACCGGCGGCTCGGCCGGGTCGAAGGGCCGCCGGTCGGTGTGCCGATGACGCATCGCGACGGCCAGCGCCACATCCCCCGACGCCGGCGGGCAGGAACCCACGACCCGCATCGCGGCCAGCCGGCCGGCCGCGATGTCCGGACCGTCCGGCAGTTCGTCGACACCCACCGCGACTCCGGCGGCGCGCAGGGCCAGCCAGGCGTTGAACAGCGCGGCGCCGCAGCTCATCACCAGCTGCCGATGGTCCGGGTCGGCCACCGGCGCGGCCCGGGCGAGGTCCGCCGACAGCTCCAGGACGTCGTCACGCAAGCGCCAGCGCCACGGCTGGGAATTGTGGATTGACGGAGCAAGGACCGCCGCCTCCACCGCCACCCGGGCCAGATCGCTGGACAGGACCGTCGTGTCCGTGACCATGTATTCGCTCCCCTCGCCGTCCGGCAGGCACACTCCGGTCAACCCGCCGCCAGGGCGGTCTGTTCGGACTACGTCAGTATCTCGATCCGTCCGCGACCGGTCTTCCTTCCATAAGGTGCCCATTCGAAGGACGATCGTCCCGTCGGGACGGGCTGCTCGCCCCATCCCGGAATGCATGGACGCCCGTGAGGTCGGGATCGCCAGAAAAGTGGCATCTCCGATGCACAGATTATGCGTCGTTCCCTCCGTCGCCACCGCATATTCCGTCCGAATCCGCAGATCGTAGGATCGTCGGCGGTACGAGAAAGTCGACGCGCCGGCGGGTCACCGTCACGGGATCATGGCCGCGGAAGGAGGCAGGTGGGCATGGGAACAGGCGCACGGGTGCCGGTGATCGCGCTGACCGGATACCTGGGAGCGGGTAAGACGACTGTGCTCAACCATCTGCTGGCCGCGCCCGGGGCACGGCTCGGGGTGGTGGTCAACGACTTCGGCGCGATCAACGTCGACGCCGCGCTGGTCACCGGACAGATCGACGAGCCAGCCTCGATCGCGGGCGGCTGCGTCTGCTGCCTACCGGACACCGACGGCCTGGACGAGGCGTTGGAGAAGCTCTCCCGGCCGCGGCTTCGACTCGACGCGGTGATCGTGGAGGCCAGCGGCGTGGCCGACCCGCCGAACCTGGCCCGGCTCATCCGCTTCAGCGCCGTGAAGCGAGTACGCCCCGGCGGCCTCATCGACGTCGTCGACGCGGCGGCCTACTTCGACACGGTGGACCGGGGTGGGCTGGCACCGGCCCGGTTCGTGTCCGCCTCACTTGTCCTGATCAACAAAACCGACCGGATCCCGCCGGCGCAGCGGGTCGCGACCATCGCGCGGATCACCGCCCGGATCCGAGCGAGCAATCCCCACGTCCAGGTCGTCACCACGAGCCAGGGCCGGCTCGACCCGGCCCTCGTCTTCGATGTGGCACATCCGTACGACCCTGTCGACGAGCTCCCGCTCGCAGCCCTGGCCAGGGAGGATCTCGCCAGCGGCTCAGCGTTCGACCGGGCTGGCCTCGGCCATGACCACAACGACCATGACCACGATGACCATGACCACGACGACCGCGCCGACGTGCATGGGCGGCATCCCCAGGTCAGCGCTGTGACCGTGACGGCGTCCGGTCCGGTCGACCCCGGCCGGCTGGTCGACCTGTTGGAGAGCCCGCCGACGAACGTCTACCGCCTCAAGGGCACCGTCACCGTGAGCACGGGCCACAGCCAGCGTGACCACGTGGTCAACCTG
The DNA here is from genome assembly GCF_023243075.1 of Frankia sp. AiPa1. GTDB lineage: Bacteria > Actinomycetota > Actinomycetes > Frankiales > Frankiaceae > Frankia. Next base: position 126,788 of record NZ_JALKFZ020000003.1, on the reverse strand, counting down.
GTGGGACGGCAGATCCACATCGCGGCCAGACCCACCGGCGCCGGTACCCGCGGCCTGGTCGCCATCGGCACGGATCTCGACCAGGACGCCGTCCGCGCCCGTCTCGCGGCAGTACTCGAGCCCCTCGTCGATCGCCCGGACGCCGAGGGCGCCCGCCGGCTCGCGCGGTACCGACGCCTGGGCCATTGACCCGGTGACGTCGCCCTGAGCCCGAGGTATACAGGCAGGCCGACCGCGGACCGCAGCGACCAGGACTCAGAGCGATCCCGGCACCGGGTGAGCCCGAGCAGGCGGCCCCAGGCTCAGCCAGCCCGAGCTCAGCCGGAGGGGATCCGGACCGCAAAGACCTGTTCATGGTCCGCGGGCGTCCACATCCAGCCGGCCCCCAGCCGGGAGCCAGGCATCTCGGTCGCCCGCACGGCATAGGGCTCGTCGGGGTTGGTCATTCCCCAGCGCCGCGCGATTGTCTGCGCCTCGCCCCGGGCGGTCGCCATGGCCTGCTCCTCATCCCCGAATATGCCGATGAGCGCAAGCGCCGGATTTTCTATCACGCCGCACTCAATGCAGCCGACCTTACAGACCAGCCAGGTAGCCTCGCCGTTCACATGCATTCCCTTCGACCTCCCACCTTTTCGGGCAACCCGACACGCTGCGCACAATAGCACTTACGGCGGGCCGAAGAGGTCCACCGCGTTATGACCACAACCAGCGCTGGTAGGAGCCATTGTTGCAGGCCATGGTGTAGAGGGAACCACCCCCGTTGCTGTCCAGGCACTGGCCGGTTACCGCATTCACCAGGGTCACGGCATCGTGCACCGATGCGCCCACCTTCCACTGCTGGAGCGAGACTCCGCCGCACGCCCAGGTGGCGACGGCACCGTTGGCACCGCCGCCAAGGCACAGCCCCGTCGCCACATCGACCAAAGTGACGGTGCCATAGCCGAAGGGGTTCCACTTCTGGTAGTTCCCGCCGTTACAACTCATCGTGTAGGCCGAGCCAGCCGCATTGCTGTCGAGGCAGTAGCCGGTCGCCAGATCCACGAATGTGACCTGACCGGCGCCTGCCTGCGGCTGCGGCGCCGCGGGGGCGGGGGCTGGCGCTGGGGCGGGGGCTGGCGCGGGGGCTGCCGCGGGCTGCGGCGCCATGGGCACGGGAGCCGCCGCAGGCGCGTGGTGGGTCGGTGTCGCCGGGCGCGCGGTGCCGCGGGCCAGCGGCGCGGTGCCGGCCGGTGCGGGTGTGGCCGGGGTCCGTGTGGGGGTGGGGGTGGGGGAATGGGCGATCGAAGCGGTGGCGGTCGGCGTCAGCGTGACGGATGGGAGCGCCCCGTCCGCGTCGACCGGGGTACGGGTCCGATCGGGGGCGGCGGGGCCGCCGGCTTCCGGGGCAGATCCGGAGCCCTGGGCGGTAGGGGGGCGCGACGCGTTGCCAGCGGCCTTCGCGGCGACCAGGAACACCACGCCGACAAGCGCCAGATATCCCGCGGCAACAAGTCCTCGGACAATGGGCCGGCGGAGATATCCACCGCGCATTTCCGCGGCGGTTCGGCCGCCCGAGGAGTCCGGCCGAGCCCGTGGTGCCACATGCCTCTCGCCGTACCGCTCGCTCATGACGCCCAGCTCCTCCACACGGTCGCCCAGGTGAGCCCCCGCCGCGCCCGAGGCCAGGCGCTACCTGCACAAGGCAGCAGAATAATGGCGCGCGGCCGGGTACAACCGTGAGTTCGGCACGGGACACCAGCCCACGCCAGGCGCCCGTCGTCTCGGCCTTCGCGGCCACCAACGATGTTCGCCGCGGTTATGCGAGGCGCATCATCGCAGGTCAAAGTCCTCGTGCGACCAGATCGGCAGTTCTTCCCCGCCGGTCGAACCAACCTGCCACGGTCATGGCATCACGCGGAATACAGGTTCTGGTTCCAGAGTGATCTGCCGACAGCCACCAGAGGTTCGCCGGATGTACACCTTCGGGCTCGGCGCAGGGACGTTCTGCCACGGCGCCTCATCTCGTGGTCCCGCTGGTACGAGCTTGCGGCGGGGAGAAGAGGCCGTCGAGGATGACGTCGATGATTCGATCGATCGCCTCATGCGGGTCGCCGCCTGCCACCCCGGCCGTGGCGCCGGTGAGCGCATCGACGTCCGTCGCGGTGATCAGCATCTTCATGATCCACGCGAGATCGGCTGGTCTGACGTCGGGACGGATCAGGCCATCGGCCTGCGCCCGGTCAAAGGCAGGCGTCAGGATGGCGATGAGGTAGGTGGTGTACTGACGCTGCTCGGCGACCGGTAACTCCGCCATGAGGGTGACCAGCGGACGCATCGACACCTGCGTGGCCAACACCCATCGAAGCACTCCGCGGAAGTCACGACGCCCGTCCATCGTGGCGTCGACCGCGTCGTACAGTGCGTCCATGTACTCCGTCGCCACTGCGGCGGCAAGTGCATAACGATCAGGAAAATGACGGTAGACAGTTGCTCGGCCGAGTCCCGCACGGCGTGCGATCTCGTCCAACGGCACGAGGTCGGAACCATCCGCGAAGGCCTCGTCAGCGATGCGGAGAATGGCCTCCCGGTTGCGATGGGCATCGCGGCGCGTCGACCTTGTCGTGAGACGCTGCCGCCGTTGTGACATGTATCCCACACTACCCGCACAGCGGGGCCTGCGAGCCTCCGGCCCCGTACGCCGGATTTGGCGATCATCGATGTCGCCGCCCCGCGCAGAAATGCGGCAGGGTGCCCGCCAGCATATCTGGCGATAGTGAGATCGCCCACTACTTTCCAGTCTCACTTCAGCCCCCTACGCTCCTGCTTCGCAGGGCGGAAGGTCAACACGACCGAGTCGCTGGGCCGTTCCGCGACCGCGGTCATGTGATCCAAATGGAGGAGTCCGATGGTCACCTGCTGCCGGGACGCCTTTCCCCTGAATCTTTCTGGTCATCTCGACGGCACTTTCAGGCAGTCGAGCATGCTCCCGTTTTCTGCTTCCTGGTTCCGCCCAGCGCGGCCGGACGAGAACGGGCCGAGTCCTGGAGAACGGAACATCAGATGAGAACCCGAAAAATTGCGGCCGGCATCGTTGCCGCGGCTTTAACCATGGCGGCCACTGTTCTGGTCGGGGCACTCCCGTCCAGTGCCGAGGCGAGCCCAGGCCCCAGCGACGCGAGCGGATGTCCGTCACCGCGGTGGGTCGCGGCATGGGCCGCGAGCCCGACCGACGGCAAGGTCCCGTTCGACGCCTCGCTGGGTCTCCTCCCAAACCAGCTGAACAACCAGACCATTCGCATGGTCATCACGCCGCACCTGGGCGGATCCTCGATACGGGTTCACCTGAGCAACCGCTTCGGCTCCGCTCCGGTGACGTTCACGCACGTCACCATCGCGCCACAGGGCGAGGGCGCCGCCATCGGATCTCCGGTGACCGCGACCTTCGGCGGTGCCAGGTCGGTGATCGCGCCCAAGGGCCAGGACGTCGTCAGCGATCCGGTGGCGCTCACGTTCCAGGCTTTCACCCCGCTGTCGGTCAGCATCTACCTGGCCGGTTCCACCACCTCGGTCACCAAGCACTGGAACGCGAACGCGACCTCCTACTACGCAGGCGCGGGCTCCGGTGACCTGACGGCGCAGACCAGCGGGTCGGGCTTCTCGCACACGACGCTCAGCTGGCTGTACGTCGACGGTGTCGACGTGATCGCGGGCGCCCGGTCGGTCGTTGCCTTCGGCGACTCCATCACGGACGGCTTCGTCGGTGGCAGCATCGGCAGTATTCCCGCGGACAAGTCCGTGGCCGACAAGAACGGCCGCTACCCCGACGAACTTCAGCGCCGGGTGACCGCCGCGGGCCTGCCCATATCAGTCGTCAACGCGGGTATCGGATCAAACCAGCTCCTGGGCAGCCTCGGCCTCATGGACGGGCCCAGCGGGGTGTCCCGGTTCCAGTCGGATGCCCTGAGCATCCCCGCGGTCGCAGGAATTCTTGTGCTCGAGGGGATCAATGATTTGGGACTCGGCAACAAGGTGACTCCCCAGCAGCTGGAGAGCGGCTACACGCAGCTTGTCGAGAAGTCACACGCCGCGGGGCTGAAGGTCTGGCTCGGCACCATAACTCCCGCGTCCAACGCCCTCGTCGATGGAACCGCGACCGCCCCCAACAGCGAGAAATATCGGCAGGAGGTGAACACCTGGATCCGCGGCCAGCGTCTCGCTGACGGCGTCGTCGACTTCGATGCCGCCCTGCGCGACCCGGCCCAGCCATCGCGGCTGCTTGCGGCCTACGCCAGCCCGGACAAGCTGCACCCCAGCCTCGCCGGCTACCAGAAGATGGCGCAGACGGTGCCGCTCGACCTGCTGGCGGCAACCGACTGCACACCGGCCGCCGCCACTCAGTAATCCCGCGAGGTCGGCACCTCGCGGTCTCTCCTGGCCGGCGCGCTATCAGGCGAGGCTCATGGACGGCCCTCCCGCCAGCGCTCACCGGGGTCCCGAAAGACCGGCGGGCGCTTCTCGAAGGCGGCGGTAACGGCCTCGATCTGATGGGGGCTGCCGATCAGCGCGCTGCTCTCCTGCCGTTCGAGGGCCAACTGCTCGGCCGGGCTGCGCTGGGCGGCCCGGCTCAGCAGTCGTTTGCCGGCCCGGATCGCGTCCGGACTATTGGCCGCGATCCGGGCGGCAAGCTCCAGCGCGGCGGCACGGGGGTCGGCCGCCTGCCGGGTGGCCAGTCCAAGCCGCACCGCCTCCGCACCGGTCAGCCGGCGCCCGGTCCAGCACAGCTCCTTGGCCACGTCGGCCCCGACCAGCTGGGTGAGCGCGAGGGTCGCGCCCATGTCCGGCACCAGGCCCCACCGGATCTCCAGGACCGCGAGCGACGCGTCGGCCGCGACGATGCGCAGGTCGGCGCCGAGCGCGAGCTGCAGGCCACCGCCGAGGCACGGCCCGTGAATCGCGGCGATCACTGGAATCTCCAGGTCCGACCAGGATGCGACCGCCCGCTGGCCGAGGTTGAGGCCCCGGCCGGCGGCGCGCACGCCATCCGCCAGTGCCGCACTGGCCGCGCGGTCGCCCGCCATCGTCTCGAAGGCCGCGAAGTCGAGGCCGGCGCAGAAGCCCCGGCCCTCCCCCGACAGCACGACGGCCCGCACGGCGGGCTGCTCGCCGAGGCTTCCGCACGTGTCGACGAGGGCCTGGAACATCGGCCCGTCGAGTGCGTTGAGCTTCTCCGGCCGGTTCAGCCGGACATCGGCGACCCCGTCCCGGACCTCGACCCTCACCCGTTCGGCCATGAACCGTCCCCTCGTCGACGACACCACCGACGCCACTATCGACCAGACCAATATCGACCAGACGGACGCTGTGAGTCACTTTCTGGCGATCGACCACGCGAGCCTGGCCGGATCGCGCTGGAGGAGACGCCGAGCCGGTTCCCGCCCCAGATCCGCACGACGAGATGATCACGATCGGTGCCTGGTGGGACTACGTCGACCAGGTCGTCCAGTGCGCACGAACGGACCCCGCGGAGGCCGCCGCTTCGGCACGACCCGCGGCGACGCCCGGTCGCCCCTGTCCCGCCGCGAGGCCCTCAAGCACCTGGGCTGACCTGAACGCCTTGGTCCTGTTCCGCCGCTTTGACCTGGACGCCTTGGCCCTGTTCCGACGCTTTGACCTGGACGTTTGCATCGGCCGGATGTTTTCCCCCGATTACCCCGACAGAAGCGAGAATTCCGGGCAGATCCGAGCTCCGCCTGCTACGATCCTTTCACGGTGAACTCTTCGGTGGGAATCGGATGGGAATCGGACGGGAATCGTCGCATGCACCGGTGGAACCTACGCGGATATACCCTGGTCGCCGTGATGGCGATGGGATTCTCCGGCCTCTCCATGATGGGGGCCACGACTGCGTCCGCGAGCACACCCGGCACCTACGTGGCCCTGGGCGACTCCTATTCGTCCGGCGAGGCCAATCCGCCGTTCGATCATGGCACCGCGAATATTCTCGATGAGTGCGACCGTAGCTCGCAGTCCTGGCCGCGCCTGGTCGGCGTCGGTAGCTCCGGCGGCGGCATGACCGCTAGTGATCATGTCGCCTGCGCCGGCGCCGTGGTCGATGATCTCCTGTCGGTCGGCCAGTATCCCGTCGGGCCCGATTCCACCCCCCAGGTGACTCGGCTCGCACAGATCAACAAGAGGACGCCCGTCGGCCTGGTGACCGTCACCATCGGCGGAAACGACGCCGGGTTCGGCCCTGTCCTCGCCAGCTGCGTCCTGATCACTTGCCTACAACACCCGGAACGGCAGGAAAAAACGATCGACGGCGTGGTCGACCGTATTCGGCGTGAGGTGATTCCCGCCATCCGGCGGGCGGCTCCACGGGCCCGCGCAGTCGTGGTCGGCTATCCACGGATCTTTCCCCGGAACTACTCGGACCTGGCAGCATGCAGCTGGTGGTTGAAACCTGACGAGCTCGTCCACCTGAATCAGATACAGGACTACCTTGATCGCCGCCTTCGAAGTGCCGCGATCGCCGGCGGCGCGCGTTTCATTTCCGTGGCGGACGCGCTGAAAGGCCACGAACTGTGCACCCGTGATTCCTGGGTCGCTCCGGTTGTCCAGGTCCAGTTCAAACCGAGCATCGGGTTCCTGAGTCTGCGTCAGAACGGGCACCCGCTGCCGCGGGGCCAGCAGGCGATCGCCGCCATCGTGGGTACCCTCGCCGGCACCCCGCTGAAGCCTCCCCCGGCCGCTCGCGAGGCTCCGACGTCCTGACGACCGTCCGACCGGCGGCCGTCCGGCTCACCATGCCGAGAAGTCCGCCGATCTCCGGCATCTCCGGCATCTCCGGCACCTCCGGCGGCCGGGGGGTGGCGGTCATCGAAGCGCACCTGCCATCCGCCGGGAGTACGGTCGAGGGTTCCGTAGACTACGGGCGTACTGTCACCGGCCGATGAGGGCGTCCGCCGTGCGCGCACTGTTGCTTGAGAATGTCCATCCCGATGCCACAGCGATCCTGACGGCTGCCGGCGTGAGCGTCGAGACCATCGACCGCGCGCTCGATGAGCAGGCGCTGGTCAAGGCCCTGACGGGGGTGCAGTTGCTCGGGATCCGGTCGAAGACCGAGGTCACCGAGGCGGTGCTCGAGGAGGCCTCCGACCTGCTCACGGTCGGTGCGTTCTGCATCGGCACGAACCAGATCGATCTCGGCGCCGCCGGCGACCGGGGCGTCGCTGTGTTCAACGCGCCGTTCTCCAACACCCGCAGCGTCGTGGAGCTGGCGGTCGCCGAGATCATCGCGATGACCCGGCGGCTGACCGAGAAGAACACCGGCATGCACGCCGGCCTCTGGGACAAGTCGGCCGAGGCGGCCCACGAGGTCCGCGGCCGGCGGCTGGGCATCGTCGGCTACGGCAACATCGGCGCGCAGCTCTCGGTGCTGGCCGAGGCGCTGGGAATGAGCGTTTACTACTACGACACCGCCGACAAGCTGGCGCTCGGCAACGCGCGGCGCTGTGCGACCCTCGCCGAGCTGCTCGCTACGGTCGACGTCGTCACCCTGCACGTCGACGGGCGCCAGGGCAACCTCGGGATGTTCGGCGACGAGCAGTTCGCCCAGATGCAGCCTGGGAGTCTGTTCCTCAACCTGTCCCGCGGATTCGTGGTGGACCATCACGCGCTGCGCACGCACATCGAGTCCGGTCGCCTGGCCGGCGCGGCGGTCGACGTCTTCCCGCAGGAGCCGGCCGGGCGGGGCGACGAGTTCCGCTCCGAGCTGCGCGGGCTGCCCAACGTCATCCTCACCCCGCACATCGGCGGCTCGACCGAGGAGGCCCAGCAGGACATCGGCCACTATGTCGCGGGCAAGCTGCGGGACTACGCCCACGACGGCAACACGACGATGAGCGTCAACCTGCCGCACCTGTCCCTGGCGCCCCGCCCCGGCGGCCGCCGCATCGCTCATGTGCACCGCAACGTCCCCGGCGTCCTCGCCAAGATCAACAGCCTGCTCGCCGAGCACAAGGTCAACATCGAGGGCCAGCTCCTCGACACCCGCGGCGAGTTCGGCTACGCCCTGACCGACATCACCGTCGACTACCCGCCCGCGCTGCTCGACTCACTCGCCGCCATGCCCGAGACCGTCCGCGTCCGCCTGCTCGGCTGACGTCACCTCCGTTGTCCCGCTCCCATCGCCGCGGGGTCCGCCGCTGGGCGGCACGGCGGATACCCCGCGACCACCAGCGAAGATGGGACCTGTGAGAGTCGAACGTACCGATCTTGCCGGGGCGATGCGGGCAGCGGGCCTGGAGGTTCACGACGATCGCGGGACGGTGGCGATGTACGCCACCGACGCCTCGCTCTACCGGGTCCCGCCGCTGGCCGTCGTGCGTCCCCGCCATGTCGACGACGTGGCGCGGGCCTTCGAGCTCGCCACCGAGCACGGGGTGGGCTTCACCGCCCGCGGCGGCGGCACCTCCATCGCGGGCAACGCGATCGGCCGGGGGGTGGTGCTCGACTTCAGCCGGTACCTGAACCGGGTGCTCGAGGTGGACGCCGACACCCGCACCGCGGTGGTCGAGCCTGGCACCGTGCACGCGGATCTGCAGAAGGTCGTGCTGCCGCTCGGTCTGCGGTTCGGCCCCGACCCCTCCAGCCACTCCCGGTGCACGATCGGCGGGATGATCGGCAACAACGCGTGCGGCAGCCGCGCGCTGAGCTACGGACGGACCAGCGACAACGTGGTCGCTATGACCCACCTGCTGGCGTCCGGCGACACGCTGCGCACCGGCTACGACACGTCAGGTTCCCCGACCGTCCTGGGCCCCGAGCGCCTACTGGCCGAGCTGCGCGCCGCCGCCGGGCGTCATCTCGCCGCGGCGCGCACCGAGTTCGACACCTTCGGCCGCCAGGTGAGCGGGTACGCCGTCCAGCATCTGCTACCCGAACGGTTCGATGTGGGGCAGGCGCTCGTCGGGTCCGAGGGCACGCTCGGCATCCTCACCCAGGCCACCGTGCGCCTCGTGCGGGACCCCGCGCACCGGGTCCTGGTGGCGATCGGCTTCGAGGACATCGTGCGCGCCGGGCACGCGGCCCCGACGGTCGTGACGTTCGGGCCGACGGCCTGCGAGGGGATGGACCAGCGGCTGATTGACGTCCTGCGCTCGCGACGCGGCGACGGCGCGATCCCGCCGTTGCCGCGCGGCGGCGCCTGGCTGTTCGTGGAGATCGCCGGCGACGACCGGGTCGAGGTGCTGGACCGGGCCACCGCGCTCGCCGGCGCCGATCTCGGGACCGAGACCCGCATCGTCACGGACGCGGCTGAGCAGGCCCGCCTGTGGCGGATCCGCGAGGACGGCGCGGGCCTCGCCGGCCGGGCACCCTCGGGGCGACCGGCCTGGCCCGGTCTTGAGGACGCCGCGGTGCCGCCGGCCCGCCTCGGGGACTACCTCGCACGCTTCGACGAGCTGGTGGCCGAGTACGGGATGACGTCCGCGCCGTACGGCCATTTCGGCGATGGCTGCATGCACGTGCGCCTCGACTTTCCGCTCGACCGCCCGGACGGCCTGACGGTGCTGCGCCGGTTCCTGACGGCGGCCGCCGGGCTGGTGGCGGAGTTCGGCGGATCGATCTCGGGCGAGCACGGGGACGGCCGGGCCCGCGGCGAGCTGCTCGCCCGGATGTACTCCGCCGACGCCATCGCGCTGTTCGGCGAGGTCAAGCACGCCTTCGACCCGGCGAACCGGCTCAACCCCGGGGTGCTCGTCGACCCGGATCCCTTCGACGCCGATGTGCGGATGAGCGGGGTGACCTACCGCCGGGACCTCGCGTTCGCCTACCCGCACGACGGCGGTGATCTCGCCCAGGCGCTGCACCGCTGCACCGGGGTGGGCCGCTGCCGCGCGGACAACTCGGGTGCTGGTGGCGTGATGTGCCCGTCGTACCTCGCCACCCGCGAGGAGAAGGACTCGACCCGCGGCCGGGCCCGGGTGCTGCAGGACGTCGTGCGCGGCGACCTGGACTGGCGTGCCCCCGCGGTGCTCGACGTCCTCGACCTGTGCCTGTCCTGCAAGGGCTGCGCCGCCGACTGCCCGACCGGCGTCGACATGGCGACCTACAAGTCCGAGGCGCTGCACCAGCGCTACCGGCACCGGCCGCGGCCGCGCTCCCACTACAGCCTCGGCCAGCTACCACGGTGGGCGCGGCTCGCCAGCCGGGCCCCGCGGCTCGCGAACCTGCTGGCGAACGCCCCTGGCCTACGGGCGGTCGGGCTCTCCCTCGCCGGGGTGGACCGGCGGCGCTCGATTCCCCCCTTCGCACCGACCCCGTTCCGCCGCTGGTGGGAGGCGCAGACCGGGGGGGCCGAGAAGCCCGGACCGGCTGCGGGGCAGGCCGCTGCCCGGACGCCGGTACTGCTGTTCGTCGACTCCTTCTCCGAGTCGTTCTCCCCTGCCGCCGCAGCGGCGACCGTCCGCGTGTTGCGCGCGGCGGGCTACGAGCCTCGGCTGCCGACGTCGGGTACCTGCTGCGGTCTCACCTGGATCACCACCGGCCAACTGGACGCGGCTCGACGCATCCTCGGCCGGACGGTCGCCGAGCTCGCCGCAGCCGTCCGCGAGGGCATCGGTGTCGTCGGCATCGAACCGTCCTGCACCGCGGTGCTGCGCTCCGACGCCGTCGAACTGCTTGGCGGCACCGACCAGGCGCAGGACGCGCGTCTCGTGGCAGACGCCACGCGTACCCTGGCCGAGTTGCTGAGCAGCACCGAGCACTGGACGCCGCCCGATCTGACGGGCACCACCATTGTGGCTCAGCCCCACTGCCACCACCATGCGGTGCTCGGCTGGGCGGCGGACAAGGCTCTGCTTGAACGCACCGGCGCGACCGTCACGACGCTTCCCGGCTGCTGCGGACTCGCCGGCAACTTCGGCGTCGAGATCGGGCACTACGAGGTGTCGGTGAACGTCGCGCGCCAGCATCTGCTGCCGGCCCTGGACGCCGCCCCGGACGCCATCGTGCTCGCGGACGGGTTCTCCTGCCGCACCCAGATCGCTGACCTGCGCGACCGCTCCGCCGTCCACCTGGCCGAGTTGCTCTCCCGGGCCTGCTGACCACGGCACCCCCAGCTGCGGGATGATGGCGATTTTCTGGTAGTTTGCCCGCCGCGGTCGAGACCACCCACTCTCCGCCCTCGCCACGTCCCTGACATCCGCGGACGAGCCGGGCCCGAGCCTCAGCGGCCGACGAAGACCGGTGGGCGCCGCCCGAGGCTAGCGCTGATGCCCTCGTCAGAGTCCGCTGTTGCCCAGAGGCGGGTCTGTTCGCCGAGTTCGTGGCGAAGAATCTCGCGGATCTCGTCGACCAGGCCTCGGCGCAGGGTGGTGCGGATCGAGTGGACCGCGAGCGGGGCCTGGCTCGCGAGCTCTCCTGCCAGCGCGAGCGCCGCCGGACGCAGCTCGTCCACACCGGGGACGAGCTCGTCGGCGAGCCCCAGTGCGAGGGCCTGTTCGCCGGTGACCGTCCGGGAGGTCAGCAGCATCCGGGCGGCCGCCTGGTGACCGACGACGCGAGGCAGCGTCACGCTGATCCCGAAGCCCTGGTGAATGCCGAGCGCGGAGAAGTTCCCCCGGAACCGGGTGGTCGGCGCGGCGATTCGGAAGTCGGCGGCGAGCGCGAGGCCGAGTCCACCGCCGACCGCGCTGCCCTGCACGGCGGCCACGATCGGCAGCGGCACCTCGAACAGCCGCACCGCCTCGCCGTAGATGGCCTTGGCCGTCACCGCCGGGTCCTTGGCCATGGGACCGCTGCCGAAGTCGGCGCCGGCGCAGAAGTGCCTGCCCTCGCTGCAGATCACCAGGGCCCGCGCACCGCCGGCCGCGGCGCGCTGCCCGAGATCCGCGAGCCGACCGATGACCTGCTGGTCGAAGAAGTTGGCCGGCGGCTTGTGAATCTCGAGCACCACGACGTCGTCGATCCGCTCGCTGGTCACCACGTTCTCGGTCATCTCGCTCGTCTCCCACAGATCCACGCGGCCACCTGTGCGTCAGGTCGGTACACCGACCTTCTCACCACGCGACGGCGTGGGCCCGCGAGCCAGGACGGGTGGGACCCCCGTAACGATCGATCCGCCGACAGGTCGGGCCGGTTCGCCGTCTCCCCGCGCAGTGCGGGCTGACGACTATCAGCCTCGTCCTGTTCTCACGTCGAGGATGACAAGCCGGCGGCACGGGCCGAACGCGGCAAAAAGTGCGCAATTCGTCAGGGCAAGCTGCCCGAAGGTGCCATGATGCAGGGCAGAGAAGTGGTAGCTCTCACAGCACGTGTCGAGAGCGAGCTTCCAGCTGATCGGTCGGTCGAGCACCCGCCCCCCCACCACCGACGATCAGTCGCCGATCCCTACGAGGCAGGCTCTGAGCCCAGATCACCCAGATGGTCCCCGACATCCAGCCCGTTCGGCACCATATCGGTTGATCGGCCCGTGGCTATCTTGAGCGCGCGCCGGGTGAGATCCATGAGTTCGCCGTGGTCCATTTCCAGCTCCCTGATACGGCATTCGGGGAATGCTTGGCCCATCATGTGGAGCGGTGCCCAGAATGAGCAGGAATCCAGCCGCGCCGGAATCAGCCCTGGTGCACCCGCTCGAGGACGTCGGCGGCGCGGCCAGCCGCGTTCTCCGATTTCATCTGGGTGGCGAGCCGCGACGCACGTTCCCGTGGTGCGGCGGACAGGAGATCCTCGGCGGCCCGCACGAGGGCCGGCTCGCTGAGGTCGGAGAAGCGCAGGGTGGCGCCGATTCCGAGGCTTTCGAGCCGGGCGCCCCAGAAAGGCTGGTCGCCCATGACCGAGCACACGACGGTCGGCAGCCCGGCTCCGACGGATGCCGCTGTGGTGCCGGCGCCGCCGTGGTGCACGGCGATGCGGCAACGGGGCAGCACCGCGTCGTGGTCGAGATCGCCCACGACGCAGACCTGCCGGTCCGCGCTGGTTCCGATCGGGATGTCGGCCCATCCCGCGCTGACCAGCGCGCGCAGCCCCAGCCGGCGGGCCACCGCCCTGATCAACTCGAGGATCCGGGGCGGGTTCTGGACCGGCATGCTCCCGAACCCGAAGTACGCGGGTGGCTCACCGTCCGCCAGCCACTCGTCGAGCTCGGGATCGAGCTGGTGCTCGCCGAGCTGCTGGCGCTGCTCGGACGACAGGGTGAGGAAGCCGACCAGGGGAAGGCGCGGACCCCAGTCGGCCAGCTCCGGCACCAGAAACCTGCTGTAGGCCTGTATCTCGGTCGCGCCGGCCCGGGCCAGCCGGCGTGGCGTGGATTCCCGGGTCGGCGCCAGGCCCATCCGGGCACGTAGCCGGTTGACATCGCCGGCGAAGGCGCGCCAGCCGGCGAAGTCGACCGCGGGGTACATCAGGTAGTTGATGGCCCGAGGTAGTCGGCGGGTGGTGGTGGCGATGAAGAACGGGAAAGCGCCGTTGGCCCGCAAGGGCACATGATGCAGGCTTGCCATCGGCACCCCCCGCCAGTCCGCGACACAGGCGGCCTCGTCCTCGATGGTCACGCCGGACACGACGAGATCGGCACCGTCGGAGATCTCCGCCATGGCATCGGCGATCGTCTGCGCCTTTTCGCGCTTGTACTGGCTGTACCCGGCGATAACCTTTCTCAGCTCACCCGAGGCGAGCCATTGCTGCACCTCGTCGGAACCCATGAACTCGCGACCACCAACACCGATCGACGCCGCGTCCACTCCCAACTTCAGGCCGAATTCGACCAGGTCACCAGGCAGACCGAGGGTTACCTTGTGACCGCGCCGGACCAGTTCGGACCCAAGTATCGCCGCGGGTTGAGCGTCGCCTCGCGTACCCATCACGAAGATCGCGACTCGCACTGAACAACCTTTCCTCGGGTAGTAGGACGAGCACAGTCCAGCGACCGGTCGGACAGATCGGGGAGACTCTGCTGGGGCAAAGTCCTTCCTGGGGCAGCTCCGTTTCTACGGACGGACCCGCTCCTGGGAACAGTCGTTCCCGGGAACTACAGCCGCGTCCGCCCGTTCTGCCCGGCGACCTTGCCGGGCCGGACGCCCGACACCCAGGCCCGATCAGCCCTGGGCGCACCGTCTGGCTCAGGGACGAACCCGATCAGTCGGATCCGCGCAGACCCGGATCGATACGCTCGGGCGAAAAGATACCTTCTGCGGCAAAGATCCGGCTGGCCAGCGCATACGGCTGCCCCCGCCCGGCGAGCACATCCAGATCGGCCACGAAGGCGACAGCAGGGGCCGGCGGGTCGACGACCGACGCCAGCACAGCGTCGGGGTGCCCGCTCACCACCAGCCCCGTCCGGCCGGCCGGAGGAACCCGGCCGTACCTCCCCCCTGCCGGAGATGCCGATCACGTCGCCCGGGTCAGTCGACTATCGCGAACACGTCCTTGACCTCCTTGGCCATGGCTGGCCTATCGTTACCCTCAAGAAGACGGGCGAACTTCATCGCGAACAGTCTTTCCATATGATGATCATCTGGAAATGCCTGCTTGATCATTTGCACCGACAGTGGGACATCCGAGTGCGCGGCACCCTGATGCTCTCCGGCTTCGACGGAGTCCTCGCGCCCGGCGAATGCGAGCAGCAGGCGGCGGACCGGGTCTATCGCTCCGACAGCCTTGTCGAGATCGGGCTGCTGCGCGAGGTGCCACAGGAGGGCGTCACGAGGACTCGTCCACACTCTACGGTCAAGATGATCATATTTGGCGCTCGCCAGATCGACCTCTCGCCTCCACTCGGCCAGGCTTCGCCACCGCTCGACGGTATCCCCGTCGACCCGCACGTCCACGTCCTCCACCCGCACCTCGGGCGCTTCCGAGTCGGTGGCGTCGATCGAGACACCGTCCCGCAGCCTCTTCGTGACGAGCTCAGCCACCAGAGCGGGGTCGCCGACCGTGATCTTTTTGGCGGTATCAGCCACGCGTCGGCGTACCAGGTCGCGGACGAAGCCTTCGCCTGGTTCGGCCGACGAGTCGGCGGGAATGCGCCAGCGCACAGTGTAAGAGAATAGAAAAGAGAAGCCCGGCTCCGCACTGGGCAGAAGGTCATCATAGCGTTCAAGTCGCTCAGAGACAGCCGGAAGGAAAGGCGCGGGGAAATCTCCGTTGTCCGGCAGATGCGGGTCAGGAGGAAATTCTGGCTGCTGGTCCAGGTCAGCACGATTCCTGGCGCCATACCGGCTGTACAGGATCGCCGTGAGAGCCATACCGGCGAAGACCAGCACCCAACGTGGCATGCCCGAGCATACCGACGATGACCTTGACCCGACCCTGCGTGAGGAGGAGCAGATGCGTCCCCTGATCGCCCTGACGAAGTAGTGAACGCTTCGGCGCAAACACGTGCCGGGCGCCGTGCTCCAGCAGTGCCGACCACCGGCTGCTTCCGAGAAGAGCATGCAGTCCATGCGGTGTCACACTTCGCGACTGACCCACTTGGCTGGTATATCGGACACGTGGCTTCGTCGATGGTGGATCAGACCTAAGGTCTCAAATTCACCGTAGGTCTCGGCATGGACACGTCATGCATGAGCATCGGCCGAAATTCTCACTGAGAGTGAGAGCGCGCGGCGCCGAAAGCATTCCTCGCGAGTAGGACCTGCTGTTCGTACCAGGCGTAGCTGGCGTCGATGTCGCGCCAGCCGAACGGGGCTCGATCCTGGCGTCCTCGCCGGGACCGCGACGATCCGTACGGGTCAGCCTTCGCCGAGGTTTCGGATGGTCGCGGGACGGATCGTCGCGACGATGGGACGGTTGTTCGCGAGGGCGAGGGCGGCGGCACAGATCGCGGCGCCGGCGAGGCAGCCGCCTGTGGCGCCGGGCTGGTTGTCGCGGGATTCGGGGCCACGGCGCGCGGCCGGGAGGCAGTAGTCCCTGCCGGACGAGTTGTCCCTGCCTGACGTGGGTAGGTCCGGTTCGTGGGCTCGGCCGCCACCGCTACCGCCTCATCCGGCGATCCGTTGACGTCCACCGCCCCGTTGTCCGCTGGCACGCCGCTTGGCGGCGCGATGTCCTCAGACGTGACGAGACCCTTGCGGGCGGGTTCGGCACGGTCGCCGGTGCCCGGCGTGCCGCCGTTCCCATTCGGCTGATGCGACGGCTGCGACGGGACGACGGGCTGCCAGGCGGCCTCAGCTCCGATGGAGTTCAACGGGGAGCTCGGCGCTCGGTCGGCGCCCAGGGCGACCGGGACCGCAGTGGCGACCAGAGCCAGCAGGGCGGCGGCCCCGGCAAGGACCGCTGCCCGTCTGCGACGACCACTGCGCCCGTCGGCCGCCGGCCTGGTGCGACGAGCTACCCGGTGTGCCGACGTCTCGGCCGCGGCCCCAGCAGCGGGCCCGGCTTGCGCCTCAGCATTGGGCTCAACCACGACCACGGATTCGGGTTCGGCCACGGGTTCGGCCACGGGTTCAGGTTCGGGTTCGGGTTCGGGTTCGGCCACGGTCGCAGCCACCGCATCGGGCTCTGCTGCGGTAGCAGGCCCACCGGTCGGTGCGCGCCAGCCGTCGAGGGCGCGGGCAACAGCGGGCGCGGAGTCGTCCCCCGTCTCGCCGAGCAGGCCCAGCAGGATCTCACCCGCGCTGGGACGGCTGTCCGGATCCTTCTGGAACGAGCGGCGGACCAGGTCGACCATCCCGGCTGGCAGCGCGGACAGGTCGGGCTCCTCGTGCAGGGTCCGGTGCAGCACCGCGTCCGGCGCGCCATCTCCGAAGGGCGGGCGGCCGGTCGCCGCGAAGACCATCACCGCCGCCCAGGCGAACACGTCCGCCGCCGAGCCGATCCGCCCGGTGCCGAACTGTTCCGGCGCCATGTAACCGGGCGTGCCGATCAGGGCGACGTCCTCGTCGACCGGCGTGATCGTGCCGAGAGCGTTCGCGATACCGAAATCGATCACCCTCGGCCCGGCGGGAGGCAGCAGGATGTTCGACGGGGTGAGGTCATGGTGGGCGATACCGGCGGCGTGGATCGCCGTCAAGGCCGACGCCATCCCGATACCAAGTCGCTCCAGATCGGCGGGCAACAGCGGGCCGCCGGCCGTCACCGCCGTCCGGAGGGTCGGACCGGGAACGAACTCGGTCACCAGGTAGGGAAGCTCCGCGTCCGGACAGACGTCCAGCACCTCGGCGGTGCAGAATCCGGCGACCTGCCGGGCGTGCGTCATCTCCCGGCGAAAACGTTCCCGGAACTCCGGAACAGCCGCGGATTCCGGATGAATGACCTTGATGGCGACGGGCTGGCCGAACGGCGATTCTCCCAGGTAGACCGTGCCCATGCCGCCCTCACCGAGGCGGCGCAGAACCCGGAAGTCACCGATCACCACCGGGTCCGACGCGCGCAGCGGCACGCCAGGCTGGTCGAGCGCATCGCGCTCCGTCGCGTCGCCGACGTCCGCGATCGCGTCGCCGACGTCCATGCTGACGTTCGTCACCGGTTCCACCGTTACCGTTCCACCTCATCGGGCCCGACCGCTGGGGGCGGACGTCGTGTCCTGGCGAGTGCGACCGATTCTCCCTGTTCCGATTCTCCCTGTTCCGCCTGCGAGAGTCGCCGTGCGCGCCTGTACGGAAAACGAGAGACCTTCGCCATAGCCCAACAGCCGGCAAAGTCGCCGTGCGGTGTCCGACAGAGCCCGGACAGGACAGTGCGGCCGACCCGTCAGGAGATTCCGCGCCATCCGCCAGGAATCGTCCACGATCCGACGAAGGAAGCGACCACGGCAACCCAACCAGGCGACTCTCCCCGATCTCGCGATCCACCGTCGGCAGCGGCCGCATCACCCAGAATTGTGCCGGGTCGCGAGACTCTGCCGGGTGACGACGCCGCCAGGCGTCCGCTCGTGGCGGTCTACAACGCCCAACCCGGCACCCCGGCCAACGTCGCCCTGCACCCGCTAGCCACCCTCACCCGTACCCCACACCACGATCGCACGGACACCACCCGGCCGGCCGCCCGGTAAACACCGCCCGGCTGTCACCGCGGTCGCGGCGCACTGGCCGCGCGAAATTGCCCGGTCGGGGAATCCGTGGGCATCGACGGTCAAAACAGAATCGGCCTACGCGGCTGGCTGGCCCTGGTGGCTCTGTGCGGCGGGACATTCCTGATCGCACTGGATTTCTCGGTCGTCACGTAGCGCTGCCCGAGATCGGCCGTGACCTTCACGTCGCCAGCACCGGCAGTCTTCAGTGGGTGGTCACCGCCTGCCTGTTGCCGACCTCCAGCCTGCTGCCGCTGTTCGGACGGGTCTGCGACCTGATCGCCGCCGCTCTGCTCCGCCGTGCCGAGGCGGCCGGCGCGCTATCGGTCGGCGGCGCCCAGGCGCAGGGCGGCCGCGACCGCGGCCAGGAAGTCGATGTGGCCGTCAGCCGAGTCCAGGCCGCGGCCCATCGTGGCCACCGAGACGTGTGTG
Source organism: Frankia sp. AiPa1 (assembly GCF_023243075.1). GTDB lineage: Bacteria > Actinomycetota > Actinomycetes > Frankiales > Frankiaceae > Frankia. The sequence continues at coordinate 108,367 of NZ_JALKFZ020000003.1, read as the reverse complement.
CCGCCCGCCGCCCGCCAGGCGTCGACCTCCGCCACGACGCCGTCGAGGTCGCCCTTGGCGGTCACGACGTACTCCGCGCCAAAGCCCTCGACCGGCCGACCGGAATCATCCAGGCGCTTGCGCAACCCGGCCCAGCCATCGAGAGCAGGCTCGATACCTCGGCCGCCGGAGAAGAGGAAACCGTCCCCGAGCCTGACCGCCCGGCCAAAGGCCGCTTCGCCCCAGCCGCCCAGCCAGATCGGGATGGACCGGGTCGGCTTCGGGATGAGCGCGGCCCGGTCGATCCGGTCGAAGCGGCCGGAGAAGTCGACGACCGGCTCGGTGAACAGCCGGCGCAGAAGCCCGATCTGTTCCTCCTGCCGGGCGCCGCGGGTCCGAAAGTCCTGGCCGAGGGCCTCGTACTCGACGTGATTCCAGCCGATCCCCACCCCGAGGCGCAGCCGCCCACCGGAGAGGAGATCGACGTCGGCCGCCTGCCGGGCCAGGAGCACGGTCTGCCGCTGGGGAAGGATCACGATGCCGGTCACGAACTGGATCCGCTCGGTGATGCCAGCCAGATGCGCGAACATCACGAACGGGTCGTGGAACGGGTCGCGCTCGGTGTAGGGACCGGTCAGCGGCGGTGTCCGGTCGGCATGGACCGCACCAAGAACATGATCGTAGGCGAGCAGGTGGTCGAATCCCAGGTCCTCGACCGCCCGCCCGATCCGCCGGACGGCATCCGGATCTCCGCCAAGCTCAATCTGCGGGTACACAGCGCCGATCTGCATACCCACACCCTGTCACGAGCGGACGGCGTCGGCCCCGTCCGCGCCATCCCTCTCGTCGCCTCCGACGCCCGCCTCGCCCGTACGGCCACCCGCTACTGCACAATCCGCCTGGCGGCATGATCGCGCTCGTCCCATTCCGCCAGCATCGAGATCAACAGCCGAACCATCCCAGTACGCCTGTTCGCGTTCCACGAGAATCGGGAACCGGTATCTCCGGTCAGCCCCGTCGTCGGCGTGCCCCGCCGCGGGCGCGCCGGCCAGGCTGGAGCCAGCATCAGAGTTATGAACAGTCATGTGTCCTGTAACCCGTCGGGGGAGCGTTCCCAGCCAGCAGATCCGGCCACCCGGCGGCGGCTGATATGGCATGCGGTGCGGCGGGCCGGGGTGAACATCACGGTGCTCGTGCTGCTTTACTACCTGTTGCCGCTGCGGGGGGCGTTGGATCCGGCAGCGATCCTGCTGCTGGTTGCTGGGCTACTGGCCTTCACGGTGCTCGCCGGCTGGCAGCTGCGCTCGATCCTGCGGTCGCAGTATCCCGCGATCCGGGCCATCGAGGCACTTGCGTTGTCCATCCCCCTGTTCCTGATCCTGTTCGCGAGCACGTATTTTCTGATGAGTCGGGCGGACGCGGGGACCTTCACCGAGCCGATGAGCCGCACCGACGCGCTGTACTTCACCGTCGCCGTCTTCGCAACGGTCGGATTCGGTGACATAGCGCCGAAATCCGAATCCGCGCGGATCGTCACGATGGTGCAGATGCTGGCCGACCTGCTCGTGCTGGGTCTGCTCATCCGCGCGGTCTTCAGCGCGGTCGAGCACGGGAAACGGCGCAGGACCACGCCGCCGGCGTCCCCTGCCTCAGCGGAGACCCGACGGCGGTGAGGCCCTCCCGCGGCAGCGGAAGGCGGGCCAACCCGCCGTATACGCCTCCGGACACGACGGGGCGATTCAGTCGCGGGAGACCCACCAACTGGAGCCGCCGACGCGGTCGCCCGGGTTCCAGAGGAACGCGTACTTGCGGTCGGAGTCGTAGTTGTAGACGGGTGCGTAGAGCCAGGCTCCCTTGTCGTCGTTCCACAGGCCGACGGAGTCGCCGTGGCGGATCACCTCGTGACCGGCGACGGACAGGCCGCAGTCCTCGAGGATCCTGACGGTGCTGTTGATGGCCAGACTCTCGCCGGAGGGCCCCCGCAGCTCACGGATACGCACGAATGTTCCGTTGTCCTCGACGAATTCGGCGCCGCCGAATCCGCCGATGCTTCCGTTGACCGAAAGATCGCGCAGCACCCTCAGGCCGTTGTGACCGTAGGTACTCATCTTGTCGCCGACATCGATGTCCTCGCCGAACCGTGCGCCGTTGATGCCCTCGGTGGTCAGCTTGGACCCGACCGTCAGGTCGCCGTTGGCGCTGAGCAGCCCGTCCACGTTCAGCTGGGCCTGGGCGGCAAGAGTGCCCTCGACCGTCAGCTCCCCCCAGACCGTCACGTCGTCGTGGGCGAACAGCGAGCCGTACAGGTCGAGCTCGGACTCGGCGGTGATCGGGCCGGAGACGGTCAGTCCGGTCAGGGTGGGGTTGTTGACGGTGATGGTGAGGCTGGAATAGAGCTCGACCGATTCGAAGCCGTCCGGGGTTTCCTGCGCGCCGTCGGCGGCGGACGCCTTCACCACGAAGGTGGTGTCGTTGCGGATCGAGCCCGACGGGACGGACCACGAGGTGCCGGTTCCCTCGTACAGCGGGGTCTCGTTCCCGCTGCCGTCATACAGCCAGTAGTAGGTGCCGTTGCTCTCCCAGGAGAGCTGGAGGGGATCGCCGGCGTTGATCCTCGTCTTGGGGACGGTCGGCCGGTCCGGACCGCGGGACAGAAAGTTGCGCAGGTAGAAGATGGGCTCGATGACAGGCATGGTCAGGGTCCTCGGATTCTTGCGGGTGAATCCTTGCGGTTTCGTGTTGGAGGATTCGACGACCTGCACGACGAGCGGGTCACCGGTGGCGGTGGCGATCAGGCCGCTGATACTGAAGACCAGGGGGTAGGTGACCGGGTCCTTGGGGCTGGCGTTGTGGAAGGTGAGCACATGGTGATCGGCTCCGGCCAGGATGAGTTCCTGCCCGGCGTCCTCCGCCAGCGACACCGGCTTCCACTTGTCGTTGTTCACCGCGATGCGCGGATTCTCGGTGAAGTACGCGGTGCCGCTCTGCGTGTTGACCGGTACGGAGACCGCGATCCGGTCGGCGTAGATGGTCTGAGCGCCATGGAGAACAGAGATGTTGATGCTGGCCTTCGTTCCCTTCTCGGGGTCACCGCCCGCTTCGAGTGGTGACGGGTTGGTGGCGGGGCGGTAGTCGAACAGAGGGTTTTCGGGCATGGCGAAATCCTCCTGGAATGCCGTGGCATGCGGCGGCGGCTGACGTGCGTCGGGGAAGGGGCGTTGCTACTGCTCCGGATCGGTGAGGAAGCGAAGCAGGCCATCTTCGAGAAGAACGGTGCTGTCCGGGAACCGCGCCTCCAGCGGTGCCGGGACCAGCGCGTACGGCACCCAGGGCGCCTCACCGGGCGCCGGACGCAGCCAGGACCACGAGCCGTTCCTCTCGGCCGGCCGAGGGAAGGCGAGGATCCCGGAACCGGAACCGGGGTCGGGGCCTGGGTCAGAGCCGGGGTCCGGGTCGGGGTCCGGGTCAGAGCCGGGCGGGCTGTTCGAAGCGTGTTCGGTGGTGAGGACGGGACCGAAACGGAAGAGCGCCTGCAGGTGGCGCAGCGCGTCGTCGGTGTGCTGAGGCGGGACGGTCACGGTGGCGGTGGGGGTGATGCCGCTGGTGGCGTGGACGGGGGCACGAGGATCGAGGAGCAGGAGCAGCCGAGTGGGCGCCGGGTCACCGAACGTCAGCGAGACGTAGCTGCCAGCAGACACAGTTCCGGCAGGCGCTGCTCCGGCGGACGCGGCGCCGGGCGGCCCGATCTGGGTGGTGTAGTCCTGCTGGTCATCGGGGGCGGTGACGCTGTGGAAACGGTCGTAGTCATAGGCCCCGTGCGGGTCGGTGGTGTAGTAGCCGATGAGGCCGTCGTCGCGGGCGGCCACGTCGCCGAGGCGGATCTCGAACTGATCGCTGGTGAAGGCCGGCGGCGGCGGGTCGAGGGTGGCGGCCCATCCGGTGTCGCGGATGGGGGGTGCCTCGAGGGTCAGCCGGAGCTGCGCACGGACGAGGGCCAGCGGGCGCCCGAGCAGGAGGGACAGGTTCTGGTCGGCGCGCCGGCCGAGCGGGTCGGTGGTCCACAGGGTGGAGTCGATGACGTCGAGGAAGGCCGTGACGTTCGCCTCCGCGGCGAGCTTCGGGGAACCGATGAGGGCGGCGATCTCGGGGGCGTGGGCGGCGAGCTGGTCCGGGGTGGACAGGGCGCTGCCGGGCGGAGGCTCCCACTGGCCGGTGCGCCGGCCGTCGGCTCCGGTGAGCAGCCGGAAGGTGCCGAGCAGAAGCCCCGCCGGGTCATAGAGCAGCAGGCTGTGGTCGAGATGGTTGGGCAGGATCCAGCCTCGGATGGGGCTGGGGTCGGCCGCGGTGCCGACGATGCGCGTACCCGTCTGGGCGTCCAGGAGGTCGAAGTCGAGCCGGGCGGGTTGCAGGGGGCGCGGGGGTAGCTGGGCGACGGAGGCGATCGTGGGCGTCAGCGAGGTCCGGGCGGCGAGGGCGGTGTCGACGGTGAGCGGGAAGTTGCGGTAGTCGTGCAGGCCACCGCTCTGGGTGTCGGCGCTCACGACGTCCAGGACTCGGCCGAACTTGTCGTAGAGGAAGAGCTCCTCGACGCAGATCTGCCCCTGCCGGGTCTCGTGGAAGGGGGCGCTGGCGCTGCCGGGCAGGTATGGGACGGTGCTGACCCGGCCGCGGTAACGCGCGGGCAGGCCGTCCTCGGTGGCGGCGTCCGGGTAGCCGACGAGGCCGGCGACGTCGGGAAAGTCGGCGTCGTCGGTCGTAGGGCGGCGAAAGGCGCGCAGGTCGCGGGCGGCCAGGCGATCGTTGAAGCCGGTGAGTTCCTGGGCGAGCAGTCCCCAGTCGCCGATCGCGGCGAGCCAGACGTCGAGCTGGTCACGCTGGTCGTCGGTGCCGTGCTGGGCGATGTACTCCTTCAGCCTGGCGGCGAACAGGCTCCGGGGGTGCGGGCCGAGCGCGCAGACGCCCGTGACGGTGACCCGGTCCAGGGGGATGTCGAGGCCCTGCGGGGTGAAGCGGTAGTCGGTGCCGTCGAAGGTCCAGCAGCGCCGCCCGCCCACGGTGTGGGGGATGTGCCGGTAGGAGATCTTCCACTCCATGAACAGCGGCTCCCAGGGCTGGGTCCAGGCTTCGAGACCCAGCCCTGGGAGGGTGCCAATGTAGGCGGCGGGTGGATGGGCGCCCAGGACGGCAGCGACCTGCTCCGAGGGCAGTCCGGCGGCGGCGGCCAGCGCCGCGGCGTTGCCGGGATCGAGCAGGAAGTACTCCGCGAACAGCCCGGGTACCTCGGGCGGGAAGGCATCGAGACCCGCGACGGCGGGCACCGGTCCGCGGCCGGGTACCGCGGTGATCGTCGTGCCCGCGACCGTGACGGCACTGATCAGCGCGGCGCCGTCGGCGGTGAGTGGTCGCACGGGTAGGGGCTGATCGGGAACGGTCGCGTCCGCCGGGGGCAGTATTCCCGACAGGCTCACCACGGGGTTGTTGCTCTGCGCGTATGGGGGGCGCGGGACGGCCTTGAGCTCGGCGCCCCCGCCCAGCCCCTTCGCCGCGGCGAAGGCCCCGACCCCGGCGAGGAAAGCGTCATGGGCGTTGGCGTGGGGCTGGGTGTGGTCGGGCTGGGGGACCTTCGCGGCCAGTTCCCGCACCTGGGCGGTGCGCAGACGCAGCGTGTGGGCGAGGGATCCCTCCTGCTCGGCGTCGAGCTCCCGCACCATCAGGTCCTGGTCGGGGACGTCGTCGGGCGGGAACATCGACGCCCCCGCGATCCCGTTCTTCAGCCACAGGGCGTTGAGCCGCCACTGGAGGTCCCGCAGCTCGCCGAGCCGCTCGTCGAGCTGACGCTGATCGTCGTTGAGCGTGGCCAGCCAGGCCGGCGGAACGAACGGCCGCGGCGCCGCGGCCTCGGCGGACGCACTGCCAGCGGACGGGCTGCCGCCGGACGAGGGGTCGGCGGACGAGGGGTCGGCGGGGGGCGGGGTGACCGTCCAGCGATGGCCGCCGGCCGACGCGGCGAACGAGGCGTCGTGGACCTGCCGGCGTACCCGCTCGTCGCCGCCCTTCTCCTCGGCGACGGTGAGCAGGTCGTGCAGGAACGCGCGCAGCAGCGCCACGTCGGCGGCGGTCGGCGCGGCGCCGGTCGCGTGCAGCGCCTGGCCGGCGAGGGCGGTGAAGGCGTCCTCGGTGGTGTTGCCCAGAGCGATGCTCAGCGCGCCGTTGTCCTGGATCGTGTCCAGCGGGTCCGGGACGGGCGCGGCGCTCGCGGCGGGATCCCAGCCGATGGTCAGGGCGGTACCGGCGTACAGGCTGCGGGTGACCGGGCTGACCGCGCCGTCGTGATCGGCCTCGCCGGTCAGGCGGGGATCCTGCCAGCCGAGGTGCGCGAGCTGGTCGGCATAGGAGGCGCCGGGCGGGCGGGAAGCGAGGACGTCGGCGGCCGGATCGGAGTACCAGCCGATGACCCGGTAGCCGAGGGTGGTGGCGGACGTGAGATCGGAGAGGTCGTCGAGGAAGGAGAAGACGTTGGTGTTGTGCGGGGTGTAGGTGGTGAAGTACGGGTCCCCGCTGGCCATGGCGGTGAGGAACAGGGGGTCCCGGCCGGAGCGTTCCGTCCATGGGGTGTCGGTGTGCCCGAAGGCCAGACCGATCTGGACCTGCCCGACGTCGGGGTCCATGGTGTTGCGGTAGGGGTCCGGGCTGGCCTGCCAGGCCCGCAGGATGGTGGCGTCGACCAGGTAGGGGCTGGAGCGCGCCAGGTCGTGCCCGTCGTCCTGCGCCCGCGGGCTGTACGGACAGTCGCTTTCGATCACCCACGCTCGGGCAAGGCGGGTGCCGGTACCGCTGACGCGGATCACCAGCCAGCGGTTGGGCACCAGCGGGTAGCGGATCTCACCGGTGGCCGGGTCCTGCACGCCGTGGCGCAGCCCCCGGGGCAGGGTCCAGTGCAGGTGGACGCCGGTGTGGCTGTGCACCGGGTCGTTGCTCTGGCGGTCCCCCCCGTCCGGCTCCGGGCTCAGGTAGTCATCCAGCGCCAGGTAGGTGTGCTGCCAGCTGCGGAAGGCGTCGCGGCCCTGGAGGGCCCGGTTGACCACGAGGACGTCGAGGTCCACGGGGACGACGAGCGCGGGGCTGGTGGTCAACCTGGGTCTCCGTTCGGGCCGGTGAAGCGGATGGCCTCGGGGACCTTGACCATCTGCAGGGCCAGGTCGGCGGGGCCGAGGGGGCCGACGGCGGTACCGTGCGCGGCGTCCAGCGCCGCCGTCAGCGCGGGGATGAGCGAGCCGAGATCCAGGATCCGGCCGCCGGCACCGGCCCGGAGATGGTCCAGGACGGGGAAGGTGACGTCGGGGCCGATCTGCTCGCCGAGCGGGCGGTCGCCCCCACCTGTGTGCGGCCGGGCCAGCAGGTTTCGCAGCGGGATCAGGCCGTGGTCTTCGACGCCAAACCGGAAGCCCTCCTGGGGCTCCCTCAGCTCGACGGCCGCGGGCAGGCCGTCGAACAGGCACAGCAGCACGGTGGGCGAGAGGTGGTCCATCCGCAGGATCGGCAGCGGCGCACCCGCCGCGTCGCTGGCGCGGACGGCCAGGTTCGGCCAGCCGGAGACGAGCGCCGAACGCAGCAGCAGACCGGCGACCGGCCCGAAAACGACGTCGTCCCCAGGCCCGGCGTCCTCAGCCGCGGGGTCCTGCGGCGAGGGGTCCTGCGGCGAGGGGGCACGCTGCGTCGCGCGGTACCCTGCCGCCTTCCGCGCCGCCGCGGCCCGGATGGTGGCGGCGACGATCTGGTCCTGGCGGGTGTCCCGACTGGACTGCGCGCCGATGCTGAGGGCACCGGAGACCAGGGCGTCGAGCCAGCTGGGGTCGAGGTGGAAGAAACGCGACGACTCGCGCGGCAGCATCCGTTCGTCGGGCACCAGGTGGGTGAACGGCACGGGGTGGAGCAGCAGGAGCCGCCCGAGCCAGTCCGCGACCGGGGTGAGGAGATCCCCGAGGCCATCGTCGTCATTCATCGCCGTGGCGAGGGCGACCCGGGTGGCGTCGGATCGCAGTACGGCCTCGAGCCCGCCGGCCGGGTCGGCGGACGGCGCGGCAGGTGCCGGCGGGGACCACGCGGCGCTCGGCCGGCCCGGTGGTGCGCCGAGGGCGGTGAGCAGATGGCCGTCGAGCAGCGCGCCGAACGCCGCGCGTGCCGTCCCCGGCCGGGTGCGCCCGCCGCCCTGCTCGACCTGCTGCAGGTGGGTGCTGGTGGCCTGGTGGTGCAGGGTGTCCACCAGGTTCCGGGCGGCGTGCTTGAGCGCGAGCAGGTGCTGGGCGAAGGGGGCGTCGGCGAGGGCGAGGGCCCGGCCGGTCTCGAACGCGGCGGCCAGCGACAGGTCGAAGCTGCCCCAGGCCGGGTCGTAGGCGATGAGCGCGTCGGCGGTGGTGGCCCGCGCCGCGGTGTCGGTGACCGCGGGCAGCACGGGGGTGAGCGGCCCTCGGTACCAGCCATAGGTGGCCTCGCCCGAACGGGTCAGGTAGGGCAATGGCAGGTATCCGTCGCCGAGCCGGCGGGCCACCTGCCGCCGGGCGGCGGTGTCGGTGGCCTGCGAGGGGACGGGCAGTCGCAGCCACATCTCGTCGCGCCCGGCCCGGGTGCCGGACGGCGTGCGGGTGAGTCCCTCGGCGAGGTCGGCGAAGTCCGCGTCGCGGTCGGGCTGGGCCTGGAACGACCAGCTGCACAGGGACAGCAGCGCCACCGAGGAGCGGCCCCGGAAGTCCGGCGCGCCCACGAGGATCCGCTCATGGCCCTCCAGGGAGACGAGATGCACGATGTTCTTCGTGCCCGTCCCGGGGTCGGTGCCGGATGGGGCGGGTGGGGCGGGTGGGGCGGCGGCCGGGAAGCGGTTGGCGACGATGACGGAGAACAGCCCGTCCTCCTGCAGGCCCAGGATGGGCCGGTCCCCGGTGTTGGCACCGCGGCAGTGGGCGAGGAAGCGCAGCTCGTCCAACCGAGGCGCCACCGCCTGGAACTCGGCCGCCGCGACCTGGATGTACACGCAACCGTCACCGAGGCCGACGTCGGACTCCACGGTCAGCGCGGGCTTGAGCACGGCGGGGTCGTCGGCCAGGAAGTCCGCCACGGTGGCGGAGATGGTGCGGGTCGGGGCGGTGGTGCCGCCGATGAGCTGGGAGTCTGTGAGCACCAGCAGTGCCAGCCACGGGGTGTCGCGCGACGCCCCGGTCAGGGGGCGTTCCCAGGCCAGCATGGGGTCGCCGAGCACCACATGCGGCAGGACCTCCGCGAACCTGCCGCTCGAGGCGTCGGGAGGCTGCACGGCGACCACCGCGTCGGCGTCGATCCGCACCTGCGGGCCACGGACGGTGAACCTCTGGACGGCCGTGAACGGCCCACCGACGACCGACGCGCCGCCCTGCGCCCCGCCGCGCAGGGTGTGGGTGACCTCGATCCGGTAGTCGCCGGCGGCCAGGGCGGGCAGATAGTGGTCGTGCAGCTCGATGTCCCCCAGGGGGATCGTGTCGCGGGCGGGGTGTTGCGGGCTCGGGCTCATCCACTGCTCCCCGCGTCCTGGACGGTGCTCTGGATCATGGGTGCCTGGCTGTAGAAGTGGGCCGCGCCCGCCGCGAGGCCCGCCAGGGCGCTGTCGTCGAGGTCGGCGAGCAGCTTGGCGTCGGTCAGGGCGGCGTACATCGCGTCGCGCCCGCTCCTCGCGTCGCCGCGGTCGAGGCGCCCGAGAAGGTCCACGCAGGACGGGTCGGGCGCACCGACGTGGTCGCGGTTGGCGGCCGGCTCACGGGGCAGCGGCGACAGGCCGGGCGGCAGCTCGTCCGCGCTGTACTCGCTGAGCGGGAAAACCCCGCGTGAGGCGGCAAGCTCCGGCCGGGGCGCCTGGACGTCGAAGCCGACCGGCCGGTCCGGCAGCACCTCGGCGCTGGGTCCGGACGGTGTGTGGCTGAACGGGGTCGGTGGGGCACCCCACAGTGACGCGGGCAGGCCCCGGGTGCGGGCGGTGAACGTCCAGCCGTCCGTCGACGCGGTCCGATCCGCGTAGAAGAGTCGCAGCCGGTGCTCACCGACCAGGCCGGTGCGATCCATGGGGCGCACGTCGACCAGGGGACCGTCCCCGGGATCGGCCGAGGCCAGGGGCGCGTCACCCGTGCGCAGATGGCTGGCCGGCACGGCGGACTGGGTGAACAGGCGCAGGTCCCGGGCACGTGCCTGCCACACCTTGCCTCCCACGCTGCCGCCCGCGCCGCCCGCGCCTGGGTCCTCCGTGGCGTTGTCGACGCCGGAGACCGGCGCGATGGTGACGACGTCCGCCGGCTTCGGGAGCATGCTGGCGAACACGTCCCACCCCAGTGCCTCGGCCTCGGCTCCCCCGCGGGAGCCGCCGAAGCTGACGGTGACGTCGATGAGGGGGAAGTGCGCGGTGACCGCACCGCCGGTCGGCGGCCCCCACAGGTGCAGGGTGGCCCCGACCGAACCGCTGAGCGTGACGTGCAGGATCCCCAGGTTGATGCTGCCCGACGCGCCGATGCTCACCGAGATGCGCGCGTCGAAGGAGAACGGCCGCCAGGACAGCAGCACGTCGGCCTGCGCCGTGAACCAGGCCCGGATGGGGCCCTCGTGGAAGAGGACCTCGAGCCGCGCGCCCGCCATCGCGCACGACGGTGTGACGGCCAGATACGCCTGGGCCTTGATCGAGACGTTGCCGCTGACCGCCCAGTCGATCCCCAGCCGTGGCGCGTCGGGATAGTAGGAAGGTCGCTTGAACGCGGGGTGGTAGCCGCCGAGGGTGACCACGAACTGCCCGGCGTGGGGGTTGGGCCCGAACCAGGTCGCGGCGGCGAACCCGCCGGTGAGGTGGCAGGCGGGCGTCAGCACGTACGAGGCTGGGGATAGCTGAGCGGCGATCTCGACGCTGCCCTGGATGGGCCGGATGACGGCCTCCACGCCCAGCTCCGCGTAGACGTAGGTGGTGCTGGCGGACTCGGTGGGCAGCGGCAGTTGGATCGTCGCGAGGCCCAGCACGGCCAGCGCCAGCTCCGCGCCGATCTCCGCGGCCAGCAGCACCTTGGCGTTCACCACCTCGGCCACGGTGAACTCCACCCCGAGGGCCAGCCAGTACGAGCCTTCGCGGGGGGCGATCCACCGCCGCGGCTGGCTGCCGGCCACCGCCGGCTCACGCCCTTCCAGGACGTCGAGCACGTGGGAGGGCTTGTGCCCGGAGTCGGGGCCCTGCTTGTGCAGGCTCAGCAGCGGGAAGCCGGAGACCTCCCGGGGGCTCGGCAGGGTCAGCTCCCGGTTGAAGCCGAACCCGGCCATCAGCCCGGTGACCAGCACCGGCGGCGGCCCGCCCAGCGGAGCCTCCAGCTGGGCGAAGACGAACAGCGACGGCGCGCCATCCTTGAGCTGCGCGTACGAACCGAGACCCGCCAGCGAGAAGCTCTGCAGGCCGACCGTGGCCGTGCCGTCGTACTGGAACGCCACCGTGTCGGGAAGCTGGTCGTCGGGCAGGTGCAGCAGCGCGCCGGAGATCTCCACCGGGGCGGCGCTGTAACCGATCCCGAGGCCGTCGAGGCGGAACGTCGGCGCGAACCTGTCCAGCCGGGAGCCGACCGCCAGACCGTCGAGCGAGAGGGCCAGCGGGCCGAGGGCGACCGACGCGTCCAGCGCGAACAGCAGCACATTGTGCTGGTACTGCACCCCTACCCGGTCGAGGTGGACGATGCCGAGCTGCTTCTGCACCGACACCCAGTGGACGCTGGAGGCACCCGTCCCGGAGGTGTCGGGCGCATTGGACGGATCGGGGGTACTGGACGTACTCGGGGTACTGGACGTGCTCGGGGTGCCGGAGGTGCCGGAGAGTTCGCCGCCGCCGGTGCTCGAGGGTGGCACGCCGAGAGCGACCGATGTGGTCTCCTTCCCGATCCGCAGCTCGGCCAGCGCGGCGACACCCGCCGCCAACCCCGCCGGTGGAAGGGCCACCACCTTCGCCGGCCCGAGCAGCCGGTTGACCGATGCGACCGTCTGGGCGTCGAAGACTCCGGAGCTGTAGAGGACCTGAAGGTTCTCCACACTCACCGTTCCGAACGTCGACAGGAACCCGCCGACGAGCGGAAGCTGGGAAAGGTCGAAACCCGCCGAGAGGTCGACACCGACGCAGAACCGGGCCGGACCGCCCGCGGGTTTCACCCGCACGAACTTGGCGTCCTTCAGCCCGATCCGCAGGCTGTCGGGAACGTCTGCCGCAAGGTCCGCGGAGAAATGCGCGACCCAGTCCCGCAGAACGATCTCGGTGCCCTCCGCGGCACCGTGATACGTGGCGACGAGGATGTCGGCGCCGGATTTCTCCTCGTCGAAGTCGACCTCGAAGTCGAAGCCGTTGACGTCGAGCATTCCGCCGTACCGCGTGGTCGAGCCGTCGTGGGTCACCGTCACCCGGAGCGTGGCCCTGACCCCGTCCGCGATGGTCAGGTCTCCCTCGCAGACGAAGTCGAGGGCGGCCGAACCGGTGGTGTACGAAAGCGTCAGGGTGGTGAGTTCGAGGGATCTGACCGGTCCGGGCACGTCGATCAGCCCCAGTGCGTCGATCACCTCCGCCATGCCGAGGGTCTCGCCTGCCGTGAGGCCGCCGCTGAAGGCCCAGCCGCCCTGCGCGCCGCCGACCTTCCCGGCCGAGATGGCGATACTCAGCGCGGAGCCGATCGACACCGTGCCCCCGACCCGGGCCGTGAATCCCGCGGCGGCAGCGTAATAGACGTAGAGAGACAGAGATCTGATCGCGAGGGGACCGCCGATCGGCCAGTCACCCGTGGCCGTCATCCGCAGGAGGTACTCGTCCCCGAGGACGGCGGCGAACGACAGCTCGCTGACGGCCAGGGCCTCGGGCACCTCACCCCCGGGTATGCCGAACGACTCCAGCAACGACCGGACCGGGATCGGTCGTGCATCCGTCAACGTGCCGGTGAGGGCCAGATGGGGAAACCACACGCCGATATCGAGCGGCAGCGCCCTGATGGTGAGCGAGGCCACGATCGCCATGGCGTCCACCTCATAGGCGACCGGTTCGGCAGCCGCTTTCTCGATGAGGCGGTAATCAATGCCGGCGATATCCGCGGGGTCGAAGGCGAACGCGTGCAGCCCGTCCTTCGCCTCCTGCCAGCCGGTGTCACCGCCGAGGCGCCTGCCGAGCTTCTCCAGCTGCGCGGCGAAAGCGCCTGGGCGCACCGGCCGCACGGCGGCGGTCAGCTGCCCGAGGTCGTCCGCGGTGACCGTCGACGCGACCTGCACCGTGTCGAACGTGCCGCCGAGGGTGAGGGTGACCAGGCCCTGGTTCGTCACGGTCACCGACACGCCCGTCACCGCCAGGGTCGCGGCGGCGCCGACGGGCCAGGCCGGCGACGCCCAGGTGAGTGTCAGCGTGAGCGTCCTGCGCCCGGCGTCCACCTCGGGTCGCCCGCTGCCCGCTGCGGCCTGGCAGACACCGTCCGGGAAGGTGGCCAGCATGGCGCGTAGCTGCGCGGGCAGTTCGGTGTCCGCGGCCCGCAGTGTCGGTGGATCACCCAGGCTCAGGAGATGCGCTTTCAGGGCGTCGAGATCCACTGAATCCCTTTCTCGGATCAGGGCCTTTCACGTAGTAGAGCACGTTCGACAACCGCGTCCTGACGCCTCCCGACGGGCACGGGACGCGTCCACCGCCGCACCGGGAACGACGGACGGCGTCACCCCCGCCCGCTCGCCGCTTTCCCCTTGACCTGCGGCCCGCTCTTGTTGGGGAACCATATCCAGTCCGCGTCGTCGAAATCCTGGAACCTCGCGCACTCGACCACCTTGCCCAGCGCCTTCGAAGCAGGTGAGGGCGAATTTCGGCCAGGCCCGCCGTCCAGGTAGCCCAGAATCCTCGTATTGGCTTCAGAAAGCCTTGTGCAGCGCACGTCCGTGGCGCGCCGCAGACGGAAGGATGCGTCGTCAAGCTTGTCTTTGGGGTCGTCACAGCGCGCCGCAGGTCCCACAAAGAGGTTCCCGGGAAGCCAGGCATAGACGCTCATGAGATTATCCCATCCAGGGGGACGTGACCGGACTGTCGGGGAATGGGAGACGGTGCCTACGTAGATATCCCTGGCCAGGTCCACGACTTGCTGAGCATCAGCATCGACGAGCGTTCCACCGGGATGCAGAATGTCCACATAAGTCCCCTCCGCGATCATTTTTCGGAGGGGAAGGAGAAATTCGCGCTTCGCCAGGTCGCCGTTCTCGACAAGCTTGTTCCAGAAATCCCTCAGCTTGCTGTAGGGAACTATGTGGTGGTACATGAGACTGCTCGGTTCCGGCCCGCCGGAGATCGTGACGTCGTTGAGTAGGTGGAACAGGTGACCTGGCCTGTTCCGGCCGCCCTCCAACTTCAGGTTGCATCGCATCGACACCACGTTGTCTCCCCATACAGCCGCGATCCGCCAGGATGAAACACGGGACACACGTCTCCGGCGCCCGGCGCCTGCTCCCAGGCAAACGGCGGGACGGCGACAGTTCCCGCTGTACGCAGAGGGGTTCGCTACGGGCGCGCACACCACACCCGGACGTTCGACGGAAACTCCGTCCGATAACAGATTAGGGAGCCCTCACCCCGAACGGGAGCCATTTGCGGAAAGTCACGCAAAGTTATCCCGGGGCGTCCAGGCCCGGCCGTGCCGGTCTTCGGCGACCGCTCCGCAGCGGCGAGGCCAACCTCGTGCGGCGGACGTCGAGGAGGCCGTCCGGGTCCGGGCCGGCGTTCATCAGGACCAACCGGTCCACGCCGGCGTCGGTGAACGCGCGGGCGACCGCCAGATGCCGCGTACCGAGCATCGTCCACGCGGCATCGGAGGAGGCGGGACGCTCCCGACACCGCCCGCGGGCAGGTGTTGTCAGGGCAGGCGGGGGAACAGCCCGGGTCGAAACGTTGCGGAACGGACCGCGAGGAGGCTGGTATGTCCGTCACGCCCTTCAAGGATCTTCCCCTGGCCGACCGCGAACGCGCGTGGAACGGCGCGGCGGCCGAGAAGCGGATCCGGCGCTGGGCCCACGCCCAGGACACCCCCAACAGCAAGTACCGCGAGGCACACGTCTGGTACGACCAGGAGAAAAAGGACGATTTCACCGGCTACAAACTGCTCATCGCCGATGTCATCGACGGCGAGCTGACGGTCGTCCCTCGCGGGGTGATGGCCGCGGCGGCTGTGATGCAGGGCTCTCGCGGCGGCGTCGACCTGCCAGCGGGCGACATCACCCGGGTGAGGAACCACCTGGCCAGGTACTACCGGAAGATGGGCGACGATGCCCCCTGGGAAAGGCCGTAATGGCTCGACCGCCGGAAGAGCAGAGCTTCCTCGCCGCGCAGATGTGCCGCCGGGCCACACCCTCGACCGAGCCACACGCGCATCACCCGGCCCGCGGCGAAGGCGCGCTGACAATGGCGCGGGAGGGGGCACCCGACGGGGACGGCGCCGCGCAAGCCCGCGACGAGACCCGGGCCGAGCGGGCCGACCGTCCTGCCGCGGGCCGACGACCCGGACGGGTCCACCACGCGGAGCCAGTTCACTGCCGACCCGCCCCCACCACCGGCCTCTGGGCGACGGGCGAGGCACGTCGTCCTCGCAGCGTCTGTGGCGGCGGCCGTGGTGCTCGCGCTGGCCGGGCTGCTGGCGGCGAGACCGAGCTGGTCACCGTACCGGTCGTCGTCACAGGCAGAAGGACGGGCAGCTCGCTCACTGCCCGCCGGCCGAGCCTCGGTAACGCCCTCGCCTAACCGCCTCACCATCGGCGCAGACGGCGCCTCTCCGCTGGACGCACCGGCCCGCAAGGAGCGACGCGTCCTGGCATCGTCACCCGCGCCGTCCGCAGGCCCGGTCATCGAATCGTCTGATCCGGCCCCCGGTCCCGCTCTGCGGCCAGCTCCAGAGGCCAGCGCCGAGCCACCGTCCCACCCGCCGACGGGTGCCGCCCCCACGCCGACCTCGACGTCTGGCGGCTCGACCACGCGTCTCATCGTCTGCAGCGAGACGGCTACCGTGCGCGATTCCTACCTGGCGGGGTCACAGCCCGTCGGGCCGGCCCTGGTCCGAGGAGATGTGTTTGACTCCGATGGCCTGACCGGAGGCAACGGCTGGGTGCACGGGACCGCCCCCGCCAAGAGCCTGACCGGCTGGGTGCTACGCAAATACGTGAAGACCGTCTGCCTCAGCGGTTGAGCGCCGCCCGGCCGCCCCGTACGACTCATCACCTATCATGCCCGACCACCAGGACGAACGCCTGCTCCGGACGCAACAGGGCCCCGACCTCTTCCTCCTCGGCGTACTACTTGAAGAACTGCTGCAGCGCCCCACACTGGTTGTTGGCGTAGCTGTCCGAGTACTGATCAAGACAGCAGACGAGCCACGCGCGGACGTCGTCCGCGGTGACATCCGACCAGTCGGTGTGGTCCGCGCACGGAGTTGCGCGGCGGCGTTGACATGCTGGACCGCGCCGGCGTCGAATGGGGCCTCGTCGTCGCCGCCGATCCGTTACTCGCTCGCTTCGCGCTCCTCAAGGCACTGCTCGTCCAGGTCGCTCCGACGACCGGGCGGGCTGCGGTCATCTCCGGCTCGTACGCCACACCGTTCGATGTCGCCGGGCCGTCGGCATCCGGCCATGCCGAGACCGTCCCGGGGCGCTGTTCACCTCGCGGTGCGACGTTCTCCTGCTGAACGGTCACGCCAACGCGTTCGACGCCTCGCTGGGCCCGGGCGCCGTGCTGTGCGCGCGGGCGGGACGCAGCCACGATCGCGGCCCGGCGGTCCTGCCGTGCTTCAACGACGGCACCTGCTTCCGGCAACCGAGCTTGGGCGGGCGACGGCTGGTCGCGCTCATGGAGACCGATGCGACCGTCCTGGTGCTGTCGGGCTGCGAGCTGATGCCGCTCGGCCCGAGCTGGTTCCGCGCCGAGTCGAGCCTTGCGCACCAGGCCGCTGCCTCCCGGAGCCTGGCCACGATCGTCTCGTCCGACGTGAACCAGGGCGTCCTCGAGCTCGACCTGCTCACGATGGCCCTGATCGCCGACGGACGACCGCTCGGTGAGGTCGTCCGGGCCGTCAACGACCGCCGCCGTCGCCACGGCGGGCCCGGGCCCGGAACCGGAACCGGAACCGGCGCGAGCGGACCGTTCGTGTTGCTGGGCAACCCCGAACTGGTTCTGACGGGGTCGCCGCCGGTGCCGGTGCCCTGCCGATCCGTCCCCCTCGCCGACGGCGGGCGCAGATGGCACGTCGACCTGACGGACGTCGGGCCGTTGCCCGCCGAGAGTGCCCTCGTGCGGGCGGAGATGACGCTTGAGGAGTCGGCGCCCTTCCTCCTCCTGCAGAGACGGTCCCCGGACGGTTGGTGTCGCGGCGTCCATCATGCGGGCGCCGGCGGTGGCGCGCTCTACGCATGGGTCGCCGGGGCGGGCGCCCAGGAGCTGGTGGTCGACGCGCTCGGCCAGGAGCCGTGGCAGCCCGTGCGCGGTGTCATTGCCGGGCACCTCGCGAACGGACCGTTCTGGACGCTCTTCCTCGAGGACTGCCGGCAGGCGCTGGCCGGCGCGGACCGCTCGACCGAACCGATCGAGCGGTTGCAGGCCGACACCCCGAGCCTGATCCGGACGCTCGCCAGCGGCGATGTCGCCCTGCGCGCCCCGGCCGGCGTGCTGATCGACGAGGCCGTCGGCGACGCGGTCTGCGCGGCGCTCTGGCGGGTGTTGCACGGCTGGCAGCGGCGGCTGCTCGACGCCGTCGTCCACATGGTGGCGGAGGTCGGCCGGTTGCACTCGTACGGCTCGTCTCCCTATCTGCACCTGGTGCGCTCGCTCGAACCGGCCGGCCCGTGCCCGTGCGGGGAAGGAACGCTGACCCGGCAGGTGTTCGAGACCTCCGGCGGCCAGGTGCGCCGCGTCGAAGCGCTCTGCGCGACCTGTGGCGGCGGCATCGACGACGACGGCAGGCATCGCGTGCTGCTCGAACGGCAACCCGTCGGAGCGCACACCGGCCGCGCACTGCCGGTGGCGTGCCGCGTGCGGGCCCCGGCCGACGCGTTCGGCCACATCGACCTCGTCGCCGTGCTCGAGATGTGGAAGCGCGGCCACGCCATCGTCGGCCCGCCTCAACGCGACGTCCTCGCCCCGGGCGGCGAGGCGACCGTGGCGCTCACCGTCGACGTCCCCGACGACCTCGTCGAGGGCGTCTACCAGCTCAGCGTGATCGCCGTCGTGAACGGCACGCTCGCCATCGCCAGGCGGATGGTCCAAGTCGCCGGGGCGCCCGGCGACCGTCACCCCTGGTGATCTCCGCCGGCGACAATTCGCACCACGCCGGCCACGCCGTCGACCTCGACCAGCATCCCATCGGCGATCGCGTCGAGCGCGCCGCGCACCCCCACCACCGCTGGGATGCCCAACTCGCGGGCGACGATCGCCCCATGGCTGAGCTCCCCGCCGGCACTCGTCACGAGGCCGCCCGCGCGCGCCATCAGCGCGACCCACGACATGTTCGTGTTCGGGCACACCAGCACGCCGCCGGCCGGCGCGCGCGCCGCGTCCGCGCTCGTGCGCACCACCGTGGCGACACCCACCGCCACGCCGGGCGACGCGGCGACCCCGCGGAGCGGCGACACGGCCGGCAGCACTGCGCCGGCACGCTCCTCCGTTTCGGCGGCCGCTGCCACCGGGCCGACCGCCGGCATCAGGCGGCTCCAGCCGCGCCACTCGTCCCGACGCCGTCGAACCAGCTCGCGGCGGTCCTGCGGCCCGGCCATGACGTCGGCGACCTCGTCGACGTGGAGATACCAGATATCGTCGGCCCGCTCGAGCACCTCGTCGGCGACGCAGCGCGCGCCCACCCGCAACAGCGCCGCCCGCGTGGTGGCGTGGAGCATGCGGTCGAGCCAGTAGTTGTGGTCCTCGACGAGCGGGAACACGGCGCGGGCGAGCGTGACCGCCTCGTCGAGGCGGGTTCGGTCCGCCTCGACGGCGACCCGCCCGCGCAGCTCGGCGAGGAACGCGTCGCCTGCGGCGAGCGTCGCGGCCCGCCGATCGCCCGGCGGCACGTCGGTGGCGCCCATCCGCCGGGCCTCGGCGAGCACCCGCGACGGCTCGTCGGCCCACGTGGTCGCGGCGAGGTCGTCGCTCTCCGCGCCGAGGTGACCATGGGCGGCGAGGCAGCGATCGAGCGCCCTGGCGAGATCCTCGCCGGCGTCCGGCGCAGCCGCCGCGCGCTGGATCTCGGCGAGCGTCCACAGGTCGACCTCCACCTGGTGCATCGTCTCGACCCGCCCGGCGGTCAACCGCCACGCGTTGGCGGCGGTCTCCTCGCCGAACAGGTCGCGGCAGGTCGCCGCCAGGTGGCGCACCCCGGCGAAGCACGGGTAGAGCACGACGAAGTGCCAGTACCACGCCTCCTCGATGACGTTCCAGACGGCGTGCCACGCGGCGACCCGTTGCCCGCCGGGCGGACCGTCGACGTCGAGGCACTCGATCTCGGCGTAGATCGCCCGGAGCCGTGGCACGACGGTCCGGTGCCAACGCGCGACCACCGTGCGAGCTCGCTCTAGGTTCTCCGCCTCCAGCCGCCGGCGTGCCTCGTCCAACTCGTCCACGGGCGACATGTAGTGCCAGCGCACGTACACCCTTCCGTTGAACACCACGGCATCGGCGCGGCTCGTCCAGCCGAGCTCGTCCTGCATGCGGCGCAGCCCCGCGTACATGCCGAGCCGGGCGTAGTCGCCCCCCATCGGCGTCACGACGGCGGGGAAGTGGATGTCCTCACGCAGCCAACTGGTGGCTTCCTCGTCGAGGCCGTCGAGCGGGAAGCGCGTGGTCCGGGTGATGGGGCGGGCCTGCAACACGAACAGCGAGTCGCCGACCCGGGCACCCTCGACGTCGACGGGCTGGCCGACGAGACGCTCGATGCGGAGCACCAGGTCGGTGACCTCGCGCAGGGCGCCGGAGTCGAGCGGGGGTTCGGCGCGCTCGCGCGCCGGGAGCGGCTCGGTCGCGACGCCGCCACCTGCCGACGCGACCAGGCGAACGGACTGATCGCCACGACGGTGCTCGATCGTCTCCCCCGTGTCGCGCAGCAGGAGGTACGTGTCAGGCCGCGCCGTCCCGTCGGCGATCACCGCGCCGAGTCCCCGCGCCGCGCTCACGACGAGCTCAACGCCGTCCTGCTTCGGCAGCGGGTTGCTGCTGAACGCCACGAACGAGACGTCCGCCGGCACCATCACCTGCACCAGGACGGCGATGCGCACCTCGCCCGGCACGCCGAGGCGGGCGCGGTACGCGAGCGCCACGTCGGCGACCGCCGAGCGCGCGCACTCCCACACGGCAGCGACGACGTCGTCCGCCCCGACGACGTTGAGGAAGGTGTCGTGAATGCCGGCGAACGAGGCCGCCGCGCCGTCCTCGTCGAGCGCCGACGAGCGCACGGCCACGGCGAGGGTGCGCTCTCCGGCCAGCGACTCGTAGGCGCGCCGGATGTCGCGCTCGACCGTCGGGTCCGGCACGCGGCGGGGGTCGAGGGCCGTGACGCAGAACCCGGGCGGAACCGGCGCGGCCGCGACGAGCCGCGCCAACGCCGCCGCCTTGGCGCCGACGAGGTCGTCCCGCTCGGTGCCCGGCGCGCCCAGCGTCAGGACGCTCGCGAAGGTGCGGTGGAGGCTCATGGGAGCACGATGTCGCAGCCGCCGTGCAGGCGGTCGACCGACATCCCACGCCGCCGGGCCTCGGCGACGAGCCGATCGGCCGCCAGAACAGGCCGCGCATCGGGGCGGAACCCCGTCGCGGTGAGGAAGTGCACCCACGGCTCGTGGCCCATCGCGTAGACGAACGCGCGCTGGCACCCGAGCGCACCGAGTAACGCCAGTGCCTGCACGTCGTCGGAGCCGGCGAGGCGCCGGGCGGCGGCCCGCTCGCGCGACGGTTCACGGCGGAACAGCGGCCCGTACAGCCACGTCAGCGGGGCGCCTTCGCACTCCATGCCGAGGAACACGACGTCGACGCGTCCGACTACCTCGCGCAGCACGTCGTACAGCGACGCGTCGAGGACCGCCGAGTCGGCGGCGAAGAGCAACCGTGTCCCCTCGGCCTCGATCAGCCAGCCGGCCTTGGCCGCGATCGCAAGGTCGCCGTGCTCGCCGAGGAACGGCACGGCGACGATGCGGCCGCGCCCGTCGGCGACGACGAGCTCGTCGAGGTCGCCCAACTCGACGACGTCGTGAAACCCGGCGTGCTCGAGCGCCAGGCGCGGTGAGGGGTCCTGCAGCGCCCCGGTCCCGCCGCGCGGCACGACGACGGTGCCCAGGCGGTGACGCAGCCGCAGCAACGTCTCGAGCACCAGGTGGTCGTGATGCGCATGCGTCACGAGGGCGAAGTCGATGCGTTCCGGGAGGTCGGCCGCGCTGACGCGCGGCCCGGCACCTTCGAAGGCATCGGGGAGCAGGGGGTCCACGAGGAAGCTTGTCCCGGCCACCTCGACGAGCACGCACGCATGCCCGATGTAGCGCACGCGGAGCGCGGTCCGCGGAGCGCTGTCGCCAGCGACGGGCGGAGTCGCAGTGACCAACCGGCGGAGCTTGGCGGCACCGTCGGCATCGAGCTCGAGGCAGCTCGCGAGGTCGTCGAACGGCATCGGAGCGCGAACGCTGGCGAACAGGGCGTCGACGCCGGGGCGGTGGAAGGGCACGCCGGCCAGCAGCACGTCGGGAGCGTCGAGGCGCGGGGTGCTCAGCGCGAACGGCCGATCGTCCGAGCCGGCGAGGCTCAACGCCAGCGCCTGGTCGCGGCCGCCGGCGTAGTAGCGCTCGTAGAGCAAGGGTTCGAGCAAGCGGAACGAGCAGTGGTCGTCGAGGTCGTACGTCAACTCGACGCATCCACGCAGAGCGGGCGGGAGCGACGCGTACAGCGGGCCCAACGGGACGCCGGCCGGCGCGGCGACGATGTCGGCTAGTTCGTCGAGCGCCGCGCTCAGCGCGACCAGGTCTGCGCGCTCACGGCGACGTCGTTCGCCGAGCGCGGCGACGTCGGCCGAGCGGTCACCGGCGACGTCGACGAACGGGCCACCCGCCAGCGCTGGCGATCGGGCGGCCTGCTGGTGCACGCTCGGCGCGGCGACGTAGGAGTCGATGATCGACTGGTGCCGATGAGTGAGGTGGCGACTCGCCGTCGCCGGTGCGACGAGGTGGGACCACGCGTACCAGCCACCGACGAGTGGCTCGACGCGCACATCGGCGCGCAGGCCCACCGGTGCCGCGGTCATCGCGGATACGTGCTGCCTGCGAGACCGACCCGCCCGCAACCGGCGAACTCGCACGAGCGCTCTCGACACACGATAACCTAGCATACGCACTACGGACGCCCCGGCTGCCGGACCAAGCAAAGGCGACCAGCTGATGACCGTGCCAGCCGCGACCCCGGAATGGGAACGTGTCGTCGCGCAGATCCCGGCGCGCCAATCCGGCCCGATGGCCGCGTTCGATCTCGGCACCGTGGCGGTGGCAGCCGTGGCGGCACTCGTGCATCGTTACCACGACCGCGACGACGTCACGGTCCCCCTGAGCGTGCGCGTCGGCGCCCGATGCGACGACTGCTCGGTGTCCACGGCCATCGACGCGGCGACCACCTTCGCCGAACTCGTCGGGCAGGTCGCGCTCGTCGAGCGGGTCGCGCGGCCGCAGCCCACGCCGCCGGCCGGCCGGCCGCTCGGCAGCGGCGACCTCGACCTCGACCTCGCGTGCACGCTCGCCGACCGGACCGACCTCGGCCCACCCCCCGGCTGGCGCGGCGACGTCCATCTGCTGCTCGTGCCCGGCGACAGCACCGTCGAGCTGACCGTCGCTCACCGCCGGGCGCATGTCGCTCCGAGCGAGGCAACCGCGCTGATCGGCCACTACGAACGCCTGCTGGCCGTGGCGCTGTCGGCTCCGGCGAGCGCTGTCGCCGACGCCGCCCTGCTGTCGCCCGCCGAGGTGCACATCCAGGAGGCGTGGCTCGAAGGCACGGCCGTCGACCTGCCCGCCGATGCCACGATGCACGGCCTGTTCGAGCGCCAAGCGCGCCGCTCGCCGGACCGCCTCGCCGCCGTGTGCCCGGCGGAGCGCGTGACGTACGGCGAGCTCGGTCGGCGTGCCGACCGCACGGCCGCCGCCCTGCGCGCCGCCGGCGTGCAGCGCGGCGACGTGGTCGCGGTCGCGGTCGAGCGCTCCTGCGCGCTGCTCGTCGCCACGCTCGGCGTCCTCAAGGCCGGCGGCGTGTTCATGCTCGTCGACGTCACACAGGCGGCGGCCCGGCGCGAACGCCTGCTCGACCTGTCCGGAGCGCGGGCGATCGTGACGGCGCCGGAAACCGCCGGGGCGATCGCGCCCGGCGCGCACCGCACGATCGTGACCGTGGCCTCGTCGAGCAACGGTCACGAGGACATGCCGCCGCTCGACATCACGGGCACCGATCCGGCCTATCTCACGTTCACGTCAGGATCGAGCGGAGAGCCCAAGGGCGTACTGATCCGGCATGAGTCGTTCGTGAACCGTCAGCTGTGGCTGATTGAGAATCGCCAGCTCGGGAGCGCCGACGTGTCCCTCCAGCGCACCGCCGTTTCGTTCGACCCGGCGATCTGCGAGATGTTCCGGTTGTTGCCGGTCGGCGGCCGCGTGTGCTTCCTTCCTGCCGGCGCGGAGCGCGATCCGGCACTCGTCACCGATGCCATCGAGCGCCACGGTGTCACGATCGTCGACCTGGTCCCTTCGCCCTTGATCGCATTGCTCGAGTACGCCGAGGCCGCCGGGCGGGCTGGGGCGGTCAGCTCGCTGCGGTGGGTGCTGGCCGGCGCCGAGACGCTCGACCCGTGGGTTGCCGAACGCTTCGACGAGCTGCTCGGACGCCGCAGCGGCACCCGGCTCGTCAACGGCTGGGGCGCCACCGAGGTCACGGTGGACGTGACCGCGTTCGTGTGCACCGGCACACCGTCCGGCAGGCGGGTGCCCGTGGGCCGCCCGATCGACAACGTCGGGGTGGCGGTCCTCGATCGGCGTGGCCGGTTCATGCCGATCGGCGCGGCGGGCGAGCTGCACGCCGGCGGCCGGTGTCTCGCGGCCCGGTACCTCGACCCCGAGCTCACCGCCCGGCGCTTCGTCACGCGCCCCGCCGGCGGCACGCGTCGCCTGTATCGCAGCGGCGATCGGGCCCGGTGGCGTCCGGACGGCCAGCTCGAGTTCCTCGGTCGGTTCGACGACCGGTTGAAGATCCGCGGCACGCGGTTCGAGCCGGGGGAGATCGAGGCGGCGCTGCGCGCTCATCCCGCCGTCCGCGGCGCCGTCGTGCGGGCCATCCCCGCACGCCCCGACGCCGACGCCGACGCCGACGACTACGAACACGACGGACGAACGCGCGTCGCCGCGTTCGTCACCGTCGCGGTGGGCGCCGACGCGCCCGATGTGACGGCGCTGCGAGCTACGGTGCGAGCAGCTGTCGGTGCCTCGCTCGTCCCCGACGAGATCCACGTCGTCGCCGAGCTCCCGGTCACCGCCCACGACAAGCTCGACGTCGACGCGCTCGCCGTGATCGCTGCCAGCAGGCGAACGCGCGTCCACGCTCGGACGGACGTGGACGCGTCGCCGACCGAGCGAACGGTCACCGAGATCTGGCAGGAGCTACTCGGCCCCATCGACCTCCCGCCCGACGCCGACGTGTTCGACCGCGGCGCGGACTCGTTGTCTGCCGCCCGCTTCGCGGCCCGCCTGCTCGGCCGGCACGGCGTCGATCTGCGCGTATCGGCGGTGCTGGACAACCCGACAGTGCGGGGTCTGGCCGCGCTGATCGAGAGCCACCAGCGCGGCGACCAACCGGATGCGGGGCCGCAGATCGTGCCCGTCGCCGATGCCGCCTCCTACCCGGCGTCACACAGCCAGCGGCGGCACTGGATCGTCAGCCAGTTCGACGGGGCGTCCGAGGCGTATCACGTCGTGGCCGCGCTGGCCGTCCCGGGCTCGGTCGACACGGCGGGGCTGAGCGCGGCGGTCGCCGACCTGGTCGGGCGGCACGAGATCCTGCGCACGACGTTCCACTTGGAGGACGGCGAACTGCGGCAGCGCGTCGCCGCGACCGGCGCCGTCACGCTCACCGTCCACCCCGACGGCGCGACCCGCGACGTGCTCGAGCAGGCCGGGCGGGCACCGTTCGACCTCGCCAGGGGACCGCTGCTGCGGGTCGGCCTCATCCGGCCCGACCGCCGATCCCGCGGTGGCGCGGACGAGTCGATCGTCTACCTGGCCGCCCACCACATCGTGATGGACGGGTGGTCCTTGTCGATCTTCTTCGGCGAGCTCTTCGAGCGCGCCCGGGCGCATGCGCGCGGCGACGCCGGCCCGCTCCCGCCGCCCCCGCTCCAGTACCGCGACTTCGCGGTGTGGGAACAGCACATGCTGGCCAGCGCGGCCGGCGAGCGCTCGCGACGCTTCTGGCGGCGCGAGCTGGCACCTACGCTCGCACCGCTCAGCCTGCCTCTCGACGCCCCGCGCCGTCCCGACCGGTCGCATCGCGTCGGCACGGTTCGCTTCGAGGTGAGCGCCGCCGCGACACGCCGCCTGCGTGAGCTCGCACGCGCCGAGCAGGCGACGCTGTTCGGGGTGCTGCTGACGGCGGTGTACAGCTGGCTGCACGCTCTCACCAGGCAACGCGACATCGTCGTCGGCACGCCGGTGGCCGGCCGTGGGCGGGTGGAGCTCGAGGATCTGCTCGGCTCCTTGGTCAACAGCCTGCCGCTACGCGCCCGGCTCGATCCCTCCGAGACCGGTCGGCAGCTCCTGCGGACAGTCCGCGACGTCGTCGGCCGCGCGCTCGACCACGACGCGTATCCGCTGGACCTGCTCGTCAGCGAGCTGGCGCCCGAGCGCGCGCCCGCTCGCTCGCCGCTGTTCGACGTGATGCTCGTGCTCCAGAACGTGCCGGGCATGGCGGTGGAGCCGGCCGTTGAGGTCACCGGTGCCCGTGTCCTCGACGTCGACGCGCGCATGGGGAAGCTCGACATGATCGTCACGTTCACCGAGCACGACGGCGGTCTGCGCGGTGAGATCGAGCACGACCGTGATCTGTTCACGCCCGCGCGCGTCGCGCTGAAGTGCGAATTACTCCAGGCGACGCTCGAGCGCCTCAGCCGGAACGCGGACGTCTCGGTCGGCGCGCTCGACGCGCTCGACGCGCTCGACCCCACGGTTACCGAAGTCGTCGCCACCGCGGCGCCGCAGTCGCCAGGGCTGCTGCACGAGCACGTCGAGGCCGCGGCACGGCGCTCTCCCGACCGTCCCGCCCTCACCTGTGCCGGGCGCACGGCGACCTACCGCGAGCTCGACGCCCGGGCAACGCGCCTCGCCCGCCACCTGCGCCACCGGTACGGCGTCGGCCCCGAGCACATCGTGGCCACGGCCCTGCACCGCTCCGAGTGGATGGTCATCGTCCAGCTCGCCATCCTCAAGGCGGGCAGCGCCTTTCTCGGGATCGATCCGAACGACCCGCCCGAGCGCCGTCGCTTCATCCTCGACGACAGCCGCCCCTCCGTCGTCGTGGTCGAGCGCCGTCACGACGCGGCCGCGGCGGGCGCCGGGGCTCGCGCCGTCCTCGTCCTCGACGACGTGGTCGACATCGTGCTCGCCGACGACGGCGACAGACCCGGACCCATGCCCCGGATCAACCGGCCCAGCGACCTCGCATACGTCATCTACACCTCCGGCACGACGGGTCGGCCGAAGGCCGTCCTCGTCGAGCACGGCAACATCGTCTCGCTGCTGCGGGTGGCCGGCGAGCGGTTGACGCTCGGCGAGGACGACGTGTGGACGCTGTTCCATTCGATCGGCTTCGACTTCTCCGTCTGGGAGACGTACGTCCCGCTGTCACGGGGCGCCCACCTCGTCGTCGTGCCGACCGATGCGACGAGGGACCCACGGCTGCTCGTGACGCTCCTCGAGCAGCACCGCGTCAGCGTGCTCTGCCAAGTGCCGACCGTGTTCGAGGGAGTGGCGCCCGAGCTGATCCGCCGGCCGGCTGCCGGGGAGTCCCTGCGGTACCTGATCTTCGGCGGCGAGCAGGTCAACCCGCTCCGCATCCGCGAGTTCCTGGCCCGCCATCCTGACTGCCACGTGGTCAACGGCTACGGCGTCACCGAGGCGACGATCTTCTCGTCGTTTCACGTGACAAGCGGGCTCCCGGGTCCCGACGACGAGGCCGGCAACGTCGGACGACCGCTCGGAAACCAGCGGCTCGATGTCGTCGACGAGCTCGGCGCGCCGGTCGGGCCCGGCGTGATCGGCGAGATCGTCGTGTGCGGTGCGTCCGTCGCCCGCGGCTACCTGGGCCGTCCCGAGGCGACGGCTTCCGCGTTCGGCACCGCCGCCGGACCCGACCGCGAGGTGCGCAGCTACCGAACCGGCGACCTGGCCTGGCGCACGCCGCTCGGCGAGCTCGTGCATGCCGGCCGGGCCGACCGCCAGGTGAAGGTCCGCGGCTTCCGGGTCGAGCTCGACGGGATCCGCGAGGTGATGCTCTCGACGGGTCTGCTCACGCGGGACGTCGCCGTGACGGTCACCGACGGCTCCGGCCCGACGATCGTCGCGTTCCTGCGCCCCGACGACGCCGGCTGTGTGGACGAGCTGCGACGACGCCTCCACGAGCTCCTGCCGGACTACATGGTTCCCGGACGGTTTGTGGTGGCGCCCGACTGGCCGCTCGCGCCGAGTGGCAAGGTCGACGTGCGCGCGCTCGCCGCGCTCGATGCCGAGCCGAGTGCACCCGCCAGCGCTCCCACGGGCGACGACGACGTGGCGGGCGTGGTCCAGGAGGTCTGCCGGTCGCTGCTGGGACGCCAGGACCTCGGAGCCGACAACGACTTCTTCGCGGCCGGCGGCCACTCGCTGCTCGCCGTCGTGCTGGTCGCCCGGATCGACGAGGCACTCGGCGTGACGATGACAGTCGAGGACGTGTTCACGCACCCGCGCCTCGGCGACCTCGCCCACGCCGTCAGAGTCCGCTCGGGCCGAGAGGCGGCACCGGCTGCGGCAGCCGGGCACGATCTCGTCGCGATGACGCTCCCGGCGCGCCATCATCCCGTCTCACCGTTGCAGCACGAGATCTGGCTGCTCGAGCAGTACCGCGACCCGGCGAGCCCACGGACCGCCGAGGTGATCGACCTGGGCACACCGTGGGATCCGGCGATCGCCGAGGCGACGTTCGCCGACCTCGTCGCCGGCTTCGAGGTCCTGCGCACCACGTTCCCGCTGGTCGACGGCCAGCCACGGCAACGGGTGCACTCCGACGGGACGGGCATCAGCGTGCTCGCGTTCAGTGACCTCAGCGACCATGCCGACGCGGGAGCCGAACTGCAGGCTCTCCAGGAACACGACGAGCACCAGCCTCTGTCGGTGACGAGTGGGCCGCTCCTGCGCCTGCACGTCGTGCGGATGCCGCCGGACCGCACGGTCGGCCTCCTCGTCGCGCACCACATCGTGTGGGACGGGGAGTCGTTCGACGTCTTCGCGAGCGCGTGGCGCCGACGGTTCGCCGCCCGTCGCGAGGGCGCGGGCCCGCTGGCTCCTCCCCGGCAGCAGTTTCGCGACTTCGCCGCCTGGCACGCCGCCTGGTCGGGGACCGAGCGCGGGGCGAGCGACGTCGAGTGGTGGGCGGGCACGCTGCGCGGTCTGCCCCCGGGTGACGCGGCCGGTCCGCACTCGTTCGCCGGTTGGCGCACCGGCGCCCGTGTCGATGCGGCGCTGGCGGCCGGCCTGCGAGGAGTGTGCAGCGACGCGTCGGCCACGCTCTTCATGGGGCTGCACGCAGCCGTCGCGGTGTTCCACTTCGTCACCACCGGCGAGCCCGACGTCGCCGTCTCCTCGCCGGTGTCGCTACGCGGGCTGGCGACACTCGACGGCCAACTCGGCCCTCACCTCAACATGGTTACGGTGCGCGACCGGATCGACCCGTCAGGCTCCTTCGCCGAGCTGATCGGCTCTGTGCGAGGTCGCGCGATCGATGCCTTCGACCGGCGGCTGACACCACCGGGTGACATCGCCCGCCGTCTCGGTCGGCCGGCCGATCGACCGCTTGCACAGGTCGGCCTCACGTTGCAGTCGCAGGAGCGCGCGGCATGGCTCGCCGGGCTGACCCGGCCGGCGACGGCGGTCGACGACGCCCACACGCCGCTGTGGTTCGACGTCCGGGAGGACTCCGCGGGACTGTCCGTCGAGCTGACCGCCCAGCGGTCGACCTGCGACGAGCAAGAGGTGCGCGACCTCGCCGAGCTCTTCGTGGCGCTGCTCCGCCGGTTCGTCGAACGACCGGCCGCCCCGATCTCCGAGATCGCCGCCGAGCGCTGGTCGGGCGCTCGGCACCTGCCGATCGACCTCGACCTCTGACGAACCGCCACGGCGAGCCCGAGCGTAGTCGTACCATGACCTAACTTGACCGTCGGTCCGCCGGTCGCCGAGGGAGTGTCGATGGCAGCACAGCTAGTGACGCGAACCGCCGAGCGATAC
The DNA here is from genome assembly GCF_023243075.1 of Frankia sp. AiPa1. Lineage (GTDB taxonomy): Bacteria > Actinomycetota > Actinomycetes > Frankiales > Frankiaceae > Frankia. Next base: position 78,838 of record NZ_JALKFZ020000003.1, on the reverse strand, counting down.
CGTCCGGACGATCACCTCGTGTGGTCGCTGTTGCATCGCCAGCAAGCGCCGCTCGTCGCGGCGAGCGCGGTGGACGACTACCTCGACGGCCTCGACCGTCTGGGCCTGCCCGCCGACCACGTGCCCGACCTCGACGCGGTGAACGACGGGATGGCCGTCCACGGTGACTGGCGATTCGTCGGAGCCGGCGGGATGGTCGACGGTGCGACGTTCTTCGGCTTACTCGCCGATCGGCGCTTTCCCGTGACGGTCGCGATGCGGCGGCGGGACGAACTCGCGTTCGCCGAGTTGCCCGACCTGTTCCACGACCTGTTCGGCCACGGGCCTTACCTCGCCAACCCGCGGACGGCCGACCTGTACCACCGGTTCGGCCGTCTGGGTTCCCGGCGCGCCGACGATCCGGTATTCGTCGAACAACTCCAGCGCTTGCTGTGGGCGACGCTGGAGGTCGGGCTCGTCCAGCACGGCGAGCAACGCAAGGCGATCGGTGGCGCGATCCTGTCGTCGGCGAGCGAGCTCGCGCGAGCCCTCGCGCCCAGTGCACCGGCACCCCGCTTCGACCTGGACACCGTGCTGGCCGGCCCCGTCGACAGCTTCCGGCTCCAGCAGCACTACTTCGTGCTCGGCGGCACCGACGAGATCACGACGGCGTTGGATGCCCTCGAGATGGCCGGCTGAGGGGTCCGGTGATCGACCCGGACCCGCGGTACCTCGCCGGCGACGTCGTCGTCGAGCCGCTAGTCGATCGCTGGTACGCGTGGATCCAACTGCTGACGCCAGCGACCGCGGCCTTCCACGTCGTCGATCGGCACCTGCGGATGATGGCCTCCTACGTTCGGTCGCCGGCACTCCACGCCGCGGCCGCCGCCGACTCGGCGACGCGGAGCGGACCGTTCCTCGACCTCGGTGGCGGCCATGTGCGGGAGGTCGCCGACCTGCTCGACGCGACCCAGGCTCGGGCCGCCGGGCAGATCGAACTTGTCGACACGTTGCGCGCGCTCGACCGGATGCTCGGCGAGCGCGCCACCGGCGAGCCCCTCGACCCCTGGTATCAGTGCGTCCCCGAGGCGTTGCGAGGGCTGGTCGAGCTGACGTACGACCGCCATCACCGACCGGACGTCCGCGTCCGCGAGGAGTTGATGTACGCCAGTCCGCTGTGGGACACGTCACGGCAGTGCGTCCGGCTGGACCGGGGCCGTACTCGGCCGTTCGTCATGTCCACGCCGCGCCTCGCCGTCGTCGATGATGACGACGACACGGCGGTCGACGTCGCCGTGCCGTTCCACGCGCCCGCGCTCGACGCGCTGTTCCGAGCCCGCACCGAGCCCACCGATGTGGCCGCGCTGTCCGCCCGCCTCGGTCTCGCGCCGAGCTCGCCCGCGGCCGACCAGTTCGCCGCGCTGTTCACCGACACCCCACCAACGCCGCTCGGACCGCCCGCCCGGGCCGCCGGTCCGCCCCCACGCGGCGGCGGACGCGTCACCTACTTCGGCCATGCCTGCCTGCTGTTCGAGGACGGCGACTCAAGCGTCCTCGTCGACCCCGTGATCGCCTACGACGAACCCGGTGCCCCACCCCACGCGGGCTACGTCGACCTGCCCCCGCACATCGACTACGTGCTCATCACCCACGCCCACCACGACCACGTGGTGCCCGAGACGCTGCTGCAGATCCGCCATCGCGTGGGAACCGTCGTCGTACCCGCCAACGACGCGGGCAATCTCGTGGACCCGTCGCTGCGCCGGGCAATCGAGCACCTCGGATTCGATCGGGTGGTCGAGGTCCGGGCATTCGAGCAGATCCCGCTGAACAGCGGAGTGGTGACGGCCGTCCCGTTCGTCGGGGAGCACCACGACCTCGACATCGCGACGAGGGCGGGGTACCACATCCGCATGGCGGGCCGGTCGTTCCTGGTCGCCGCTGACTCCGCGAACGTCGACCCTCCCGTGTACGCGCGCGCCCACGCGCTCGTCGGCGACGCCGACGTCGTGCTCCAGGGCATGGAGTGCGTCGGAGCACCGGCGAGCTGGGTGTACGGGCCCTACTTCTCGCGCCCCCTCGACCGCGACCACGACGCGACCCGGCGCGGCCGGGCGTCGAACAGCGTCGAGGCCATCGACCTCATCGAACGGTTCAACGCCGACGAGGTCTACGTCTATGCGATGGGCGCCGAGCCGTGGCTCGCACATCTGCTCGGTCTCGACGGGGGCGGTGCCTCGCCGGCGACGGCGGAGTCCGATCATTTCGTGGCCGAGTGCCGGCGCCGGGGTCTCGTCGCCGAGCGGCTGTACGGGCACAAGGAGCTGCGCTGGCCGTGACCACACCCCGCGTCCCGTCGCCCGACGACCCGCCGGCGGGCATCGGCGGCGGCCCTCCCACGCGCCTGGAGGCGTTGCACGCGCCGGGCGCCGACGCCGACCGGTCATTCTGGCTCGGCGCGATGGTCGCGCCGAGCGATCTGCTGCGGTGGTCCGAGCACTTCGTGTTCGACGCGGCCGGGGTGCCCGGCTCGCGTCACCGGCTCGGTCTCGACGCCGACTCGCGTCGCATCGTCGGGCGCATCGGGCGAAACCAACCGCTCGGCGAGTTCGTCGTCGTGCTCGCCGCGGTGGTCGCCCTGCTCCACCGGACGACCGGCCGCGACGTGATCTGGATCGAGTCGCCGCTCCTGCGGCACGCGCCGAGCCGGTACCGGTCGGCGGCCACCGTGCCGCTCGTCTTCAGGGTGCCGCGGCCGGGCACCCTGCGGAACCTGCTCGAGCACGTCCGGGACACGGTCGCTCGCAGTTACGCCGCGCAGGGCTATCCGGTTGGCCAGCTGTGGGCGCAGGGCGCCGTCGAGGCCACGGCCACGATCCTGGTCACCACCGCCGGGTTGCACGCCGAGCCGGCACCGACCGCCGACACCGAGGTCGTGATCCGCATCGACCCGGCGGCGGGCAGCCTCGACATCGAGGACCTCAGGGGCATGTTCCCCGCCGAGTTCCTCGACCGCACCGGCGGGCACATCAACGGGATCCTGCACCAGTTCGATGCGCCCAACGGCGACCTGGGCGACCTCGCCGTCCTCACCGACGACGAGCTTGAGCAGCTCATCGCCTTCACCGACACCCGCGAACCGGCGTTGCTCGGTGGCTCGCTCACCGCGCGGCTGCGCGCCGCGGGCGCGGCGACGCCCACCGCGCCCGCGGTCGTCGCGGCGGACGGCCAGGTGGTCTCGTACGGCGAGCTCGTCGATCGGGGCGAGCGGCTCGCCCACCACCTGCGAGCCGAGCTCGGGGTCCTCCCCGGAACGCCGGTGGCGACGGTCGTGACGCGCACCGCCGACACCGTCGTGGCGCTCATCGCGACCCTCTTCGCCGGTGGCGTCTACCTGCCGGTCGACCCGGCAACGCCGACGGCGCGGCTGCGAGCACTCGTCGACGCCACCGGCGCCCGCGCGCTGCTCGTACACTCCGCCCAGCTCGGGCGCGCCCTCGAAGTCCCCGAACTGCCCGCGTGCTGCGTCGACCTGCAGGTCCCGACCCTGCCGCCGGCACCGTCGTCGTCGGGCCTGGACGACCGCGGCGGCACCGACGTCGCCGCCATCATCTCGACGTCGGGATCGGCAGGACGGCCGAAGCCCGTCGAGCTGGACCACGAAGGGCTCGTCAACGTCTGTCTCGACCACGTCCGTGAGCTGGGCCTGGCGGCGGGCGACCGCTATCTCCAGTTCATGTCGCTGTCGTTCGACGGATCGCTGCTCGACATCGGTATGACCCTGCTGGCCGGCGCCGCGCTCGTGCTGCCAGACGCCGCAACGCTGCTCGACCCGCGACGACTCGAGGACATGATGGTGGCCGAGGGTGTCACCGTCACGACCATGACACCGTCGTACCTGGCGCTGCTCGACGCCGGCCGCCTGACGACGTTGCGGGTGGTCGTGTCCGCGGCCGAGACCGCCCGACGCCGCGATGCGACCCGCTTCGCTCGGTCAGCGACGGTCTTCAACGGCTACGGCCCCACCGAGGCGTGCGTCAACACGACCCTCCATCGCTTCGATCCCGACAGCCCGTCGGCGACCGTGCCGATCGGGCTGCCGCGCGCCAACAAAGAGGTCTACGTCGTCGACGCCGACCTCCGTCTCCTTCCCCGCAACGCGATCGGCGAGATCGCCATCGCCGGCTGCGGGGTGGCGCGCGGCTACCGCGGCACCGCGCCCGTTGCGGACCCGTTCGTCGCCAACCCGTTCTCCCCGCATCCGGTGCTGTATCGCAGCGGAGATCTCGGCGCGTGGAACGATCGCGGTGAGCTCGTCCTCGTCGGGCGGCGCGACCACCAGGTGAAGATCCGTGGCTACCGCGTGGAGCCCGGCGAGATCGAGCACGTCCTGCTGGATGACAGCGAGGTGACCGACGCCGTGGCAGTGTTCGACCCGGCGGCTGCGCAGCTCGTCGCCTGCGTCGCCGCGCCGGAGGCCGCGACGGAGGATGCGTCCGGCGCGCTCGCGGCACGGCTGCGCGGCGAGCTCGCCCACCGGCTGCCTCCCTACATGATGCCGGCAGCGATCCACGTCATGGCGACGCTGCCCCGCAACGAACACGGCAAGGTCGACCGTCCCGGGCTCGTCGAGTTCCACCACGCCGCCCGTAACCGCCAGCGGGCCACAACCGCGCCGGCCAACGAGCTCGAGGCGCAGCTCGCGGCGTTCTGGGCCGACGCCCTAGAGGTCGAGCAGGTCGGCGTCGAGGACGACTTCTTCCTCCTCGGGGGCGACTCGATCCGCGTGATCCGTGCGGTCCACCAGGCGCGCCAGGCGGGACTGGACGTGGCCACGCACGACGTCATCGAGCACCGCACCATCCGTGCGCTCGCCGCCGCGCTCGCCGAGCGCGGCGACCGCCCGCCGGACGGGATCGATGCCGAGCTCGCTGTTCTCAGCGCCTCGGAGCTGGCGGAGCTGCCACCAGGCGCCGAGTCCGCCTATCCGCTGTCGGCGATGCAGCAGGTGATGGTCGACCGCTACGAGTCGCTCCGCGACGAAGGCGCGTACCACTGCGTTTCGCGCTGGCTCGTCGAGGACGACGCCCTCGACATCGACACCCTGTGCCGTGCCGTGCAGACACTCGTCCACCGTCACCCGGCATTGCGAACGACGATCCGGCGAACCGGCGCCGGGCGGCTGGCCCAGGTCGTGCGGGCACCCGACGGCGCGATGCCCCGGTACCTCGACCTGCGGGGCCACCCCGAGAGCGACGAGCTCCTGGCGGCCGACGTGCTGAACGGCTTCGAGATCGGAGCCGACACGCCGTTCGCCCGATTCCTGGTCGTCCGGCGCACGGACGCCCGTGCCGACATCTACCTGTCCGCCCACCACGCTGTCCTCGACGGCTGGAGCCAGATCGTGCTCCAGAACGAGCTCTTCGATGCCTACGAGCGACGGGTCGCCGGGCTCCCGGTCGACGACAGGCCCCCCGCGATCGACTCCCGCCGGCAGTTCGTCGCACTCGAGCGCGAGCTCGCCGAAGATCCCGACGCGGGTGGCTTCTGGACCTCCGAGCTGGACGCACTCGCGGCCCTGCCGCGCCCGTGGCCGGGGCCGATGCAACGCGGCGCACCGGCCGAGCGCATCATCGACGTCGATCTCACCGCCCGGGTTCGCAGTGCTAGCCGTTCCCTCGCCGTGTCCCCCAAGGCACTGTGCCTGAGCGCGTTCGTGGCGGCGCTGCACCGCAGCGCCCACCTCGACACGTTCGCGGTCGGTGTGATCAGCAACGGCCGCTCGGAGCGCCTGGCCGACCCGCTCAGTGCCACCGGCCTTTTCTGGAACGTCCTGCCCGTGCGGTGCGCGGCCCGCGACCGCGGGTTGCCCGAGGCGCGCGACGTCCAAGCCGTGCTCGATCGTTACGACGCTCGCGCCGGCTATCCGATCGCCGATCGTCTCCCCGACGAAGCCGTCGCGGCGTGCTTCAACTTCGTGCACTTTCACCACGCCCGCGCGGGAGGCGGCCGCCTCCGGTTCCGTGGCGAGCGGATCGTGCACGATCGACTGCACTTCCCGATCTGCCTCACCGTGTCGATGGAACCGGTGGAGCCGACGCGCCCGCACGACCTCGTCCTCGCGGTGCGCGTCGATCACCGCCTGGGGGACGGCGGCGATGTCCTCCTGGGCAACCTGCTCGTCGCGTTCGAGCTCGACCTCGCCGCGCGCGCTCTCGTCGGAGACGCCGGTGAGTCGCCGCCCAGCCGCTGACGATTTGGAGCCCAGCCTTGGCATTGTTCCCGCGGCCGACCGGCGATCCCGCCGATCCCGCCGACGCGGTCGACATGTACGACACGTACGACATCGCCGTGTGCGGCGGCGGGCTTGCGGGCGCCACGCTCGCCCGCCAGGTCAAGCTGCGCCACCCGGGCGCCACTGTCCTCGTCGTCGACAGCCAGGCGTACCCCGTGCCGGTGGCGGCGTTCAAGGTCGGTGAGTCCACGGTCGACATCGCCGGCTTCTACTTCGCCGAGCTGCTCGGGCTGCGCGACTACATGGCGCAGCGCCACCTGCCCAAGCTCGGCCTGCGCTACTTCTTCGGTGCGCCCGACCGGGCGCTGTGGGAGGCGCCCGAGGTCGGGCTCAGCAGGTTCAGCCGGTGCCCCACCTACCAGATCGACCGCGGGGTGCTGGAGAACGATCTCTACGAGATGAACGTCGCCGCCGGGGTCGAGATCGCGACCGGCGCCAGAGTCCTCGACATCGAGCTCGCCCCCGGGGCGGAACCGCACCGAGTTGCGTTCCGTGACCGCGACGGTAACGAGCGTACCGTTCGGTGTCGATGGGTCGTCGACGCGATGGGCCGGTTGCGGTTCCTGCAACGCAAACTCGGACTCCAGCGGGAGACCGACGGCATGTTCAACGCAGCATGGTTCCGGGTCCGGGGCCGGCTCGACATCGAGGACTTCGTCCCCGACACCCAGGTGGAGTGGCACGCCCGCGTCCCGGGTCGGGTCCGCTACTTCTCGACGAACCACCTGATGGGGCCGGGCTACTGGGTATGGCTGATCCCGCTCGGGTCCGGCAACACGAGCGTCGGCATCGTGTCCTCGGGTGCCCTGCAGGCTATCGAGGAGATGGACACCCTCGAGCGGGCGATCGACTGGCTGGCGCGCCACGAGCCCGCCGTGGCCGCGGGAGTGGCGCGCCACGAGATCATGGACTTCGTCGTCGCGCGTGACTTCAGCTACACGTCGAGCCTGGCGATCTCCGCCGACCGGTGGGCGTGCGTCGGCGAAGCCGCCGCGTTCGCCGATCCCTTCTACTCGCCGGGCTCCAACATGATCGCCTTCGAGAACACGGCGGTGGTCACGCTGCTCGGGGAGGACGCAGCCGGCGCGTTCGACGAGACGCGGGCCGCCGAACTGAACTCGTTCGTCCTCGCCCAGAACGACTGGGTCGAGTACAACATCCACAGCTCCTACTCGTACTTCGGCGAGCCGCTGATCATGACGGTCTCGTTCATCTGGGACACGCTGCTGGCCTGGACGACGGCCACGCCGCAGATCTACAACGGGATCTACCTCGATGCCGCCAAGTCCGCGGCGGTGCGCGCGGAGACCACGAACCTCTACCCGCTCGCCCTGCGGGTCAAGCGTCTGTTCAAGCAGTGGGAGGGCCGCGCTCGACGAGGACGCCGCTTCGCGTTCGTCGACTACGCCAGCATCCCGTTCCTCCAGGAGGCCTACGAGCGCAACCTCATGGCCGGCAAGACGATCGACGAGCTCGTCGCCGACCACCGGATCACGATGGCGGTCGTCGAGGAGGTCGCTCTGGCGATCTTCCTCATCGCTGTCGACGACACCATGCCGGCGCGGCGGCGGACGTTGGACGCGGCGCCATGGCTGAACGCCTGGGCGATCGGGCTCGACCCCGAACTATGGGCCCACGACGGGCTGTTCGCGCCGACGACACCACCGCGGGACGTGTCCGGTGTGCTCGGTCAGCTCGAGCGGCTGTTCGAGCCCGACGCCGTGGACGCCGTCGGCGCGGCGACGATCGACCTCGACCTCTGAGACCCGCCCGCCGGAGTGAACCGTCGGGACTCGAAGTCGAGCTGGGTCCTGAGATAGTCGTCCACAGTTTCAGACCGGCGGATGAGCTCGACGCTGCCGTCGCGCCGGAGCAAGAGCTCCTGAGGTCGCAGCCGGCCGTTGTACTGGAATCCCATCGAATGCCCGTGGGCCCCGGTGTCGTGGATCACGACGTAGTCGTTCTCCCGCACCGGTGGCAGCAGAATGTCTGTCGCGAACTTGTCCCGGTTCTCGCAGAGCGAGCCGACGACATCGACGGCGCCGAGAGGCCCGCGCAACTCCTGGCCGGCGCGATCGACGACCGTGATGTGGTTGTACGTCGACCGGTACATCCCCGGGCGCATCAGGTCGGACATCGAGGCATCGACGCCGACGTAGGAGCGGTACTTCGACATCACGTTCAGAACACGCGTGACCAAGACCCCGTGCGGCCCGGTGATGAGTCGGCCGCACTCCATGTACATCTTCGGCCGGTATCCGTGCTCGCGCTCGAACGCGTCCAGGAGCTGGACCGCCAGATCGGCGAACGCCCGCAGTTTGAACGGTCGCTCGCCGGGGCGGTAGGCGATCGCGATGCCGCCGCCCACGTTGACGAACTCGAACCGGATGCCGGTGGCTGCCGTGACCTCGCCGCAGACCTCGAGCAACATCTGGAGGATGGCTGCCATCCGGCGGTGACGACGTTCGTTCGATACGACCATCGCGTGCAGTCCGAAACGCCGCGCACCCCGGGCGCGTGCCTCGGTGTACGCGGCGATCACCTGATCGTGCCGCAGTCCGAACTTCGCCGATCTGGGCGCCCCGATGATCGAATTCCCGAAGTTAGACGTTCCCGGGTTGTAGCGGAAACAGATCAGCTCCGGCATGCGCGGGAGCTTGCGGACGAAGGTCAGATCGTCGAGGTTGAGGATGCACCCACCGTGATCGAGGGACTGCTCGTACTCGTCGGCGGACGTGTTGTTGGAGGTGAACATGATGTCCTCCCCCGATGCACCGAGTTGTCGGGCCATCGCGAGCTCCGCCGTCGAGCTGCAGTCGAAGCCGAACCCGAGTTCGTTTCGGAGGATCTCCAGGATGCGGAGGTTGGGGAGCGCCTTGACGGCGTAGAACTCGCGGAAGCCGTCGAGGCCCGAGAATGCCGCGTTGAACTCGTGGCCGCTCTCGAGGATCCCGAGCTCGTCGTACATGTGGAACGGCGTCCCGAACTCCTGCGCGATCGAATGAGCGTGAGGCAGGAGACGCTGGGCGAACGAGGCCGACATAGGCATGGTGTGAACGCCAGTTCTCGGCCGCTACACGCCGAGCAGGGACCGCAACAGTTCGGCGTACTGACGCCCCGTGTCGAACGGCTCATATCGCGATGGGTGCTCGTCGTCTACGAACTGGGACGGCTCGATGATCGCGCCGTAGGAGGGTCGGTGCTTGAACTGGAGCGATATTCGGTCCGTCGAGACGTCACGCACCCGGTGATAGGTCGCCCGGTACCCGCCGTTCGTCCATCTCTCGAGGTAGTCACCGAGGAACACGAGCGGCTCATGAGGGCGAACGGGGACGTCGATCCACCGGCCGTCGGACCCCAGGACCTCGAGACCCGGCGCGTTCTGCGTCAAGATCGTGAAGAAGGCGTGATCGACGTGCGACGTCATCGAGTAGTGCACCCGGTTCCCCAGGGCGCTGCCGGCACCGACGGGATAGTGGTTGAGGCCCAAACGATGCACCGGCTTCTCCATGAGCAGGTCGAAGACCGTGGCCGGCAGATTCAGAGCCAGCGCGCTCAACGAAAGGATTTCGTTGCCGATCGTCGCCAATCGTTCGAGCAGTCGAGTCGCCGCACCGAAAGGTCGATGGTAGAGACCGGCCCAACCCCCCGCCGGCGGATCGGCGACGTAGCCGATTCGATACTGTTCACACGCCTCGCGCCCTGAATGCGTGAGGCTCCTCTCGGCCCCCACCTCGCGATACCCGAGATACTCGGTGTCGGCGCTACAACTGAATCGTCGCTTGTCGTCGAGTGGTTGCGAATAGAATCGACGCGCCTCCGCGTACACCGCTTCCAGAAGGCTCGGTGGGATGCCGTGGTTTCGCAGGAAGAAGAACCCGCTCTGCTCGCAGGCGGCATGGATCGCTCGGCTCAGTCGCCACTTCTCGTCGTCGGCCGGACCGCCGGCTGTCACCGACCACTCGACGACAGGTATCGTCGTCAGAAGTTGATTGCTCGCCAATCTGAGAGCACCTCCGTGGCCGTGGGCATCCATGATCGAGCGCCCGGGTCGTACTCCGGAACCCCAGCAAGGGCCGGCCGCCGAGCTGTGCGGTCGACCGAGACGATGATGTCATGGAAGTCGGGCGATCGACCGGTAAATCGGATGCCATGCCTTGTAGATGGCCTCCTTGCGCAAACCAAGTAGTCGTGTGGGTGATCGCGCCCACGATGACGCCGACCAGCGGACAGAGCCGCTCGTGACCTCGGACGCCCACCGCGGGACCCTCAGGTGCGCGCCTACCGGCAGAACCTCGTCCGGCTGCGATCCGATCGGCGGCGGTGACGCTCAGGCGCCCCGGCACAGGACGTGGTCTACCAGGCTCCACGCCGCCTGGCGGGTGGCGTCGTTGCCGTTGTCGTTGACGGAGATCACGGCCGAGCGCCCACCGTCACTGGTGACCGCGCCCACCGTGTGGAAGCCGGGCACGTCGCCGTCGTGGGTCCAGGCGCCGCCGCCGCAGCTCAGCGAGCGCCACCCGAGGCCGAGGCCGTAGCGGTAGCCGGCTGGCGCCGGCACAGTCTGGCGCATCTGCCTGGTCAGCGCCGGAGTGAGCAGCTGCCCGCGGCCGAGCGCCGTCCAGTACCGGGAGAGGTCGTCGAGGGTGGTGTAGAGCGCGCCGGCGGCGTCCGTCCAGGTCATGTTCTGCTCGGTGTGCGCGATGGTCGTCCCGTCGATGGTCTCGTACCCGGTGGGATGCGGGTTCGGCAGGACGGTCGCGGTCCCCGGGTTCGCGGTGTGGGTGAGCCGCAGCGGGGTGAGCACGCGCCGGGAGACCTCGGCGTCCCAGGTGCGCCCGGTGACCTTCTGGATGACCATGCCGAGCAGGGCGTAGTTGGTGTTCGAGTAGTGCCAGCCCGCGCCGGGCGCGAAGTACGGCGGCGACCCCAGCGCCAGTGTGACCAGCCGCTGCGGGGTGAACGTCGTGGTCAGCAACTGGTGGTAGGCCTCCGGCGAGTCGACCCCGCCGATCAGGTCCTCGGTGTAGTCGTGCAGGCCGCTGGTGTGCTGGAGCAGCTGCGCGACGGTGATCGCCCGGCCGTCGTTGCCGTTCCCGGTGACGACGCCGGGCAGCCACCGCTCGACGGTGTCGGTCAGCCGCAACTGGTTCTCCCGCACGAGTTGCAGCACGACCACCGAGGCGAAGGTCTTGGTGTTGCTCCCCATCCGGAAGTAGCTGTTCACGTCGATCGGGGCCTTCGTCTCCCGGTCGCTGACGCCGCTGCTCCCGCGCAGCCGCTTCGTGCCGGTGACCTGAGCGATGACGCCGGCCGCCCCGGCGTCGCGGATCGCGTCCAGATCCCGCTGAAGATCGGCCTGCCCGTAGCGGGGCGGCGGGGCCGGCGGCGACGCGGCCGCCGCGTCGTCGCCGCTGTTCGCCGCTCGCGTGAGGACCCAGACCGCAGCGACCACGACCTGCGGTTTTCCACAGTGACAGCCCTGCGGCCGACCGCAGACCGACTCGGGGCTGTCAGCCGCCAGCGCCCGATCTCTGCGGACCGCATGGTCCCGGTGTGATCAGGTACGGATGGCCTGTTCCGGCAGACACGCGGTGACCGCGCGCCACCGTGATCACAAAGCGGATACTTGGCCGTTGATTGAGTGCCGCTGCTCCCCGCTGCCTCTGCAACCAGGCCATCGACGGGACCGCCACCATCAAAGGCATCGGCCACTGCGGCACCGCCGCGCACCGGCGCGAACCAGTCATCGTCACCGACATCGCTGCCGAGCCGTTTCGAGACGACTTCCGGAACCTGGCCGAGCGGGCTGGCTGCTGGTCGGCGCCGCTCCTTTGCCCACGAAGCGCAGATCTGATAACCGTCCTCCGTCAGTGTCGAACTCCCGCAGGGTAAATGTTCGGTGATCCCGTGGGAGGACGCGCCGAAGACCCGGCCGGTGTTGCCGGTCGGGTGCGTGTCGGCGGTCGGGCGGGTTTAGGGCGCGGGCCCGTCGGCGTCGGGGCTGCCTGGAGCGTCCCCGGGGTCGCGTAGCCAGACGAAGAACTGTTCCAGTGCTTTGCCGTCGGGTGGTCTGCCTCCGGCGGCGGCGCAGGCGCCCAGGTAGGCGGTCAGGTAAGCGAGGGGTTCGTGGCCGTTGCGTTCGGCGGTCGCGGTGAGGGTCCACACCCTGGCGGCCAGGTGGGCGCGAGCTTCCCCTGGAACCGTGGAGGTGATCGGCTGGGGCAGGGCCGGGTCCTGGTCTGGTGGCTGTGGGTGGGTGTACCCGGCGCCGCGCGTCTGATGGGCCAGGTTCCGACCTGGGGCTTCTCTGTCTCGAGAACGATACGGACGGCGCCTTCCTTGAACTCCCGATCGAACCTACGACGCGATTCCATGACAATCGCCTCATCCTCTGTCCGTGATGTTCTCCACGCTCAGAGGGGAAACTCAGGCGGCCCATTCGGCCTGCGCGCCGTAGTAGTTCTTCCGGCCGACCACCGGGTTCCGCAACGCCCTTTCCGCCGGTTGTTGTCGAGGGGAAGGTCGGGGAAGTCGCGGTGGCGGGCGAGTCCTTCCCATTCCCGGTCCAGGGTGGCCAGCACCTTCTTCGCCGCCGGGTGCAGGCTGTGGACGCCCGCCTGCTCACGGCGGGCGGTGTCCATGTCGGTCAGCGCCGCCTCGAACGCCTCACCGGCTTGCCGGTGGGCGTCGGTGCCGGGTTCGGCGGCGGCCAGGTCCCGGTGGGCCACGTACAGCAGGGCGATCCGTTCCACCCACCCGTCGCGCCAGTACCGCAACTGGGCGTGGGCGTCCCCGGCGCGCACGAAATAGCGGCGGACGTGCGCCCAGCACCACAGCGAGTCGACCCCGTCGACGCGGGCCAGCGACTGGTACACGGTGAAGAAGTCCGAGGACAGCACCAGCCGGCGGCCCCCGGGCAGGGCGGCCGCCTCGCGGTCGATCCCGAAGTGCTTCTCCACGACCGCCGCCGAACGGGTCGGGTCCATCCTGAACACCACCGTGTCGGCGGCACCGAACACCCACAGCCACCAGCGGGTCCCGTCCTTGCCCTCGACCCGTTCAAACACCCGCCAGCCGGTCTCATCGGCGTGCACATGGAACGCGGCGGCGTTCCGTTCCGCGACCGCCGTCTCCAGCGGGGCGAGCAGCGCGTGCACGTCCTTCAACGCCCCGGACAGGGTGCCCTCGGCCACGTCGAGCCCCTCCGCGGCCAGCGACCGGACGATCCGGTGCAACGGCAGGCCCAGGACGTACTTCTTATACAGCAGCCGGGCCAGGAACCCGGCGGTGAACCGGCCCTTCGCGACCGGCCTCACCGGCACCGGGGCGGTCACCGTCCGCGGCCCCGCACAACCGCACCGCCGCCGGTACCGGCGGCGCCGGTGCACAATTCGGGTGACCGTCACCCGCCAGTCGACCTGCTCGCTGTCCTCGCTCCCCCACGGCTCGAACACCGCCCCACACCCGGCGCACACCCGCTCACCGGCGGCCACGTCGTGGACCTCCTCACGGGTGTCCAGGCGCGAGTAGTCCCGCCGCCCGTGCCCCCGGCTCCCCGGCCGCTGGCCACGCTTCCCAGGCTGTCCGCCGGACCCCGCCCGCGCTTCCGGTCCCTCGTCCGCACCCGACGACGAGCCGCTCTTCTCCGAGGAACGACCGAACAGCATCCGGCTAAGCACCGCGACCTGCTCACCCAGCTCCCCGACCCGCGCCCGCAGCTCCTCGGCACGAGCCTCGGCAGCCTCGGCACGGGCACGCCAGTACGCCACGTCGGCGTCGACGACAACAGAGGCGGTGGGCACGCCGCCGAGCACACACCACCACCAGCGCGCACATCACGCACCAACCCGGCGTGTCGCCACCAACATCTCGCCAACCCGCGGACGGAACGACCCTCCACCGACACCAGTCCGTTCACCCGCCCTCGCCACGTTCCACGGGTTCACCGAACACCTACGCTCGGCCAAGTCCAGGACGAAGACGACAAGATCAAAATTGAGATGGTGGAGGAACCGCCCGATCCCGCGCCACTCGCGAAGATCGGCGACACCCAGGATCTCATCATGACCTTGCTGGCGGGAGCTCCAGCGAAAGACGGCGGCAAGCCCCTGCGCAGGGCAGTCCTACACACGCTGATCGAAAAGATCCGTGTAAGATCAAGGCCGGACATCACGCCGACGTTCCGCATTCCCGACCAGGACATGGTTCGGGTTGTGCCAGATCCTGTGGGCAGGGGCGGGGTCGAACCGCCGACCTTCCGCTTTTCAGGCGGACGCTCGTACCGACTGAGCTACCTGCCCCGGCATACTGCGAACTGTAGGGCCGGATGCTCTGATCCGACCATACGAACGCGGTCCCGACGGGATTCGAACCCGCGACCTCCGCCTTGACAGGGCGGCGTGAACTCCAGACTTCACCACGGGACCATGCATAATCGCATTATTCACATATGACCACCGAACAGGGCCGATCTAGGCACCCCGCTGAGGATCTGGAAGTCATGCTACACGACGCTGGGACGGGCGGGGTGGACACCAACACGCGAATCTTACCCAACGCTCACCGTGTCCGAACGCATGCTTCCCGCCGCCAGGACACGGGACCATGGGTCGGGGCGGCCACGGCCACGAACCGCGCCACAGGGCAGGCCCCGCCGTGTCACCGGCGCGAGCCTCACCGGAGGGAACCTCACCGGGTGGAAGCAGTGCCACCAGGTGGGACGAGCCGCGGTGCCAGGCGGACCGCGCTGTATCTCGCCATCTCGCCCGGCAGGCCGCACCCGCTTCGCCGAACGGGTCGAGTCGAGTCGAGTCGGCGGGCGCGCCGTGCAGGCCCACCAGGCCCATCGATGCCGTTCCGTCGAGGTTTGGCCGCGTTACGTCGCCGCCCGTGGCATTCTCCTGTCACGGTCGCCGAAGCTCCGGACAGGGCGGTCGCCGGGCCGGTCGACGGCAGACGGACTTCCGTCGGGGCCGACGACACAACGGCTCCGGGACGGTTGCCGCCGCACCAGGTCGGCACGGGGATGCAACGGGAGTGATGGTCCTGATCACGGAGCTCACCGCGGTGCGGCATGGGCAGAGCCTGGCGAACGTCGCCTTTCCGGCGGCGCGCGCGGCAGGGCGGGTCGAGTCGGGCATCACCACCCGTGATGCCGACGTGCCGCTCACCGCACTCGGCCGGGCGCAGGCGGCGGCCCTTGGGCGGGCGCTCGCCGCGCAGCCTCCGGCCATCCGTCCGCCCGACGTCGTCGTCTGCTCGCCGTACCTTCGAGCGCGGCGCACCTATGAGATCGCCGCCGACGCCGCGGAGCGCGGCGGGCTGCTGCTGCCCACGCCGAAGATCGACGATCGGCTGGTCGATCGGCTGATGGGCGACTTCGAGATGCTGACCCGGCTCGCGATCGACGCCAGGTTCCCGGCCCAGGCCGAGCGGTGGCGTGCCGAGGGCACCTGGTTGTTCCGCGCGCCCGGCGGCGGCGAGAACTTCCCTGACATCGCGGCCCGGCTGGGCTCCCTGCTCGCGGATCTGCATGACAGTCATGCCGGACGCCGTGTCCTCATCGTCGCCCACGACGCGGTGGTCGTCGTGCTGCGCCAGATCATCGAGGGTCTGTCCTTCGACGATCTGGCGCACATCAGCGCCACGGGGGGCATCCGCAACGCCGGCATCACCCGCTTCACGGGCCGCGACGGACGGCTCATCCTCGCCGAGTTCAACACCGTCACCCACCTGTCCGGCGTCCGCGCCGACCAGCCGACCTGACCCCCCGTCCCCCGGCCCCACAGCGCCGGACGACCATCCCCCCACAGCCGGACGGCCATCCCCCACAACAGCCTGCCCCCACCCCCGCGCCCGCCCTCGCAAGATCCCCTCCCCCTCCCCCTCCCCCTCCCGCCCCCGCCCTCCCCCTCCCGAATCCCATGGCCGTCACGCCCCGCAGTGGACTGTGGGGCAAGATCCGCCTACACAGGTCGTCGTGGGGGGCAAATCGGACACGAACGCCCCCACAAGGACCTGTTTGGATCTTGAGCCCGACAAGGGCGGTCGCGGACAGTTACTTTTGGGTATGGGATCCGTTGGTGGTCGGATGGGTCGGCGGCGGCGGCGATGCGACGTAGGCCACGGCGGTGAGGCGGGGTCGGCGGCACGAGCCAGGCCGAGATGATCAGCGAGGCACGGTATCGTTACGCTCAGGTCGAGAGGCGCTGCAACGGGCCCAGGTCCGCCACGCTCGACCCGAATCACTCCGAAAGGGCGCCTCCCACAACCGGGAGGTGTCGCATGGCCGTTTCCACCGTCCAGCCTGCGTGGGAGAGCAGCAGTGCGGTCGCGCTGCGGGAACTGCTGGCCCAGCGGGTGGTCGTGCTTGACGGTGCGTGGGGCACGATGTTGCAGAACGCCGGCCTCACGCCGGCCGACTACCAGCTCGAGCGGCTGCGCGACCATCCCAAGGACGTCACCGGCGACCCGGACCTACTGAATCTGACCAGGCCGGACGTCATTCTCGACGTCCACCGGCAGTATCTCGCCGCCGGCGCCGACATCACCACGACGAACACGTTCACCGCGACCACCATCGGCCAGGCTGACTACGGGTTGGAGTCCCTGGTCCGGGAGATGAACCTGGCGGGGGCGCGCCTTGCCCGGCAGGCGGCGGACGAGGCGGCGCAGGCCGCGCGGGACGCGGGCGAGACGGACGGGCGGCGGTTCGTCGCCGGGTCGATCGGGCCGCTGAACGTCACGTTGTCGCTCTCGCCGCGGGTGGAGGACCCGGCGTACCGGGCGGTGACGTTCGACCAGGTCAAGGCGTCGTACGCGGAGCAGATCAGCGCGCTGGCCGAGGGCGGCGTCGACCTGCTGCTCATCGAGACGATCTTTGACACGCTGAACGCCAAGGCCGCGATCGCCGCGGCCCGCGAGGTCGCGCCGCAGCTGCCGTTGTGGATCTCGGTGACGATCGTCGACCTGTCGGGGCGGACGCTGTCGGGGCAGACGGTCGAGGCGTTCTGGAGCTCCATCGCCCATGCGAACCCGCTGGTCGTGGGGGTGAACTGCTCGCTGGGCGCCGAGGAGATGCGCCCGCACGTCGAGGCACTCGCGCGCATCGCCAACACGTTCACCGCCTGCCATCCGAATGCGGGGCTACCCAACGCCTTCGGCGGCTACGACCAGACTCCCGAGGAGGCGGGCCGGCTCATCGGTGAGTTCGCCGCCGAGGGCATGGTCAACATCGTCGGCGGCTGCTGCGGGACGTCGCCCGCGCACATCGCCAAGATCGCGGCGGCCGTTCACGGGACGGCACCCCGCCGCGTGCCGAACCCCGAACCACACACCCGGTTCAGCGGCCTGGAGACGTTCGAGATCGGCGCGGACACCGGGTTCGTCATGATCGGCGAGCGGACGAACGTCACCGGCTCGGCCCGGTTCCGCCGGCTCATCGAGGGCGACGACTACCAGGCGGCCATCGACGTCGCGCTCGAACAGGTGCGCGGCGGGGCGAACCTGCTCGACGTGAACATGGACGCCGACCTGCTCGACAGCGAGCACGCGATGACGACGTTCCTGAACCTGCTGGCCACCGAGCCCGAGGTGGCCCGGCTGCCCATCATGGTCGACAGCTCGCGCTGGAGCGTGCTGGAGGCGGGGTTGCGCTGCGTGCAGGGCAAGGGCGTGGTCAACTCGATCAGCCTCAAGGAAGGCGAGGACGTCTTCCTCGGGCACGCCCGGCGCATCCGCGACTTCGGGGCCGGCGTCGTCGTCATGGCCTTCGACGAGAAGGGCCAGGCCGACACGGCCGAGCGCAAGGTCGCCATCTGCGGCCGCGCCTACGACCTGCTCACCCAGCAGGCCGGATTCCCGGCCGAGGACATCATCTTCGACCCGAACGTGCTGGCCGTGGCCACCGGCATCGCTGAGCACAACGACTACGCCAAGGAGTTCATCAACGCCCTGCCGCTGATCAAGAAGCGGTGCCCCGGCGTCCGGATCTCCGGCGGCATCTCGAACCTGTCGTTCTCGTTCCGCGGCAACGACATCGTCCGCGAGGCGATGCACTCGGCCTTCCTGCTCCACGCGGTGCGCGCCGGGCTCGACATGGGCATCGTCAACGCCGGGCAGCTCGCGGTCTACGAGAACATCCCCGCCGGGCTGCTCGAGCTCGTCGAGGACGTGCTGTTCAACCGGCGTGAGGACGCCACCGACCGGCTCGTCTCCTTCGCCGAGACGGTCAGCGGGAAGGGCACCCAGCGGGTCGTCGACCTGTCCTGGCGGGACGCACCGGTCGCGGCCCGCCTGTCGCACGCGCTGGTCCAGGGCATCGTCGACTTCATCGAGGCCGACACCGAGGAGGCCCGCGCCGTCGCCGCCCGGCCCCTCGACGTCATCGAGGGCCCGCTGATGGACGGCATGAAGATTGTCGGCGACCTGTTCGGCGCGGGGAAGATGTTCCTCCCGCAGGTCGTCAAGAGCGCCCGGGTGATGAAGCGCTCCGTCGCCTACCTGGAACCGTACATGGAGGCCGAGAAGGCCCAGCTCGCCGCCGAGGCAGCGGCGGCCGGCGGTACGTCCGGCACCGGCACCGCGGCGGGCCCGGTCGTGGCGGCGGCACCCGAGCGGCGGGGCAACGGGACGATCGTGATGGCCACCGTCAAGGGCGACGTCCACGACATCGGCAAGAACATCGTCGGCGTGGTGCTCGGCTGCAACAACTACGACGTGATCGACCTCGGCGTGATGGTGCCGGCCAAGGTCATCCTGGACACCGCGGTCGCCGAGGGCGCGGACGCGATCGGCCTGTCCGGGCTGATCACCCCGTCCCTGGACGAGATGGTCGCCGTCGCCGCCGAGATGCAGCGCCGTGGCCTGCGGCTGCCACTGCTCATCGGCGGCGCGACCACCTCGCGGCAGCACACCGCGGTACGCATCGCTCCCGCGTACGAGGCGACCACCGTGCATGTCCTCGACGCCTCGCGGGTCGTCGGCGTCGTGTCGGATCTCCTGGACCCGAAGCGGGCCGCGGCGCTCGACGTGTCCAACCGGGACGAGCAGGCGCGGCTGCGTGAGCAGCACGAGAACCGGCGCGCGCAGCCGCTGCTCAGTCTGGACCAGGCGCGCGCCAATCGGGAGCAGGTCGACTTCCCCGGCCTGCCGGTCCCGCCGTTCACCGGGTTGCGGGCGGTCAGCCCGGAGCTCGCCACCCTGCGTGACATGATCGACTGGCAGTTCTTCTTCCTGGCCTGGGAGCTCAAGGGCAAGTTTCCGGCGATCCTCGACCAGCCGGTCGCACGCGAGCTCTACGACGAGGCGAACGCGCTGCTGGACCAGATCGTCAAGGACGGCAGCCTCACCGCCAAGGGCGTGTACGGCTTCTGGCCGGCCTTCTCCGACGGCGACGACATCATCCTCGAGACCGACGGCGGCCAGGTGCGGTTCCCGATGCTGCGCCAGCAGACGCAGAAGCCCGCCGGACGGCCCAACCGCAGCCTCGCCGACTACATCGCCCCTGGTGGCACTGGTGGCACCGCCGCCCCGGCCGGCGATCACCTTGGCGCGTTCGCGGTGGGCATCCACGGCGCCGATGTTCTCTCCGCCGAGTTCGAGGCCCGGCAGGACGACTACCGCTCCATCATGGTCAAGGCGCTCGCGGACCGGCTCGCCGAGGCCTTCGCCGAGCATGTCCACCTCGTCGCCCGCCGCGAGTGGTTCGAGCCCGACGCCGAGCCGAGCCTCGCGGATCTGCACGCCGAACGGTTCCGCGGGATCCGCCCGGCGTTCGGCTACCCGGCAAGCCCCGACCACAGCGAGAAGCAGGAGCTCTTCGACCTGCTCGACGCCCGTGCCGCCGGCCTCGCCCTCACCGAGTCGTACGCGATGACCCCGGCGTCCGCCGTCAGTGGCCTGATCTTCGCCCATCCGGCGTCGACGTACTTCACCGTCGGGCGGATCGGCCGCGACCAGGTCGAGGACTACGCCGGCCGCCGCGGCCTCGAGGTGGCGGAGGTCGAGCGCTGGCTGCGCCCGAACCTCGCCTACGACCCCGACTGAGCGCGGCCGACCCCGCCGCGGCCACGACCAGCGCCCAGCCAGCCCGATTGATCGCCAGGGGTCGCGGGTATCCGGATCCTGTGCATCCGCCCGTGTCGCGCCGCGCGCCCCGCGAAGGTCGCGCACCCGCGGACCGCGGCTCGTGGGTGACGGTGCTGGTGGTCGTCGCCCTGCTGGTAGCCGCGGTGCTCGTCAGTCGGCCGCATGGCGGAGGCGGTACAGGCAACGGCGGCGGGGGGGCCGGCCCAGCGCTGGTGGTCGGGGACTCGGTCGTCGCGCTCGCGGGCCAGGCCGTGGGTACCGGTGCGGTGGGTACCGGTGCGATGGGTCCCGGTGAGGCGGGGGCCCACGACCGGAGCACGGCCAAGGGGGCGGTGCGGCTGATCGGCTACCCGGGGCTCACCCCCGACGTGTTCGGCGCGGCGGCGTCCTCGCCGTTGCTCGCGAGTGACCTCGCGGCCGCGGGCCACCCGCGCACCGTGGTGCTGAACTGGAACGGCAACAATCCGCGGGCTCTGCTCGGGACCACCCTCGTGGCCGACTACCGGGCCGAGCTCACCGCGCAGATCCGCTGGTACCTGGACCACGGGGTGACCAGGGTGGTGCTGGCCGCGGCCCTACCGTCCGTGGTGAACAACGCCGGCCGGCAGGTCGACTGGGGCTCCCCGGCCTCGGCGCGGCCCGGCGCGATGCTGGGCAGCGATCGGCTGAACGAGATGTACCGGGGGCTCGCCGGTATGTTCGGCGCCTCGGTGCGCTACTCCGAGCGGGCAGCGCGGGCGATCCACCCGTCCATGGCGTTCAGCTCGGCCCTGGACGGTCACCTGTGCATCGTCGACGTCATCCATCCCGCGCCGTACTGCGCCGCGCGCTACGCCAAGGCCCTCGCCGACCTCGCCCACCACCCCGACGACAGGTGATCGGGCAGAGGCGTGGATGGTCCGCGCAACCCTTCCGGGTGCTATCCGGCGGATTCGGTCAGGGGCGCGTAGGCGTCGGGGCGACGGGTGGCGAGGAAGGGGAACAGGGCGAGCCAGTCTCGGCGCTGGTCCAGGTCAAGGTCGGCGACCAGGACGGCGGGCGTGTCCCGCGGGGCGCGCACGAGAATGCGGCCGTACGGGTCGCTGATGAACGAGCTGCCGTAGAACGTCAGGGTGCCCTCGCAGCCGATCCGGTTGACGGCGACCATGAACGTCCCATTGGCGATGCCGTTGCCGACGATGACGGTGCGCCACAGCGGCTCGGTGTCGAAGTCCGGATGGTCCGGCTCCGACCCGATCGCGGTCGGGTAGACGAGGACCTCCGCGCCGGCCAGGCCGTAGGCGCGGGCAAGCTCGGGGAACCACTGGTCCCAGCAGGTGGGGAAGCCCAACCGGGCCACGTCCCGGGCCGCTGTGTCCCGGGGGGCCGCTGTGTCCCGGGCCGTTGTGCTCCGCGCCGCGTCCCGGCCCTGGTCCATCGTGGTGACGGGAAACGTGATCACGGGGAAGCTGCCGGCATCGGCAACCGGACCGGGGCGAAAGTAGCGGTCCTCGTGGTAGCCGGCAGTCACGGGGATGTGCATCTTGCGGGTGCGGGCGAGCAGCGACCCGTCCGGCCCGACGACGATGGCGGTGTTGAATCCCAGCCCGTCACCCTGACCACTGGGTGCATGAGCACCGCCGGGTGCGTGAACACCCCCGGATGCATGGCCGTCAGGTGCGTCGCCGTCGGCCCGTTCGTACAGCGACATGTGCACCGCGATGCCCAGCTCCGTGGCGAGCCGGGTGGCGAAGGTGCGGGTGGGACCGTCATCGATGCTTTCCGCGAGCACCGCGGGGCCGCTGTCGCCCGGTCCGCGTGGTGGCGGTGAGTCGGCGAAGTAGCGGGACAGCGTCAGCTCCTGGAAGCAGACGAGCCGGGCGCCGAGTCCGGCGGCGATGACGGCACCGGCTCGCAGCGCCGCGGCGTGCTCGGCCGGGTCCGGATGCCAGCGGTGCTGCACGGCCGCGATCCGCAGCGGCTCCCGCCGCGATGGTGTCACCCGAGCGGGCGAGTCGGGCACGCCGATGCTGGTGATCGTCAGCATCGGCGTATCGTCCCACGCCCGGTGATCGATCCGGTGCCATCGGCCCCTGCCGGGATGGCGCGGCCCTGCGAGGATACGGAGCGTGACCGCGATTCCCGGCTCCGCCGACGGTGGCACGGGGGCCAGCCGAGCTGCCTCGCCGGTATCCCGCCGGATGCCGGCGGAGTGGGAGCCGCATCGGCGGACCTGGATGGCGTTTCCGCCGCCGAACGCCACATTCGGCCCGCCGGACTCCCCCGGCCTGAGCGCGGCCCGAGCGGTCTGGGCCCAGGTGGCGACGATCATCAGCCACCACGAGCCGGTCACCCTCGTCGCCGCGCCGGGCGGGGACGCGGACGAGGCGCGACGGCTGGTGCCCAGCGGGGTGACGGTGGTCGAACGTCCGCTCGACGACGCCTGGATCCGCGACACCGGCCCCACGTTCACCGTCGATGCCGAGGCGCAGAACGGCCACCGGCTCGGCGCGGTCGACTGGACGTTCAACGGCTGGGGCGCGCAGCAATGGGCCTGCTGGGACGCGGATCGCCAGCTCGCCAGCATGATCGCCGAGCTTGCCGGCGCGGCGGCGCGCCCCTCGCCGCTGACCAACGAGGGCGGGGGCATCGCCGTGGACGGTGCGGGCACCGTGCTGCTCACCGAGACGGTGCAGCGCGACCCGCAGCGCAATCCCGGCTGGCAGCGGGCCCAGGTGGAGGCGGAGCTACACGCCCAGCTCGGCACATCCCACGCGATCTGGCTGCCCCGCGGCCTCGCCCGCGACTACGACCGGCTCGGCACCCGAGGGCATGTGGACATGATGGCCGCCTTCGTCCGCCCGGGGCTCGTCGCCGTGCACCACCAGCCGGACCCCGCGCATCCGGACCATGCGACCAGCCGGGAACTCGCCACGCTGCTACGCGCCAGCCGGGACGCCCGCGGCCGCTCCCTCGACGTCGTCGAGATCACGGCCCCGGACGTGCTGGAGGTCGACGGCGGGCCAGCCGGCTACTCGTACCTGAACTACTACGTCGCCAACGGGGTGGTGGTGGCCGGCGTCTTCGCCGACCCTCGAGACGCGGCGGCCCTCGACCTGCTCGCTCGGCTCTACCCGTCCCGGCGCGTCGAACCGGTGGACGCCCGGGTGATCTTCGCGAACGGCGGCGGGGTGCACTGCATCACCCAGCAGCAGCCCTCCTGATCATCCGGCGGCGGGCCCGATCACCCGCCCATCCTGTTGACACCCGTATCGGAAATCGTTTTCATTAGTATCGCCCGATACGGCCGATACGGCCGCCGCGACCGATCGACCTGCACTGACGAGGATGCCGTGCCCGACTCCCCTGACCATGCGATCACTCATCATCGCCCGCCGGCAGCCAGAGCCGGCATGACACCCGAAACCGGCAGGACGCGTGGAACCGGCAGCGCGCGTGAAAGGGGCGCGGCGTCCGGCCGGGGCATGGCAGTCCGAGCAGGCACGATGCTGGTCGCGCTGGTGCCGTTGGCCGCCGCGCTGGCCAGCTGCGGTTCGTCCGGCGCCGACGGGGGTGCGTCCGCACACGCCGACGGACGGGTGCCGGTGGTCGCGACGACGAGCCAGGTCGCAGATTTCACCCGAGTGGTCGGCGGCGACCGCGTCACGGTCACCCAGATCCTGCGACCGGGAGTCGATCCGCATGACTACGAACCGACCCCGGCCGACATCGCCGCGATCGCGGACGCCAAGGTCCTCGTCGAGAACGGAGTAGGGCTGGAGAGCTGGCTGGACGACACGATCGACGCGTCGGGATTCGACGGCGTAAAGGTCGACACGAGCAAAGGCGTGACGATCCGCGCCGGCCAGGGGGACGAGGAGAAGGACGGCGACCCGCACATCTGGCACGACCCGCTCAACGCCAAGATCATGGTGGCGGACATCGAGCGTGGACTCGCCCAGGCGGAGCCATCCGCGGCCGCACAGTTCCATGCGAACCGGGTCGCCTACGACACCAAGCTGGATGCCCTGGACGCCGACACCCGCCGCCAGATCGCCACAATCCCCGCACCCGACCGCAAGCTGGTCACCAACCACGACGCTTTCGGCTATTACATCGCCCGCTACGGGCTGACCTTCGTCGGCTCGATCATCCCGAGCTTTGACACCTCCGCGGAACTGTCCGGCAGCAACATCCGAAAACTGGTCGCGGCGATCCGGCAGACCGGGACGAAGGCGGTCTTCTCCGAGTCATCGCTGCCGCCGCGCACCGCGCGGACGATCGCGGCCGAGGCCGGGGTGCGGGTGGAGGCCGGCGAGGACTCGCTGTACGGCGACTCCCTGGGCCCGGCCGGCTCCGAAGGTGACACCTACCTGCACATGGAGGAGCACAACACGCGCACGATAGTCAAGGCACTACGCTGAGCGACGACACACCCGGAGCGGATCCGAATTGACCCTTACGTCACTGTAGTGTTGGGGGCGGAATGGGCGGGGGCGCGCAGGACCGCGACACCCGCCGAGCAGGCCCGACACCGGCTCGAGGTAGTTGACGTGGATGACGACGCGAGGCCCGATGCGCGGCTCGACACCAACTCGGCGTGGCGCGAACCCAGCACCACGCCCCTTTCGATCCTTCCCCGGGAACTACCGCATTTGCGGCCGCCGCCCACCGGACCGGACGACGGCCGATCCTCCACCGCGAAGCCGGCGGGCAGCGCACCGCGTCCTCGCGACAGCCCCGCGGACACGCTGGCGGACGCGCGTGCGGACGTCCTGGTGGACGTGCGGGAGGTGCCGACCGAACCAGTCGTTCAGGCGGAACCATCCCGGGGACGGAGCGCAGGCCGCGCGGGCGCGCTGTGGACCGTGTTCGACCAGGTGGTGTCCAGCGGGACCAATGCGGCGATCAACTTCGTCATCGCCCGACGGGTGGACTCGACCGAGTTCGGCGCGTTCGCGATCGCCTACACGATCTTCGCCATGGTGGTCGGCCTCTCCCGGGCCGCGGCGACGGCGCCGCTGGGGATCAGCTACGCGGACGTCCCGTTGCGGGCGTTCCGCTCGGCGGTGCGGCAGGCAGCGGGCACGGCGGTCACCCTCGGGACTGTCGTCGGGGTGATCCTGGTGCTGGTCGGCGCGGGCATGGCCGACACGATCGGGCTGAACCTCGCCGCCATGGGACTGATCATGCCGGCGTTGCTGCTGCAGGACGCGTGGCGCTACGCCTCCTTCGCCCAGGGACGTCCGCTGCTCGCGGTGGCGAACGACCTGGTCTGGGCGGGAGTGCTCGGCGTCGGCCTGTGGATGCTGGCGACATTCGCGTCGGGAGGCTCCGGCGGCGCGGCGGCGATGGTGCTGATCTGGGGCCTGGCCGCGACGGTCGCGGCGCTCGTCGGCGTCGTCCAGCACCGGGCGTGGCCGCAGCCGCGTCGTGCCCGCGCCTGGTTCACCGGCAACCGGGAGACAACCGGGTTCATGACCGCCGAGTTCCTCTCCCTGCAGGGCGCGCAGCAGACGTCCACCCTGGTCATCGGCGCTGTGGGTTCGACCGCCCTGGTCGGTGCCCTGCGCGGGCTGCAGACGTTGCTTGCCCCCACCACGAACCTGGCCGTGGCCCTGCTGAGCTTCGCGATCCCCGAGTTCTCCCGGCGCAGGCACATGCCCGCCCGCTCTGTGCTGCGCGGCGCCTACCTGGTCAGCGGGTTGGTGGTCGTCTCGAGCACGCTGTGGGGCCTCGCCTTCCTCGTCCTTCCGTCCGACTTCGGCTCCGCCCTGCTCGGTGACACCTGGGAGCAGACCCACGATCTGCTGTTGCTCGCCGTCATCGCCCAGGCCGGGCCGGGGCTCGCGGTGGGTCCCGCGGCCGTGCTGTACGCGTTCGGCCGGACTCGGCTCACCTTCTGGATCAACGTGGTCTTCGTGCCGTTCCTGCTCGCCTGCCCGGTCACCGGGCTGCTCGTCGGCGGTGCACGGGGCGTGGTCATCGGCAACATCATCGTGTACTGGGCGACGATCCCGCCGTGGCTGTACCACCTGCACCGCCAGGCCCGCCGCTCCAGCCGACAGTGACCTCGCAGTGGCCCCCAGACCTCGCAGTGGCCCCCGGCAGCGGACATGCCCGCCGCGGGCAGGCGACATATCCGGTCGTGTTCTCACCCGCCGCGGAGGTTTAACACCGAATACTCGACGGGCGGCCTGATGACCGTAACCGTCGACTTGCGACGGCCATGGGTGTGGCTAGACTGCTATT
This sequence comes from Frankia sp. AiPa1, assembly GCF_023243075.1. Classification (GTDB taxonomy): domain Bacteria; phylum Actinomycetota; class Actinomycetes; order Frankiales; family Frankiaceae; genus Frankia. The sequence goes on along the minus strand of NZ_JALKFZ020000003.1, from coordinate 52,242 downwards.
ACGGAGCCGCCGGAGGACCGTTCACAAGACGTGATCCGCGGTTTCGAGAAGCCCATTTTCCATGCGAAAGGGGTATCCCATGGCTAGCACCCAGACCAAGCCACAGGACGTCCGACTCGAGAAGCTTTTCCAGGCGGTCGACGCCAACAACGACGGGGTCATCGACTGGAGCGACTACGAACGCATCCTCGACCGGTACTTTTCCGGCTTCGAGCTCGACAAGAACTCCTATGAGGCCCGAGCCCTGTGGGCAGCCCACCAGCACTACTGGTACGAGCTCCTCCGGCACTCGGACAGCCGCGATCGGCTGAACAAGGACGACTTCATTCAGGCCATCCGGCTCCTGACCCTGGACACCAGCCGCTTCAACCTGGTCGAGGGACTGCCGCACGCCGTCTTCGACATCATCGACCGCAACGGCGACGGCGCCATCAGCAAGGATGAGTTCGGCCGCTATCTCGAGGTCTGGGAGATCGATCCGAAGAACGGCCTCGAGGTCTTCGACCGGATCGACAGCGACGGCGACGGCACCATCAGCCGGCACGAGTTCCTGCGCTCCTGGCGCGAGTTCTACTACACCCCTGACTGGGAGGCGCCGGGCGCCCGCTACTTCGGCGTGGAGTAATACCGGCAAATCCAGTAAGACTGGTAAGTCCGGTACATCCGTCAGGCCGGCAAGGCCGGTTCCGCCCACCGTAAGAACCCCGCCGGCGCCGGGAGGCCCTGCCGCCATCGGGGAGCTTCCCCCCGCAGGGCGGTACGGCCCGGCCTGACTCCGGCCGCTTCGGTGCTGGTCAGCCTGCTGGTCGGCCTCGGCCGGGCCGTGAGTGGGGTGTGCCCGCCCTGCACCCGCGGGCCACGCACACCCACTGCCCTGGCCCCACTGCCCTGGCCCCACTGCCCTGGCCCCACTGCCCTGGCCCCACTGCCGCAGGCGCATCGCTCACAGCGTAACGACGTGGTCGGCGAAACCGGACCGGCAATGGAATGTCAAACGGCGCACGGAAGGCTGTCGCGAGCATGACGACACTCGGTCTCATCGGTAGTGGAAACATCGGCGGAACCCTGGCGCGACTCGCCGTACAAGCCGGTTACGACGTGGTTCTTTCCAACTCGCGTGGGCCGGAGACCCTCGCGGGCCTGGTCGCGGAGCTCGGCCCACACGCCCGCGCCGCCACGTCCGCCGAGGCCGCCGAGGCCGGTGATCTCGTGGTCGTGACCGTGCCCCTGCACGCATACCAGGCCGTCCCGGTGGAACCGCTCGCCGGCAAGGTGGTCATCGACACCAACAACTACTACCCGGACCGCGACGGGAAGATCGCCGAGCTCGAGGACGAGTCGACGACGACCAGCGAACTGCTCGCCGCGCACCTGCCCACCTCGCATGTGGTCAAGGCGTTCAACAACATCTACTTCACGCACCTGCTGAAGCTCGCTCGCCCCACCGGCGCACCGGACCGCACCACCCTGCTGATCGCCGGCGACGACCCGGGTGCCAAGGCCACCGTCACCGCGTTCCTCGACGCCATCGGCTACGACACCCTCGACGCCGGCCCGCTGGCCGAAGGTTGGCGCTTCCAGCGCGACACCGCCGCCTACACGGGCCTCTACATCGGCCCGGACGGTCTCGCGGGCCCGCCGCGCACCGGCGTCGGCCCGGACGAGATCCGCCCACAGCTCGCCGCCGCCCGCCGCTACGCCGACACCAGGCCATAGCTCACGGACCTCAGATGAGCGGTGTGTTCTGGGCCAGCCACGGCGCGCGTGGCCCCTGTCCATCTGCCCAAGCGACGCCCGCCCCTTTCCTCAAGCCGAGCGCCGACACGCCGCCAGGCCGCTGACGGCGCCTGCCCACGGCGGGCACCCGGTGGGCGCCGGATTCGATCAAGTTCGCGGTTGCCCCTGAGCTATCATCAGGACGCCGGGGCCGGTGTCGCTCGGGCCACAGGACTTACCGGGAAACTGAAGGAGCGCTGGGCTACATGCTGTGGAATGACCGGCTGGTTCAGGACCTGACGGGTCGCCAGGTGGTCAATGACTCCAAGACCCCATCCGGTCCTGTTCACGTCGGTGCCCTGCGCGGTGCATTGATCCATGACGCGGTGTACCGCAGCCTCACCCAACGCGGTCTCCCGGCTCGCTACCTCTTCGGCGTCGACGACTATGATCCTCTGGATGAGCTCCCGGCCGCCGGTGGAGAGCATTTTCGTCAGTATCTCGGAATGCCGTTGTGCAATGTTCCCGCTCCGCCGGGATCCGATGCGGACAGCATCGCCGCCTACTACATCCGTGATTTCTTTGAGGTCTTCCGCCAGCTGCACATCGATGCGGAAACCTACCGCATGCGCGACATCTATCGCTCCGGCGAGTTCGACAGCGAGATCGACATCATACTACGGCACGCCGACACCGTCCGCCGCGTGGACCGCGAAGTGGCTCATGCTCGCCGTCCCGATGACTGGTACCCGTTCCAGGTCATCTGCGAAGCTTGTGGGAAGATCGGGACCACTCGCGTCAGCCACTACGACGGACAGCTGGTCACCTACAGCTGCGAGCCGTCACTGGTGAAGTGGGCAGAAGGCTGCGGAAACAGAAATCAAATCTCTCCCTTCGGCGGAAACGGAAAGCTGTCCTGGAAGCTTGAATGGGTGGCCAAATGGCACCATTTCCCAGTGACCATAGAAGGGGCAGGGAAGGACCACAACGCCCCAGGCGGTTCGAGAAACGTCGCCGTGCGCTGCCTCCAGGAGATCTTCGGCGACACGCCGCCTCGCAATATTCCCTATGAATTCTTCCTTGTGGGTGGAGCCAAGATGAGCTCCTCCCGGGGAGTCGGCGTCACGGTGCGAGACATGGCTCGTCTCCTACCACCGGAGATGCTGCGTTTCCTGATGCTGAGAACCCAGCCGAACAAGACAGTTGACTTCCAGCCCGACGTGGCTCGTCTCACCCGGCTCTACAGCGACTTCGACCGCGTCAGGGCGCAGACCGCGACCGGAGCGATGGGCGGCGGGCTGTACCAGCTCGCAGCCCTCGATGACGAGCCTGCCTACTATGCACCGCCCTTCGACCTGGTCGCCAGCCTGATCCAGCTCCCGCATCTTGACATCGAGCAGGAGATCGCCCGGCTCAAGGGCGACCCCCTGACCGCACGGGAAGCGCGGAAGACGGCGGATAGGATCGCCGGAGCTCGGTACTGGCTGAAGCGTTTCGCGACACCCGAGGAACGCCTTGAGCTCAAGAGCGAGCTTCCACTTCAAGCCGCCGGGCTCAGCACCGTCCAGATTGCATTTCTTCACCATGCCGCCAAGGCGCTTCAGGCCACGCTCTGGGAGGCGGACCTGATCCAGGCAGAACTTTTCAACGCGGCACGGCTGACTCCCCTGGCGCAACGTGACGCATTCGAAGCGATCTACGTCGTTCTCTTTGGCGCCCTGTCGGGGCCCCGCGCCGGAAATCTGTTGGCGTTCCTTGACAGACGCTTCGTGCTCGGCAGGCTCACCGAGGCACCTTTCGACGAGGACGCCTTCTGGCGTGAGGCAAGTCTTGACGATGCCTCTGCGGCCCGCTGGCTGGAGGGCCTCGCACCGCAGGCTCGCGACGTTTCGGCAAATCTTGTCTTTCTTACTTCGGACAGTCATGCACCCGTATCCAGTTCGCCAGGTTCACCCGTTGCCGGAGGCGTGGAGCTCACCGTCGTCCACGAGGACGGCAAGGCCTACCGCCAGCGCGTGGATTTCGCCGCAATCGAGGTATCACAGGCGAACCCCACTGCATACGATCGTGGCCAATACGCACGGCACGCCCTCGCCTATATCGCCGCGTTGGAAGACCGCATTGGCCGTGAGATCACGAAGACCGGCGCTCCGATGTAAACATTCACCTGGTTTAACGATCTTGCTGTAGGTGACGGTTCGCGGGCATGGTTGTGGGCCGCGCCGGGCGGGGTGGTAGGGGCGGGGTGGGAGCGGCCGTCAGGTGGGGACGACACAGGGCCTCGGCAAAGTTGTCGGTCAGCAAGCAAACTTCATGATCGTCTCTAGTGGGCGTTCGGGGCGGCGGGCGTGGTGACGGATTCCCGCGGCGATGTTCGTGACACCGGCCAGGCGTAGGACCGCGATCGCGAAGTTGCGCAGGCTGGCCATGACCTGGGGCGCGTTACCGGTCCGTACCTGGCTGAGGTCCTCACCGAAAGTGGTGTCGCGGACCCAGTGCAGCCGGTTCTCGACCAGCCAGCGCTCGCGGACGAACGCGGCGAGCCGGGTCGGGCTGGCCTGATGTGTCGGCAGGCTGGTGACCAGGTTGGCGACCTCGGTCTCGGCTGGCCCGTCGGCGAGCGGCTGACGTGGGCGGGTGATCTGTACCGCCTGCACGGCGTGCGGGAAGAGCAGTCTGGCGCGGACCTCGGTGGCTTTCACGGTGCGCCGCTCGCGGCGGCCGTGGCCACGCTCGACGGTGCGCGCGGTGGTCGTCACCTGGCGCCAGGGCAGGGCTGCGAGCTGGGCATACAGGCTGGGCTGGTTCGCTTTGACCGTCAGCATGTAGTGCGCCCCGCGGCTGATCAGCCAGCGAGCGGTCTCGATCTGAGTATGCGGAGCGTCCGCCATGATGATCACGCCGGTCAGGTCGAGGTCGGCGAGCAGGACGGGTAGCGCGGGGATCTCGTTCGATTTCGCGCTACACCGCCGGCCGCGCCCGGCGCCAGTACCAGCTCGCCGAACCGGAAAACCGGCTGGTCACCCGCCAGCTGGAAACCGACTGGGAAAGGGCACTGGCCGACCTCGACCGGCTCGAAACCGACTACCAGCGGTTCATCGAGACCCGCCCGGCCGCGCTCACCACCGACGAACGGGCGGCCATCACCGCTCTCGCCCACGACCTGCCCGCACTCTGGAACGCCCCGACCACCAGCCAGACCGACCGCAAACAGCTCCTACGCACGCTGATCGACGAGATCACCATCGCGGTCGTCGACACCAGCGAGCTCGTCGACGCCACGATCACCTGGGCCGGCGGGCACCAGACCCACGGCCGCACCACCCGCCCGGTCGCCCGCCTCGACCAGCTCTCCTACTACCCCCACCTCGTCAAACGGATCACCGAACTCGCCGACGCAGGCCGCTCCAGCCGGCAGATCGCCGACCAGCTCAACGCCGAGGGACTACGCCCGCCGAAACGCACCACCCGGTTCGGCCCCGGACAGATCCTCACCCTCACCCGCCGCCTCGGCATCGGGATCCACCACCCCCGCGACACCCGCACCGCCCTGGCCAACCCCGGGCCCGGCCGATGGTCGGTGGCCGGCCTCGCCGTCGCCCTGGGCATGCCGACCGCCACCCTCTACAACTGGATCTACCGGGGATGGATCACTGCCCAGCGCCACCCGGACGGCAGATCCTGGATCATCCTCGCCGACGACGCCGAGATCAGGCGGCTCCGCGAACGCCGGGATCGCCCACCCGGCTACTACACCCGAGCCCGCTGGACCCACCCCCGCCCGGCACCGCCAGACCACAGCACGAACGGAACCCAGACATGAAAAACGATCACAGCTTCAGGAGCATCAACAGTGGCTCACTGAGGACGACTTCCAGTCGAACAAGGAACTCGCCGCCCTCGACAAACAACCAGGTCCGCCTGTGGATCTCCTGGCACCGCTGCACCCTGCTCGCGATGCTCACCTACGCGTTCCACCACCACCGCCACGGCGCACCAGACCGAACCAGCCCCCGGGCTGATCCCGCTGACCACCACCAGGTCCGCCACCTGTTCGTCGAGATCGCCCTACCGCGGCCCGCCCTGCCTGACACCTTCAAGCCGGCCTGGTCCTGGTGGCGACGGCGACGGCAGTTCCTCGCCCAAGAGTGTCACTACCACCGACAGGCCCAGAAAGCACAGATCACTTGATCGAAAAATGTCGGGTTGGAGTACTAGCCGGCAAGACTCAGGCTCCGTCCGGGGTAGTTCAGGCCCTCAGCCCCTCATCCAATGATCTCGGTCTGGATGATGTCTCCCATTCGGCGAGCCTGTGAAGCACCCTGGTGTAGAGGACGTTGAGGGGAAACTCATCGTCCAGAACTGCGCCGATCAGGGAGTCCTGACTGCCGTCGTCCAGCTCGAACCTCTCGGATGACCATTTGGATTCGAGCGCGGGAGGAACATATCTTGCGACGAACTTGTGGGCGCGATGCCAGAACTCAGGCGTATTGGCAGCGAGACCTGACCGGTACAGCTCGTCGATCTCCGCCAGAAGATTATCGAACGCCGATGCCACGGCAGGCCAGTCGATTCTCATGGCTCCGTCCTGATAAGCGAACGGCGGAGAGTCCGAGATGAGGCATCGTCCCATGAGAATCTGACCAGCGAGAGAATCATAGTTGCGTACCCGGAGGCCAACGACGGGGAACCGCAGCGTGCGATCGAAGAGAATCGCATACTGCATCATCCGAGCATACTGCAGCTGGGCGGACACGAGGAGTTTCTGGGCGAGTTGAAACGAGACCAGATCGACTCGGAGCTCTTCGATCGCACCCATCCAGAAGGGCTGGCGTACGCCCTCCGTAAATGGCACAAGGGGCATATGACCGATGAAATGGCTCTTGTCGTGTACGAGATCCCAGAGCGCGAAGATGACCGTGACGATGTCTGGTTGAAACAACATCCAGGCCAGGTCCGGAGGCACGTCCATATCGAGCAGGGCGCACGCTCTCAGCACATAGTCAACGAACCTCTTCGCCTCGCGGGAGCACAATATTATCCCGAAATGAGAGAACTCCTGGCTGTGGGCCTGAGTTGGCACGGAGGACGGAAATAGAACGGCGCATTCAGAATCATAGCCCCCGGTGTGCGAGATCAGCTCGCAGGGTACGAACGTTTCGTTCTTTACCCAGTGCGAGTTGACCTCGGCCAGCCAGTCCGGCCATATGCACCGCAGGTGGAGGGCCTCAAATCGTGTACCAGGCGAGCCGTTCGGAGTGGAGAGAGGGAGGATCGCGACGTGCTCCATGCCGTCGCTCCTCCACTTCTGCGGAGTGTAGGCCCGCAAGGCCTCGTCGAACGTCAGCCGGCCAAATCCGTCACCAGCCCACGTCTCCAGGCATCGCCGCACCGCATCGAGGTACTCGGCCTGGTACGGCATCAATGCCGCGAGCTGCTGACACTGGCCGGCGATCAGGCGAATACTGTCCCACGCGGACGCATGATGAAGTCGGCCTATGGCTCCATCCGCGTCCTGAAGCCGGCGGACCCCTTCGACTGACTCCCTGAGAGCCTCGTAGACATCAACCGCTGGTTGCGGGCGCTGCATTCTGACTGGAAGCTGCCGCGGCATCACCGCCCAAACGAGGTTCAGTGCGAGATCCGCGTAGTCAGCACGCAAACTATTCCTCTCGAATACACACGGGTCGGCCACGACCGCGACTCGGCCGGCCCCGTGGCCGGCGAGCGTGACCGGATGATGCGCCTCATGTTCGAGAGGATGGTCGACGGTGTCTCGTCGGATGGTTCCACCGATCCCCGCGGAGACTCCGGCGCACGGCGGACGGGTCAGGCAGTGAGCGAAGAGATCGAGCTGTAGCGGCATTCCGGGCTCGCCTGGTTTGTCCATGTCGCGATGGAAGAATTCAGCGGCGGGCACAGTCAGAAGATCTAGTAGTTCAGGAGGGAGGCCAAGGTGCGCAGCACCCGGCGGCGCGGTGGGGAGGAAGAGAACCAAGCCGCCGCCGTCTTCTACGTGCCGGAGCAGACATCTCGCGTGCCGGCGGTCGATGAGTGTGGCCGGACCGTTACCTGCAGGCTCGCGGTCATCGTGCTGAGATACCGAGACGATAAGTATGTCCGCAGCTCGTGGCCGGCCCGTTTCCAGCTCGGCCAGGTCGAGCGGAGAGCACTCAAACCCACCCTGTCGAAGTTTTGCAACGAGCCCGTCGTGATCTAGCCGCGAGCTCACACCGGCGACCAGGTCATCACTTTCTATGGCAGCTGAGGACGGTCGGTCAAATTGATCATGAATGAGTACGCGCCCGAATGATTTTACCGATTTGACTTGTGCCATGTCTCTTCCGTATACATTATTGCGTTCCCTTTTCGGCAGCAGAGCGGCGAGGCTGATGGCGTGGCAGACTCGAGAGGCCCCAGTCTTAAGCTCGGACCCATGCGGGTCCGGAAATCTCCTCGGCGAACGTCCGTCAACTGCGACTAGATTTACCGCGCCGAGCCGGAACAAGTCCGTCATCTACCGCCGATGGGGGCGGAGGCTGTCGCGTGGGGGCATGGTGGTATTGCGGCGGTGAAGTTGGTGACGGGTGCGGCGCGGAAGACGATCCGTCGTGGGATGGATGAACTGGACGACCCGATGGTCGTCAGGGGTGGGCGGGTGCGGGTGCCGGGGGGTGGCCGTAAGAAGGTCGAGACCGCCCAGCCGGGGGTCGTTGAGGCGCTCGACGGGCTGATCGAGCCGGAGAGTCGCGGTGACCCGGAGTCGCCGTTGGGGTGGACGACGAAATCGACGCGCGGGCTTGCCGACGAGGTGGCGTCGCTGGGTTTTTCGGTCAGCCATACGGTGGTTTCCAAGGTGCTGCGGGGGATGGGTTTCAGTCTGCGGTGCACGCGTAGGACGAGGGAGGGTGGTAGCCGTCCCCGACCGGGACGCCCAGTTCCGCCACATCCACGACCTGGCGGCGGTCTTCCTCGCGGCCGGGGACCCGGTGGTCAGCGTTGACACGAAAAAGAAGGAGCTGGTCGGGGCCTTCGAGCGGGACGGCCGCGAGTGGCACCCGAAGGGCCAGCCGGTCGAGGTGAACGCCTACGCCTTCCCGCATCTGGCCGACGGGAAGGCGATTCCTTACGGCGTCTACGATCTTGCCGGCAACTCTGCCTGGGTGTCGGTCGGGATCGATCACGACACGTCGCAGTTCGCTGTCGCATCGATCGGCCGGTGGTGGGACGAGATGGGTCGGGAGAAATATCCGAAAGCCCGCCGGCTGATGATTACCGCGGACTGCGGAGGGTCGAACGGAAACCGGCCGTGGCTGTGGAAACTCGAGTTGGCGGCGTTCGCCGTCAGGACGGGCCTGGAGATCGTTGTCTGCCACCTCCCGCCTGGTACCAGTAAATGGAACAAGATCGAGCACCGGTTGTTCTCCCAGATCAGCGTCAACTGGCGCGGCCGACCGCTGACGACCTACGCCACCATCGTCAGCCTCATCGCGAACACGACCACCACCACCGGCCTCGTCGTGCGCTGCGAACTCGATCCCGCGGACTACCCCACGAAGATCCAGTTGACCAGGGCCCAACGCGAATCAGTCCCGATAGAGCGCGAAGCGTTCCATGGCGAGTGGAACTACAGATCCTTCCGGTGAAGGAGGAGACTATTTAATTACCGCTTCTAGAGCCAGTCGTTCGCGGCACAGTTGTCGGGAGGGTATCTCATTGCATCGAGCGCGATTCATCAAAGCATACTCCTGAAGACAGTGACGGAGGGACCAAGGCTGGCGCTTTCACGACTTACGGCCCGACTGTCCGCGCAGAACAAGGAGCGCCCCGAACTGCTGGCGGTGAGGGTGAACCCAGGTGCGCCCTCAAGCTTTTCGTGGAGCAGATCCCATGCCTGCTCCACGACATCGGTGAAATCGTTCTCCGGATTCGGGACCCGGATCGATCCACATCAATAAGATGATTCGGTCTGGCCGTCACGGAATTTTGTGGGATAAATTTCTCCGGCGATCGCATCCGGCCTGAGTTAACCCGTACTTGCGGAAAGATCGATTTCGAACATCTCGACTGTGGAGATCGTGAGTAGCGAGTCGTCCGCGTGGCTTTTAGCATACACCCGCAGCAGGCTCGAGATCCGATAATATGATTCGTCATATTCTGGGCTGCTTACTGCGTACAGCAGGTGCACGTCGACCAGCTGTTCGAGGAGCTCCTCCGCAGCGAAGAGATCAAGCCCCATAAAGGCCGCCGCAGTCGCGACACTGAACTCGCCCTGGTCGAATTTCGCAACTTGCCTGAAAGCGGACGCAGCAGATCTGCTGAGTCGATTGTACGTCCCTGTAAAGCTTTCGTCCAGCTGCCGGTCGAGTTGTGAGATACCGTTGATGCGGCGCTCGTCCTCCACTCGTTTGGCGAGATGCGAAGCTGTCCAGTGTGGTCTGGCAAGGAGTTGTGCGGTGGCTGATTGTAGAGCCAACGGAAGACCCTCACACAGTGCTACAAGCCTCGAGATACCAGCCGGGTCTTCGGCGGTCCGACTTGTTCCGATGATTGTTTCCATCATGGCTGTCGACGCCTCGTTGGACAGCTCTCCCAGCCTTAGATGCAGGGTTTCGTTGCCAGTTGCTGCTTCGCAGTAACTACTGCGGCTGGTGACGAGCACGCCACAGGTTCCACTGCCGGGTAGTAACGGCGCGAGCTGCGCGCGATCTGCCACGTTGTCGAGGAGAATGAGCACCCGGCGTCCATAGAGTACGCTTCGGTAAAGTGCGGTACGCGCACTTCTACTAGGCGGAAGCTGGTCGGCGGCAAACCCCAGCGCACTCAGGAAGACCTCGAGAATCTGATCTGTTCTGTCGATGTACTCTTCCCCGTGGCAACCGGAGAGATTTGCAAAGAGAAGGCCGTCCGGAAAATGGCTCGCAACCGAATGGGCCCAATGTGTTGCGAGGGTTGTTTTCCCCGAACCTGGGCCTCCAGTGATGAGCCCGAATGCAGGAGAATTGACCTCCTTGGAGGTTTCTAACAGGGTATCCAACAGCGCCATCTCCTGTTCTCGGCCAACGAAGTATGGCGGCGCCGGAGGGATCTGTGCCGGCGTCGGCAGAGCAACTATCTGCGATGAAGGTGTGCAGTCCACAGCGGATGGAATTTCATCACGAAGTATCGCGTCGTGGATTTTCTGGAGATCGGGGCCTGGCTCAATGCCGAGCTCCTTGACTAAGTGGCTCCGTCCCTCACGGAACACTGCAAGCGCCTCCGCTCGCCGGCCCGACAGATAATGCGCCCGCATAAGATCACCGCGGGCTCGCTCGCGGAGCGGGTTCTCACGTACGAAGGGGGTTAGCTCCGCGGCTGCCGCAAGATGCCGGCCCAGCAGCAGCTGTGTCGATGACCGCGTCTCATAGGCGAGTAGACGTTGCTCTTCCAAGTCGGCGGATTCTGCCTCGACCAGTTGGCTGATTATTCCCGCGAAGGCTCTTCCTCGCCAGAGAGCGAGACCCTCATTGAGGAGATCGACGGCTTTGTGAGCATTACCGTCACGGAGCACCTGTTGCGACTCCCTGACCAGATTCGAAAACTCCGCGGAGTCGAGGCTCACGCCGTCTGCGACAAGTTGGTACCCTGGAGAGGCAGTCACGATGAGATCGGACTCCCACCCGGCCGACCTAATGATTTTCCGAAGTCCGGCGACGCCGATCGAGACCTGAGTGCGAGATGTCACCGGCGGCCTGTGGCCCCAGATCGCCTCGGCCAGGAAGTCCACGGACACAACCCTGCCCTCCGCCAGTATCAAGATTGCCAGAATAATATTCTGGCGTGGACCTCCTGGTTTGATTTTTTGTCCGTGCACTCGCATTTCGAGCGGCCCGAGGACCCGGAAGCTAAGTGTGTTCGCCACGCGCCCGATCTCCTGAGAGGATGATCTTCCCTGGCTAGTTCCACCTTCAATCACGTAAACAAGACAAACGTATAATAATTCCTGGCCTGCGTTTTGCTGTCTGGATGAGGAGCGGAGGTCCGCACTGAGATCTGGCGACCCCAACGGGCTGGCCCGGTGAATCTAACGAGTCTCGAGTTCAGTGCTGAGGATTCTCCTGGAAAGCAGGAGAAGGTGGCCCAGAATTTTCCCTGCGAGAAGGCTTTGGCCAGCAGTGGCGAGCGGCCGTGCTCAGCAGTTTCGACAGACAGTCCGCTTACGTTCGCTGACAGCGCGCTATGCCCTTTTCCTCGAAGTAGGCCAGATCCAGGAAAATTCCTCCGACCAGATTCGCCGAGTTGCCATGGATGGCCGGCGCGGAGGCGCACGACGGCGGAGGGTGGCCCCAGAAGAGCCTCCCTGTGCCGCTTACGCTCCAGCTCCAGCGGCGTTGACGACTGGGATCCGCAGCACTACGCGAGCGGGCAATATGCTGCCGGCAAGGGCGAGGAACAGACCGGATCCGAACAGGGCGAACGCCCACTGGGGCGCGATGTAGGGCGTGCCGGTCCCGCTCATGCCCTGGCTGAACGGGAACAGGGTGGCGGCGGTTATGGCTGTGCCGACGACGAGGGCTATACCGGTGATGAGGATGGCCTCCCAGCTCACCATCCGCATGACCTGCCGGCGGGTGGCGCCGGTAAGCCGCAGGGTGGCGAATTCCCGACCACGGGCCATGGTCGCCATGGCCAGCGTGTTGACGACGGCGATCGCCGCGAAGGCGATGAGCAGGCCGACCAGCAGATAGTTGGTCCAGGCGCCGAGGTCCTCCTGCTGCTGTTCGGCATTGGCGACACTGGCGCGGTCGTTGACCTTCAGCCCGGGGTGAGCGACGGCCAGGGCCTGCCATTCGATGTGGGCCCCAGGTGCCGTGTCCACGAGGATGCTATCGATCAGCGGGCTGGTGGTGTGGTCGGCGACAATCGTGGATGGCAGCAGATAGTCGCCAAAGCCGATGCTGCGCCGGTAGATGGCGACCAGCCGCAACTCCTCGCGGGTGCCATCGCCTAGCCACAGGCGGACGGTGTCACCAACATGTTTGCCGCGGGACTCGGCGGTACTCATTGCGACGGCCTCGCCGTGCAGTCCGCTTAGGGAACCGGCGGCGAGGTCGAGGTCGAGCAGGCTGGAGGTATCGCCGGGAGTGATGGCCTGGGCGGCATAGGCATCCTCTCCGCCGGTGACGACGGTGGTCGGGGTGATGCCGGCCGCCGCAGTGACACCAGGGGTGGCACGGACGGTGTCGACAAGGCTGGCAGGCAGCCCCTGGCGGGTGGTCAGTGCGAGGTCGGCCAGGATGCGGTCGCGGCCCTGGACCTCGCTGGCGTGCGAACGGCTGGTCTGGAGGAACAGCAGTGTTCCGCCCAGGGCGGTACACAGCACGAGGGGGACGAAAACCGAGGTGACTCGGCGCGTGTGAGCTCTGCTGTTGGCGACCGCCAGGAAGCCGGTGGTGTGGGACAGTCCGCGGATGAACGGGCCGAGCAGTACAAGGGCCAGCCGGGCGACCAACGGGCCGAGCAGGCCGGCGGCAAACAGGTGGAGCAGGACGGCGCCAGCGGCGATCGCGGTCAGCACTCCGCCGGTGAGGAAGCGGGTCGTGGCGACCACGACGATCCCGCCCGTGGCGCACAGCACGCCCAGCAGGAACCGGCCGAGTCCAAGACGGGGCGGCGGTGCGGAAGCCTCGTAGAGGGCCTGCGCCGGGCGCAGGCGGCCGGCGCGCAGTCCGGTCACCAGGACCGCGAGTTGCGCGGTGAGCGTGGTGGCGCCCACGCCCACCAACAGCGGGATCCATCCCACGTCCAGGTGCATCGCCTGAGGTGCGACGTGGTGGGCGACCAGAATGGCACGCACGACCCATGCCAGCATGGTGCCCAGCACGAGGCCGGGCGCATTGGCGAGCACGCAGAGCACCAGGGCCTCCCCGAGGACCAGGGCGCGGATCTGGCGCCCAGTCGCTCCGATGGCCCTGAGAAGCGCCAGCTCGCGTCGGCGTTGCTGCACCGACAGCGCGAGCGTTCCGGCGAGTACGAACAGCGCGACAGCCATGGAGATACCACCGAAGGTCGCGCTGAGGGCGACGACGTTCTCCAGGGCGTTGTTCACGTCGAGGAACTCCGCGGTACCGCGGCCGTCTCCGGTGTGCACCTTCAGCGGCAGGCCACGCACCACCTGGCGAACCGCCTTCGCCACGGCGGTGGGCTTGGCGCCGGGATCCGTGTACACGCCGAACACATCCACCTTGCCTGAGGTGAGACGGCCTGCCTCGGTGTCTGAAACGAAGACCGCGGTACCCGGATCGGCGTGGTGGGGAGCGGCGAGACCGACGACGGTGTAGGTGCCCGGCACCGGCTGGGTGGCGGACACGGTCACCCGGCTTCCGACGGCGAGGTGGGCCGAGCGAGCGAGGTGGCTGTCGACAACGACCTCCTCGGCACCGGTCGGCTGGCGTCCCGCAGTCAGCCGGTAGGGGGTCAGCCGGGCGCTGTCCCAGCCGTGCAGGACCGCGATGTCAGCGGAGGAGATCTCTCGGCCGTCCACAGCCAATCCGACGGGCAGCGAGACGTCCGCGACCACGTCGGCCACGCCGGGGACCGCACGTAGCCGGCCGGCGAGGTCGGCTGCCGGGCGAACCCGCTCTGGCAGGCCCACATGTTCGGTGTTCTTCCCGTCCCCCGAGCCATAGGTGAAGGCCATCGACTGTTTGCCGGCGACCACCACCGGGACGTCCCGGTATCGCTCGGTGGGCGGGTGAGAGGTGAGCGCGGACTGGAACAACAGTCCGCAGGCGGTAATCAGCGTGCAGGTACACACCAGAGCCACGAGTGAGCCGAGGAAGGCGGACCTGCGCATCTGCAGGGTCCGCAACGCCAATGAGAACAACGTCACCCTCCAAGCCTGAGCATGCGCTGGGACACCGCCTCCGCCGACGGCTGGACGATGGTGTCCACGACACGTCCGTCGGAGAGGAACACCACCTCGTCCGCGTATTCGGCGGCAGCGGCATCGTGGGTGACCATCACCACGCTCTGTCCGTAATGGTCGACTGCCTCCCGCAGCAGTCTCAGTACTCCCCGCCCGGACTCCTGGTCCAGCGCCCCGGTGGGCTCGTCGGCGAACACGATCGCCGGACGGGTGACCAACGCCCGGGCGATGGCCACGCGTTGTTGCTGCCCACCAGACAACGCTGCTGGGCGGTGTCGAACACGGTCCTGCAGACCGGTACGCGCTACGATCTCTCGTACCCATTGCCGGTCAGGACGTGTCCCTGACAGCCGGAACGGCAGCGTGATGTTCTCCTGCGCTGTCAGCGATTCGACCAGGTTGAATGCCTGGAACACGAAACCCATCTCCCGCCGCCGCAGCTCGGTCAGCTCCGGCTCCGGTACCCGCCCCAAATCGTGCCCCGACAGCCACACCGACCCTGAAGTGGGCCGATCCAAACCGGCGGCACAGTGCAGCAGCGTGCTCTTGCCAGATCCGGACGGGCCCATGACCGCTGTGAAGGCGCCGCGCCTGAACTCAAGGCTGACACCATCCAGGGCCTTCACCCCGGCCAGACCATCTCCGTACGACTTGACAACCTGTTCAAGCCCGACAACGTAAGTGTCACCGTGCACGAAACATGTCCTCCTATCCCCACAGCAACCGCGCTCGCACTCCCTCGGCGACCTCTCGAGTACTGCACGTACCACCGAGGTCGGGGGTGCAGATTCCGTCCCCCACCACGCTTCTTACCGCCTGGGCCAGCGCCCGAGCCGCTCCGCCACGGTGCAGCCGCTCCAACATGAGTCCGGCACTGAGTAGCGCGCCTATCGGGTTGGCCACGCCTTTGCCCGCGATGTCGGGCGCACTTCCGTGTACTGGTTCGTACAGGCTGAAACCCGTCTCGGGATTGAGGTTGGCCGACCCTGCCGCGCCCAGGCCACCGGCCAGTTGCGCAGTGAGGTCGCTCAGAATGTCGCCATACGAGTTGTTTGTGACGATCACCTCAAAATAAGTCGGATCCGCGACCAGTTTCATGGCAGCAGCGTCCACGTACTCGTGCGAGACGGTAATGTGCGGATATCGGGCCTGGGCCTCGTGCCAGAGCCGCTGCCACAGCGCCCCGCCAAAGGGCACCGCGTTGGCCTTGTCAACCAGACAGACCCGGCGCCGAGCCGACGAGAAGGCGAAGTCGAGGACACGCCGGACGCCGTATGCCGTGGTGATTTCCGTGTCCACGGCAACCTCCTGGGACGTGCGTGCCCGTAGCCCGCCGCCCACCCCCGCATAGAGGCCCTCGGTGTTCTCCCGGACCACAGCCAGGTCGATGCTCCGATGCCTCGGATCCCGTAGCGGGCTCAGCCGGTCGTGCAGCAGTCTGACCGGCCGGTAGTTGACGTACAGGTCAAATTCTGCACGCAGCCGCAGGAGCACCCCTCGGGCATAGTCGGGGTTGCGAACTACCGGATCGCCGACCGCGCCCAGCAGAACCGCGGAGCAGGCGCGGATGCGGTCGATTTCTGCGTCGGTGATGGCCTCCCCAGTGCGCAGGTACCGGTGTGCACTGACCTGGTCGAGCACATCGAAGTCCAGGCCGAGCTCCATTTCCCGCAGCGTCTCGAGGGTGTGCTCGATCACCTCGGGTCCGATGCCGTCGCCCGGAAGTACCGCCACTGCTGCCGACAGGGTTCCCTGGATGTTCTCGGAGCGTGTCGGCATGCTCCGGATGGTGGTGTGTCCGGCTCCAGTCATCGGACCCTCATTCTCACTTTGCGGACTCCGTCGATACTATAGGTGGCCAGATGCCGGGACTGCACGAACCGCATCAACTCTCTCACCATCCGGAGTGGCCCAGGGCGAGTGCGGCCGAGCGGACGACTTCCCATGATCGATTGAACGCGATCCGCACGAACGCGGCCTCCTCGCCCCGCCGCACGAAGGCGGTGCCAGGCACCACCAGGACACCGCGTTCGCGGAGCAGCCCGTACACGTAGGCGTCCACGTCCGCCCGGTCCTTCCCGGTCAGGCGAGCGGTCAGGTAACACCCCCCTTGCGGGGGTATCGGCTCAAGCCCGATTCCCCGCACAGCGTCAGCCAGCAGGTCGCAGCGGGAGCGCAGGTCGGCCGACAGCCCACCGGCCTCCGGCTGTTCCAGCCCGGCCTCGGCCGCGCCGGCCTGCAGCGGCACCGCGGCCCCGTTGGTGGTCAGTTCGTGGACCCGCCGTAACACGGCGGTGCGCGCCGGGTCGGCGCGCAGGAAGCCCAGCCGCCAGCCGCTGACGGCATGGCTCTTGGACAGGGAGCCGATGACCACGTGGCGATCCTCCAGGCCCGTGACCGCGGCCGCCGAGATATGGGGCGGCCCGTCGAAGACCATCGCGGAGTAGACCTCGTCGGAGACGGCCACGGCGTCCCAGTGCTGGCAAAGGTCGGAGATCTGGAACCACTCGGCGGCGGTGAAGACCTTGCCTGTGGGGTTCGCCGGCGAGTTGATCAGGATGGCCCGGGTACGCGGACCGAACGCCGCGCGCAGTTCGCCCGGGTCGAAGGCCCAACGAGGACCGGTGCACCGAACGAACCGGGGGGTCGCGCCGGCGAGGGCGATCGCGCCGACGAAACCCTCGTAGTAGGGCTCGAACACCACCACCTCGTCACCGGGGTCGACCGTGGCCAGCAGCGTGACGCACAGGGCCTCGGTGCCTCCGACAGTGATGGTCAACTCGGTCACCGGATCGGCGGACGGTGTCAGCAGCCGGGCGATCTGCTGGCGCAGGGGCAGGCTGCCCACTGGATCCCCGTACTGGTTGTGACCAGTATTGATCATGACGCAAGCCCCGTCGATCAGGTGCCGATCGGTCGCCGGAAATCCCGGCGTGCCGACGGCGAGGTCGATGGCGCCGGTGTCCCGGGCCAGCCGAAGCAGGTTGGAGAGGGTGCCCCCCGGCAGTCCTTCGGCCCGTTGGGAGCAGACCCGGCGGATTCCCGTCGGCCGCGCCATGCCGTTCACTCACGCCCCCCCACGGGCACGTCGGCGGAGGCGGCCGGCCGCACGGTGGGCATCCAGGGGGCGCGGCCCCGTTCGTACGCCTCGATCGCCTTCCCCCGGTCGAGCGTGTTGTCGATCTCGTCAAGGCCGGCCATGAGCAGCCGACGGGCCCGCTGGTCGATGTCGAAGGAATGCGTGAGTGATCCCGCCCGCACCTCGCGCCGCCGCAGGTCGGTCCGGATCTCCAGGGCCGCGTCCCGCTCGGCGAGATCGGACAGACGCCCGACGACGTCCTCCGGCAGGGCGACGGCCAGCAACCCGTTCTTCAGGGCGTTGCGCCGGAAGATGTCGCCGAAACTCGTCGCGAGGACCACGGCGAATCCCCAGTCCCGCAGTGCCCACACGGCGTGTTCCCGCGAGCTGCCCGTGCCGAAGTCGGGCCCGGTGATCAGAACCGTCGCGCCCGCCCTCCGCTGGTCGTTCAGCTCGAAGTCCGGATCCCTGCGCCAGGTGTGGAACAGGACGTCGTCATAACCGGTCTTGGTGAGGCGCTTGCAGAACTCGGCGGGCACGATCTGATCCGTGTCCACGCCGCTGCGCCGCAGCACGGCCGCGCGGCCGACGTGCTCGATGATGGGTTTCATCGGTGCTCCTCAGGACAGATCCGCAGGGGAGGCAAGGCGCCCCAGCACCGCGGTGGCTGCGGCCACCGCGGGCGACACCAGATGGGTTCGGGCGCGAGGGCCCTGCCTGCCCTCGTAGTTGCGGTTGGACGTGGACGCGCATCGCTCGGCGCCCTCCAGACGGTCCTCGTTCATGCCCATGCACATGGAGCATCCGGGCAGTCGCCACTGCGCACCCGCCTCCTGGAACACCCTGTCCAGACCCTCCTCCTCGGCGGCGCGCCGAATCTGGCCAGAGCCGGGGACGACGAGCATGCGCACACCGTCGGCGACCCGCCGGCCACGCAGTACCTGCGCAGCCGCACGCAGATCTGCCAGCCGACCGTTGGTGCACGAACCGATGAAGATCACGTCAATGTCGATGTCGGTCATCAAGGTTCCTGGTCGCAGGCCCATATAGGCCAGCGCCCGACGGGCGGACGCCCGTTCCACCGAGTCGGAGATCAGCTCCGGGTCAGGCACCGCACCGCTGAGCGGCACCGCCTGACCCGGGTTGGTGCCCCAGGTGACGTGGGGAGTCAGCCGGGACACGTCCAGGGTGACGGTCCGGTTGAAGACCGCCTCGTCGTCGCTGCGCAGGGTGCGCCAGTACTCCAGCGCGGTGTCCCACTGCACGTCCCCGGGGACGTGCGGTCGGCTGGCGAGGTAGTCGAAGGTGGTCTCGTCGGGAGCGATGAGCCCAGCGCGGGCACCCACCTCGACGCTCATGTTGCACAAGGTCATCCGCTCCTCCATCGACAGTGCGCCGATGGGCGAGCCTCGGTACTCGATGACATGTCCGTGCGCACCGTTCGCACCGACCTCGGCGAGGAGGGCGAGAATCATGTCCTTGGCCGTGGCGCCTTCCGGGAGGCGGCCGGTGAATTCGACCGCCATCGCCTCGGGCCGGGCCAGTGGCAGTGTCTGGGTCGCCAGAATGTGCTCGACGTCGCTGCTGCCGACCCCGAACGCCAGGGCGCCGAAGGCACCCAGGGTGGAGGTGTGGCTGTCGCCGCACACGATGGTCATGCCGGGTCGGACGTACCCCTGTTCCGGGGCGACCACATGGACGATGCCCTGTCGCGGGTCACCGAGGCGAAACAGCTCGACCTTGTGTACGGCGCAGTTGCGGCGCAGCGCCTCGACCTGCAGGCGGCTGAGCGGGTCGGCCAGCCGGAGAGACGCCGTGGGGACGTTGTGGTCTTCCACTCCCAGGGTGAGATCCGGGCGACGCAGACGCCGTCCCGATGCCGTCAGACCGTCGAAGGCCTGCGGCGAGCTGGCCTCATGGACGAGGTGCAGGTCGATGTAGAGCAGGTCGTCACCGGTGGCGGCATGCTCGACGATGTGCGCGTCCCACACCCTCTCCAGCAGAGTGCGTGCGGCGCTGGTCATGCCCGGACCTCCTTGGCCGAGGCCAGGACCCGGCCAAGGCGCGCTCGGACGACCGCACTCATCGCGGTGAGGTCCAGGCAGTCCTCGCCCCGATCTTCGATGTGGTCCGCGTAGAGACGCTCGATCTGCTGGCTGTCCGCCGGCAGGCCCAGTTCGGCGAACAGGTGACGGAGGATGTTCCGGCCCGAGTGTCGGCCCACCAGCAGCCGCCGCTCTCGCCCGAACAGGGCCGGCTCCACGTACTCGTAGGTCCTGGGGTCACGAAGGATGCCATCCTGGTGAATCCCTGCCTGCGTGGAGAACGCGTTGGATCCGAAGATCGCCTTGTTCCGGGGGGCCGGCAGCGCGATGGTAGCGCTCAGCAGTTCGAACGCCTGGTACAACAGACGGGTGTCCAGGCTGGTCCGAACGCCCAGGGCCGCTCCCTTGTAATGGAGGACCGCGGCCACCTCCTCCAGGGCCGTGTTGCCCGCCCGCTCGCCGATCCCGGCAAGGGCCACCTGTACCTCGTCCGCACCGGCCTCGATCGCCGCGAGTGTGTTGGCCACCGCCAGCCCGAGGTCGTTGTGGCAGTGTGTGGACAGCACCACGGACGGCGGAATCACCTCCCGGACGGCCCGGACAAGGGCACCGAACTCGGCGGGAGTGGCGCATCCGGTGGTGTCCGCCAGGACGATGGTGGTCGCCCCGGACTCGATGGAGGCCGCCACGAGGGAGCAAATCAAGCCGTGGTCGCCCCGGCTGGCGTCCTCGATACCGACGGCGACATCGACCACTCCAAGCGAGCGGGCATAGCGCACCGCGGAGGTGGTCTCCCGTTCGCCCTGGGCACGGGTGATCCCCCGTTTGTGTTCCAGGTGCAGGTCGCTGCCGGTGGCGAGGATCTCGACCTGGTGGCGTTCCAGCCCACCGGCCTCGACCGCCATGTCGATGTCTCGGGGTACGGCGCGGGACAGGGTCGAGAACCGTGCCGAGGTCAACTCCGCGGAGATCAGTCGGGTCGCCTGCTGGTCCGCGGCGGAGGAGCTGGGGAACCCGGTCTCGATGACGTCGATGCCGAGCTGCTCCATGCGCAGGGCGAGCGCGAGCTTCTGGTCCGGGTTCATCGTGTTGCCCGGTGCCTGCTCCCCGTCCCGCAGGGTGGTGTCGTAGAAGGTGATCCGTCTAGGCGACGAATCGGTCGGCATGTCGGACATGCTTCTTCCTTCCTAGGGGGTTTCCACGTGGCGCCGGACCGCGGGGCTGAGCGTCGCGACGAGCGCGGTGAGCGCCATGCCCGCAGCCAGAGCCAGGACGGCCTGGCGTCCGGTCAGGGCGTCGGCCAGCAGTCCGCCGCCGAGCGCACCGAGCGGGATCGTGCCGCTCTCGATAAGTGCCGCCGCCGCGCTGACCCGACCCTGTAGCTCGTCCGGCGTCAGCGCGAGCCGGTGCACGTCCACGCCGATGTTCCACAGCGGTCCGACGAACACGATCAGGGCGAGCAGAAGACCGAGGACGACGAGCTGGTCGCAGATCGCGACAAGTGGAATGAGTAGCGCCCAGGCCCAGTTGGCCGCCGGCACGAGGACGCGCAGGGGCATATGGCGTAGCAGCCGGGGCGCGGCCAGCGCGCCGAGGGTTCCCCCGACTCCCGCGGCGGCCATGACGTAGCCGATGTCGGCGGCGCTGACCTCGGCCGCGGTGAGCTTGGCGATGACGACCAGACTCAGCGCCTGGAACAGCAGGTTGCTCGCTCCTACCAGTAGCACGGCGGTCCGGATGAACGGCTGACGGTTGATCCAGCGCACGCCCTGCGCGAGATGTGCCATCGACTCCCGAACGCCTTCGGGCTGGGGGGCGGTCTCGTCCACGCGGAACGGCACTCGGATGAACAGCAGGCTGATGGCGGAGACGAGGTAGCTGGCCGCGTCGAGCAGGAACGGCATCCAGCGCGACACGGCGAACAGCGTTCCGCCCAGCGGCGCCCCGAGCATCAGCGCCGCGCGGTCGCGTGTTTCGTTCTGAGCGTATGCCGTGTGCAGATGCCGGTCGGGAACGACGTTTCGCACGGCGGCCTGGGAGCACAGCCGATGCGGTACGGACAGTGCCCCCTCGACCAGTGCGGCGGCCGCCACGTGTGCGAACCAGAAATGGCCGGACAGCACGGTCGCGGCGATACTGCCGAGCACGGCGGCCCGACCGAGGTCGCAGACGAGCATGAGCGACCGGCGGTTCAGCCGGTCCACGAGCGCCCCTGCCGGCAGCTGCAGGATGATGCTCGGCAGGGTGGCGAGGAACGCGACCAGACCGGCCCGCAGCGGCGAACCCGTCAGTGACAGCACGAGCAGCGGGTAGGCGAACGTGGAGACGCTGGTGCCCAGCGCGGACACCGCTGAACCGCTCCACAGCAGCAGGAACGGGACGTTGCGGCGCAGCGGTTCGAGGTCGGTCTTCTCGGCTGTCTCGTTCGCCGCGTTGACGGTGGCCATTGTCATCCCCGCAGGCACCATTCGAGGACGGCCATGGCGCTGTACAACTTGTTCTCCGCCTGGCGAAAGGCGAGGGAACGAGGGCCGTCCAGGACCTCCGCCGTGACCTCCTCGCCCCGGTGCGCGGGCAGGTCGTGCATGAACTCCGCCTGGGGGTTCGCCTCGAGCACGGCGCGATCCACGCGGAATGGGGCGAACACTGTGCGCCAGTCGGGATCCGGCTTGCTGGTTCCGGTGGTCTGCCAGCGCGTCGTGTACACGACGTCCATCGACTCCGGCAGGTCGTACGGATCGTGGCTCTCCTCCACGATGGAGCCGGTGGACTGAGCGTGGAGTCGAGCCTGTTTCAGCACGTCCTCGTCCAGGCCGTACCCAGGTGGGGTGCGCAGGTACAGAGTGGTGCGCGCGAACCGCGCCAGCGCCAGCGCCAGCGCCACCGCCGTGTTGTTGCCCTCACCGATGTAGAGCACCCGCAGTCCGTCAATGCCGCCGAAGTGCGCGAACATGGTGGACAGGTCGCTCAGCGCCTGGGTGGGGTGTTCCTGCGCGGACATCGCATTGATCACCGACATCCGGTTCTGGGCGGCGTAGGCGCGCAGTTCGCCGGTGTCGTCCGCGGTGCGGGCGACGAGGCCGTCCAGCATGGAGGACAGCACCCGCCCGGTGTCCTCGATGCTTTCGCCGGTCTCCAGCTGCAGGTCGTTGGGGCCGTAGGCGATGACGCGGGCGCCGAGGCGCAGAGCCGCCGTCGTGAAGGCGGTCCGGGTGCGGGTGGAGGTGCGCCGGAAGTACACGCCGAGGACGGTTCCGGCCAAGGGCTCGCCGTGGTCCGGCCACGCCGCGTACCGGACGCCACGGAGCACCAGCTGATTCAGGTCCTCCGCGTCGAGGTCGTTCAGGGAGAGGAGATGTCGGCGTACCGTGCAGCCGTCCCGGGACATGGGTGAGAAGGTCATCGTCCGATCCCGTCAGAGGTCCAGATCTCAGCCAGCCGGTCGGCGAGCTGCCCGACACGGGGTGGTGTCAGTACCCCGAAGTGATCTCCGGCGAGCCGGTGCCGTGCCAGCCGGGGTGTGAGTCGCTGCCAGCGCGCCGTGTACTCGTCGAGAGCGAGACCGTCGGTGGCCTCGTGTGCGCCGCCCACGAGCTCGTCGCTGAGCAGAAGGTGGACGTCGGTGTCCCCGGCCGGCGGATACTGGTAGGCCACGGATGCCTCGTGCAGCCTGAGCCAGGTTCGGACCCGCTCACGCCAGTGGGGTCCGACCGTCTCCGCGGTGACCTCGATGCCACCGTCATCATCGATCGCGTCCCGCAGCAGCGGGAAGGCGGCCTCGCGCAGTCGTGCGGCCTCGCGGTCGTCAGGGGCTGCCGCCAGGTCGTCCAGCAGAGTGACCAGACGGCGCAGGGGGCGCAGCGCGGCGGGTTCGCGCTCGCCGTCGGACACGGTGGCCGGATCCAGGAGCGCGAGGCGGACATGATCGCCGCGTGCCCGCAGCAGTCTGGCAAGTTCCCAGGTCACCGGGGAACCTCCGCACCAGCCGAGGAGCCGGTACGGGCCGGCCGGCCCGATCGCGTCGACGTCGCGCAGGTAGCGTGCGGCCAAGGCGCCGATGTCGAGTCCGGCCTGCTCGGGATCGGTCACTGCCGGGTGCTGCAACGCCGCGACCGGGTGGTCCGCGGGCAGCAGGTCGGCGAGGGCGCGGTACCAGTGGACGCCCCCTCCGCCAGGATGGACGAGCAGGATGGGAGACGCGGTCCCGCCGCGCCGGAACCAGACCAGGCAGGTGTCCGTGTTCTGGCCGGACCCGGTGTCGGAGCCGTCGAGCCAGGCCGCGGTGGCCGCCACGCTCGGCCGGGCCAGGACGTCTCGGACGGTGACCGGGGTGCCGGTGAGGCGCTCGAGGGCGGCAGCCGCGCGGATGGCGAGCAGGGAGTGGCCACCGAGGGCGAAGAAGTCGTCGTACGCGCCGACGCCCCGCACCCGCAGGAGCTCCTCCCAGACGCCGGCCACCAGATGCTCGGTGGCGTTGCGCGGCACGACCCGCCTGGCCGTGAGGCCGGCTGTGGCCTCCACCGGCGGCAGCGCCCGGCGGTCCACCTTGCCCGTCGCCGAGGTCGGCAGTACCGGCATCGCCACCAGCGCGGTCGGCACCATGTAGCGCGGGAGTTCACGTCCGAGAAAGCCGGCGAGAGTCTGCGGGGTCAGGTCATGGCCGGTGCGAACTGAGAAGTAGCCGGCCAGTCCGGTGTCGCCGTCCGGACCCTGGTATGGGGTCACCGCCGCCTGGGCGACGGTCGGATGACGGTGCATCGCCGCCTCGATCTCGCCCGGTTCGATCCGGTGACCTCGGATCTTGATCTGGTCGTCGACGCGGCCCAGGAAGCCGATCCGGCCATCCAGCAGGCGGTACGCCCGGTCGCCGGTCCGGTACAGGCGGGTGCCGGGAGCGGTCGAGAAGGGGTCGGGCAGAAACTGTTCGGCGGTACGCGCAGGCTGGCCGAGATAGCCGCGGGCGACACCCGGGCCGGACAGGTAGAGCTCCCCGGGGACACCGACCGGGCGCGGCTCCATGTCGGGGCCGAGCACGTGGGCCCGCGCCCCCTCGATCGGTCGGCCGATGGTCAGCTGCTCCTGGCCGTGGGACCGCTCGACGGTCGCCCAGACCGTCGTCTCGGTGGGACCGTAACCGTTGATCAGGACTCCGCCGCGGGACCACCGGGCGGCCAGCGCGGGCGGGCACTCCTCCCCGCCGACGATCACCACCCGCGGACGGCGGTCGGTGGGCATGAGCGCGAGCGCCGAAGGCACCATGACCAGGTGCGTCACCCGCTGCTCGCGAACCAGCCCGGCCAGCTCCTCCCCCGGGACGAGGCGGTCAGGCGGGGCCGTGACGAGGGTGGCTCCGTGCGCGAGGGCCAGTAGGGTCTCGAAGACCGAGATGTCGAAGATCGGGGCCGCGTTCTGCAGCACCCGGCTTCCCGGGCTGATGTCCAGATGCCTGGCCTGCGCGGCGACCAGGGTGGCCAGCCCGCGGTGTTCGACGACGACCCCCTTCGGGCGGCCGGTCGAACCGGAGGTGTAAATCACGTAGGCGCTGTCCCCCGGTAGCACCTCCGGGAGTTCGGGAGCGGGCAGGTACCGCGCGCCCCCGCCTCGCACCGGGGCCGGGCGGTAGGCGTGCGGGCTGACCGACAGGACACTGCCCGTGAATCCCGCGGTCGTCTCGGGTCCCGGCTCTCGCGTGATCAGATGGGAGGCCTGGGCGTCGGCGAGCAGGTACGCTCGGCGTTCGGCGGGCTGGTCCGGGCTGATCGGAAGGTACGCTCCCCCTGCCCGCAGCACCGCGAGCTGGGCGATGACCAGGTCGGGCCCCTGCGGGAGCAGCACGCCGGCGACGGTGCCTCTTCCCACTCCGGACGCCCGCAGCCTCCCGGCAAGCGCGTCGACCTGGCACATCAGCTCCGCGTAGGTCAGCCGCGTTTCCTCGTGACACACGGCGTCAGCGTCGGGGCTGCGGTGCGCCCAGTCGGCCACCAGCTCGTGGAACGTGCGCGGGGTGGCGGCGTCGGCGTCGCCCGCCAGCCGCACCAGGGCCTCGCGGTCCGGGGCCGGAAGGGCCGAGCCGGCGGCCGACGCCGAGGGCTCCTCGGCCATGGCGGACAGCACGGTGCCGTACAGGCGGGCCAGCATGAGCCCGTGCGGGCGGGTGATCATCTGGGCGTTGGCGACCAGGACCAGCCGGCCCCATTCGGTGGACACCGCCCAGTCGAACTCGTTGGGGCTGACGTCCACGGTCGCGGACACGTCGACCCGGTCCCGGTCGAGGATGTGGAAGTCGAGGAAGTTGAAGGCCGCCCGCGGCGCGGGGACACCGAGCTCACGGCAGAGCCTCGCCATCGGGTAGCGCCGGTGCTTCCAGATCTCCGTCTCCTGGTCGAAGACCTCCCGGACCGCGTCGCGCCAGGTTCCGGTGAACCGCGGGCAGACGACCGGCACGACGTTGAGGTGCATGCCGAGCGTGCGGTCGGCTTCCAGTTCCTCCAGCCGTCCGTTCGTGACCAGCCCGGTGTGGAACCCCTGCTGGTCGGTCAGCATGCTCAGCACTTTGAGGTGCGCGGTGAGGAGCACGCTCTTGAAGGACACGTCGGCTGCCCTTGCCAACGCCCGCAGCGCCGGCTCCAGATGGCTGAACGGCACGTGGACGTCGTAGGTCGTTCCCTCGCCGGTGCCATCACCCGCGCGGTCCTCCTCCGCTCCCGTGCCCGCCTGCCACGCAGCGGGCAGCACCAACGGCTCGACGCCGTCGAGGCGCCTCCGCCAGAACTCCAGGTGGTCGGGCGAGGACTCCGTCCGCTCCAGGGCCACGAAGTCGGCGAAGCGGACGGACGGCACGTCCAGAGCGGCCAATGAGCCGGAGCGCAGCGCGCGGTACGCCTCGATCAGTTCGGTGATCAGGCTGTGGTGGCTCCAGCCATCGAGGATGGCGTGAAACTCGACGAAGGCAAGGCGCCAGCGGTCGTCCTGCTCCTGGTAGACGGCCAACCGCCACAGGCCCGGGGTGTTCAGATCGAACAGCTCGCGGCGCTCCGCGGCCAGCAGATCGGCGATGACCTCCTCCCGCTTCGCCAGTTCGGTCGTGCGCAGGTCGACGTGGCGCAGGGTGATGTCGGCGCGGGCGTGCACCAACTGGAGCGGTTCGGCGAAGGTGGCCAGATCGATGGAGGTGCGCAGAACCTCGTGTCTCGTGGTCACCTGCCGGACCGCGGCGCGCAGCGCGTCCAGATCGAGGGCGGCGTCGTCGCGCACCAAGTAACAGGTGGCGTTGTGATAAGGATGGGTCGGGTCGGCGAACACCTCGTACACCATTCCGGCCTGTCCCTCGGTGAGGGGATAGGCGTCCTGGACCCCGTCCACGAGCGCCGCCCGCGTGGTGTCGTCGATCAGCGAGAACGGACGGGTGGCCTGGTGGTCACCAAGGGGATCCACGGTGTCGGGCAGGACCGCGGCGAGCGCACGCGGTGTCTGGAACCGCAGCAGTTCCGCGACCCCCAGCTCGTAACCACCGGCCCGGAGCCGGCCCACGACCTGGACCGCCCGGATCGAGTCACCGCCCAGGTGGAAGAAGTTGTCCTCCACGCCTGGCTCCGGAATCCCCAGCACCTCGGCCCAGGCCCGGGTGACCGCCCGTTCCCGGGGTGTGCGCGCCGGGCGGGACCCGCGGCCGGCCGCGTGCTGGTCGGGTTCGGGAGCCGGCAGGGCCGCCCTGTCGGCCTTGCCGTTTGTCGTCAGTGGCAGGGCCAGCAGTGCGACGAACGCTGACGGGAGCATGTAGGCGGGTAGCTGCCGGGCAAGGTGCGCGCGCAGGTCGTGGGGATCGACGTCGTGGCCGGGCGCGGGAACGACCCACGCGGCCAGGCGGTCGCCGTGGACCGCCACCACACACGCGGCGATCGCGCGATGGGTGGCCAGCGCACTCTCGACTTCGCCGGTCTCGATCCTGAACCCTCGGACCTTGACCTGGCCGTCGATTCGCCGCAGGTACTCGACGCCCCGGCCCGGTGTGACGCGGGCCTGGTCGCCGGTGCGGTACAGCCGGTCACCGGGCCGCCCGGAATACGGGTCCGGTACGAACCGTTCGCCGGTGAGCGCGGGTTGGCCCAGGTAACCGCGGGCGAGTCCCCTGCCGCCGACGTACAGCTCGCCGGGGATTCCGGGCGGGACCGGCTGCATCTGCGTGTCCAGGACGTAGAGTTCCAGATCCGCCAGTGCGGCGCCGATCGGGCTGCGGCCTGCTGTTGGCGCCCCGGCGGCGTCGCTCGCGGTCACCTCGTGGCGGGTGACATGCACCGTTGTCTCGGTGATCCCGTACATGTTGACCACGCGTGCCTGTCCGCCATAGCGGTCGAACCAGGGGCGGAGCACCTTGCTGTCCAGGCTCTCGCCACCGAACACGACGACCCGCACGTCGAGGTCCGGCGCGTTCCCGCCGGCGAAGGCGGCCACCAGGTTTCCGAAGGCCGACGGGGTCTGGTTGACCACGGTGACGTGTTCGCCGGCCAGTAGAGCCACGAACCGCAAGGGGTCACGGGAGACCTCGAACGGCACGATCACCAAGCGTCCGCCGTGGCATAGGGCACCCCAGATCTCCCACACCGAGAAGTCGAAGGCATAGGAGTGGAACAGGGTCCACACGTCGTTCGGGCCGAACCCGAATTCGGCCGCGGTCGTGGTGAACAGCCGCGTCGCATTGGCATGGGTGACCATGACGCCCTTGGGGCGCCCCGTCGAGCCGGAGGTGTAGATGACGTACGCGAGCTGGTCGGGATGGGCCTGCCACGCCGGGGCGTCCTCGGACTGCTCGGCAAGCGCGGCGGTCAGGTCGGCGGAGCCGAGCACCACGATGTGCTCAGCGGCAATCCGCTCCAGAGCGTCCGCGTCGTCAGTGACCACCACACGGGCGGCCGAGTCCGCGACAATGTCGGCCAGCCGGCTGGGGGGCTGGTCCGGGTCCAGCGGCAGATAGGCCCCGCCCGCCTTGAGCACCGCGAGCAACGTGACGACGAGCGCCGTGCCGCGACGCAGGTGGACGCCGACGGGCTGGTCCGCCACCACGCCCAGAGAGCGCAGGTGGTGAGCCAGTCGGTTGGCCTGCCGGTCAAGCTCGGCGTAGGTGAGGTCGGCACCCTCAGCGGTGAGTGCCGGCATCTGCGGGGTCGTCCGCGCCCAGTGCTCCACCAGTAAGTGGATCAGGGTCGGGTTCGGTCGGGTGGACGGGTGGACCGGGAGCGGCGCGGGCTCTCCCAGCGGAAGGGCGCCGATCGGCGTTTCCGGGGCCCGGCACACGGCCTGGAGCAGGGTTGTGAACTGTCTCGCCATCCGCTCGACGGTCTCCGCGTCGAACAGCGCGGTCGGGTACTCGATGTGGCCCAGGTAGGTCCCCGTGGTGGTCCGCCGGACTAGGAAGGCCAGGTCGAACTTGGCGGGGGTCCACTCCACGCGTTCCTCGACCATCGTCGCTCCGGGCAGCCCGCGGGTGCCCGGCGGCTCCGGTTCGAAGGTCAGGCTCGCCTGGAACACCGGGTTGCGGGACAGGTCACGGGTCGTCCTGAGGTCCGATACCAACCGCTCGAAGGGCACCGCAGCGTTCGCGTACGCATCCAGGGCGACATCGCGAACCTGCTCCAGGAAACGGTGGAAGGGCAGTTCCGCGTCCGCCGACGCGCGCAGGGCGAGAGTGTTGGCGAAATAGCCGATCAGCTTCGCGTTCGTGCCGTCGTCCCGCCCGGCGATCGGCGAGCCGACGACGACGTCCGGCTGACCGGTCACGCGGGCCAGAAACGCCTGCACCGCAGCCAGGAGCACCATGTACATGGTGCAGCCGCGGCTACGTCCCAGTTCGGCCAGTCCGCTGATGGTCTGGGCGGCTACCGTGAAGGGTGCTGTCGATCCCGCGGACTCCCAGCGGATCCCGCGGGATCGGTCCGTGAGCAGCGGCAGCGGCCTGACGCCAGCCAACTGCCCGCGCCAGTAGGTCAGCTCCCGCTCGGCCTCGGCCGTGGCTGCGTAGGCCCGCTGCTCCTGGGCGAAATCCGCGTACTGGCGCGACAGAGGTGGCAGCGGGTCGACGCCGCCCTCGTGGAACGCGGTGTAGAAGGCGGCCAGCTCGTCCTGGAGGAGTTCGGCTGACCAGCCGTCGACGGCGATGTGGTGGATGGCCAGTAGCAGCAGTGCCTCGGTGTCGGACAGACGGATCAGAACCGCCCGCATCGGCTGCTCGGCCTGGAGGTTGAATGGCCGAGTGCCCTCGCTGGTGATGATCTCGGTCGTCCGCGCGGCGCGCTCGGGCTCCGCCAGCGCACGCAGATCAATCTCCTGCGGTTCGTAAGCGCCCTGGGGGTCGATACATTGCAGCGGGGTGTCGTCCACGACGATGTATCGAGTCCGAAGCACCTCGTGGCGGTCAACGACCGCGTGCAACGCTCGCCACAGCGTCTCGCTTTCGAGCTTCCCCGCGAGGCGCAGCGCGAGCGGCACCAGGTACTCGGTACTTCCTGGGCGCAGCTGCTCCAGCAGCCACAGCCTCTCCTGCGCGAAGGAAACGGGCAGGGGCAGGCCTCGCTCGACGGGAGGCGCGACCGCGGGGCGCCGCGACCGATCCACGCCATGGAGTGCGGGCTCCAGAAGGGGCCGGGCCGCCGTACGGGTGACGGCCTGGTCGGCGGATGTCATCGTCCCTCCTGCGGTTGCGGCGCGGGCACGTTCGGAATCCGCTCTCCGAGAGACGGCACTGGGGCGGCACCGTTCTCCCGCCGCACCAGGTCTGCCAGGCCCGCCACCGTGGGACTGCCGAAGAACTGCCGCAGTGAGATGGCGACTGGAAACGTCTCCCGCAGCCGCAGACAGACCTGGGTGGCGAGCAGGGAATGGCCCCCCAGGACGAAGAAGCTGTCGTGCGCCCCGACCTGCTCCAGGCCCAGGACTTCCCGCCAGATCACGGCAATCCGCTCCTGGATCTGATCCTCGATGTCCGTCGGGACGCCCGGGTCCACCGGGGCCGGTGCGGGGAGCGCGTTGCGGTCGACCTTGCCGTTGCGGGTCAGCGGAAGCGCGTCGAGAACGATGAGGCGGGCGGGCACCATGTGGGACGGCAGGGTCCTGGTCAGGTGCTCGCGCAGCTCGGACAGGTAGGTCGATGGATCGCCACCCGGTTTCGGTACCGCGTAGCCCACGAGGCCCGGATCGCCGGGCCGCAGTTCGTGGACGACGACGGCGGCCGCCAGAGTCCCCGCGTGGGCGGCGAGAGCCGCCTCGACCTCCGCCGGTTCGATGCGGAAGCCGCGAATCTTGACCTGTCGGTCGATACGGCCGATGAAGTGGTACACCGAGTCGGCGTCGCAGCGGACGCGGTCGCCGGTGCGATACATGCGGCTGCCGGGGTGGGCGGAGAACGGGTCGGGCAGGAACCGCTCGGCGGTCTGGCGCGGATCGTCCAGATAACCGCGCGCGACCCGATTGCCGCCGATGTAGAGCTCGCCCTCACTGCCGGCCGGGACGGGGTGCCCGTGAGGGTCCAGTGTGTACAGGGTGGTTTCCGCGAGCGCCGTTCCGAGCGGCGCCAGCTCCGTACCGGCGTGGTCCCGCGCCTCGTCGTGCCGCACCGGATGGAATGTGCAGGCGATCGTCGCCTCGGTCGGGCCGTACGTGCAGGCGAAACGTCCCGGGAGCCCGGTGGCCAGCCAGTCCTGCGCGTCTCGGTAGCTGATCGCGTCTCCGCCGACACCCATGAGCTCAAGCCGGGCGAGGCGGGTGTCACCGGGGCGCAGGCAGGCCACCAGGGCACGGAAGTAGGGCGGGGTGACATCGATGAGGGTTACGCGGAGCTCGTCGAGCAGGCTGATGAGGTCCCCGGGGAGTGTGATGCGCGGGTCGAGGACGACCACGGCCGCGCCGACCAGCAGCGGTGCGGCGATCTGGTCCATCGCTCCGTCGAAGGTGACGGCCGCCAGGAAGGCGACCCGGCTGCCCGGGCGCAGGGCGTACGCGTCCGCCATATGGCGGCAGTGATCGAGGTACGAGAGGTGTTCGATCATCACCCCCTTGGGACGTCCGGTTGATCCAGAGGTGTGGATGATGTACGCGAGGTCGCGGGGATGCGGCTCGATCCGGGGCGCGCTGGACGGACGGGCGGCGATCGCGCTGGCCTCCCTGTCCAGCTCCACGACTCGTGCGCCGGTCGGCGCGAGGCGCCGGGCGTACGCGCTCAGGGTGAGCACGGTGCCGGCGTGCGCCCGCCCGACGAGCTCGGCGAGTCGTTCGTCGGGATCGTGCGGGTTCAGGGGGAGGTAGACCGCCCCTGTGCGCAGCACCGCGAGCCAGGCCACCACCAGATCGGGATCGCGTCCGGTGAGTACGCCCACGACGTCGCCATGGCGGACGTCGGCCGCCAGCAGGTGGTGGGCGAGCCGGTTCGCCTGCTCATCCAGCTCCCGGTAGCTCAGGGTGGCGGTCGTCGAGATCACTGCGGGAGCATCGGGGGTGGCGGCGGCCTGCCTGCCGATGCGGCCGGGCAGGTGCACCGCCGCGGGATCGTCTGTTACTCCACCGCCCTCGACGCTGTTTCCGCCCGCCGTCAGGGCTCGTGCCCCACCTGGCAGCGGAAGGTCAGCCACCGGGAGATCCGGCCGCGCCGCAGCCTCGGTGAGCAAGAGGGCGAAGCACTCGGCTAGGCGGCGCATGGTGGTCTCGTCGAACAGTGCGGTGGCGTACTCCAGGTCGCAGGACCACAAGCCGTCCGGACGCCGCTCCATGGCAAGGGCGAGATCGGTGATCGCGCTCGGCTCTCCCAGCCGGAACGGTTCCACCTCAAGGTTCGCGAGCGTGAACGGTGCGCGCTCGTCGTCGTGGACCTGGAAATAGACGCTGAACAGCGGGCTGCGGGACAGCGACCGCTCCGACGTGAGGTCGGCAATCAGTCGGTCGACCGGATACTGCTGATGGGCCAAGCCGGCCTCCACGGCGGTCCGCACCCGGTCCACCACGTCCACGAAGGAGGGGGGGCGTTCGGATGGGCCTTGGCCAAGACTCGTGCGCAACACCAAGGTGTTGACGAAGAAGCCGATCAGGTCGTCCAGTTCCATCCGGCCGCGGCCTACGACGGGTGCCCCGACCGCCACATCGTCCTGATCGCACCAGCGGCCGAGCAGGACGGCGAACGCCGCCAGAAGGGTCATGAAGGGCGTTGCCCCTCGGGAGACACCCACCGCCAGCAGTGGCGAGGCGGTGTCCGCCGGCAGGGTGAAGGTGTGCACCGCTCCCCGGATGTCGCGGATGGCCGGCCGGCTCCGGTCGGTCGGCATATCCAGGGCCGGCAGTCCGGCAAGCGCGCCGTGCCAGTAGTCGCGGTCGGCGTCCGGAGCCAGACCGGCAAGCTGCTCTCGATGCCAGGCCGCATAGTCGGCGTACTGGATGGAAAGTGGATCGAGTCGGGCCTCCGTTCGGTCGGCCGCGGCCTGGTATAGCGCCGCGAGGTCCCGGGCCAGGGGATCCATGGACCAGCCGTCGGCGGCGATGTGGTGGAAGACCAAAACGAGCAGGTATTCCGCCGGTCCGGCCTGGGCCACGGCCGCGCGGAACGGGTGTTCCTGCGCAAGATCGAATCCACGGTCCAGCTCGGGGCGCAGGGCGACGACGGCCTCTTCAAGGCTCGCGGTGTGATGCGTACGCAGTGTCGGGGCGGTCGGAGGGTCGACCACCTGCACCGGGCCGCCCGAGTCCGCCTGGTAGCGGGTGCGCAGGATTTCGTGTCGGCGGACCAGGGCCCCCAGCGCGGCACGCAGCGCCTTCAGGTCAAGCGGTCCGCGGATCCGCAGTGTCACCGGGAGCAGATACTCGGGGCTGCCGGGGTCGAACTGCTCCTGCACCCAGAGCCGTTCCTGTGCCGCGGACAGGGGAATGGGCGCGCCGCGGGCGGTGCGCACCAGGTGCCCGGCTGCCGGCGGTGCTGTTCGCAGCAACTCCGCCAGCCGCGCCGGTGTACGCGCTTCGAACATGCTCACGAGCGGCAGTTCCACGCCTCGAGCAGCGCGCAGTCGGGCCACGACCCGGGCCGCGCTGAGCGAGTGCCCGCCGAGCGCGAAGAAGTCGTCATCCACGCCGAGGGCGCCGGCCGGCAGTCCCAGGATCTCCGACCACGCTCTGACGACAAGCCTTTCCTCGGCGTCCTCCGGTGACCGCCCGCGGGGGGTCCTTCCGGCTTCCTCGGGCAGGGGCATCTCGGTGAGTGCAGTCCTGTCGATCTTTCCGTTTCCTGTACTGGGGAAACGGTCGAGGGGGACATACCGCGCCGGGACCGCGGCGGCGGGCAGGTGTGCGCCGAGATAGGCGCGGATCTTGTCGGATCCGGGGCCGTCGTTGCCGCGTACCAGCAGGAAGGCGGTCAGTATCGGCTCGCCTGCCGGGCTCTGACGGTTCACGACGGCCGCGTCGGTCACGCCGGATAGCTCACGCAGCCGCGCCTCGATCTCTCCCGGCTCGATGCGGATGCCGCGCACCTTGAGCTGCCCGTCCCGGCGCCCCAGGTACACCAGGAATCCGTCGGCGTCGCGCCGGACGACGTCACCTGTGCGGTAAAGCCTTGCCCCGGGCTCCGCGGTGAAGGCATCGGGCACGAACCGGTCGGCGGTCAGCCCGGGCCGGCCGAGATAGCCGCGGGCGAGACCGACACCACCGAGGTGGAGCTCGCCCTTCTCGCCGTCCGCCGCGATCCTGCCCGTGTCGGTCAGGACCAGCGCCTTCATGTTGGGCAGCGGGGTGCCGATCGGCACCTGGGCGCCCACGGGAGCCCCGGTGTACTGGTACGCGGTCGCGTCGATCGAACATTCCGTGGGCCCGTAGGTGTTGTACAGCTCGGCGCCTGTCCGACCCACCAGCCGGTTGGCGATCGCCGTCGGCAGCGGTTCTCCGGCGGCGAGCACCAGCCGCAGTGCGGAGCACTCCTCGAGGCCCGGCTCCTCGACGATCTGGGCCAGCAGAGACGGCACGAACTGCAGAACCGTCACCCCGTGTTCGGCTGCTGTGCGCAGGAGCTCGGCGGGATCTCCCTGCGCTCCGGGAGGTGCCATGACCACTGCGCCGCCGGCCACCAACGGCGCGAAGACCTCCCACATGGCCGCATCGAAGGAGATCGTGGTCCTTTGCAGCACCCGGTCCTGTGGGCCCAGGCCGTGCTCCTCGACCGCCCACAGCACCCGATTGCGGAGCCCCTCATGCGTGATCTCCACGCCCTTAGGGTGTCCGGTGGAGCCCGAGGTGTAGGCGATGTAGGCGAGGTCGCTGGGGTGGTGCGCGACGCTCGGTGAGGAGGATGGGTATGCCATGGTGCCGTCCGCGGGGTCGACCAGGCGGACACCGGTCAACGCCGCTGCCATCGGGCGCAGTGTCTCCGTGGTGATCACAGCCGCCGGGGTGGCATCAGCGAGGATCACCGCCAGCCGCTTGCGCGGATGCTCAGGAGCCAGGGGTAGGGCGGCGGCCCCGGCCCTGCCCACGGCCAGCAGCGCGATCACAAGGTCGATGCCGCGAGGCAGGAGAACACCCACCGCCGTTCCCGGCTGCGCGCCGAGGTCACGCAGCCGGTGAGCGAGCCGGTTCGCCCGCTCGTCAAGCTCCCGGTAGGTTAGATGGTGGTCGCCGGCGACGGCCGCCACCGCCTCGGGGTCCAGACCAGCCTGCTCCGCCACCAGCTCCGGGATACAGGCGGCAGGCCGGCTCCGGTGCTCGCCGGCGCCGCAGCCGAGGATCCGGGCACCCTCGGCTGCGGCGCTGATGTTCTGCGACGGGGCAGTAATCTGGGGGCCGACGATTCTGGTCATCGTCGGGACGTGTTCGGTCCGGCACCGCCGGAGACCGCCGTCCCCGCTGACACGGCGAACTGGCGCAGGCTCAGCGGGCGCATGTCCGTCCACACCTGCTCGATCCGTGCCAGGCACGTCTCGCGGTCGCCGACCGTCCCCTCCGCCCGCCAGCCGGCCGGCACCGGCCGGTCGGCAGCCCAGATCGAGTACTGCTCCTCCTGGTTGACCACTACGCGGAACTCGTCCACCAGATGTCCCTTCTGCCATTGGCAATGTCAGAACAAAAAGTCGTCGATCTGTACGCCACGCGGGATGTCGCCCGCGTGCTCGCGGACGTAGGCCGCGAGCACGATGTCCAGCACGCCGAGACCGAAGGGGGAAACGACCGTCACGGTGTCGGGGGCGGAACTGACGTCCCCGCGGAGCACTGCTGACCCGATGTCGTCATGGATGAAGCCGCGATGGCCGCAGTGCTGCTCGGCCAGATGCAGGGAGGTCTGCTCGCGGCACACATGGTCGGCGTCGTCGACCACGTTGCGGCTGGCCAGGATGGTCTCAACGGGGAGATCCCGCAGGGAGAGGTGCAACACCGTCGTCCCGGGGCTGAAGTCGGTGGTCAGGTACGGGCTGCCGGCCGTGGTGGCGAGAGAGATCAGTGGATACTCGCGGCACGCCCCCGCGAGATCGGGCTCAGTCCGGTAGCGAAGACGAGGCCACAGCTGTCGGGCCTTCTCCTTGAACAGCTCGCCGCGATGCTGTTCCCGGTCGTGGAGCGCGATTTCGGTAAGATCGGGAAATACCTCCTGGCAGAAGCGCAGCACCTCGAGATTGATGGCCCCACAGCCGACCAGAAGGAGCCGATCGGTCTGCGTAGGCGGGAAGACGGAGGCGGCGACCGCAGCTCCGGCCCCGGTGCGGCGAGCCGAAATCGTGGCGGCGGAAAGAAAAGCCTCCGGCCGGCCCGTGTCCAGCGAGTTCAGGACGACGACGGCCGAGGCTCGCGGAATTTCCCGGTCGATGTTCGCGGGGAACGACGCGATCCACTTGAAGCCGACCACGGGACGGTCTCCCCGTGACGCCGCAGGAAGACCTATGACGCGCTTCGCGGGGTCGTCCGGGAACCGGAGGAAGACTGAGTGGGGAATTATGGAGAGCCCCTTCGCGTGCTCTGCATACACGACGCGGACAAGATCCAGAACAGCGCTTTCGGCGCCGTCGAGGACTTTAGTCACGTCACTCTCCCGTAAAACCAGCACCGTATTCCTCCGTCCGGCTGTCAGAAAGTAGCAGGGCGGCGTCGACACCGAAATTCTCGACCACCCACTCGTCGTCGTAGATGGTGTCCAGGTAACGATCACCGCGGTCCGCCAGGATGAGGACGCAGCGTGCACCGTCCGCGATGTGCGGCGCCTTGCGCAGGAGTGCCGCCACGATGGCGCCCGAGGAGCCACCAGCGAGAATCGACTCATCACGGACGAGCCGTCGACAGCCATGCACGCACTCGAGATCGGAGACGTGCACGATCTCATCGGCGAGGCCATCCGCAAACAGAGCTGGACGGATCGAGGCGCCGTGGCCCGGGATCAGCCTGCGGGCGCGGGCCTGACCGAAGATCGCGCTTCCCAGAGCATCGACGGCGACGATGGTCGTACTGAGGCCGCGTTCGCGCACGTAACGAGCGCAGCCGTGCAGGGTTCCGCAGGAGCTCGTCGCACAGAACAGATAGTCGAGATCGTGGTCGAGGGCACTGACTATCTCATCCATGGTCGTTTCGTGTGCCTGGGCGTTGAGCGGGTTGGCGTACTGGTTCGGCCAGTACGCGTCAGGCACCTGCGCGCACAGCTCCTGGACCCGGTCCAGCCGGGTTGGCAGATACGACTGTGTCTTCGGGTCCAACGTCGTCACCAGATCGACCTCCGCGCCGAAAGCCCGTAGCACGGCCAGGTTCTGCATGGTGGTGAGCGCGTCCACCACGCAGATGAATCGGAGCCCGAAGTACCGGCAGACAAGCGCCAGCCCGATCCCCAGGTTCCCGGAGCTTGATTCGACGACAACTGAGTGGCCAGGAACCAGCCGGCCACTGTCGATCAGAGGGGCCAGCATGCTGTATGCGACGCGGTCCTTGATGCTCCCTCCTGGGTTGAACGACTCCAGCTTGGCGAAGATCTGGAAGCCGACCCCGGGGACAAGCCTTTGCAGTTCCACAAGTGGCGTGGCTCCCACTGCGGCCAGCACACCTGTGGGGTGCGTCCTTTCCCGGGCAAACAATTCGACCTCTCTCCTTGCCGACTCAAGGCGCCTTCATCAAGACCCGGGGTATGCTTGGCGTCAAATAATCCATCTCTCCCGGGCGGGCAAGACGAGAGTCCCACCCGCCAGTATTCACCGGATATCGACACGCTATCTGTCGGCTCATCCGCAGCCATACTTCGAGCTCACGCGGTCAGACCTAGATCCGCCAGTAGTGCCGTTGGAGATCGTGGACGGGCTTCTGGATTGATCGACATCGGGTCTGGGAGGGTTCTGGTCGTTTCCGCGCGTGCGGGGAGCCCGGATGCGCTCCGGGTATGCGGGTTCCTGTGTTTTCGGGCTGGTGAGAGCGGTGGTGGTGTCGGTCAGGTCGTGACTGGGCTGGCTGCGTGTAGCGCGGCGAGGGCGTCGGTGAGTCGGTGGCCGCGGCCGGGTGACAGTCGCAGAAGGAGCTGGCCGGCGTGGCGGACGAGCCGGCCGGGAACCTGGAGCAGGTCGTGGCGGAGGCGGGCGGCGTGTGCGCGGCCGGCGTGCCGGTCGTAGCCGGAGATCGCCTGGAGGAGCGCGGAGAGCCAGCCGGCGAGGATCGCGGCCCACATCCAGACCCGGTTGACCTGTGGGTCGGCGGACGGGAGGTGGCGCAGCCCCGCGCCGAGCTTGTGTTCCTTGATCCGTGTCTCGACCTGGCATTCTGCGCTGGATCTACGTCCGGCGCCGGCCCAAGCTGGCAATCACCGTCGACTTCGGCGCCGAGGTGCTCCGGATCTACGACGAGTGGGACGCGCTGTGTCGCCGGGTCGACGGGGGCACGGCTGATCCCGCCGAGGTGCACATCGTCGAGCGGGCCCGACGCACCGTCGACCACGGCGCGGTAGCCCGGCCGGCGAAGACGTTTCCGTTTCGGCTGCTGTCGTCGATCTGCGACATCACCGCCGACGACGAGGCTCAGATGCTGCGCATCGTGCGTCAGGTGCAGGGCGGGCGGGACGGGCAGGATGAGATCACTTTCGACGACCTGCAGCCCAGGGCCGACTCGGCCCGCACCTGGACCCGCGAGGCTCGCCATCGGTGAGCCCCGTATTCGCACCCTGCCCTGCTTACCGCCGACTGAGCCCGCCTGGGCCTCCGCAGCCCTCGTCCGTGACTATCGGAGGACATAGTGGGCGAAGAAGACATCCGCGACCGTGCCCCACTTGTCAAGGGTGAGTTCTGCCTTGCTCGGCATGGAGGCGTCGTCCACGAAGGCCCGGATCTCGTAGACGGCCAGGGGATCGTCGGCGGTGGCGCCGACGTCCATCGGGAACGCGCCCATGCCGTAGAAGTCGGCCTTGTTCTCCACCGTCGGGTCGGGGAAGTCCGCGAGGTACCGCCGGTCGCGGCCACGGTGGCCGGGCGGCCGGGAGGCCGCGTCCTTGACGACGTTCTGCCGCGTCTCGTCGCCGGCCAGCACCGACGTCCACCACTGCCGGATGGTGGGGCCGTGGCTGATCAGGCTCCACCGGGCCGGGCGGTCAGCGATCAGCCCGCGCGGCACCCATTCGTTCTTCTCCACCGGCGGCGCACCGATACGGACGGTCACATCACGCACCAGCGGGTCCGCGCGGTAGGGCAGCGGGAAGATATTGCGGTGGTCGGAGCCGCCGTACTGCTCGGGCCAGATCGCCGCGCTGATGTCGAGCGCGGCGATCATATCGCGGTCGAAGCGCGGCAGTGACCGGTACATCGCGTGGAAGTCGGTACGGTGCAGGGCCAGGAACGCGGACCTCGGCGAGTCCGCGTTGACCGAGACGAGGGTCTGGGCCGGCAGCTGCGGGGACGGCAGGTTCAGCGTCACCGCGTGGACGTCCTGGGTGAACGGGTCGTCGGTGAAGTCGAAGATCTTGTTGGTGACGTCGGGCCTGGCCGGGTCCACCGGGTCGACGAACCGTGAGCGCGGCACCGCGGTCGCCGCGAACACATCTGAGCGGCCATCAGGAAACCGGCCGCCCGCGAAGGCGGTGCCCTGGTCGAAGGTCAGGTCACGCTTGCCACCCTCGGCGAGCTTCACGGCGATCTGGGCGGCGACGGTGAGCGCGGTGCGCGCCGCCGCCGAGTCCACGAACGGCTTCGTCACGATCTCGAGCTCCGAGGCGGCGCCGAGCTGGTGGGTCTCGTCTCCCGCCGGCATTTCCGCAGATGGTGGGGCCTATGACCTGTTTGCGTGAACTTCTGGTCAATTTGCCGGAAATATTCCTCGCCAGGAACCGTCGCACCCGTGACGGTGCGGGCAACCGGTCGGAGGAATCCGGCCCGGATCCTCGGTAACGTCACGTCCACCCGCCGTTCCGCGGGCTCACCAGCGGCTCCGTGGAGGATGCTCATGCCCGCCGAGGCCCCCGTCACCGCCAAGGCCGCCCCCGGAACCGGGGCCGCCGACCGGACCGGCTCAGCGTCGGCGACCGCCGCGGAGCCGGTCCGGCACAGCTTCCTCTCGGACATGGCGTTCACCGAACTGCTCGTCTCCGACCAGCGGTGCCTGACCATCGCGCCGCTGACCGGGGCGGTCCGCTCCCGGGCGGGATTCGCCTCGGCGGCGGCGATCATAAGCCTGTTCGACGTGAGCGCGTCCCATCCCACGTTGATCGCGACCCGGCCGGACTGGACCGCCACCCAGGACATCTCCGTGCTTGGCGCGAGCCGGATCATGGATGGTCCGATCGTCGTGGACAGCCAGCTCGTCCGGGTCGGCAAGAAGACCGTCATCGCCTCGGCCGAGATCTACGACGCGCACGGCGTGGACGACCCGCACGAGCTGCGACGCAGGCTCGTCGACACCGCCCCCGCGACCG
Organism: Frankia sp. AiPa1; assembly: GCF_023243075.1. Lineage (GTDB taxonomy): Bacteria > Actinomycetota > Actinomycetes > Frankiales > Frankiaceae > Frankia. The sequence goes on along the minus strand of NZ_JALKFZ020000003.1, from coordinate 11,617 downwards.
GGACCGGGACCACCAGCGGCTCGGCGAGCGGGCCGGGAAGCGGCCCCCAGCAGGACGTCGCCGGCCTGACCAGAGCGGGACGCGCGCTGGTGACCTTCGCCCGCATCCCACGGATCGCCGCCCCCGGCATGGACGACTACGACCCCGGCCAGTGGATCGGCGAGATCCGCCCGCCCGCCGACGTCGTCGGACCGCCGCCGGACCACCTGCACGACGCGCTGGGCCTGCGGCTCCTCGACGCCGCCACCGGGCAGCTGGAGCTGGACCGCGGGCCGTCCGTCCTCAACAGCATCGGCACGATTCTTGGCGGGGCACTGGCCGCGCTGGTCGAGGCCGCCGCCGAGGCGATGTGCCCCGACGCCATCACCATCGATCTGCAGCTGCACTACCTGGCCCAGGTCCGCTCCGGCCCGGCCCGGACGGCCGGGCGGGTCGTGCGCGACACGGGCGAGCACTGCGTGGTGACGATGACGGTGGTCGACGCCGGTGCCGAGGACCGGATTCTCGCCCTCGCCACCGTCACCCTGCTTCGGGCGACGTCCGCCTGACCCACCGGCCCGGCCTGCCGGATGGCGCGGGGTCAGCCGGGTCGGACTGGCGGATGAGTATCAGCCCGCCGGCCAGTAGCCGCCGGATCAGGAGGCCGCCGGATCAGGAGGCCGCCGGATCAGGACAGGGCGGCGCCCTCGGGCAGGCCGAGGATGGCGGCACGGCCGCCGAAGCGAGGCTCGACGAAGCTTGAGTAGTCGGGGCCGCGGCGCAGGGACAGCCCGCCGTCGACGTTCACGATCTGACCGGTGATGCGGCTGGCCCGCGGGGACAGCAGGAAGCTGACCAGCTGGGCGACGTCGTCGGGGTCGGAGGCGCCGCCGAGCGGGGTGTTCGCGTCGTAGCTCTCGTACACCGGCGTCCCGGGGGTGACGAAGCTCAGGATCTCGGTGGAGGTCAGGCCCGGGCGGACCGCGTTGAACCGGATCCCGACCGGCCCGTACTCGTCTGCGGCATTGCGGATCAGCTCCTCGAGTGCCGCCTTGCCCGCCGGGTAGGCGCCGAAGTAGGGGTGCGTCACATGCCCGGCGATCGACGAGATGCCCACGAACGAGCCGGACCCGGCCGGGGCGAACACCGGCACCGAGTACTTGAGCAGCAACAGGGCGCTGACGACGTTGAGGTGCAGCACCCGGACGAACTCGTCGACGTCCTGCCGGTGCAGCGGGGCGAGCGGCCCGCCACCACCCGCGTTGGACACGACCCCGTCGAGTCGGCCGCCCTGCCACTGCGCGGTCGCCTCGACGATCCGCGCCACGTCCGCCTCGACCGTCACGTCACCGATGTGGTAACGCACCGCGGTCCGCCCAAGGTCGGCGTTGATCGCCTCGGAGGTGGCCAGGAGGGTCTTCTCCGTGCGGCCGCAGATGGTGACCGCCGTGCCCTCGGTGGCGAGCCGTCGCGCGATCGCCGCCCCGATACCCGTGCCGCCGCCGGTGACCAGCACCGATGGTGTCGCAGCCTGGTCCGTCATGCCTTGTCGTCTCTTCCTGTCGATGGCTGTCGCGCGGGTGCGGGCGAGCCCGCCAGCAGCGCCAGGCGTTCGGACCGCGCGTTCACCGGGCCGGGGTCGATGTCGCCCTCGACCCCGAGGCGGCTCAGTGCGCGCCGGGTGTAATAGGGGATGGCCATCGACATGGTGGCGAACCGTGGGTCATCGGTGTGGCCGGCGTCGAACAGCATGGTTCCGACCAGCAGGATAACGGCGGTCTTGTACGTCTGGAACGCGCTGTACCAGGGCAGGCCGCGCACCGGGATGCCGGCCAGCCGCTCGTAGTGGGCACACGCCTCGGCGAAGGTCAGCGCCGAGGGCCGGGCGGTGAAGAACGACGGTGTCCGCCAGAGCAGCTCCAGGTAGCCGAGGTCGGCCAGCGGATCACCGACGTCGGCCATCTCCCAGTCGAACACGCCGCTGACCTCGCCGTCGACAAAAGCGAAGTTCCCGGGCTTCGGGTCGCCGTGCACGAGGGTGACGGCCTCGGACGGCTCCGGCTGACGTGCCCGCAGCTCCGTTGCCAGCCGCTCCAGGCCCGGCAGCGGGCCGCGGGCGACCCGGCGCATCTCGGCCGTCCAGTGATCCAGCTGTTTGTCGAGGTAGGAGCGGCCGTCCCCGAGGGCCGTGAGCCCGGTCGCCCGCAGGTCCACCCGGTGGATGGCGGCGAGCTGCTCGACGAGGCTTTCGGTCATCCGCCGGATCGTCTCGGGGCGGGCATCGAGCTCGGCCGGGATCACCTGCTCGTAGACGCTCCCGGGCAGGCGTTCCATGATGTAGAAGGGCCGACCCAACAGCTCTCCGTGCTCGTCCGACCACAGCACGGCGGGACCGCGGACGTCGGACGTCTCCAGCGCTCGCAGGATCCGCACCTGCCGGGGCAGGTCGTACGGCTCCAGCAGGCCCGGTGACGGCGGCTCGAAGCGGAGCACGGCGTCGCGGCTGTGCTCCGTGCCGTCCGCGGTCCACGCCAGGCTCAGCATCACCATGTCGGCGGAGTGGCCGAGCGTGAGCCGGTCGTGGTTCACCAGGCGCAGTCCCGTCGCCGACGGCAGCTGGGACCGTAACCAGGTGACCAGGCGGTCAAGCTCGTGGTTGTCCGACCGGCCCTGATCCGACGCGCTCTGATCCGACATGCTCTGACCCGACATGCTCCGATCCGACACTGCGGACTCCTCAGGCAGGGGTTTGGCGGGTCGGTGTGTAGCGGATGCGGATGCGGTCGTACGCCCGGGCGAACGTCGCCGGCAGGATCTTCGGCTCCTCGGGATCCACCAGTTCCCAGTCCGGTATCCGTCGCAGCAACTCCTCGAACATCACCCGGATCTCGAGGCGGGCCAGGTTCGCTCCCAGGCAGACATGCGTCCCGAACCCGAAGGCCAGGTGACGGGTCGCCACCCGGCGCACATCCAGCACTTCGGGATCGTCGAACGCATGTGGATCCCGGTTCGCCGCCGGATACAGCAGCAGCACCTGGTCGCCCTCGTGCAACTCCTGACCGTGCAGCACGTGATCCTCGGTGACGGTCCGTCGCATGTTCAGCACGGGCGAGACCCAGCGGATGAACTCCTCGGTCGCTCTGGACGCCAGGAGTTCCGGCTCTTCGACCAGGATTCGCCGCTGTTCGGGGTGCAGCGCCAGGTCATGGATCATGGTCCCGAGGACCGTGCGGGTCGTTTCCGCGCCGCCGTCGAGCAGCAGGATCGTCTCGTCCAGCACCCGTTTCGTGCTCCAGCCCAGCTGATGCGCCCAGAGCGAGATCAGATCGTCCTTCGGCTCCTGCCGACGGGACTTGATCAGCATGATCGTCGACTCGGTGAACTCCCGCATGACCGGGATGATTCCCGGATGCGTGACATGCGGCGGCCCGCTCGGCGAGGTCTGCCCGGACAGCAGCATGATCTGCTCCGACCAGTGCCGCACGCGCTCCCAGTCCGACCGCGGATAGCCCAGCAGGTCACCGATCACGATGGCCGGCAGCCGCGAGGCGATCGCCTCGATCGCCTCGCACTCCCCCAGCGGCGTCACCGCATCGAGAATCTCGGTGACGATCTCACGGACATACGCCTCGTGGCCCCGCATCGCCCGCGGCGCGAAGCGCGGGGCCACGACCACTCGGGCCTCGTGATGTTCCGGGTCGTCCAGGTTGATCATGGACTCGTCGGTCCGCAGATCGATATGCGGACGGGATCCCGCGAACGAGGAATACCGTTCGGTGTTCTTCTCCGCCGCCATCACGTCGGCGAATCGCGACAGCACCCAGAGCCGCTGCACCGGGTCCCAGAACACCGGCGCGCGGTCCCGCAGCCAGCGGTACGACTCCCACGGATCCACGTAGAAATCCGGATCCAGCACGTTGATCCGCCGCTCGGCGGCGACCAGGCTCGTCACGTTCGTACTCATCACGCGTACGACACCTGGTGGTCGGACTCCGCGGTCAGGCCGAGTTCGGGCCACACGCCGCCGATGAGGCTCTCCATGATTCCGTAGCCGACCGCGTCGCCCTCGCGGACCCGGATCGGGGTGTCCCGCAGCTGTCCGAGCTCGGGAAGGCGCTCGTCGGCCCAGCAGTCCGCGATGTACTCGCCGTCCAGATGCAGGGGGCCCTGCCAGGAGCCGTGGATATGGCCACCCCAGGCGCCGTAGCCGGCTGGGCGCAGGAAGAAGCCGCTTTCGCCGAGCACCTCGACCTCGATTACCCGCTTGGCCCCGGCCTCGGTGATCAGGTGCAGCTCGCCGCCGCACACGAACCGGGTGCGGGTGTCGTAGGCGATGTGCACCTCGGCGTCGCGGATCCGCTCCTGCCGGCCGTCCGCCTCGTTGATGTACGCCGAGGTGTAGCCCCAGGCGCCCTCGGCGATGAACACGGCCATCTCGTAGAAGGTGCCGTCAGGGCGGCGCAGGAACGCCGGCGTCCACTTCATCCCGCCCCGGTGCGCCTCCGGCGTGCTCGCGGTGCGCTTGCTCCCGGACGACGTCCTCTTGATCAGATCCGGCGCCGGGACGCCGACGGACTGCCGCACGCCCCAGGAGTGATCACGGAACCCGTACCAGTCCTGCTCGCGGACCTCGTGGGTGACGCCGTCGACCGTCACGGTCCCACTCACCCAGCCGCCCTGGTGATAGCGGATGACGTTGACATCCACCCGCCCGGTGCGGCGGTTGCGGACCAGGTTGCGGTCCTCGAAGAACGGCGGGGTCACCCCCGAGAGCACCAGATCGAAGGAGATCGGCTGGACGTCGTTCGGGGCAAGGCGGTACCGCACCTGCTTCAGCGACTCGACGACCTCGTACTCGATCGGCCCGACCCCGGTCAGCTCAGGGCTGTCGCGCAGCTCGCGGCTACCGCGCACCGTCCACTGCTGGTGACCGCGGGAGACGCCGGCGAACCCGTCGATGATCCCGCGGTTGTGGTATTTGCCAAGGCCGAAGTCGACCTGCAGCGAGCCGTCGGTGCTCGCCAGCGACGCCCAGATCTTCTCCGTCCAGGCCAGGTCGGACTCGGCAACCGTGGCGAACGTGTCGGCGATCTGGTGGTTGAGCTGCTCATCCGCGCCGCGCAGCGCCCCGATGTCCTTCGGGCCCATGTGCAGTCCGTCCCCTCGTCATCGCGGGGAGGCGGCCACCGGGCGTCCGGCCGCCTCGTCGGGGCGCCGCCCTGAGGGAGATCCACGGACGCCACGGTCGCGCCCGGCACCGACAAAACAGCAGCCCTGTCTTACAGCAGAACAATATGGCATGTTTGTCTCGACACGTTCAAGATGAGCAGCCACCAGTGACTCCGTGTAGCACCCTCGCGATGCGCGCGCCCGCCGAAAGGGGCCCGATGACCAGCATCGAACCCGCGGAAAGCGACCTTGTCCAGGCATTTCGGCGGATCGACGAGCAGCGGGCCCGTGATCCGGAGGCGGTGAATCTCGTCGCGTTCCGCGAGCGGCTGCTCGGTGAACTCGTCGGGGACGCCGACCGGGTCGCCGCAGCGCTCGCACCGGGGTTCACCCTCGTCACCCACGCTGGCGGGAAGACCCAGACAAGCAGCGGCGACCAGGTGGTCAGTGGGGTCCGTAGGCTCGGGGCGGTCCCCGGCGGGGCACTGATGTGGCTGCGCCTGGACGATCTGGTGGCTGACCGCACCACTATTGCCGGTCACGGCTCACTCGTCACGCTTGCCGCCGCGCCCACCGGCGGCCTGCACCGCACCGTCGCGCCGCTCGCCTTCTTCATCGTCAGCGAGACCACCGACGCGGGCTCGGTCATGACCTCGGAGTCGCTCTACCTCAATCCCGGGGCGCAGGAGACGGCGGTGCTGGCGGACGCCGCGCTGCTCGACCGGCAACGCTGCCTCGACCTCGTCGGCAACCTGAGCCGGCCGGCGAGCTGACCGGCGAAACTTGACCGGCGGGGCCGCGACCTGGACGGCCGGTTCCACCTCAGCGGTCGTCCGGTCACCGAGCGGCCAACCGCCCCCGACCCAGGCCGCCACGGCCCTGGAGCTCTCCCAGCGCCATCACCTCTCACGGATCAGGGACGACGAAGCGTGGAACTCACTGGAGCATCGGCGATCGTGACCGGCGGCGCCGGCGGCCTGGGCGGCGCCACCGCCGCGCACCTGGTCAGGATCGGCTGTGCGGTCGTCATCGTCGACCGGGACGCCGAGCGGGCGAAGACGAAGGCGGCCGAACTGGGCCCGGCCGTGAGCGCCGTCGCCGGCGACGTCACCGACGACGGCGACGTGCGGGCGGCCATCGACGCCGCGCAGGCGGTCGGCACGTTGTCGATCGTGGCCAACGTGGCCGGCGGCGGCACCCGTCCCACCCGGACGGTCGGCCGGGACGGAACACCACACGACCTCGCGTCCTTCCAGCATGTGCTGGCGATCAACACCGTCGGCACCTTCAACGTCACCCGGCTGGCCGCCGCGGCGATGGCCCGCAACACCCCGGACGAGGACGGCCAGCGCGGAGTGGTGATCAACACCGGCTCGCTCGCCGGCCTGGAAGGGCAGGCCGGGCAGGTCGGCTACGCCGCGGCGAAGGCGGCCATCCTCGGCATGACGCTGCCGCTCGCCCGGGACCTCGCGCCGGTGGGCATCCGGGTCTGCGCCATCGCGCCCGGCACGATCGGGACGGAGCTGATGCTGAGCGCCCGTCAGGAACTGCGGGACAAGCTGACCAGCACCATCATCTTCCCGCATCGGATGGGCCGTCCCGAGGAGTTCGCACTGCTCGTGGAGATGATCGTGCGCAATCCGTACCTCAACGGCGAGAACATCCGCCTCGACGCCGCCCAGCGCTTCCCACCGAGGTAACCGCGGCGGCCACGGGCAACCGGCCTTCGGCAGGGCCACCGCAGGCCGCATCCTCGCGTCACCGCAGCCCCGCGACGCGACAGTCACGCCACGCGCGCCACCCCCCACACACGCCGCGCCGCGCCACAGTGAGCAGGAGGCTCCCCGGTGACGGGTCATCCGAATTCCGCGCCCGCCGACCTGTACCGCGGGTCATACTTCCCCGACCTCCTGCTCGCCGCGTTGACTCGCGACCCCGCCCGCCCGGCGATCTACCTCGACGACCAGGTACTCACCCTGGGCCAGCTCGCCGAACGGACAAGCCAGTACGCCCAGGCCTACGCCGCTCGCGGGGTGACCGTGGGCAGTGGCGTGGCGGTGCTGTCCAGCAACCGGCCCGAGGTGCTCTACGCGATGGGTGCCTACCTCATGAGCGGCGCCCGCAACACCCCGCTGCACCCGCTCGGTTCGCTCGATGACCACGCCTATGTCCTGCGGGACGCCGAGATCGAGACGCTGGTGTTCGACCCGAGTTTCGCCCCGCGCGCCGCCGCGCTGCGCGAGCGGCTGCCCGGTCTCACCCGGCTGCTCTCGTTCGGCCCGAGCGAGGTCGGCGAGGACCTGCTGGCCCTGGCCGCGACGTTCGAGCCCGGCCCGCTGGTCGCACCCGCCGTCGACCCCGAGTCGATCTCGGCCCTCGCCTACACCGGCGGTACCACCGGCACGCCCAAGGGGGTGATGGCGACCTACCGCGGCAGCGCGGCGATGGCCCACATCCTCATCTCCGAATGGCAGTGGCCGGCGGACCTACGCCATCTCGTGTGCACTCCGCTGAGCCACGCCGGTTCCAGCTTCATCATCCCGGTGCTGCATCGCGGTGGCTCCGTCGTCGTCCTACCGAAGTTCGACGCTGGGGCGGTGTTGGCCGCGGTGGAGCGGTACCGCATCACCTCGCTGTTCCTCGTGCCATCGATGATCTACGCGATTCTCGACCACCCACGCTTCGCCGACACGGACCTGTCCAGTCTGGAAACCGTGTTCTACGGCGCCTCGGCCATCTCCCCAGCGCGGCTGCGCGAGGCGGTGGCGAAGCTGGGCCGGGTCTTCTTCCAGTTCTACGGCCAGACCGAGGCTCCGCAGACTCTGTTCGTGCTGCGCAAGGAGGAGCACGATCCGGACAACCCGGCCCGGCTGGCCAGCTGCGGACGACCGGTGCCCTGGGTGCATGTCGCTCTGCTCGACGACGCCGGCGAACCCGTCCCACCGGGCCAGCCGGGCGAGATCTGCGTTCGCGGCCCGCTGGTGATGAAGGGCTACTGGAAGAAGCCGGAAGCGACCGCCGAGGCGTTCGCCGGCGGCTGGCTGCATACCGGTGACGTGGCCCGTCAGGGCCCGGACGGTTTCTACACGATCGTCGACCGCCGCAAGGATATGATCGTCAGTGGTGGTTTCAATGTGTTTCCCCGCGAGATCGAGGACGTCCTTTCCGCCCATCCCGCTGTCGCCGCCGCCGCCGTGATCGGCGTGCCCGACCCGAAGTGGGGCGAGGCCGTGACCGCCGTTGTCATCCGCCGCCCCGGCGTCGAGGTCACCGCCGGGGAACTGCAGGCTCTGGTGAAGGACCGCAAGGGCCCGCACTACGCGCCGAAGCACGTGGAGTTCGCCGAGGCGGTACCGCTCACCCCGGTCGGTAAACCGGACAAGGTGGCGCTGCGCGCCCGGTACTGGCCTGCCGCCGACCGGCAGATAGGTTGACCGTCCCCGGGGTCACCATCCAAGCAGCAGGTTCATACATCCAACACGGATAGTGACCGTCCGGTAGTGAAAATTCGGTCGAAGGTCACCGGCAGCCTCAGAAATTTAACTACGTTAAGGTAATCTCGATGCGGCCGGTTCCGGGCAGCAGCGGGCGGCTTAGGCGCCGCGATCTGTGCAGCACCGATGCCCGGTTGAGCCCGCGCCGTCGTATCCAGTCCTGACGTGCATCCGGAGGCAGCCCCATGACCAGCACCGACGCCCCCTCCTGCCCGATGGATCCGACCCGGGACGACCGCAAGTCGGCGGTCCTCGCCGCGCAGCGGGTGCGCCCCGAACCCGGCGCCCAGGTCGTCAACGACTTCGCCTTCGGCCGCGCGGTGCTGCGCGCCGCGAACACCCGCCAGGCCGGGGCGGGCGCCGAGCAGCTGGGCGGGGCCGACATGCAGTACGGCTCGGTCTTCTTCCTCGACGGCGAGCCGCACAAGCGCCGGCGTCAGGCGATCCAGAAGTTCTTCACGCCGCGGGCGATCAGCACCCGGCACCGCGTGGTGATGGAAAAGACCACCGACAAACTGCTCGGCCAGCTGCGCGCGAATGGCGGGGGCCAGCTCGACGAGATGAGCTACCAGCTCGCCGTCGCCGTCGCCGCCGAGATCATCGGGTTGACGAACAGCGATCAGGTGGGGATGGCCAAGCGGATCGAGGCGACGCTGAGCGGTGCCGCGAGGCAGCCCGCGAACCCCGTCCTGCGGCGGATCAGCAAGCTGGTCACCGCCGGACACGGGATCAATTTCCTGCTGCGTGACGTGCGGCCAGCCATCCGCCAGCGCAAGGCCAGGCGGAGCGAGGACGTCATCTCCCACCTGCTCGACGAGAACTACCCCACCCAGTCGATCCTCATCGAGTGCATGACCTACGCGGTGGCCGGAATGGTCACCACCCGCGAGTTCATCGTCATGGCGGCCTGGCACATGTTCGGCAACGACTCCCTGCGGGAGCGGTTCCTCTCGAGCGACGAGGCCGACCAGATCACCCTGCTCGAGGAGATCCTCCGGCTCGAGCCGGTGGCGTCGATGCTGCACCGCGCGGCCCTCGAGGACATCGACGCGGAGACGGGCTCGGCGAAGAAGGGCGAGCTGATCGCGGTGCACCTCCGCGCCGGCAATGTCGACGAACAGATCGTCGGCGAGTGCCCGTTCACGATCGACCCCGACCGAGCCAAGCGGCAGCGTGGGGTCGGCTCGTATCTGAGCTTCGGCGACGGCAGCCACCGCTGCCCCGGCGCCCAGGTGGCGATGGCCGAGAGCCGGGTGTTCCTGGACCGCCTGCTGCGGGTGCCCGGCATCACGCTGGTGCGCGAGCCGGACATCACCTGGCGGGACGAAGTGATGTCCTACGAGCTGCGTGGCGCCATGGTGAGCTGCGACCAGAGCTGACCGCGCCCACGAGCGCGATCCCGTTGGGCGCGAAGAGCCGTACTGGCCGCCGTCGACCTCGAGTGAGGGTGGCTAGGCCAGTGACACCACCCCCAGTGACATCACCTCCAGACGCTATCGAGTGATATCACCGGTCGGCCACGACCATGCTTCCCGCGGGCCGCCGGCACGACTCGCGAAAGGCGACGCACGATGGTGCTGATCTGGTGGCCGGGGCGACGGGCGCCCCCTCGGAGGTGGCGATGACGCCGTTTCCGGGGAGACCACCGACATACAGTGGCTGGCACTCAGCGAGGTCGAGTGCCAATCCTCGGTGCGGCGGCTGCCTGCGCCACCGGGAGCACCCCCCTGCGGTCGCGGGCACCCCATCGACGACTGGTATCTCTCCGCGCAGGCCTGCCCCTGAGAGGACCCAGCACGCATGGCGAAGATGATCGCGTTCGACGAGCAGGCCCGGCGCGGCCTGGAGCGCGGCGTGAACCGGCTGGCTGACGCGGTGAAAGTCACGCTCGGCCCCAAGGGCCGCAACGTTGTTCTGGCAAACAAGTTCGGCGTCCCCACCGTGACCAACGACGGCGTGAGTATCGCCCGCGAGGTCGAGCTCGAGGACTCCTACGAGCGGATCGGCGCGGAGCTCGTCAAGGAGGTCGCGAAGAAGACCAACGACGTCGCGGGTGACGGCACCACCACCGCGACGATCCTGGCCCAGGCGCTGGTCCGTGAGGGTCTGCGCAACGTGGCCGCCGGCGCGAACCCGCTGGGCCTGAAGAAGGGCATCGAGATCGCGGTCGAGCGGGTCACCGGGGAGCTCCTGCGCATCGCCACGGAGGTGGAGACCAAGGCCCAGATCGCCTCGGCCGCCTCCATCTCGGCCGGCGACCGGGCCATCGGCAACATGATCGCCGAGGCGATGGACAAGGTCGGCAAGGAAGGCGTCATCACGGTCGAGGAGAGCAACACCTTCGGCCTGGAGCTCGAGCTCACCGAGGGCATGTGCTTCGACAAGGGCTACATCTCGCCGTACTTCGTCACCGACGCCGACCGCCAGGAAGCCGTCCTCGACGACCCCTACATCCTGATCGTCAACAGCAAGATCGCCGCGGTCAAGGACCTCCTCCCGCTGCTCGAGAAGGTCATGCAGACCTCCAGGCCGCTGGTCATCATCTCCGAGGACGTCGAGGGCGAGGCTCTGGCCACCCTCGTCGTCAACAAGATCCGCGGCACCTTCAGGAGCGTGGCGGTCAAGGCCCCCGGCTTCGGTGAGCGCCGCAAGGCCCAGCTGGAGGATGTCGCGATCCTCACCGGTGGCCAGGTCATCTCCGAGGACGTCGGCCTCACGCTGGAGAGCACCACGCTGGACCTGCTCGGCCAGGCCCGCAAGGTCGTCATCACGGCCGACGAGACCACGATCGTGGACGGGCTCGGCGACGCCGAACAGCTCGCCGCCCGCGTCAGCCAGCTTCGGAACGAAACCGAGTCCGCGGACACCGACTACGACCGGGAAAAGGCCCAGGAGCGGCTGGCGAAGCTCGCCGGCGGTGTCGCGGTCATCAAGGTCGGCGCGGCCACCGAGGTCGAGCTCAAGGAGAAGAAGCA
>NZ_JALKFZ020000120.1 GCF_023243075.1 Frankia sp. AiPa1 | reverse complement strand
CCAGGCGAGAGCGTCGGCAAGTTCGTGGGCGGTCCGGAGAGTCTCGGGATCCTCCGGACCGAGAGTCCCACGGCGGCACTCCAGCGTCTCCTCCAACAACGGCCGGGCCGCTTGGTGATCGCCAAGCCAGGCGAGAGCGTCGGCAAGTTCGTGGGCGGTCCGGAGAGTCTCGGGATCCTCCGGACCGAGAGTCCCACGGCGGCGCTCCAGCGTCTCCTCCAACAGCGACCGAGCCGCTTGAGGGTCACCCAGTTCCTCTAGGGCGACGCCGAGTTCGTGGGCGGTGTGGAGGGTGTCGGGGTGGTCCGGGCCAAGAGTCCGGCGGCGGCGTTCGAGAGTCTCCTCGAACAGTGGACGGGCCGCCTGAAAGTCGCCCTTCTCCTTCAGACTGTAGGCGAGGTGGTGCAGGTCGCTGGGACCGTCGGGATTGTCGCGGCCGAGGGAAGGAAGCCGCTCGGCGTACGTTTTTTCGGGGGTTCGTGGCTCGTTCGGTCCCGCATGCGGCGCTGCGGGACCGAGCTGCTCGGCGGGGAAGGTCGGCTCGCTGGTTGGCTGGACCCGTTTCACGGGGAACGCGGGCGCGGTGGATGGTTTGGCGCGGCCGATGCGTGCGCTGCGGACGTGGGATAGAAGGTGCGCTTGGGCTTGATCTTGCTCCAGGTCGAACAGGTCGATGGAGATGATGGGCGCGAAGGATCCGGGCCGGCGGCAGTCTTCGACCCGAATGGGAATCAGCTGGCGCTGGAAGCCGAGAGGATCTCTGCCGTGGGCGGCCTTCCACTCGGTTTGGCCGTAGATGGAGTCCAGGTAGTGCTTGGACAGTACCGCGATGGTGCGTTCGGCGTGCTGCATGCCTTCGGCCATCCGGATATGCAAGTTGTTTCCAGCTACAAAGTCCCACGCCTGGATCAGGACGCGATAGCCGGCCTCTTCCAACTGCCAGGCGATCCATACGGCCCACGCCTTGTCTTCGTTGGTGTAGGAGATGAAGAAGTGCCAGCCCTCGGATGTGCCTGCCCCGACGCCAGCGTCGCCCCCATCGATCACACGACGAGTCTCCCACCACGCGTGGACGTAGCGCATCGCGCCTGGCTTCGGGGGTGCCCGGCCCTGGCGGACAGCGACGCCGAGCCCGGAGGGCGCGGCCTGGCCTGCGCGGTATCTCGGCTCGCGGCGAGGCGACGCCAGGTCTCGGCCGTCTTTTCCTGCGGGAATCCGCAGGTCTCTCGCCTACGCCGACGGGAGGAGCAGATCTTGCCGCCCCGGCCACCGTTCAGTCGTCACATTCTGTGGCATACTGATTCCTCGGCCAGTCAGCTCGCCGCTGATAACTGCGTCGCCCTGCCCGGTGATGGCGCACGCACACCTGGGGCCTCGCACAGTGACGGATCGGGGGCCGGACGTTGGAGCCGTTGCTTGTAGGCACATCGTGGATGGTGTGAGAAGCCCGATGGGGGAGACTCCACGCACCCCGCCGCCGCCACCGGAATCGCCACCACTGCCGACGCCCCGCTGGCAGTCACCTGGGTTCCTGGTTTCACTCAGCGCGGTGATGGCGGTCATCATTACCTTCGTCGCTCTGGTGTCGACCGGGCACCTGCCGCAGCGGCACCACTCGTCCACGGCTGCGATGCTGGGCGGGTGCTCGACGGTATCCGTGCTGGGGGGCGCGGACCCGCAGACTCCCTTCAGCCTCGCCGCCCAGGACATGACATCGAAGATCCATAGAGCCTATGGCGGAACGGCGACGACCCCAAAGCCGTCGGATGGCAGCGTGGGGAGCCTTCGGGATATCAGCAATACTTCATCAAAGTGCACGGTCGCGCTCGCGCAACTGGACGAGACCGTCAGCGCTAGATACGGCATCGGTCCGTTCGACTGCACGACTCCGCAGCCCCAGACTCCGCAGCCCCAGACTCCGCAGCCCCATGAGTGCGCACGGGCCAATGGGGAGGCTCTGCAGGTAGTCGGTCCGGTCTTCATGAACGTTGCGCAGCTTCTGGTGAGCGGCGAATCCAGGATTACGACCGCCGCGCAGCTGTGCGGTAGCACGCCGGTCGCGGCCGGCGTGACAACGTCCGGGGAGTGGCCACTGTGGCAGGTCGTCGCGCACTCCATCCAGCACCAGGCCACGTTGACCACCGACGGACGGCAACCCGATGCGACGTGCACCCTCCAGCCCGGCGCTGATCCCACGAACCCGCTTAACGCTCTGAAATCACTCGATGTTGCGGACAAGCCCGTCTTTTGGATTGGGGCCCCGTCGACTCGGGAGATCCACAAGCAGGCGGCCACGCGGCTCGGCGGGCTTCGCCTGGTCGCCTTGGACGCGCCGGTCGTGGAACCGGGCACGGACCCATGGACCGTGCAGGGCTTCTGGGCGCTGAACACGTCGAGGTACCCCACGGGTTTCTCCGAGAAAGCCCTGCAGGACATCAGCGCGGATGTTTATCCAACACTCACGATCAGTGCCACCAACAAAGTCGGCACAGGGGCCACCCGTACCTTCGGAACCCCCGCCTTGATCGTCTCCAACAAGAATACGGACTCAGCACTCGTATCGTTTCTTGCGAATTGGCTCATCACCAACCAGAACCAGATGGGCATGATTCCGAAACTTCAGGGCAAGGTCGATGGTCTGGATCAAGGACTCCTGCCAACGCTCAAAAAAGACGTCTACTGCCTTGTGCCATTAGATGACGATGCAAGTAAGGAGTTCAGGAAAGACGGCCAATTCAAGGTGCCCTCATGTCCGTCCACACCCTCGCCATCCGCTTCATCGCAGTAGTCCCGGCACGCCAGGCCCGTCTCCACCGTTCAGGCCACCCTGGGCCGCGAGTCCGTTGGCAGTAACCGCAGGAGCCTCGAAGATTTCGCCTGTGGTTTTCGTCCAATCGTCCCCGCGAAAATCCTTAAAGTATTCGCCGCCAATGTCCACGAGTCCGCGCTCCACGGGACACGGGCCACCGGCGACCAGAACGGGCTCACCACCGCGCAGGACTACCTCATGCGGGGCCTCGGCGACCTCCCGCCCGCACGCTTCCCGCAGCTGCGAGCCGTCGCCGGCGACATGACCTCCGGTACCCGCGCGGACCGGCTCGGTTTCGGTCTGAACGTCCTCATCCCGGGCCTCGCCAGTATCGCCGGCAGTGCTGCCCCGACCCCGCGACGCCTGACGCCCCGTCCGGTGCCGGACGTCAGGACGCGGGAGGCGGTCGGCGCAGCGCGACGGGGGCGACGACCTCGTCGAGCAGCCAGACCGGACGGTCGGGCTCCGTGGGATCACGGCCGAACCAGGCCGGCGGGGTGGCCGCGCGGTCCAGCAGGGCGTCCGCCTCGGGCGGCAGCCAGACGTGCTCGGCGGCGCCGCTCTCGCCGATGCGCTCGGCGGTCAGCGAGGTGACCGCCACCCGGACCGGTTCGATGCTGGCCAGCAGGTGCAGCAGGGCGATCCAGACGGCGTCCGGGTCCGGCAGCGCGGCGACGACCGGTTCGACCGCGCTCAGATAGAGGTTGCCCTCGCGGGTGACCAGCTGCCAGATGAGGAACGTGGCCAGGCCCATGGTCCGCTCCAGCACATCGTCCCGCCCGGCGGGCGCGCCGGCGCCGCCGGTCGGCATCGCCGGAAGGAAGGAGTCGCCGGTGCGACGGATGTCGGCGTACTCCTTGCCACGCGGGACCCAGGTCGTCTCGTTGGCGCTGGTCACGGCGCCCGCGGTGGGGACGAAGTCGTCGCGGGTGAGACCGAGCAGTCCCAGGGCCAGGTGGTGCACCCGGCCGGTGCGGTGCGGGGCCAGGTGCCGCAGGCCCTGGCGGGACTGGCCGACGTAGGGCAGGCCCATCGTGTCGAGGCCGCCGGCGACGTCGCGCTGCGCGCGCAGGTAGTTCAGCCGGGCGCATTCCATCCACAGGCGCAGCGCCGGATGCCGGGCGGGGCCGAGGATCAGGTCGTTGCTGATGCCGAACGGAAGGATATTCAGGGTGAACGCCACGGCCGAGGCGGCGGTCGCCCCGAACAGGTCCGGCAGTGTCCCAGGACCGCCAGGACCGCCGGGGTCAGCCGCTTCGCCGGGAGCGGTGGACGCCGGGCCGGCGCCGAAGCGGATGTCGCCGTCGATGTACAGGCCGCCGAAGGTGTGCACGAGTTCCACGCGCAGGTGGTCGGTGGCGCTGGTGTAGCCGCGCGGACGCTGCTTGGCCATCTCCAGGACGTACTGCGGATGCAGGTACAACGGCGCCCCGGCGTGGAACACCTCATGCACGTTGACCAGCGCGATGTCGTTGTCCAGCGCCCAGCGCACCAGCGGTCGGACGTCCGTCAGCGGATCGAGCGCGCGCGGGTCGGGCGCGTCGCCCCTGGCCGCCTGGCTCCCGGGCTCTCGCGCGGCAGGCAACAGGGCGTCGGGCTGTTCGGCCGGGAGCTCGGCCGCGAGCTCGGCGAGCACGGCGGCGGCACGACGGCGCGGGATGTCGGTCCACAGCACGGCGGTGAGATCCGGATGCCGGCGGACGGCCTCGGCGTAATGGTCACGGAAGGCGGTGGTGGTCGGCATCGGCTGGCCCACCCAGATGCCGTGCGCGACGAAGGGGATCTCGACCGTTTCCGCCAGCACCGGCGTGTCGGCGTCAGACCTGCCCCACCGCACGAGCTCGGGTGCTCTGTGGGCCCGGAAGACCCGGCCGGGCGCGGCGCCGAGCGCCCGCGGGGACAGCTCGTCCGCGCTCGGCGCGGGCCGGGTGAGACTGAGCCGGCGCAGCAACGGCGCGACCTGCGCGGCCGGCATCCGTGCGACGTCGACCCCGGCGAGGAAATCCGGGGCCGGAGGAAGGCGATTCAGCCCGAACAGGTCGACGCCGAGCCAGCCGGCGGCCCGCCGTTCGGCCTCGGGAACGTGCAGGCGCTGGTCGTCGAGCAGCCGGCGCAGCCAGGACAGCAGTCCGGCGTCCGGCACCGGGTGCGCCCACGGAGGCCGGCGTGGATCCGCCTCCTGGCGCATCCGCAGCCAAAGCTGGCGCCCGGCGGTCAGCCGCGAGTCTGGGGCCACGGCGCATTCTTCCATCCGCGCCATCCCACTCGGGCGGCGATCCTTCCGCGCCGGCCTCGGCGGCGAGCACTCACCCGCCGGTGGTGGGCGGCTCCCGCCATCGGGTGACGAGTTCGGTGCAGTTGGCGCAGCCGAGTTTGGCCAGGATGTTGCGCACATGGCTTTCCACGGTGCGTTCACTCAGCACCATTGCCTCGGCGATCTGGCGGTTCGACCGGGCTTGGCGGACCAGGGCCGCCACCTCCCGCTCCCGCGAGGTGAGCGCGGCGCGCTCCTGCTCGCCGGCGCGGCGGCGGGCGGTGGCGAGCTCGGCGAGCAGACGGTCGGCGCGGGCCAGCGGGCCGGGCAGGTCCAGGTGCCGGGCCTCGGCCGCCGCGGCCCCCGCGACCCGCACGGCGGCCTCGAGCGCCCCGCTGTTCCCGCGTCGGCGCAGCACCTCGGCCAGCGCCAGCCGGCCCAGCACGACATACGGCCGGGCACCGAGCGCCAGGTCCGCGTCGATCGCGCGGCGCAGCGCCACCTCCGCCTGCTCCAGCGCACCGCCGTGGGCGAGGGCCCGGCCGTACGGACCGGCCATCGCCCCGACGAACAGCACCGTCGGGATCCCGTAGGCGCCGGGATACGCCGCCGCCGGCGCGAGCAGCGCGGCGAGCCGCCGACCGGCCGCCGCGTCCCCGAACGCCTCGACGAGATCGACGCACTGGACCAGCACCCCCTCCCAGCGCACGTCCACCGGCGGGTCGTCGAGCAGTGGCCGCAGCTGTTCGTAACAGTCCCTGGCCTCGTCCCGCCGTCCCACGAGCAGCAGCGCGTTAGCCCGAAACGCGGTCATCAGCGGGTTCGGCGGCGCGGCCGCCAGCGACGCCCACAGGTCGTCCGGCAGGTCGGCGGGGTCGCCGCGCAACGCCGCGAGATGCTGCGCCCACGCGTACCCGAGACCCACTGACAGCGGGTCACCGAAGGCGCGGGCCAGCGCGTTCGCGGCCTGGTCGGCGTCGCGGCCGGCGTCGAACCGTCCCTGCAGGGCCGCCCGGGCGGCCTGGCCGCGCAGCAGATGCCAGCGGGCCAGCGGCAGCCCGCCACGTTCGGCCATCCGGGCGATCGCCGCCATCGAGGCGTCCACCTCCTCGATCCGCCCCAGCTGGTAACTGGCCCGCAGGCGCCACTGCTCGGCCAGTACCCCGGACAGCGTCTGCCCCAAGGCCTCGGCCTGGCGCGCCGCGATCTCGGCGAGGCGCAACCGTTCGTGCACGTCGTCCGCCTCGGTGAGCAGCATCTCGCTGGCCCGGACGGCATCCAGCAGGGCCTGCCCGTCGGCGTCGGCACCCGAGTCGTCGCCAGCACGGGCCAGCGCCAACGCTTCCTGGGCCAGTGGTCGGGCCCGCTCGGGCCGGCCGGACTCGGCCACGATCGTCGCGAGCTGGGACAACAGCCGCGCACGGATGGACGGCGCCTGGTCCAGCGCGAGTGCCCGCTCGCACAGGCCGCCCACGACCCGCGCGGCCTCGGGGAACGTGACCCAGCGGACCACAAGCGCCGCCGCTGCCACCAGCCTGGGGTCATCAGCGACTGCCGCCGCCTGCTCGCAGTGGCGCAGCGCCTCGACCAGGTTGCCCGCCAGGTAGTGCGCCCGGCCCAGCTCGATCAGCGAGGAAGCCAGCTCGCCGGGTCCGGCACCGGCCAGGCGCGACGCGGCCGTCGCGGTTCTCAGGTGGGCCACCGCGTCGTCGAAGGCGAGCATCCGACGTGCCTCGGCGGCGGCGATCCGCGCCCACCGGGCCGCCGCCGCCTGCGCGGCCCGGTCGTGCCGTCCGACCCGGTTCCAGTGCGCGGCGATGTCCGCCGCGAGCCCCACCGCCGGCTGGTTCGTCCACTCGCCCGCGCCCGTGTCCTCGGCCGCCCGGACGCTGGCGCGGGTCTCGAGCTCGAGGGCGACCCGGCGGTGCACAGCACCCGCGTCGAGCCGGGCCGCACGGAGCCGCCGTTCCCAGGGCCCGACCGGACGAGTCGAAGCCATCATGGCCACCCCCTGCGGGGTGACCCACCGGCCCGCCTGGGCATCTACCCCGTGCGGCTACGCGACAACAAACACGTCGAGCTGGATTCGGAGCTCCTACGGCGCGCGTGCCGGAGGCTGATCGAAGAACCGAATGTCCGCGCCGCAGTCGATCTCGTCTATCTGGCGGAGGCCAACTATCACCAGGTCGAAGAATCAGAACACACCTATGAGCTGGTGCGGCGAGTGAAAGAGCGATACCAGGCGGAGTTGACGGGCATCGGTGGCCTGCAAGCGCAGCAAAGAAATCTCATCGAGCCCCTGGTGAAGCTGACCGAGGGACTGGGCGCGATGTTCGCGGAGGTCCCGATCGAGTTCGTCCTGCACGTCTCCACGCACTGTTGTGCGTCTACCTGGACATCGCCAGCTTCGCCCCAGGTGCGCCGGGTCTGGCCGAGGTGCTCGGCCACCTCGGGTCCGTGCCCGACGGGGCGGTCGAGCACGAGCACTTCGCGCTGTGATCCGCCGGGCCCGCGTCCCGGTCGCTTCGGGGGGCGACCGGGACGCGGGCGAGCCGCGCCCATCTGGTCGGCCGCCGAGATCCTTTCGGTCGCTTCTACAGGGGCAAAGTCACGCGCATTCCCTGTAGAAGCGACATCATGACTCACCACCCCCGCAGACCACCACGGACGGTGATGCTCGCCAGCCCGACCCGGGCGCGGGCCGGAGATCTACGAGTAGCGGCCTAAGCCTCGGCGGCGCGGCGCAGGACGTTGCGGTCGGTGTGGATGACCGGCTCGGCGGGGACGCGGCCGTGGGTGATGACGGTCTTCTCGTCGTAGCCCCAGCCGCCGTCCGGGTAGAGGGTGATCGCCACCTCGTACAGGGTGGTGTTCGCCGCCTTGATCAGGTAGGGGTTGGACAGGATGCCGTAGCTGGTCGAGCCCTGCTCGGCGCGCATGGTGTAGCTGGTGGCATCGGCGGTGGTCTCGCCGCCGGCGATGAGCGTCTGGCCGCGGGGGACCATGAACGAGCGCATCACCTGGCCGAGCTCGGCGTCCCAGAGCCAGTAGCCGACCTCGGTGTGGAAGGGGTTCTCCTCCACCACGGCGGTGCGCCAGGCGGCCATCCGGTAGTCGAGGCCGTAGAGGTGCTGGCTGCCGTTGTCGACGGGACCGAACGGCTTGAGCGTGATCTTCTCCCGGTACGGGGTGGTGATCATCGAGCCTTCGACATTGCCGAAGGCGATGTCGATGCCCTGGTCGCCTTCCCACTCACCGGCCAGGGCCGCAAGCGGCCCCCACTCGGAACCAACCACGTTGGTCAACTCCGGATCCTCCTCGTCACAGGGTTGACGCGACCGCGAGAACCGCGATCGCGGGAACTGCGTGAAACGTTCTGGAAATCTGCTGGCGCGCAGGCATTGTGAGGCGCTCCGGGTTCCGCTGGCGAGCCTAGTGCCCGACCCGGGCCGGCCGCCCATGGCGTAGCGCCCATCACACCCGACCCGGCGGACCGTCCGGCGGTCCGGCGGTCCGGGCGGTCCGGGCCGTCCGGGCCGCCCGGGGCAGTCGGGGCCCGTCCGGGCCGATGTCCTCGGTCAACCTCGCACCGGTGCCGGCGGCGGCACTCCCTTCCGCCGGCACCGGTGCGGCCCAGCCACGGCGGATGGGTCAGGCCGGCGTGGCGGGCGTGCGGGGAGCGGCGGCCTCGTGCTCGTAGGTGGACCAGCGCTCGTTGATGTCGCGCTGGGCCTGTTCCTCGAGCTGGGCTGCCGCCTCGGGGGCCACCGAGGTGAGCCGGGTGAAGCGGGACTCGGTGGCGGCGAACTCGGCGAAGTCCATCGAGGGCTTGCGCGAGTCGAGCTTGAACGGCTTGTCCTTGCGCGGGTCGACCCGGTACAGCGGCCAGTAACCGGACTTCACCGCGGCCTTCTGATGGGACAGGCCGTCGGTCATGTCGATGCCATGGGCGATGCAGTGCGAGTAGGCGACGATCAGCGACGGCCCGTCGTAGCTCGCGGCCTCGTTGAAGGCTCGCACCGTGTGCTTGTCGTTGGAGCCGAGCGCCACCTGGGCGACATACACGTCACCGTAGGCGGCGGCGAGCAGGCCGAGGTCCTTCTTGCGGGTCCGCTTGCCGCCGCCGGCGAACTTCGCGACCGCGCCGCGTGGTGTCGCCTTGGATGCCTGGCCGCCGGTGTTCGAGTACACCTCGGTGTCGAGCACCAGCACGTTGATGTTGCGCCCGGAGGCGAGCACATGGTCGAGGCCGCCGAAGCCGATGTCGTAGGCCCAGCCGTCGCCGCCGACGATCCACACGGCCTTCTCGACGAGGTCGTCGACGAGCGGGTCGAGTCGGCGGTCATGCTCGGGGTGGGCGGCCAGGCGCTGGCGCAGCTCGACGACCCGGGCGCGCTGGGCGGCGATGCCGAGGTCGCTGCGCTGGTCCGCGGCGAGCAGCTCGTCGACGAGGCTGTCGCCGACATACGGCGCGGCCGCCCGCAGCAGCCGGCGGGCCTCCCGCGCCCGGGCGTCCAGGGCCAGGCGCAGGCCGAGGCCGAACTCGGCGTTGTCCTCGAACAGCGAGTTCGCCCAGGCGGGGCCGCGCCCGGCCGCGTCCGCCGTCCACGGTGTGGTCGGCAGGTTCCCACCGAAGATGGACGAGCAGCCGGTGGCGTTGGCGACCAGGATCCGGTCGCCGAACAGCTGGCTCATGAGCTTGAGGTACGGCGACTCGCCGCAGCCCGAGCAGGCGCCGGAGAACTCGAACAGCGGCTGGCGCAGCTGCGAGCCGCGCACGTCGTCGCCGGGCACGATCGTCGGGTCGAAGGCGGGCAGGGTCTCCAGGAACGCCCAGCCGGCACGCTCCTCGGCGAGCCGGGGCGCCGCGTCGACCATGTCGAGGGCCTTGTGCTCCTTGTTGGCCTTGTCGGTGGCCGGGCAGACCTTGGCGCACAGGGTGCAGCCGGTGCAGTCGTCCGGGGCGACCTGCACCGTGACCCGCATTCCGGCGAGGTCGGACTCCCGGGGCTCGCGGGACTTGAAGGTGTCCGGGGCGCCGTCGAGCAGCTTCGGGTCGTAGGCGGTCATCCGGATCGCGGAATGCGGGCAGACCAGCGCGCACTTGCCGCAGTTGATGCACAGGTCCGCGTCCCAGATCGGCAGCTCGTGGGCGATGCCGCGCTTCTCGTAGCGGGCGGTGCCGACGGGGAACGTGCCGTCGACGGGCAGGGCGCTGACCGGCAGCAGGTCCCCCTCCCCCGCCATGATCCGCGCGGTGACCTCCTTGACGAACACCGGCGCGTCCGCCGCGAGCACGCGCACGGCAGCGAGGCTGCCCACGCTGCGCCCGGCGAGTGTCACCTCGGCGAGCGCGCCGAGCGAGGCGTCGACCGCGGCGTTGTTGCGGGCGATCACCTTCTCGCCGCGCTTGCTCTGGGCGACCCGGACCGCGTCCTTGACCGCGGTGACGGCCCGCTCTCCCGGCAGGAGCCCGGAAAGGCTCAGGTAGCAGGTCTGCAGGACAGGACTGACGATGCCGGGCAGGCCCGCGTCGCGGGCGACCCGGTCGGCGTCGACGACGAACAACCGTGCGTTGCTTTCGAGCAGGTGACGCTGCGCGTTGGTCGGCAGGTGTTCCCAGACCTCGTCCGGCCCGAACGGGCTGTTGATCAGCACCGTGGCGCCGGGAGCGGCGACCGCGAGGACGTCCACCCGCTCGAGCAGGGAGAACTGGTGGCAGCCCACGTACTCGGCGTCGCGGATCAGCCAGGGCGCGTCGACCGGGCGGGGCGACAGACGCAGGTGCGAGACCGTCATCGAGCCGGACTTCTTCGAGTCGAACACGAAGTAGGCCTGGCTGTGCAGGTCGGTGTGCCGCGCGACGATGCCGGCGCTGGCCCGGGTCGCGCCGACCGTGCCGTCGCTGCCCAGGCCGTAGAACACCGCCCGGCGGACGTCACCCGCCTCGGCGAACTCGGCCTCGTTCACGCCGGAGCCGGCCACGTCCACCGACAGGCCGGTCAGGTCGTCGGTGATGCCGACGGTGACCTCACGGCGGGGAGCGGGGCTGGCGAGCTCGGCGAAGATGGCCGCGGCCATCGCCGGGGTGAACTCCTTGGACGCGAGACCGTAACGGCCGCCGATCACCCGCGGCATGCTCGCCGGGCGCTCGGCGAGCGCCGCGATCACGTCCAGGCGCAGCGGCTCGCCGGCGGCGCCGGGCTCCTTCGTCCGGTCCAGAACCGCAAGCGACGTCACGGTGGCCGGCAGGCAGGCGAGGAAGGCGGCGGTGTCGAACGGCCGGTACAGCCGGACCTGCACGAACCCGACCTTCTCCCCGCGCGCCACGAGACGAACCACGGCGTCGCGCACGGCGGAACGGCCCGAGCCCATGATGACGACGACCCGCTCAGCCTCGGGATGGCCGTGGTACTCGAAGATCCGGTAGCGTCGTCCGGTCTTCTCGGCGAGGGCGTCCATCGCCCGCTGCACGATGCCGGGCACGGCGCTGTAGTAGGCGTTCGCGGCCTCGCGGGCCTGGAAGAACGTGTCCGGGTCCTGGGTGGTGCCACGGATGACCGGGTGGTCCGGGGACAGCGCCCGGGTGCGGTGCGCCTCGACGTGCTCGGCGCTCAGCAGCCCGCGCAGCGTCGCGTCGTCGATCTCGTGGACCTCGTTGAGCTCGTGGGAGGTGCGGAAGCCGTCGAAGAAGTGCAGGAACGGGATGCGCGACTCCAGGGTCGCCGCGTGGGACACGGCGGCGAGGTCGTGGGCCTCCTGCGGGGAGGCAGAGGACAGCATGGCGAAGCCGGTCGTTCGGGCGGCCATCACGTCACTGTGGTCCCCGAAGATGGACAACGCGTGCGTGGCGATGGTGCGGGCGGCGACATGCAGGACCATCGGCGTGAGCTCGCCGGCGATCTTGAACATGTTCGGCAGCATCAGCAGCAGACCCTGGGAGGCAGTGAAGGTCGTCGACAGTGCCCCGGCCTGCAACGCCCCGTGCACGGCCCCGGCGGCGCCGCCCTCGCTCTGCAGCTGCACCACCTCCGGCACCGCTCCCCAGAGGTTCGCCTTCCCCTTCGCCGCCCACGCGTCGGCCATCTCTCCCATCCCCGACGCCGGGGTGATCGGGTAGATGGCGATCACCTCGCTAGCCCGATAGGCCACCAAGGTGGCGGCCTCGTTCCCATCGATCGTCTTCTGACCCATGCACTCCAGAGTCGGCCGCCGATACCGCGATCAGTCCGGGACTTCCGTCCCGTCGAGCCGGCCAGAATGTCCCGGTATGTCGCGCCCTTAGCCGCCACCACTTCCACACGCGGCCCCTGACACGCACCGTCGGTGACGGATCGCGCGGCCGGGAAACCGCCGCCAGCCGGCCCGGGGCCCTCCGTGTCGCTTCTGCTGGAACAAACCAGGAAAAAAAGGCTTCGTAACCCGGTAGAAGGAACACCGAAGCCCGCGCACCCTCCGGGACGCGGCGACGCCGCATTCGGAGCGCGTTTCTGGACGGCGGGGGCGCGAGGGGCGCGCGGGGGGCGTGGGGTGGGATGGTGGCGTCACGGCCTGCGTGGTCGGTGTGCGGCTCGAGCAATGCGAGGCGATGTGCGGCAGGAACCGGGGCGGCAGGAACTGGGGCGGCAGGAACTGGGGCGGCGGCAGCGGGAGTTCGGGGCGATCCATCGGCACGGGCTGGTGCGGGTGGCGGCGGCGACGCCGGTGGTCTCGGTCGCGGATCCGGCGCGCAACGCCGAGGCGACGGTGGCGCTGGCGCGCGCGGCGGATGCGGACGGTGTTGACGTCGTCGTCTACCCGGAGCTCGGGCTTTCGTCGTATGCCATCGGGGATCTGCATCTGCAGGACGCGCTGCTCGACGCGGTGGAGCATGCCGTCGGCGCCGTGTGCGAGGCCAGTGCCGAGCTCGGGCCGCTGCTGCTGGTGGGTGCGCCGCTGCGCCGCGGCGGCCGGCTGTACAACACGGCGCTGATGATCTCCCGTGGGCGGGTCCTCGGCGTGGTGCCGAAGATCTACCTGCCGAACTCACGGGAGTACTACGAGAAGCGCTGGTTCGCCTCCGGCGCCGGGCAGGAGCGCACCGGCAATGACGGCGGCGGCACGGACGGCGGCATCGGCGGCGGGCCGGTGATCACTGTCGCGGGGCGGACCGTGCCGTTCGGGACGGATCTCGTGTTCGCGGCGACGGACCTCGCGGATCTGGTGGTCGGGGTGGAGATCTGCGAGGACTACTGGGCGCCGGTGCCGCCGTCGTCGTACGCGGCGCTGGCGGGGGCGACCCTGCTGGCGAACCTGTCGGCGTCGAACATCGTGGTCGGGAAGGCGGCGGTGCGGTCGCAGCTCTCGGCGGCGCAGTCGGTCCGGGCGATGGCGGCGTACGTCTACTCGGCGGCGGGGACGGGCGAGAGCACCACCGATCTGTCCTGGGACGGGCAGGGCACCATCCACGAGCTCGGGGATCTGCTCGCCGCGTCGGAGCGGTTCGCCGACGGCCCGCAGCTCGTCGTCGCCGACGTGGATCTCGCCCGGGTGCGTCTGGAACGCATGCGCACCCCGACGTTCGCCGACGCCGCCCGGTACGCCGGGGAGCCCGAACGCCGCTTCCGCACCATCCGTTTCGAGCACCGCCCGCACGGCCGGGACGTCGGGCTGCGCCGCCCGCAGCGCCGGTTCCCGTTCGTCCCCGACACCCCCGAGCGCCTCGACCTCGACTGCTACGAGGCCTTCTCCATCCAGGTCCATGGGCTCGCGCAACGGTTCCGCGCCGTCAACGGCGGACGCGGCGCCCTGCCCGGACGGACGGCCGCCACCCCGTCAACCGCCACCACCTTGCCGGCCGCCACCACCTCGCCGGCCGCCAGCACCCTGGCGGCCGGAACCATCACGTCGACCGGAACCGTCACGGAGGACGCTTCTGAGGGGGCCGTCCGGCCACGGGGACGCATGGTGATCGGAGTGTCGGGCGGGTTGGACTCGACGCACGCGCTGATCGTGGCGGCGAAGGCCTGTGACCTGCTCGGGATCCCGCGCACGACGATCCTGGCCTACACGATGCCGGGGTTCGCCACCGGCGAGGGGACGAAGGCGAACGCCTGGGCGCTGATGCGGGCGCTCGGCGTCGAGGCCGCGGAGATCGACATCCGTCCGGCGGCCCGCCAACTGCTCGACGACATCGGCCATCCGGCGGCCGAGGGGGCGGCGCAGTACGACGTCACCTACGAGAACGTCCAGGCCGGGTTGCGCACCGACTACCTGTTCCGGCTGGCGAACCGGCATGGCGGGTTCGTGATCGGGACGGGGGATCTCTCCGAACTGGCGCTCGGCTGGTGCACGTACGGCGTCGGCGACCAGATGAGTCATTACGCGGTGAACGCCGGCGTGCCGAAGACGCTCATCCAGTACCTGATCCGCTGGACGGTGGGGTCCGGCCAGTTCGACGAGGCCACGGGGAAGCTGCTGACCGCGGTCCTCGACACCGAGATCTCCCCCGAGCTCGTCCCCGCCGATGCCGAGACCGGCGCGATGCAGAGCACCCAGGACCGCATCGGCCCGTACGAGCTGCACGACTTCTTCCTGTTCCACATTCTGCGGTTCGGCCTCGCCCCGTCCAAGGTGCTGTTCCTGGCCTGGCAGGCCTGGCGGGACGCGGGCGCCGCCGGCTGGCCGGCGGGTTTCCCGGTGTCCGAGCGGCATTCCTATGATCTGCCGACGATCGAACGCTGGCTGCGGGAATTCCTCGTACGTTTCTTTCAGACCTCGCAGTTCAAACGTTCCGCCCTGCCGGACGGGCCGAAGGTGTCCTTCGGTGGCGCGCTGTCCCCCCGCGGTGACTGGCGCGCCCCCTCGGACGCCAGCCCCGCCGCCTGGCTCGCCGACCTCGATCGCAACGGCCCCACCCGCTGACCGCTTGTCCTTCCCGCCCCTCTTACGGGTACCCCCGAGGCCGCGACACCGGCTTTTCCGGCCAGAACGGGATGACAGCCACTCCTTTGTCATGCCAGAGTGCCCCCGGAAGCTGCCCGGCAACTGACACTCCGAACCACCCCCGAGGGCACCGTCGCCCCCATCCGCTGTCCCGCCCGCGGTCCTGCCGCAGTGATCCGCACGGCCCCGCGACGACCCCGGATGCGACCACCGGCCACGACGACCGCACGCCGCACGGGCCCGCATGGGCGGCAAGCACGGGCCCCCACCGGCCTGGGGCAATGCGGCGCGAAGGAGCAGTTCGGCGAGAAGGGAGGAGACGCCGTGAGCAGGCACCGCCAGCCGATGTCCCGGGCTGATCGGTCGGTGGCCGGACGGCACCGCCCGGCTCCCGCTCGACGGACCGCGCGGCGTCCCGGCCGGCATGCCCGGCTGCGTGCCCCGGCCTGGCAATCGATGTCCACCGCGCGCCGGGCCCGCCGCGATGCCGCCCTTGCCACCGGTGCGATCCTCGCTCTGATTGCCACCGTCGTCCTGCTCACCAGCGGGCTCGGCCCCAAGCTCTCCGCCGCCGCGATGGAGACGAGGTCGGGAGCGCAGTCGGCGGGCAGTGCGGTCGGTTCCGCGACGGGCCCGGTCACGCAGCCGACCACCGGTGATGACCAGGCCCTGCCACGCCTGATCGCCACGACGGATCCCGGACCGATCGGTCAGGTCATCGTCCTGCCCGCATCCTCGTCCGCAGGTGCCGGCCCGGCTCGCCCGGTCACCTCCGCCTCCACCGGTTCGCGTGCCGCCAACCGGTGGAGGCGCGACCGCATGGACCGGCGTGGGACCGTGCCGGTGATGCTTGCCCGACAGGGCACGGCACCGATTCTCGAGCCGCCCCCAGCCGCGGCATCAACCCTGGCCGGAACTCCCGGTGACACCAGCTCACTGCCTGGAGACGGACCGACATCCACACCCGTGGACGCGCCCGCCCACGCCGAGCCGGCACCGGTGGCGCCGACGGCCTCCACCCCAGCATCGGCGTCCGGTCGGTCCGTCGACCAGTCCGACACTCCCAGCGCCGACCTCCCCAGCAGCGGATCGCCGACACCGGGTGCGCCCCCTTCCCGACCTGCGTCCGCACCCCCGCCGTCGGCGGCATCCACCCCGCCGACGCCCACCCACCCGACGTCCACTTCACCGGCGTCCGCTCCACCGGCGTCCGCTCCACCGACGTCTACTTCACCGGCGTCCGCGCAGCCGACATCTACCCACCCGACGCCCGCGCAGCCGACATCCGGCACCCGGCCGGACGACACGCCGGCCCCCAGCGTCCCGCCGGTGACCCCCGTGACGCCGGAGCCGCCGAGCCCGTCGCCGCAACCCACCACGGCACCGGACGCGCCTGATCCGATTCCTCGGCCCGACCCGACGCCGGGCTCATCCCCGCCCACCAACGCCAGCGCCGCATCGGCCGCCACGCCGCAGCCCACCCCCGCTGCGACCGACGAGTCAACGCCCTCGACCAGCGCGGCTCCCACCGGCAGCTGAATTTCGCACCGACAGCGTCCCTGCCATATGCAGGTGCGATGGGTGGCCGAATGCGCGCGCCCCAGGTGTCCGCTTGGAGACAGCCAATCGGCCTGAAAAACCCCTGGCGCCAGGCCACCGCATCGGCGATCCTCGGGAGAGGATTTTTTCGGCGACGAGCCGAGCTGCCGCGCCGCCTTCGCCGTCGACCGACAGAAACGCCAGCCCTGGGGGATTTTCATGGGCAGCCGAACCGAATACCGGTTCGACGTCTTCGTGGTGTACGCAGCGCGGGACGAATGGTGGGTGCACGGCTTTCTGTTGCCCGCACTCGCCATTCCGGAAAGCCGCATCGTCACCGAGGGTGATTTCCAGCCCGGGGCGGTGCTGCTGGCAGAGTTCGCGGCCGCGGTCATTGGCAGCCGATTTACCGTCGTCGTCCTCACTCCGGACTTCCTGGTCGACGGCTGGGCCGACCTGAGCCAGCGGCTGGCCGCGCATCTCAGCGTGGACGAGCAGCGCAACCGGCTGGTGCCGATCCTGCTCCGGCCCTGCGAACTGCCCCTGGACCTGGCCGCTCGGGTGCGCCTCGACTGCACGCGACCCGCCGGATGGGAGCCGGCCGCAGCTCGTCTGCGGACACTCCTGCACAGCACAGCCCCTGCCGCGGCAGGCATTCCGTGCCCGTACCCCGGGCTGCTTCCCTATGCCGAGTCAGACGCCGCACTGTTCTTTGGACGCGACGCCGAGATTGCCCGCATTGTCCAGCTTGTTCGCCGCGCGCCGGAGATATTCGTCATCGGGCCCTCCGGTTCCGGTAAATCATCCCTGGTGAGCGCAGGAGTTCTGCCGGACCTCGCGCGGCGGGAGCCCGACGGCTGGCTTTCCCGGACCATGCGGCCAGGCGCCGATCCGATGGCGGTGCTGCGCGAAACACTCCAGTGGCCAGGTTCACGCAGCCTGGCCGACGCCATGTCCGACCTGACAGAGCGGCATTACGCCACTCGCCTGCTGCTGGTCGTGGACCAGCTGGAGGAGATGTTCGTCCAGGCCCCGGCGGCGGACCGGGCGGAGTTCCTGCGCGCCCTGCGGCTCGTCGCGCGGGAGACCGACCGCGGATTTCTGTGTGTGCTGCGAGCCGACTTCTACCCCGACCTGATGGGATGCGAGCTGTGGCCGGTGCCGGCCGGCCAGCGGGTGGAGATCGTGCCTCCGCGCGGACAGGCGTTGCGGGCCGCCATCGAGCGGCCCGCCCGCCACCGCGGCGTGCACCTCGAGCCGGCGCTGGTGGAACGGCTCGTCGCGGACGTCGCGGCCGAGCCGGGCACGCTGCCCCTGCTCCAGGAGACGCTGCGGCGGCTGTGGGAGGACCGACAGCAGCGGGTCATCACCCTGGATGACTACCAGGCCGCGGGCCGCGACGGTCTGAGCGCGGTAGCCACGGCGCTTGCGACCTGGGCCGATGCGAGCCTCGCCGGTCTGTCCGCGGACCAGCAGGCGGTCGCCAGGCGGATCTTCCTACGCCTGGTTCACCTCGGCGACGGCCGGGACGACACCCGTCGGCGGCAGTCAGTGGACGCGCTGCGGGTCGCCGGCGAGCAGACGGACGCGTTCGACGAGGTGCTGCGGCGCCTCGTCGAACGGCGCCTGGTGACGGTCAGCGGCACCGAGGGTGAGGACATCGTCGTCGATCTTGCCCACGAGGCCGTCATCACCGCCTGGCCGGCGCTGTGCCGCTGGGTGACCGACGGACGCGAGGCGGAACTGCTGCGCCGACGGATCGAACGGGACGCGCACGAGTGGCAGCGCGCCGGCCGCCACCGCACCCTGCTCTACCGGGGCCGCCGGCTGCACAACGCCCGGGAGTGGCGGTCCCGGTACGCGGGCGAGCCGAGCCGGACGGTGCTGCGCTTTCTCGCCGCCTCGCGGCGCCTGGACCTGGCCCTGCGGGCCATCGCCGCGCTCACCGCCGCCGCGGCGCTGGCGGGTGTCGCCTGGCTGCTCGACCCGGTTGCCCGGCGGTGGGAGCTGCACCGTCGGGCCGTGGCCGCCTCGCCGATGGTGCACCTGGCCGGCGGTCCGACGGTGCTGGGCGGCTTGGGCCAGACCGGCGCCCGCGGCGAGCAGGTCCGGGCGCTGGCCCCGTTCGCCATCGACCGGCACGAGGTCAGCAACCGGCAGTACCGGCTGTGCGTCCAGGCCCGCGTCTGCTCCCGCCCGCTGGAACCGGCCGAATACCAGGGCATCGACACTCGACCCGACCGGCCGGTCGTGTATGTCACCGCCTACCAGGCCGCGCAGTTCTGCCAATGGCTGGGCCGGACGCTCCCGACCGGAGCGCAGTGGGAGCGCGCCGCCCGCGGCCAGCAGGGACGGCCGTGGCCCTGGGGCCGGGCCGCGCCGACACCGCCCCACGCCAACGTCGCAAGCGACGCTCCCGACACCGTCATCCCGGACGCCGCCATCACCGACGTGACCGATCGCCGCTTCGCCGCCGGCTGGACCCCCGAGGGGATCGCCGACCTGATCGGCAACGTCTGGGAGTGGACGAGCAGCCCTTCGACCTGCGATTCCACGCCGTACAGCTGCAACCGGCCGTGGAACGGCCGCGACCGGGTGGGGGGCCTCGAGTTCCGCGGCTCGTCGTTCAAGGACATCGTGACCGCCCCGACCTTCATCAGCGAGACCGACGCCAACCAGCCACTGGAGGCCCTCGGCTTCCGGTGCGCCCGCAACGGATGAGGAGACATCCATGTCCAGCTCCGACCCCACCGGCGCCGAACCGCCTGCCAGCGAGCCCACCGGCGACAGGCCGACGGACGCCAGACCGACGGACGACAGGCCGACGGACGGTACGGCGAGCGACCCGCCCTGGGACGACGTACGGGCCGAGGACCCGGAGGTCATCTCCCGCGACGGCACCATCGTCGTGCGCCGCCGGTACCACAACGTCGCAGCCCCCGAGTGGCCGCCGCTGATCATCGAGGCCAGGGTCAAGAATCCATCGAACCCCGAGCTCACCCTGCGCCAGATCCTCGAGGACCTGGTGGAGACGCGGGTCTTCTACGAGCTGATCAGCCCTGACCGCGACCCCGACCGGCCGATCCGGCCCGAGCAGCTCGAACGGCCCGGCCGGCCCATCCGGCCGGACATCCTGCCGCCGACGACCGACCCGGATCGGCGCGTACCGGCGACCGAATACCTCCTGATCCTGGATGGCCGGGCACCGCAGCCGCTGCCCGTCGTCCACGCGGTCGCCCAGAGCCGCCCGGTTCACGCGGGACCGCCGAAGGACTGGGTGCCGGCGCCGGGGGCGGGCAGCCCCATCCCGGTGACCGTTGTGGCTACGGCCGGCCCCGGCCGCCCCAAAATGATCATCGGAGTCACCTTCTCGAACGGCAGGTCTGTAGCCAAGTTCAGCCTGCAGCGCGGGGACGTCAAGCAGTGGGCGAGCGCGTCGCGGACCACAGTGTGGGGAATCGAGCCGGGGTCCTGGTACACGATCAGCCTCACCTGGAGATCTGCGTAGTGGCGGACTTTCCGACCCCGGCCGACGCCTCGGGGGCGGCACATCGAGGAGGTTTCATGGCGCGACTCGTCATCGGCGCGGCCGGCTACGACCTGCCGGCCGACACCGACACGGACAAGCTCACCGCGGAAATCATCGCGGCGATGAGCGGACGCACGGGGCTCGCCGCTCCCGTTCTGGGCAGTCACGGCCAGCGGATCACACTGATCGTCAACTTCGCGGTGGTGCCGACAGTCACGATCGAACCTGGCGACGCCGAGCCAGGCGGCTCCGGCCCAGAAAGCACGGACGACGGCGGCATCGTCCCCAAGGGCGGGCGAATCAGCGGCTGACCTCCCCGGCCGGCAGGCCAGGCAGGCCAGATGCGAGCGCTGGTGGCAGCGGGGCCGCCAGCGCGGCCAGCAGGCGGGTGAACTCCCGTTCCAGGCGGGGGCCGGCAGTGAGGTTCACCGCGGTGAGCATGCCCAGGCGCAGCGGCAGCGCCGCGCCGCCGATCGGGGCGATCCGGGCCGGGACGAGGCGGTAGCGCCCCTCATCGACGCCGAGGGTCTGGGCCAGCGCGTTCTCGAACTCGGCCAGGCCGTCCGCCAGGTACCGGGGAGAAAGAAGCACCAGGGTGCGCCGGCTGTGCCGGACGCCGCGCTCGACGCCGACGACGCGGGCGACCCCGGGCACCTCGACGTCACCGGACACCGCCACGCGCAGCCCGGCCCGCTCCAACCGGGGGACGAGCTGTGTCCAGACCCACGTCGCATCCGGTTCGACGTCGATATAGCTGACGTAGACGTCGTGCCGGAAGCCGTCGCCCTCGCGGGTCACCGCGTCGGACCGCTCCCCGCCGGCCTCCCCGCCGCGATCGGCGGCGGTCGCAGCAGCGGCCGTCTCACCAGCCGGAGTCGCGGCGACGCCGGAGGCCATACCGGTCGCCGCGACGCCGGCCGGTCGGCGGGCGACGGCGAAGTTGTCCTCCAGATGCGCCTTGAAGACCGGATGCTGCGCGGATGCCCGGGCCGTCACCCGCGGCTGAACGTACTCGAACAGGTCGAAGATCCGGACCAGGCCGTCGTCGCCGGCGGCCCCGCCGGCAAGCCCGGCCAGCAGCTGCCCGGTGAACAGGCTGTTGGCCGCGCCGGGTAGCACGAACGAGGACTCGTCCTCCCGTGAGGAGGCGAGCACCGCCCGGCCCCGCCCGGCCGCCAGTGCCTCGTAGTACCGCTCGGACAGGCCGGGGGCCGACGTCGCGACGTCGGATACCGCCGCGATGGACCCGGCATCGCTGGAGACAGCACCACTGGACCCGGCGACGACGGCCTTCGGCACGCCGATGCCGCCGGCGTGGCAGCAGTCGAAGACGACCAGCACCCGCCGGGCGGCCAGCGCGCGCAGCGCCCGTCCGAACTCCGCGCCGGAGATGGCGGTGCGGGCCAGCGCCTCACCTGACTCGGCGACCGCGTCCACCGGCAACAGGTAGTCCCCGGCGTCCTGGCCGGCAGTGACCCGAAGACCATGCCCCGACAGGTAGATGAACACCGTCGCGTCCGGCCCGGCCCGGCGGGCGAGGTCGCCGAGCTCCCCGCGCAGCGCCTGCGCGCTCGCGGCATCGTCGAGGAGCAGGCGGGTGTTGCCCGGACGGTGCCCGCCACGCACCGGGTCGACCAGCACGGCGTGCACATCCCGGGCGTCCTGGACAGCGGCGGGCGGCAGCCTTGCCACGTACCGGTAGGCGGCGATGCCGACGACGAGCCCGTGGGTGTTGGCCATCGGATTCACCGCCGGCCGCCGGTCGCTCACCGTGGCTGCTCGTCCGCGCCGGCCTGGGCCAGACCGAGCCGCAGCGCCGCCGCGGCGGCCTCGCCCCGGCTGGTGACCGAGAGCTTGGCCAGGATGTTGGACACGTGCACGCTGGCCGTCTTCTCGGTGATGAACAGCCGGCGGCCGATGATCCGGTTGCTGTGCCCGGCGACCAGGTACCCGAGCACCTGGCGCTCGCGCGGGGTGAGATGCGGACCGACCGTGCCCGAGACTGGTTGCCGGCGGTCCTGGTCCCGGCAGCCTGGACCGGCCACCTCGGCGCCGAGCCCGGTCACGGAGGTGGCCTCGGCGCCACTGCCGTCGCGCTCGGTGCCCGCCGCCAGGTCGATCCGCGCCCGGCGGGCCAGCTGCTCGATCTCTCCACGCAGCGGTGCGGCGTCGAGACCCGTAGCGAGCCGGTGGGCCTGCCGTAGCGCCGGCCCGGCACGGCTGTCCCTGCTCCGCAGGGCGGCGGCGGCCTCCCGCCACCGCGCGTACGCCGTCGGACCGGGGCGGCCGATACGCTCCCATCGTTCGGCCACCCGGGCCCACTGGCGAGGCGTGTCCTGGCCGCGGCCGCGAGCCTGCTCCGCCCGGCACTGCAGGTGCAGCGCGGCCACGTCCGGAAGCGGCCGTGGGGGCAGGTCACGGATAACGGCCCGCACCCGGTCGACGAACCCGGCCGCCGCCGGCGCCAGCCCCGCGCGGTCGTCGCCCTCCGCCAACACCTGCTGGTCGACCGCCGGCGGTACGGGGGTGTGCCCCGGCGACCTGCGGCGGGCCACCAGCCCGGGGTGCACCCGGTCGGCCTCCGCGCGCAGACCCAGTGCGCACAGGTACAGCGTCAACGGCGCGTCCTCGCTGACCGCGTCCAGCCCGGCCAGCACCGCCGCACGCGCCACGTCGTGCTCCGCGCGCCAGATTGCGAGCTCGGCGCGGCAGCCGTGCCACTGCCCGGCGAACTGGGACTCCCGCACGCGCCCGGCCGACACCCTGGCCGCCTCCAGTCGCGCCTCGGCATCCACGAAACGGCCGCGACCGATGTCGATCTCGGCCGCCAGCAGGTGCAGGAACAGAGCGGAGCCGACCGGCACGTCGCGGTGGAAGGCATCGGTGATGGCCGTGACCGCCTCGTCCCAGCGGCCGAGCAGCGACAGGACTGCGACCGCGTTCGTCAGCAGCACTCCCCCGCCGGTCAGTTCGATGCCGAGCTCCCGGCTGCGCGCGAGCCCCGTGCGCGCCACGGCCAGAGACTCCTCGAGCCGGCCGGCCTTCTCCAGGGCGAACCCCAGGTTGCTGTAGGCGCGCAGCAGCTCCTCCGCGTCGTCGGAGCCAAGCGCGATCTCCAACGCGGCCCGTAACGCGCGGACGCCCTGATCGGGGCGACCAATCATGGTCAGCGCGACACCCGCCATGTTCAGGCCACGACTGCGGGCCGCCGGCGCGCCGACCGCGGCGGCAAGATCCGCTGCCTGGGTCGCCAGCGACAGTCCGACCGAGTAACGGCCGGCGAGGACGTGGGAGGTCGCGAGCCGCCCCAGCACGCCGGCCCGCTGGCCGCTGGGCGCCTCGTCGGCGAGGAGACTGACGGCCTGCTCGTAGGCCCGGGTCGAACCCTCGCCGTCCCCCGATTCCCACCGGTAGCGGCCCAGCCGCTCCCACAGCGCGGCCCGCTCGGCGGGGCTTCGCCGCGGGGACTGCTGCGCCGACAGTTCCAGCATCCACGCGATCGCCACATCGGTGTGGCCGGCCCACCGGGCCGCTTCCGCGCCGCGTTCCAGCAGGTGACTGTGCGGGACTCCAGCGGCCCGCACCGGGTCGTCGACCCGGTGCCACAACGCGAGGGCGCGCGTGTACTGCCGGTGGCTCTCCGCGAAGGCGCAGGCGTCGGCGGCCATCTCAGCGGCGACGACCGCCGCGGCCAGCGCCCGCGGCAGGACACCGGCCGCGTGCCAGTGGTAGGCAAGCTCCGCCGCGAGCGCCGGCCCACCGACCGCGCCCAGCTCGGGCTGGGTCCGCAGTGCCTCGGCCAGTGCCGCGTGCAGTCGGGTCCGCTCGCCGGGCAGCAGGTCCGCGTACACGACCTCCCTTCCGACAGCATGCCGGAACACATAGGTGCCCTTACCGGTGTCCGTGACCAGCACGTGGTACGCGACGCACTCCCGCAGGGCCGCGGTGAGCCGCTCCTGCGGCATCTCACACAAGGTGTCGAGCAGCTGGTGACGGATCGTGCGGCCGGCCGTCGCGATCAGGCGGAGAACCTCGCGCGCGTCGGCGGTCAGAGTCTCCACCCGGGCCAGCACGACGTCGCGGATCGAGCGCGGCAGCGGCAGTGGCTCCGCTCCGAGACCAGGTGCCGCGGACACAGGCGCAGACGCGGGCGCGGCGGTCGAGGTAGACGTGAGCGCGGACATGGACACAGACGCGGGCGGCCCCGGTGGCACGTCAGCCGGTGTCGGTTCGGCCAGCGCGCCCCCCGCCACCAGTTCCTCCGCGAAATACGCGTTGCCATCCGATAGCGCGTAGATGCGGCGGAGCTGGGCGGCGCCGGGGGCCGCCCCGACCAGGGCGGTCAGAAACGTGGCCAGCTCCGCCTCGGTGAAGCGGGCAAGCTCCAGCCGAAGTGCGCGGCCCGAACGGGTCAGCTCGGTCAGTACCCCGCGCAGTGGATGGCCGGGCCCGAGATCATTGGAGCGGTAGCTCGCCACCAGCACCAGTCGTTCCCGGGAGAGCGTGGCGGCCAGAAACGACAACAGGTCCAGGGTGGAGCGGTCGGCCCACTGCAGATCCTCGATGACCAGCAGCAGCGGCGCCCGCTCGGCGAGCCGGTGCAGCAGGCGCAGCACCGCCTCCAGAAGCCGGCCCACCGGCGCCGGCCCCGCCTGCTCGCCGGTCCCGGCGGTCGTGGCGGTGGCCGCACCGTCCGCCGGGTCCATGGTGTCGGCGGCGGTGTCGTCGAAGGCGTCATCGAGGTAGGGCACCACCTGGCTGAGCGCCGGGTAGGCCCGTCCCGCCACCGCGCGCACCGTCTGACCACCGAGATCCCGCGCGAGGCCGCGCAGCATCTCCGCCAACGGCGCGTACGGCAGTTCGCCGGCGGCCAGCCCTATGCACACCCCGGTGAGGACGCGGACCCCCTCCATGCGGGCCCGTCGGGAGAACTCCCGGATCAGGTGGCTCTTGCCGACACCGCCCTCGCCCCCGACGAGAACAGTGGTCGGCGTCCCCTCGGCCGCGGTGGCCAGCGCGGCGGACAGGGTCGCCAGCTCCGGTGCCCGCGCGACGAACCGGGTGTTGGCGGCCGACGTGAACCCCACCGTCACGACAGCTCCCCGATGATCCCGGACGGCCTGGACCGACGCGGTCATCGTCTCACCCCGGCGGGCCCCGGGGGACGCTTTCGCCCGCCGGGGGCCGGACACGCCGGACCGTGCGGCAGGGAGCCACCCGCCACGGTCCGGCGCCTCGCCGATCCGTCCCTGGATCCGCGAGCCGGGCAGCCTGTCCGTCGGACGGCTTGACCGGCGAGCCCCCCGGACAGCTCGCCGGTCAGGCGGGCAGGTGCTCAGACGAGCAGGAACGCGTCGCTCTCCGCCAGGTCGACCACCTGGAAACCCGCGCTCACGAGCTCCAGGTTGTAGTGGAAGCGACCGGTCAGGTCAACCGGAATATGGATCTTGAAGCGCAGAATGCCGGTGGGCTCACTCGCACCAGTGCGGACGAAATCGCTCCCGCTGGGCTTCCAATCCGGCCCGACCGGCCCATTGAACTCCTCCTTGAACGGGTTTCCCACCGGAACCAGACCGGCCTCCGCCTTAACGGCGTTCTCGTTCACGGCGGTGACGTTCAGGGTGTAGTTCGCCAGGCTCTGCCCCAGCACGTTGCCCGCCTCGAGCTGGATGATCAGGTCGAAGGTGGTCAACTTGGGAGACCCTGCATTCGGCGTCAGGCTCTTGACGATACCGCCCGGCTGGGCCGTATAGATGGCCGCGATCCGCGCATCGGAGGCGTTCATGGTGCCCTCTTCTCGTGAGGCACGGGCCCTTTCCCGTGCTGGTATCCAGGCTATTTCCGACGGTCAGTTTCGGGTATTCGGAAAACTCCCCGACCAGCGTGGTCGACCCACCCCGCATCCCCGCGGCGGCACCCGGAGAAATCCCTAGGCCGCTGGACCGCACCGCCTTGGAGCCGCCGTTGCGCCCTCGGCCCGGCAG
The DNA here is from genome assembly GCF_023243075.1 of Frankia sp. AiPa1. Taxonomy (GTDB): domain Bacteria; phylum Actinomycetota; class Actinomycetes; order Frankiales; family Frankiaceae; genus Frankia. Next base: position 27,543 of record NZ_JALKFZ020000120.1, on the reverse strand, counting down.
GGCCGTCGTCCGGTGCCCACCTGATCAGGGAAGATCGCCAGCCGACTGCCGCCCCCGACCGGAGCCGACCGGAGCCGACCGGAGCCGACCGGAGCCGACCGAACACGGCGCTCCCGATGCATCCGCGCCTGCCCCTACGCCTGTCGAGCTCAGGAGAACGACGGCTCGTCGCTGCCCCACGGATGGGCTGGGTGGGGGTAGTCGTCGAAACCGGGGATGGCCGGGCGGGCCGTGGTGCGGTCGCCGTGGGTGACGGCCGCGTTCGCCGACGGCTGGGCGGCCGGCAGGTGGTGGGGGTCGCGGCCGGGGGCGTCGAGCAGCCAGGTGGCGGTGCGGGCGAGGGGGGCGAGGACGTCGCGGCCGTGGCCGTCGGCGGCGCGGGCGGTGAGCGCGTCGATGATGCCGGCGGCGAGCAGGTAGCCGGTGGCGTGGTCGAGGGCCTGGGCGGGCAGAGCGCCGGGCGTCTCATCGTCGGCGCTCTCGATCAGCGCGATGCCGGACGCGGCCTGGACGATCGAGTCGAACCCGCGCCGCCCCGCCCACGGGCCCGCGTCTCCCCAGGCGTTGATCCGGGCGCGGACGATCCCCGCCGGGATGCGCAGGCCGCGGGCCTCGAAGGCCTCGATCGCGCCGGGCCGGTAGCCGGTGAGCAGCACGTCGGCCTGGGCGAGCAGTGTCTGCGCGCGAGGCAGGTCGGTCCGCAGGTCCAGCAGTGCGGTGCGTTTGCCCTGCCCGGTGTCCAGGTGCTGCCAGCCGATCTCCGCCGGTTGCTTCGGGTCGAGGCGCAGGACGTCCGCGCCGAGCAGCGCCAGGGTGCGTCCGGCGACCGGCCCGGCCAGGACCCGGGTCAGGTCGAGGACCCGCACTCCCGCGAGCGGCCGCGTGCCGCCGTCAGCACCGGCAGCGCCTGAGCCGCGAGCATCTGGGCTGGCGCCGGCAACGGCCTGCGGGCTGGAGCTGGCACCGCCGCCGAAGGCACCGCCGACCGAGGCGGCGCAGCGGCCATCGGTGACCTCCCGGCGAACGCCGCCACCGCGGCGGGTGCCGCCGCTTTCACGCGGACCCTCGCCCCAGACGTCGTCGCGTTCGGTGACCCGCACGAGGGGACCTGTGGCAGCGGCCTGGCCCGGTGCCGAGGACCGCCACTCGGCCTCGCCGCGCACCCGGACGGCGATGGCGCCGACCCGCGCCGCCTCTTCCTCAAGCTCGGCGGCCGACCGGCCCGCGATGGCCTTCGCTGCGGCCTCCCGGTCGGCGTCGACGAGACCGAGGAGGCCCAGGAGCCGGTCCCGATGATGCGGGTAGTTCGCGTGCGTGCGCAGGTAACCGTCCGCGGCCCGGTAGAAGCCGGACAGCGGGGCGAACGCGGACGCACGGGCTGCGCCGTCACGGAACAGACGCTCGCTGCCGAACGTCGCGGCGACCCGCTCCAGATCCAGCGGCGCGTCCACGACCCGCCCGGTGGCCCCGGCCCGGACGGCGGCCCGCCGCACCGCCTCCACCGACATCATGGCCAGATCCAGCACCGGCAGCGTCGCGGAAAGCCAGGCATCAGGCACCCGTCCAGTCTCCCGCACCCCTGGCCGCTCGCAACCTCTTCCTCGCCGGGCTGATCGCGCAGGAGTTCCATCCTTCCCCCGCCACCAGCCGTGGGGTACTCGCCGCGCCGCTATCCGGCGGTCAGGGCCGTCAGGTAGGTACCCGGGTGGGTGGCGCCGGACTGGTCGAGCAGCGGGCCGCCGTCCCAGGGCAGGGTGGTCGTGGTGAACGTGTCGGGTGGCGTGACCTGGATGCGCGTCGCGTCGAACCCACCGGGCTCGCCGACGTTCGCGGGAAGATAGTGCAGGGAGGCGTGCGCCGCGGCCCCCGGCGCGAGGGTGATTCGGCTCGGCCGCACCAGCGGGGAGCGCACGACGTCCCAGCCGGCTCCATCCCGAGCGACCAGGCTCACGCCCGGATAGCCGCTCACCGTGCAGCGCCGGGACGAGCGGTTGGTCAGCCGTACCTGCCGCTCGCGCTGGTCGCCCTCGACGACGGACGACGACCCGAGTGTCACCGTCACGGCCTGCGCCGCGCACGGCCTGACAGCACCGGACACGGGCCGCGCGCTCGCGGTCGACCGCGTGCTCCCACCAGCCGCCGAGGATCCTGATGACCCTGACGAGGATCCCGAACCGGCGCTGGCCGCGTGCACGGCACCACTGCGCCCCGCCGACGACCTGGCATGCCGCGACGAGCCGGACTTTCCGTCGCAGGCAGCCAGGCCCAGGGCCACGACCAGCACCGTCGGAACGACGGCCACTCGCGCCACACGCCGCATGATCCACTCCGTTTCCCGGGCCACGCGGCCCACCGCACTCGCCACCCGCGGGCACCGAGGATGGCCCCGTGCCGGACAGCCGGAACGGAACAATCATGACTGTAGGTGACCCCTCGCCCGCCGAGAATCTGCTACCTGACAGCCAGCCTGTCCGCCATGTGTCACCTCATCATCGGGCGAACAGGCGGCTCGCCCATCGCTCTCGACGTTCCTGGTCGTGGCGAATCCAGTCGGCCCCCTCGGACGCGACCGATTCGAGGATGCGCGTCACGCCCTCGAGACCGGAGTTCCGCAGCACGAGGTCGGCAGGAGCCTCGTCCTGATCGTCGGGCACCACGTCGTTGTCCGGTCGCCGAACAATCCGGGTCCGGCGGTCTCCGTTCTTCCGCATCTTCGCCGGGCAGCGCTCAGTGGGCGGTGCCGCGGCGGAACAGGTGGGTGGCGGCGAGCCAGGAGACGGCGAGGATGCCGAGGGACCAGGCGAGGGCGATCAGTGCCTCGTGGCCCAGCGACGCGCCGGTGGAGGTGTGGCCCATCCACAGGCCGCGCATGGTCTCGATGATCGGGGTGAACGGCTGGTTCGCGGCGAAGCCCCGCAGGACGCTCGGCATCGTGTGGGTCGGGACGAACGCGGTGCTCACGTAAGGCAGGAACATCAGCACGAAGGTGAACGAGTTCGCCGCCTCCGGGCCGCCCGCGAGCAGCCCGACCGCCGCGGCGAGCCAGGACAGCGCCAGAATGAACAGCACGATCATGCCGACGGCGCCGAGCCAGTGCCAGACCGAGGTCGTCGGGCGCCAGCCGATGCCCAGGCCCACGCCGATGACCAGGGCGGTCGCGAGCAGGTTGCGGGTCAGGCTCGCCGCGACCTGGCCGAGCAGGATCGCCGACGCGCGGATCGGCATCGAGCGGAACCGGTCCACGATGCCGCCGGCCATGTCGGTGGCCAGGGCCACCGCGGTCGTCCCCGCGCCGAACCCGGCACACAGCACGATCAGCCCGGGCACCACGTAGTCGACGTACGGCCCCTGGTCGCGCAGCGCGCCGCCGAAGACGTAGACGAACAGCAGCATCAGGATGATCGGCAGCATCAGCGCCGTGAAGAACGCCTCGGGGTCGCGCCACGACCGGCGCAGGCAGCGACTGACCATGATCCGGGAGTCGACGAGGTCGTAGGTCAGGGTGCTCACTGGTCCACCATCCAAGTGTCCGAACCGGCAACTGAGAGGGTTCGGACACGCCCCTGGTCCCCACCGGGCCATCGCCCTGCTCGCTCGACCGTGAAGGTCCGCGATGAGTTCCGCGAGGCCCGGTGGCCCAGGACACCCCGACTGGCTACAGGGCTGCGCGCCATCGAGCGCCGATCAGTGAGCGACCGGCTGCGGTGTCCCAGGACCACCGGGTGTCTTCCCACTGGTGCAACAGCGAGGAGACACAGATGAGTATCGACCCGATCCCGACACCGCGTGTCTGTGGCGGCGTGGACTGGGCCAAAGACGACCACGCCGTCGCGGTCGTCGACGCCGACGGAGAGGTCCTCGACCGGTTCGCGGTCTCCCACGACGCCGCCGGGTTGAAGAACATGGTCAAGCGGCTGCTGAAACGCGGCGTGACCGAGGTCGGGATCGAACGCCCCGACGGGCCGGTCGTCGCCGCGTTGCGCCAGGCCGAGCTGACGGTGTTCGTGATCCCACCCGGCCAGTTGAAGAACCTGCGGTCCCGCTACGGGTCGGCGGGGAACAAGGACGACCGGTTCGACGCCTACGTCCTGGCCGACGTCGTGCGCACCGACCGCCGCCGGCTGCGCCCGCTCGTCCGCGACACCGGCCAGACAACCGCGCTGCGCCGTAGCGTCCGCGCCCGCCGGAACCTCGTCGCCCACCGGGTCGCGGTCGCCAACCAGCTCCGCGCCCACCCGCAGGTCGTGTTCCCCGGCGCGGCCGGCCTGTTCTCCGAGATCGACTCCGACATCAGCCTGCGGTTCCTCGAACGGTTCACCACCCAGGCCCAGGCCAGCTGGCTGTCGGTCAAGCGGCTGGCCGCCTGGCCGCACGCCGCCCGCTACAGCGGCCGCACCCCCGCACAGACCCTCTACACCCGCCTGACCAGCGCGCCCGACGGCGACACCGGCGACCACGACCCCGTCGACGCCGCCGTCACCCTCGCCTACGTCACGACCCTGCGCGCTCTCAACACCCAGATCGACATCCTGGCTGGACGGATCGCGGAACAACTCGAACTCCACCCCGACGGCCTCGTCTTCACGTCCCTGCCCCGCTCGGGCAAAGTCCGCGCCGCCCGGCTGCTCGCCGAGATCGGGGACGCCCGCGGCCGGTTCCCCACCCCCGACTCCCTGGCTTGCCTGGCCGGCGTCGCACCGTCGACCCGCCAGTCCGGCAAGGTCAAAGCCGTCACGTTCCGCTGGGGAGCGGACAAACAGCTCCGCGACGCCCTGTGCGACTTCGCCGGCGACTCCCGCCACGCGAACCCCTGGGCCGCTGCTCTCTACCAACGCGCCCGAGACCGAGGCCACGACCATCCTCACGCCGTCCGGGTCCTCGCCCGTGCGTGGGTGAACGTCATCTGGCGCTGCTGGCACGACAACGTTCCCTACAACCCCGCCGCCCACGGAGCCCTGCAAGCACTCATCAACCAAAATCAACAAGCGGCGGCTTGACACAGGGCAACTCATCGCCCGGCCCGGATCTCACCGACCGCCCAGCTGATGATCTCGGCGACCTCGTGCACCTGTGCCTCGGTGGCCAGCAGCGTGCGGTGGTGCAGCCAGACGCCATCGGCGCTGAGCGCCTCCGCGTTCGGGCACCGCCGTGCCAGCTCCTCGACGGATGTCTGGGGTGCTCCGGTCTCCCAGAAACCGTCGGAGCGGTACACGACGCGGAAGGCGGCGAACGCCGGAAGACCGCTTGCCACCAGCCGGTCGACAAGTTCGTTGCGCCGCTGTTCGGTCAGGCCCGGCACCCGGAACATCGCCATGTAGTGTGGCCGCCGGTCGCAGCGCGGGTCACGTCCCTGCGGGACGACTCCGGCAATCTCGCTGAGCAATCTGGACAGCACCGGCCAGCGCTGCTCGCGGGTGTCGATCTGCCCGTCAAGACGCCGCAGTTGGGCGCGCAGAACCGCCGCGGAGAACTCGTTGAGGCGGAAGTTCGAGCCGGATGTCTGGTGGAAGTAGTACCTGTCGGTGGGGGGACGGCCGCAGCTGTGCCGAAGAAAGGCGTCCGCCCGCAGTGCGGCGTCCGGAAAGAGCACGGCACCGCCTTCCCCGGCGGTCATGAGCTTGCCGTTCTGGAAGCTGAACGCGGCGACGGTGCCCAGCTCCCCGATCCGGCGTCCCTGCCAACGCGCGCCGTGCGCGTGCGCGGCGTCCTGCACCAGCGGAACTCCGGTGTCCGCGGAGATCTTCGCGAGCACATCCATGTCCGCGACCTCACCGGCGATGTGCACCGGCATGATGGCCGCGGTCCGCGAGCTGATCGCGGCGGCTACGGCAGTGGGGTCGATGTTGTAGGTGACGGGGTCGATGTCGACCGGAACCGCGACGGCCCCGAGCCGCTGTGCCGCCTGTGACGACGAGATGAAGGTGAACGCCGGGACAATCACCTCCGTGCCCGGACCGGCCCCGAGGACCTGCAGGGCCAGCTCCAGTGCATGCGTGCCGTTGGTAACGGCGAGCCCATGCGAACCGCCGTGGTAGCGGGTGAACTCCGCCTCGAACTCGTCGACCTCGCTGCCCCCCATCCGCCACCACTGACCCTGTTCGAGCGCGCGCAACAGACCGACCCGCTCGGTGTCGTCATACTGCGGCCAGACCGGCAGTTGCGATCTCATGACCGGCACAGTACCCACTGTTTCTCTCCTCGTTTCCGCGGTGTTTTCCGCACGGACCGGGACAACAATCGGGACTTTGCAAGGAGCTACCGTCGGCGCGAGCCGAAAGTTCTGGGATCCGGGCCACGCGCCATTTTCGCCGCTTCATCACGGCCACCGCCGTACGGCCGAGAAACCGGTCTTCCGGCCAGCGAACCAGAAAGAAAAAACCTACCGACGCAGGCTATCTGGGCCCTGACGCGAGCGTCAGCCCCGTAGCCTCCCCCTAGAACACCCCACCGACGCATCCATGATCATTTTATGGATGATGCGGTGCCGATGGTTCCCTCCAACACACCAAGGCAGAAAAAAGTGCCCTCTTCCATGGCTCCGCGACGTCACCCAGACTCGAGGAACGCACATGCAGGCCCGCACCATCCTCCACCTGATCCCCGCGCTCCGAAAGGACGACGATGACCGTCGAAGCCCCACCTCTCGACGAGACGTTCTCCCTGCCGGCCGGCACCGAGCAGCTCGACCGGGCCGTTGCCGCCCTGCAGGAACACGGCTACACCGTGCACGTTGTCGACACTGTCGAGCAGGCCCGCGAGCTTGTCGGCGAGCTGCTGCCGACCGACGGCCAGAGCATCTTCACCGCCTCCAGCGAGACGCTGCGCATTTCCGGCATCCTCGCCGACATCGACGAGTCCGGGAAATACACCTCGGTGCGGGCGAACGCTCCCGCGCCCAGCGATGACGTTTACGCGACGATCCGGCTCGGGGCCAGCCCCGACGTGGTCGTCGGCAGCGTGCACGCGGTGACCGAGGACGGGTCACTGGTCGTCGGCTCGGCCAGTGGCAGCCAGTTCGCGCCGTACGCGTCGGGTGCGCGGCGGGCTATCTGGGTGGTCGGCTCGCAGAAGATCGTGGCCGACGTACCGACCGCCCTGCGCCGCATCCGTACGTACAGCCTGCCCCGGGAGTTCCAGCGGCTGACCGACCTCTACAACCAGCCGTCGTTTCTCGGCCGGTTCCTGATCCTGGAGCGCGAGGCGTTCCCGGACCGCGGCGTCGTCGTTCTCGTCCGCGAGACCATCGGCTTCTGAGCACCCTGGCTCAGGACGTCCTGAGTCAGCCTTCGGCCGGGGCCCGGCGGGCGTCGTAGCGCCGCCGGGCCCTGTCGATGCCGTCGACGTTGCGCTGGGCCCAGTGCAGCAAGGATGACACGGTGTCCAGCATCGCCCGGCCCATCTCGGTCAGCTCGTAGTCCACCCTGGGCGGCACCTCCGGATACACGGTGCGGGTCACCAGCCCGTCCCGCTCCAGCACCCGCAGCGTGCTCGTGAGCATCCGCTGGTTGATGCCGGGCAGGCACCGTTTGATCTCGGAGAAACGCCGGGGGCCGCCGCTGATCTCGTTGACCACGGCCACCGACCACTTGTCGCCGACCCGGTCCATCACAGCCCGGACGCGACAGTCCGCATCCGCCACCGGCTGCACCACCCGCAGCGCGGACAGCTCCTCGCTGCTGTACCGGCGCCGGTTCTCGGCTACTGCCACAGCCACCTCCCGCACCCCGCGTCACCCGCCTGCGACGTACTCTACGTTTCTCCCCGGATGTATCGGGATGGTTCAGGCCTGCGCGGCCCACAGCGCGCGGCGTCGTAGGAAGTCGGCCTGTTCGGTGAGGGTGTTCGGCGGGATCTCGCCGAACCAGCCGACCTCGCGGCCCTCGTCGCTGCCGACCGGTTGGCCACCTACCAGCGTTGCCTCGAACGCGACGCCGATCGGCCAGCCCCGGTAGCCCGCCGCCGCCATCAACGGATATTCGATGTAGCCGAGCAGGGCGCCCACCGTGACCGCCGCCCCGAGCTCCCGCGCGGCCACCCGCTCCACCGCCGCCGGCAGCGACTCGCCGAAGAACACCGTGCCCCCCGGCAGGTGCCACTGCCCCCGGCAGGGCTCGATGTCCCGTTTTGTCAGCAGCACACCGGCCGGACCGGAAACCACCACTTCGACGCACAGCCGCGGCACTCTGCTGTAGATGGCGTCGAAATCGCGCTGGCTAAGCGGAAAACCGGTGCGTTCTGACACGGGGAAAGACTAGCAGCGACCGTCCGAACCCGGCCGCAGGTGACTCGCCAGCCGCGTCGCCGCCCTTCCATGGCGTGCTCTGCCCGGCACCCGACGCGCCAAAGGCCACCGGCCCAGGCAGGCGATGATGGCCACCAGACGACTCGTGAGCAGGCAGGATCTTCGCACGCTGGACCCGCCGGTCCGGCGCGATCGCCGTGCCGGCGAGCTTCGTGAACCGTCCGCGCACGGCGGCGCCGAGAGGACGAGTTCGTCGCTGCCGTCTGATCTCGACCGGTGAGCGGACGGGAGAGGACAGGTTGGCCACCGCGAGGATGTGCGGTCCGGGGGGCTATGCGGTCAGGCTGGTCAGGTGGGCGAGGTAGTGGGCGAACATGCGGATGCCGCCGGCGGTCTGGGTCCAGTCGTAGTGCTCGTTCGGGGCGTGGTAACCGTGGCTGGGCAGGCTGAGGCCCGTGAGGATCACGGGCGCGCCCAGGTGTTCGTTCATGGTGAGCACGGCGCCGATGGAGCCGCCCTCGCGGACGAACGCGGGGCGGCGGCCGAAGGCGTACTCGACGGCGTCGGCCGCGGCCTCGGCGTAAGGCCCGGTGCGGGGCCCGAGGTAGGGCGGCATCGCGGCCTCGAGCTCGAGGACGGCATCCGGATGACGGGCCGTGATGAAGTCGCGGACCAGCGCGAACACGGCGTGGGGATCCTGGTGCGGGACGAGCCGGGCGCTGAGCTTCGCCGTCGCCCGCGGCGGGACGACGGTCTTCACGCCGGGGCCGGTGTAGCCGCCGACCAGGCCGTGGACCTCGAAGGTCGGTTCGGCCATGATCCGGCGCACGACCTCGCGGGTGTCGGTGGTGCGTAGCGAGGTCAGGCCGTGGGCGGCCATGAACGTGTCGACGTCGAAACCGGAGGCGACGAAGCCGTCGAGCTCGTCGTCGGTGACAGGGGCGACGGCGTCGGCGAAGCCGGGGATGAGCACCCGTCCGGTCACCGGGTCGACGCATTCGGCGATGATGCCGGCAAGCTCGGCGAGCGGATTACGGGCGGGACCGCCGGTGAGACCGGAGTGGGTGTCGTTGCGTCCGGTGGTGACGGTGACCTCGAAGGTGACCAGGCCGCGCAGGCCGTAGTCGATCGCCGGGCGGTCGGCGGCGATCCAGATCGAGTCCGAGACCAGCACGACGTCGGTGGCGAGCCTGGGTAGTTCGGCGCGCACGAACGCCTCGAAGTTCGGGCTGCCGATCTCCTCCTCGGTCTCCCAGACGAACCGGATGTTGACCGGCCATCCCCGTCCGACGGCGAACTGCGCGGCCTGTAGGGCGGTCAGCGCCGGGCCCTTGTCGTCGGTGCTGCCCCGCCCGGCGTACCGGTCGCCCGCGATGGCCAGCCGAAACGGCTCGGTGTGCCATTCGTCCGGATCGGCGGGCTGGACGTCCAGATGGTTGTAGATCGTGACGGTCGGCAGGCCCGTGCCAGCGAGGTGCTCGCCGACGACGACCGGGTAGCCGGCGGTTGGCACGATCCGCGCCGACAGACCCGCGTCCCGCAGCAGCGTCGCCGCATGTTCGGCGGTACGGGCGAGGTCACCGGCGTGCGCCGGATCGGCGCTCACCCCGGGGATGCCGACGAGCTCGGCGAGACGCCGCTCGAACTCCGGCCGGCTCGCGTCGACGTATGCGCCCAGGCCGCCCAGCAGCTCTTCCCGGGCTGGCGCCGCCGCGTGCGGCAAGGCCGCGGGGCCGCGGGAAACGGTGGGGTCCTCCTGGGGCGGATGGCTGTCAGGCACCCGCTGATCCTACGGACCGCCTCCACCCGGTCGGTCCCCGACGCTCGCCCGGACACGCCCACGGCCCACTTGTCCGGAGCCGCCCGAGCCCACCTCCCCCACACGTTGCGGCCACGCGTTGCGGCCACGCATTCCGGAGCCCACCGCCCGGACGCCCGGGACCTTCCGCGCGCACGCGCGGACGGATACCCGCGCGGGAACTCACACCGTCCTCACACGGCTGCGGTGATGTCCTGACCGCGGCCACTCGTACCCATCCCTGGAAGGCTTCCCATGCGGTCGTCCGCCCACCGCCTGCTCCCCGACCGGCACCCTCTCGCCGCGAAGGTCCCCGAGATCACCGGCCTGTTCTGGGCAATAAAGATCCTGTCGACCGGAATGGGTGAGGCCACCGCCGACTTTCTGGCCTCGGTGAACCTGGTTCTCGCGGCGGCGGTCGGGAGCGTCGGGTTCGCCGGCACGCTGTGGCTGCAGCTGCGGTGCCGGCGCTACCGGGCGCCGGTCTACTGGTTCGCGGTGGTGATGCTGGCCGTGTTCGGGACGATGGCCGCCGACGGGCTGCCGATCGGGCACGTCGGCTCAACGGTGTTCTACGCCCTGGCGCTCGCCGCGGTGCTCTGGCGCTGGCACCACACCGAGGGCACTCTGTCGATCCACTCGATCGTCACCCGCCGGCGCGAGTACTACTACTGGACGACGGTGCTAGCGACGTTCGCGCTGGGCACCGCTCTGGGCGACCTGACCGCGGACACGCTGCACCTCGGCTACCTGGCGTCCGCGCTGGTCTTCACCGGGATCATCCTGGTGCCGGTGGTCGCCCGGCGATGGTGCGGCCTGGGCGAGGTCGCCACGTTCTGGGCCGCCTACGTGGTGACCCGTCCGTTGGGGGCATCGTTCGCCGACTGGCTCGGCAAGCCGCCCGTCCGCCATGGCCTCGGGCTCGGGGACGGCACCGTCAGCGCCCTTGCGGGCCTGCTCATCGTCGCGCTGGTCGCCCACGTCGCCCGTACCCGCGCGGACGTCCAACGCCCCCGGCTCGTCACGCCGGCCGAAACCGCGCGACCGGCCGAGCCAGCGGGAGCGACCGCCGGCGCTGACGGACGGCGCGGGGCCGCTCGGGGATGACCAGGGCGACGGCCCTGGGCCGACCCGCGGCTTCAGCGCATACGCACGGTGTTCTACTGTGCGGTTCTGCACCAGACCACCCGCCCTGCCCACCGACCGCGCGGGCCCGTCCCGCGCCTGGATCTCCGAAGGTATCGATCACGTGAGTGCCATCAGCGTCGGCCAGGCCGTGCTCCTCGGCATCGTCGAGGGCCTGACCGAGTTCCTCCCGGTCTCCTCGACCGGCCACCTGAAGATCACCGAGGGCCTGCTGGGCATCCAGGTGGACGACAAGGCGGTGGTCGGGTTCACCGCCGTGATCCAGGTCGGGGCAATCGCCGCCGTGCTCGTCTACTTCTTCAGCGACATTCGCCGGCTGGTCACCGCCTGGTTCCAGGGTCTGCGCAATCCCGAGGCACGCCAGCACGACTACCATTTCACCTGGTGGGTCATCTACGCGACGATTCCGGTCGTCCTGGTCGGCGTCGCCGCCAAACCGCTCATCGACGGGCCGCTCGCGTCCCTGTGGGTGGTTGCCGCGTCGCTGGTGGCCGGAAGTGGGCTGATGTGGTTCGCCGACCGTTTCGGCCGGCACAAACGCGGCGAGGACGACATCAGCATGTCCGACGCGATGGTCGTCGGATCGTCGCAGATCCTCGCCCTGCTGTTCCCCGGCTTCTCCCGCTCCGGTGCCACCATTTCCACCAGCCTCATTCGCGACCTGGACCGTGTGGCCGCAACCAGACTTTCGTTCTTCCTGTCCATTCCCGCCCTCACCGGGGCCGGGCTTTATGAACTGAAGGACGCCGTCGGCGGCGGAGTCTCGGCGACGCCGCTGGCCGTGGGCACCCTCGTCTCGTTCGTCGTCGCGTATGCCTCGATCGCCTGGCTGCTCAAGTTCGTCGCCCAGCACACCTTCGACGCCTTCGTCGGCTACCGACTCCTCGTCGCCGTCGCCCTCGTCGGCCTGCTCTCCACCGGCGCGCTGAGCGCCTGACGGCCCGGACATCCGGGCTGGTCCATGGCGGCCTGGGCCGCGCGCCGCCCTCCCTTCGCCGACGCGCGCCACCTGCGCGTATCTGCCATCTTCGGACAAAGGTGAACTCTTCGCCTCCTCGAGGGCGTGGTTGCTGCGGAAGGCCCCGACGGACGCGGGGTCCCAGGACCCGCAGCGGCCAGGACCACGGAACCGGACGGGCAGGGATCCAAGGCAAGGAGTCCAACGAAGGATGCGCAAGTTGTTTTCCCTCCGCCGGATGGTCATTCTGGCGGTCCTGGGACTGGTGGCGGCGGTGGCCGGCCCGGCGAGCACGGCCTCGGCTTCCACCCCCGGCAAGCTCACTGTGTGCTCCCAGGGCGGCTACGACTCGCACGTGGTCTTCCCCGGCCGCGGCGGGTGGTCCACCTACCTGATCCAGCCCGGGACCTGTTACACCTCGACCATCAGTGGCACCATCAACGAGCAGATCGACGTGTACCAGTACGACGGCAGAGATCACTATCTCGGGTCGACGATCTACAACGGCTCGGTCGGCCTGGTCGTGGTGACCACCAGCGGCCCCAGCTACTACGCCTACGTCCCCTGACGCAGGCCGTGACACACGTGGTCAGGGCACCCGAGGAACAGGGGCCCTGACCACGACCAGCGACACCGCGCACGACCAGCGACACCTCGCACGACCCGCTGCACCTCGTAGACCGCTACACCTCGCACGGCCGCGGCACCTCGCACGCGTCCGGGTCGGGCCGGCGATCCACCGGCCCCGCCCGGACGCGTCGGCATTTCCGGAGGCATTCTTCCCCGTCGCATGACGGCGTCGCCCGTGCACCGCGACTGGGACCGCCACGGCGGACCCGATATTCCGGGCACGGATCCTGCTGCCAGCGAGCAGCCCCCGCTGCTAAGGGCATGATGCTGGTTTTCGCCGGCGCCTTTGCCGGGGAATCTCGACGGTCTTCTCCAGACCCGCTCCGCAGCGTTCCCGAGGGTCCGCGTGGCCGTCGGACCCCACTGCGGCGCGCACCCGAGGGATTTGTGACAAACGGCCGTAGGCGAAGCGGGGCCGGCCCTTCCGGATTCCCCGATCGGGCCGCCGGGAAGGTTTCTACGACACGTCGAATGTGGGACCTCCGGCACTACCGTCGGATTGTCAACCGGGCGTGATTATCGCCACTACGCGACTGCCGAACGGCGGTGGAAGATTGGTCGAGACGGCCGGCCGTTCGGACTCCGGCCGCCGGGCACCGGCCCCCGCCGGACGCCCGTTTCGACCAGACGTCCGAATCCGACCGGCGACGCCGCACCACCCCGGTCACAGCACCGGCCCGGCCAGCATCGAAAGGGTGAGTGGAGACGGACAGCGACCCATCGACGGCACCTGTACACCGCCGTCCGGCCCACGGGACCGGCCTGCCCGGCCTCGGACCCGCCGACCACCCGCCCGTGTCCGCCCCGCACCGCCCCGCACCGCCGCGTACCTGACACGCTGACCGCCCACCTTCTCCCCGCGGCCTTCTCCCGCGCGGCCTTCTCTCGCGCGACCTCGTCCGCGGCGACCATCACCCGCTGCGATCGTCCCGCGCCGACGTCCACGTCGTCCCCGACACCGACGCCGGCCACGCCCCGGGGTGGCCCGGTGTTGACGGGTATCCGCGCCGCGTCCCGCGTCGCCGGCGCCCATACCCATGCGCCGGAACCGGCCGTCCGGCCGCACCCGCCGATGGCACACCTCACCCGCCCCGTTCCCAGCCACCAGCCACCAGCCACCAGCCACCCGAAGGTGGGTCATGACCATCGTCGACGACAGTATGCCGCCCGATCTTGCCGGGCCGGTGGGCCATCCCGGTCCCCGCCCGCAGCCGGGTCCGCTGCTGCCCGAGGCCGAGCCCCTGCGTGTGCTCGGCACCGGGGCGGCGGCGGCGTTCGACCCAGTTCTCGCCCGTGAGCTGCACCGCCGCCTGGTCCTCGGGCGCCGGTTCAACCGGCAGGCGACCACCCTGACCCGGCAGGGCCGACTGGCCGTCTACCCGGCGTCCACCGGTCAGGAGGCCTGCCAGGTCACCGCCGCGATGGTGCTGCGCGCACAGGACTGGCTGTTTCCCAGCTACCGCGACACGCTGGCGGTCGTCGCGCGGGGGGTACGCCCCATCGACGCGCTGACCTTGATGCGTGGGCATGCCCACTGCGGCTACGACCCGTACGAGCACCGGATCGCACCCCTGGCGACGCCGCTGGCCACCCAGGCGGTACACGCCGTCGGCCTCGCGCATGCCGCCCGACTGCGCGCGACATCCGACCCGGCGTCCGCCGCGGGCCCGGCATCGCCCGGGAATGTGGTGGCCCTTGCGCTGGTCGGCGACGGCGGGACCAGCGAGGGTGATTTCCACGAGGCGCTCAACTTCGCCGCGGTACTGGGCGCGCCGGTGGTGTTCCTGGTCCAGAACAACGGCTACGCGATCTCGGTGCCGCTGGCCAGGCAGTCGGTGGCACCAACACTGGCGCACAAGGCGGTCGGCTACGGCATGCCCGGCCGGCTCGTCGACGGCAACGACGCGCTCGCGATGCACCAGGTGCTGACCGAGGCGGTCGCCCACGCTCGGGCCGGACGCGGGCCGGTGCTGGTCGAGGCGGTCACCTACCGGCTGGAGGCACACACCAACGCCGACGACGCGACCCGCTACCGCAGTGCCGCGGAGGTCCAGGCCTGGCAGGCCCGCGACCCGCTGACCCTGCTCGAGCGGCATCTGCGCGCCACCGGCGGGCTCGACGACGCGGGGGCCGAGGCGGTGGCACGGGAGGCCGAACAGCTCGCCGCCGAGATCCGCGCCCAGTTCGACACCGCCCCCGGCCCCGACCCCGCCACGCTGTTCAGCCATGTCTACGCCGCGCCGACCAGCCAGCTGCGCGAGCAGGCGACCGATCTTGCCGGCCGGCTGGCCCTGGCGGCCGAGGACGACGGCATGGCCTGGGACGACGATCCGCCGGAGGCGGTGAATCCGACGCACGGCGGCCCGGACAGCGGCGACCCGGACAGCGGCGACCCGGACGAGTTCCACGGACAGCCGGGGACGGGGCGGTGCGCAGTGACCAGCAGAGCGGCGCCCGAGATGGCCGGCCCCGCCGGCCCCGGTCCAATGTCGGAATCGGCGCCCTCGGTGACAGCCACATCGACAACGACGCCCATCACCCAGCCGACAACGATGGTGAAGGCGCTGAACGCCGCGTTGCGTGACAGCATGCGCGCGGACCCGACCGTGCACGTCCTCGGGGAGGACGTGGGTGCGCTCGGCGGCGTCTTCCGGGTCACCGACGGCCTGAGCGCCGAGTTCGGCTCCGCGCGCTGCCTGGACACGCCGCTGGCCGAGGCTGGCATCCTCGGCACCGCCATCGGGATGGCGATGTACGGGTTGCGCCCGGTCGTCGAGATGCAGTTCGACGCGTTCGCCTATCCGGCGTTCGAGCAGCTCGTCTCACATGTCGCGAAGATGCGCAACCGCACCGGTGGACGGATGGGCCTGCCGCTGACCATCCGGGTGCCCTACGGCGGTGGCGTCGGCGGGGTCGAGCATCACAGTGACTCCAGCGAGGCCTACTACGCGCACACGCCCGGCCTGCACGTCGTCACCCCGGCGACGGTGGCCGACGGCTACGGGTTGCTGCGCGCCGCGATCGCCTCCGACGACCCGGTCGTCTTCCTCGAACCCAAACGCCTGTACTGGACGTCCGAGCCGCTGGCAGAGGTGGCTCCGCTCGGGCAGGCCATGGTGCGCCGGAGCGGGGCGTCCGCGACGCTGCTGACCTACGGGCCGAGCCTGCCGATCTGCCTGAACGCGGCGAAGGAGGCCGAGGCCGAGGGCTTCGACCTCGCTGTGGTCGACCTGCGCTCTCTGGTGCCGTTCGACGACGAGACAGTCTGCGCGGCGGTGCGCGCCACGGGCCGGGCCGTCGTCGTCCATGAGGCAAGCGGTTTCGGCGGCTTCGGCGCGGAGGTCGTCGCCCGGGTCACCGAACGCTGCTTCCACCATCTGGCCGCGCCCGTGCTGCGGGTCACCGGCTACGACATCCCCTATCCGCCGCCGATGCTCGAAGAACATCATCTGCCCAGCGTCGACCGCATCCTTGATGCCGTCGCCCGACTTCAGTGGGAGCAGTGACCCGTGCCCGCGGTACGCGCATTCGCCCTGCCCGATCTCGGTGAGGGCCTGGTCTCCGCCGAGGTGGTCCGCTGGTTCGTCGACGTCGGAGATGTGATCGTCGTCGACCAGCCCGTCGCGGAGGTGGAGACCGCCAAGGCCATCGTCGAGGTTCCCTGCCCGTTCGCCGGGGTGGTGACGTCGCTCGCGGGGCCGGCGGGCACGGGCGTCCCCGTCGGCGCGCCGCTGATCACCGTCGCGGTCGATCACTCGGGGCAGGACGACACCGGCGGCGCGCCTTCGGCCGGCCCCGGGAACATCCTGGTCGGTTACGGCGTGAGTCCCGAACCCGACCGCCGTCGCCCCCGCCGTCGGCGACCCGCCGGCAGCGGCGGAATTGGCGATACCGGCGGTTCGATCATCCCCATCCCCCGTCCGGAGACCACACTCACCCTCATCTCGGGCCATGGTGCGACGGGTGCCGGCGCGTCATCCAGTGCGTCCGAGGCGCCGGCCGACGCGCCGGCTGGGGCTGGGGCGCTGGCGGGCGCCTCGGCCGGGACGGCTGGTATGGCCCGTGCGGACGGTAGGACTACTACGGGTGGTACCGGTGGCACGGCCCGTGCGGACGGTTTGGCCCCGGCCCGTGCGGACGGTACGGCGGCGGGTGGGCCCGGTTGGGCGGGCCCGGTAGCGGTCGTCTCGCCCCTGGTGCGTCGCCTGGCCCGCGACCATGCCGTGGACCTGCGCACCCTGCGCGGCAGCGGACCGGACGGGCTGATCATGCGCCGGGACGTGGAGGAGGCGATCTCCGCTGGCCCGTCCACGCTGCCCATCGGGCAGGTTTTCGGGAGGACGTTTTCGCCCGCCGCACCACTCGAAGACAACCCGAGCATCAACTCGCATGACGGTGCCGGCGGCGGGGCGGTGCCGGATGGGGCGGTGGTGGCGTTCGACGCACTGCGCCGGCGGGCCGCGGAGGCGTTCACCCGCAGCCGTGCCGAGGTGCCTGACGCGACCTGCTGGGTCGACGCCGACGCGACGGGCCTGCTCGCCGCGAAGAACGCCCTGAACGCAGGGGGTGCCGAGCCGCGCATCGGGCTGCTGTCGATTCTTGCCCGGGTGTGCGTGGCGGCGCTGCTGCGAGCGCCCGAGCTGAACTCGTCCGTCGTCACCGACGGCGCCGGGCGGGCCACCGGCGTCCGTCACCACGACGGCGTCCACCTCGGCTTCGCTGCCCAGACCCCGCGTGGGCTCGTGGTGCCGGTGGTTCGGGATGCCCACCGGCGCACCACCGCCGAGCTTGCCGCCGAGATCACCCGGCTCACCGCGGCGGCCCGCGTCGGCCGCCTCACCCCGAGCGATCTCACCGGCGGCACGTTCACCCTGAACAACTACGGCGTGTTCGGCGTCGACGGCGCAACGCCGATCATCCACCACCCGCAGACGTCCATGCTGGGCGTCGGACGCATCGTGGCGCGGCCCTGGGTGGTGGCGGGTGAGCTCACGGTGCGCGACGTGGTGCAGCTCTCGTTCACCTTCGACCACCGGGTCTGCGATGGCGCCACCGCCGGAGCGTTCCTGCGCTTCGTCGCCGACGCCGCCGAGGATCCCACGGCCCTGCTACGTCACCTCTGACGGGCCCTGACCGGGCCATCAGCACCCCCTGACCGGCCATGCGCCGGATGTACCGCGCGTCCTTGCACCTCCAGTCTGTGGCCGCCCGCGCGTGCCACCCGCTCCGCAATGGAGGTCAGCCGTGCCCGTCCGGGCCCGCTACACCTATCTCGGCCCCGAGGGGACGTTCTCCGAGGTCGCTCTGCGGACGTTGCCCGAGGCGGCGGACGCCGAGCTCATCCCGTCCAGCTCCGTCACCGCCGCGTTGGATGCGGTGCGGTGCGGTGCTGCCACCGGTGCTCTGGTCCCGATCGAGAACTCCGTCGAGGGCGCCGTCACCACGACCCTGGACGAACTCGCCACCGGGCAGCCCTTGATGATCCACCGCGAGGTGGTGCTGCCGATCAGCTTCGCGCTGCTGGTCCGGCCCGGCACCCAGATGGACGACGTCAAGACCGTCACCGGTCATCCCGTCGCGCAGGCCCAGGTGCGTCGCTGGCTCGCGACCCATCTGCCGCACGCCGAGTGGGAGTCGGCCGCCTCCAACGCCGAGGGCGCCCGCCTGGTGCGCGACGGCCGGTTCGACTGTGCGTTCGCCGGTGCGTTCGCCGCCCGTACCTACGGCCTGGAGGCGCTGGTGACCGACATCAACGACGTCGCCGGCGCCACCACCCGCTTCGTCCTGCTCGGCCGGCCCGGGCGGATCAGTGCCCCCTCCCGTGCGGACAAGACCTCCGCCGTCGTCTGGCTCGCCCACAACCACCCCGGTGCGCTGCTGGAACTGCTGCAGGAATGGGCCGTTCGGGGGGTGAATCTCCTGCGGATCGAGTCCCGCCCCACCGGCGAGGGACTCGGCCAGTACTGCTTCTCCTTCGACGCGGAGGGTCATGCCGGCGACCGGCGGGTCGCTGAGGCACTGATGGGCCTGTTCCGGCTGTGCCCGAAGGTCCGGTTCCTGGGCTCCTACCCCCGGGCAGGCGAGTCGGTGCCGCGCCAGCGCACCGCCCCCGCCGACCCCGAGTTCACCCGGGCCGCCGACTGGCTCGCCCGCTGCCTCGACGGACGCGAGGCCGCCTGAGGAGACGCGTACCCCGATGCGACCCTCTCCCGGTAGGCCTGGACTCCCCCGGCCAACTCGGCCGGTTCCCCGACCTCCCTGGCCTGTTTGGGCGGCACCTGTGGCCGCCCAGACAGGCCACGGGTGACGCGCGGCGTGGACCGCCCCCGGAATCGCCAGCACCTCCGGGCTGGGCCACGCCACATGCCAGGTCGTTACTGGTCATGACTGGTCGACGACCCGGCAGAGCAGGTCAACGGCCCGTCCAGGCGGGCCCCGGCCCCGGTATGGCCCATCGGAGCGGGGACGCGGAGCCGACGCGGACAGCACCGGAACACCGCGAACAGTCGCCGCGGGGGCCCCTGGATCGGCCTACCCGGCCGGGGACGCGCAAGGCCGGACAGGACAGGACGATCTGGGAGGATCAGGGGCCCGCCGTAGTCTGCTTGTGAGCCGTGCACGGATCGGACGAACGTTCGGCCACGGATGACAGGCACTGGGAGAGAGGCCGTCAGGTCGGACGCCCGGAAGCGAGGATGCGGTGAAGGTCGTGGCGGTCGCCAGTTACAAGGGCGGGGTCGGCAAGACCACGCTCACGGCGAACATCGGCACGGCGATCGCCCGGCTGGGCAAGCGGGTGCTGATGGTCGACCTGGACCCGCAGGCGAACCTGACCTTCTCGTTCTACCGGCCCGAGGTGTGGCGGACCGAGCTCGCCGATCAGAGGCGCACCATCAAGGCCTGGTTCGAGACCTGGCGCCCGGACACGACTCCCCCATCCCTGGCCGGTTATGTCACGACCCCGTCGCAGGCGGCGGAGGCGATCGCGGCGGGCGGGGGGACGCTGGACCTGCTCGCGTCCCACCTGGCCCTCGGTGACGTCGAGATGGACCTGACGGCCCGCCTCGGCGGGGCGCAGGCGCACCGGTCGACCCGCTACTACTTCGATGTCTACCAGCGGCTGTCCGACGGCCTCGGATCGCTCGACCCGCAGTCCTACGACCTGGTCATCATCGACTGCCCTCCGCATTTCGGGGTCGTCACCCGCGCGGCGATCGCCGCCTGCGACCACGTGCTGATCCCAGCCCGGCCTGATCTGCTCTCCACGCTGGGCATCGAGCATCTGCTCGG
This sequence comes from Frankia sp. AiPa1, assembly GCF_023243075.1. Lineage (GTDB taxonomy): Bacteria > Actinomycetota > Actinomycetes > Frankiales > Frankiaceae > Frankia. Next base: position 7,479 of record NZ_JALKFZ020000120.1, on the reverse strand, counting down.
CAAGCTCGGCCGGTTCGTCTGGGAGTACAACCGGGTCGCGGAGCTGCAGTCCGGCCTGCACCCGGCCGTCAAACGGCTCGACCCGCGGGTACTCGGCGTCGTGCTCATGATGGTCCAGTACTACCGGGGCCGTCCGACGAGCTTTCTGCGCCGGCACATCGACCAGATCGACGAGCTCGGCGCCCCGGTGTTCACGGCGATGGTCCGGACGAGCAACCGGGCGTTCTCGGGCAGCACCGACGCGCAGCTGCCGGCGGTGCTCTCGCTCGAGACGCCGTACGAGGTGGCCCGGGAGCTCGTCGACCTCGTCGAGGAGTTCCTGCGCCGGCTCGGCGCCTCCGGACTCGGTGCCGACGGCATCCGCGGCTGGCGCGGGGACATCTGACCGGCCAGCCGGCCCTCCTCCCCCGCACGCCGCCGCACGCCGCCGCACGCCGCCGCCGCCGCACCGTCACGGTGGCCGGATCCCTGGCCTGGCCGAGGGTGACTGGTGCTGTCCTTGCGTCACGATCGCGGATTCTCTACGTTGAGGACGAACGATCGGACGGACAGTCCGTCGAGCACATCGAACGCCAGTAGGAGGAGTACATACGCGTTCCGCGCAGGAATCGTCGAAAGCACTCCTTCGCGGGTGCGACGGCCATTCTCGCGAGACCGGGCAATCCGCCATGCGGCGGCGCGATCCGGCACCACCCGCGCCCGTACGGCCCAGGCGCGAGTGAGCCCCGGTCGGCCCGGAACCAGAACACCCCCGTTCCGTCAGGCGCGAGGCCGGACAGGTCGGGAAAGAAAGTCCGACAGGAATTCCCGCATCGTGCGCCGTGTTCGGTCTTATGGGTGCGAGACGGGTGACGTTACTTGAGCCCCGGCGGCCGACGGCGAGTGCCGAATCGGGCGCCCGAATCCGCCCGGCCGTCCACGCGCGCGCACACACGCGCTCGGACACGGCCGGTCGCGGGAGAACGGGAGGAACCGTGTCCCAGGCAACCAGCCGCCACCGCGCCACGGCCGAGCCGCGTACGAGCGAGCCGCGTACGAGCGAGCCGCGCACGGCCGCGCCGCTCACCGTCGCGGTCATCGGCTCCGGGCCGTCCGGGTTCTACGCCGCGAGCTCGCTGCTCGAGCAGTCCGAGGTGCCGGTCCAGGTGCACATGTACGAGCGCCTGGCCACGCCGTGGGGCCTGGTCCGCTCGGGGGTGGCACCGGACCATCCGAAGATCAAGTCGGTGTCGGGGGTGTACTCCGAGATCGCGGCGCATGAGAACTTCCGGTTCTTCGGCAACGTGCACATCGGGCGGGACGTCACCCGCGAGGAACTCGTCGCCCGCTACGACGCGGTCCTCTACGCGATCGGGACGCAGAGTGACCGGCGCCTCGGCATCCCAGGCGAGGACCTTCCCGGCAGTGTGTCGGCGGTGGATTTCGTCGGCTGGTACAATGGCCATCCCGACTACGCGGCGCACGCGTTCGACCTGGTCGGCGATCGTGCCATCGTGATCGGCGCCGGCAACGTCGCGCTCGACGTCGCGCGCATACTCTGCTCGCCGCACGAGCGCCTCGCCCGCACCGACATCGCCGACCATGCACTGTCCACGCTGCGGGAGAGCACGATCACCGAGGTCATGGTGGTCGGGCGGCGCGGCGCGGCGCAGGGCGCGTTCACCACCGCGGAGCTGCGGGAACTGCCCGAGTTCACCGAGTCCGGGGTGGATGTCGACCCCGCGGAGGTGGCGCCACAGCCCGGCGAGGACGCGCTGCCCCGCCCGACCAGGCGCAACCTCGCCGTGCTGCGCGGCTACGCCGAACAGCCCACCGCCGCCGGACAGCGGCACATCACACTGCGTTTCCAGCGCACGCCGGTGGAGATCCGCGGCGACGGGCGGGTCGAGGAGGTGGTCTTCGCCCGCAACGCGCTGGAGGTCGACGAGCAGGGCTGGGTCAGCGCCGTCGACACCGGCGAGCGGGAGACGGTGCCGGCGAGCCTGGTGCTGCGTGCCGTGGGCTACCGGGGAGTGGCCTTCAGCGGCCTGCCGTTCGACGAGCGGCACGGCGTCATTCCCAACGACCGCGGCCGCGTCGAGGGCACCGAGCGGGAGTACGTCGCCGGCTGGATCAAGCGCGGGCCGACCGGCATCATCGGCACGAACCGCAAGTGTGCCGCCGAGACGGTGACCCGGCTGTTCGCCGATCTCGCCGACGGCTCGCTGCGCCGCCACGACCGGGGCGTCACCTTCGACCACGACGTCGAGATCGTCAGCTGGCTGCTCGAACGACAGCCGCATCTGGTCACCGAGTCCGGCTGGCAGCTCATCGACTCCGCCGAGCGCGCGGCAGGGGCCGCCAGCGGCCGTCCCCGGGTGAAACTCGTCCTCACTGACGAACTGCTCGACATCGCCCTGAAACGCCAGTCCGCCACCCCCCGGTGACGCAGGGTGGCCTGGCTTCGGCGGGGACGAAGGCCAGGCCACCGGTCACCGTGCGCCCGACCGCCGTGCGCCCGACCGCCGTGCGCCCGACCGCCGTGCGCGCTTCCGCGCCTGTAACGGTAAGGCGGTTTGACTGCCCCAAATTACGGAACATAACCAGGTTCCCGTCCGCCGATGGGCGGGGATGGGCGGGTCAGCCGCCGCGGGCCACGACCAGCGCACCACGGTTGACCTTGGTCGCCTCACTGCGCGGGATCGCGTCGACGATCTCGACCGTCTTCGGCACCTTGTAGGCGGCGAGCCTGCCCTTGGCGTAGGCGCGGATCTCCTCGGTGCCCGGCGGGGCGGTCGCGTCGGCCGGTGCGATGATCGCGTGGACGCGCCGGCCCCAGTCCGGGTCGCGCAGGCCCACGACCACCACGTCGGCGACGCCGGGATGGTCGATGAGGGCCGACTCGACCTCGGCGGGGAACACGTTCGCCCCACCGGTGACAATCATGTCGACCCGGCGGTCGATCAGGTAGAGGTAGCCGTCGGCGTCCAGATAGCCCAGGTCACCGGCGGTGGAGAAGCCGTCCGGGGTCCGGGGCAGGCGCGGCGCGTCACCCACATAGGTGTAGTTGCCATAGCCGACGCTGCGCAGGTAGATGTCGCCGATCTCCCCGGTCGGCAGCTCGGCGCCGTCCGCGTCGAGGATGCGGATCTCGGTGCCTCGGATGCCCCGCCCGACGCTGCCCTCGTGCCGCAGCCACTCGTCGCCGCGCAGCGCGGTCAGGCCGAGGCCCTCGGTCATCCCGTAGATCGAGATGATCTTCTCCGCGCCGAGCAGGCCGATCCAGCGGTGCATCAGGCTCGGCGGCATCAGTGCGGCCCCCTGCAGAATCCAGCGGACGCTCGATAAATCCCGGCGCTCGACGTCCGGCCGGGCGGCGATGCGCTGCAGCATGGTGGGGGTCGCGGTGAAGGTCGTGACGCCGTACCGCTCGATGACGTCCAGGACCCGGGCCGCCTCGAACTTCTCCATCAGCACAAGCTGGTCACCGGCCAGCAGCTGGGTCAGCGTGGCGAACCCGTTGGCGTGGTAGAGCGGCGCCGGCACCAGGATCGTCTCCGGCCGCGGCACGGTGACGCCCCACCCCGCGATGAACGGCTCGGCAAGCCGCGGGTCGAACACGGCCGGACGATCCGCCACGATGATCTTCGGCCTGCCCGTCGAGCCGCTGCTACAGATGCCCTGGACCCGCGGGGCGACGACGTCGGGCAGGTCGGGCACCGGCAGGTCCGCGGTCGCGTCGATCCACGCGCGATCCGCCGAGCCGAGGAACACCCGGCCGTCGACGACCGACGCCACCCGTTCGAGCTCCCAGTCCGGCACGTCCCAGCGCACCGGCACCGGGGTCGCGCCGAGCTTCCAGGTCGCCAGCGCGGCGAGCACCAGGTGGGGCGAGTTGCGCAGGCCCAGCGCGACCCGATCGCCGAGGACCACGCCCCGGTCGGCCAGCGCGCCGGCGAGCTGGGACGAACGCCGATCCAGCCAGGAATAGCTGAAGGCCGACTCCTGCCCATCCAGGGCGATGAAGTGCAGCGCCGTGTCGTCCGGCCGTTCGACGGCGAGCGCCCGCAGCCTCGCCGGAAAGCCGATCCCTGCCTGCATTCCGCGGCCCTCCAGGTGTGCTCGGACGCGCCGTCGCCCGCAACATCCCGACAACCTAACGGCGTTCATCGCATGATGGCAGGAGCCCGCGAGCCGGGCAACCGGCACAGTTCGCCGCAGCCGGGAGCGCACCCGCGGACAACGCCCGGCCGACCGGCCCGGAGGGCGGCGCGCCGACCGGACGGACCGCCGTCACCTTCGCCCGGGCGCCGCCTTCACCTCGGGCCGCCATCGACCGCCGACGGCCCGGGCCCGGCTGATCCCTGGGTTGCTTCTCGTGGATCTCCGGCTCGCGGCCCGGGTTCACCCAGTGAATCTCGCTGTCCGTGATGGCTTTCGGGGGTGGTGGCGGTGCTTGTGCGCGGGGGTGTCGCTACTACCGGGCGATCTGTCCGATTTGCCCCTTCGTAGCCCGGTAGAAGCGACACGGAGGTCTTCCGGGGCCGATCCGTCGTCACGCGCGGCGGCGGCGAGCAGTCACCGCGCCGAGGGCGAGGTCGTCTGCTCAGGCCTTCGCCTGGGCAGCGGAACGGGCCGGGTTCGCCTGCCCCGCTGCCTTCGGGTCGGTGTCCGACTGCTTGGCGCGCACACCCTCCTCGACATGATCGCCGAGATCCTTGTCGACGTTGCGCCAGTATTCGAAGGCGCGTCGCAGGACCGGCTCGCTGACCCCGTTGAGCAGATGGCCGACGATGTTCTCGACCAGCCGGGCGCGGGCCGCGTCGTCGAGGACCTCCCGGACGAGCGTGCCGGCCTGGCTCCAGTCGTCGTCCTCCGGGCGCTGGGTGTAGGCAGCGCGGACCATCTCACCGTCGGAATACCACAGGCCGCCGTCGTCGGTGAGTTCCGGCCGAGCCGCCGGGCCACCGTAGGAGTTCGGCGCGTACACCGGGTCGGAGACATTGCGCACCCGCATCGCCCCGTCCTTCGAATAGCTGTGGACGGGCACCTTCGCGGAGTTCACCGGAATCTGCTTGTAGTTGACGCCGAGCCGGGCCCGATGGGCGTCCGCATAGCTGAACCCGCGGGCAAGCAGCATCTTGTCCGGCGACAGCCCGGTGCCGGCGACCAGGTTGTTCGGCTCGAACGCGGCCTGTTCCATCTCGGTGTGGTAGTCGGCGACGTTGCGGTTCAGGGTGAGCCGGCCGACCTCCCGCAGCGGGTAGTCGGTGTGCGACCAGACCTTGGTCAGGTCGAACGGGTTGATCCGGTAGGTCTTCGCGTCCTCGAACGGCATGATCTGCATCTTCAGCGTCCAGCTCGGGAACTCCCCGTCCCGGATGTGCTCGTACAGATCACGCTGGTGGTAGTCGGTGTCGATGGCCGCCATCTGGTCGGCCTCGTCCTGGGTGAAGCACTCGACACCCTGGTCGGTCTTGAAGTGGTACTTCACCCAGAAGCGCTCACCCGCGGCATTGATCCACATGTAGGTGTGGCTGGAGTAGCCGTTCATGTGCCGCCAGGTCCGCGGGATGCCCCGGTCGCCCATGAGCCAGGTCACCTGGTGGGCGGACTCCGGCGAGAGGGTCCAGAAGTCCCACTGCATGTCGTGGTCGCGCAGGTTGTTGTCGGTCCGACGCTTCTGCGACCGGATGAAGTGCTGGAACTTCATCGGGTCCTTGATGAAGAAGACCGGCGTGTTGTTTCCGACGATATCCAGATTGCCGTCGGACGTGTAGAACTTCACCGCGAACCCACGCGGGTCACGCCAGGTGTCCGGGCTGCCCCGCTCCCCGGCCACGGTGGAGAACCGGATCAACACGTCCGTCGTCGCTCCCGGAGCGAACACCGCCGCCCGGGTGAACGCACTCACGTCCTGCGTCACCTCGAAGGTCCCGAACGCCCCGCCACCCTTCGCGTGCGGCTGGCGCTCCGCAATCCGCTCCCGGTTGAAGTTCGCCATCTGCTCGATCAGGTAATGATCCTGGAGTAGCAGCGGACCGTCCCGGCCGACACTCAGCGAGTGCTCATCGCTGGCGACGGGGACACCCGCATCGGTGGTCGTCGGACGACGCTCCTTGTTGGTCACCACGCAACTCCTCATCCTGATCCTGCCGGCATGCCCACGTCTCACGGTCGACCCCGCGGCCCGCCCCGCCACCCCGGCCGCGGCCACCGCCTGCGCCGACGCAGGCCCGGCGCAGCCAGGGATCGTGCCGCGCCCTCCGCCTACCCGCCCTGCGCCCCCACACACTCCTCAGCCCCGACCAGTGGCGTCGAATCCCATCAGCACCGGCCAGCCGCCAGCCCATCCCACCGAACGGAGTTCTGCACGTGCATCTGCATGCCACATTCACTCGAGCGCATTCCCCGGCGCCGAGTGGATAGCACTCCCGCCATACCGGAAGGCATATTCCTACGACTTGCTCTACGCCGGCATCGCAGGTCAGGGAAGGGCCAGATCTGACGATTCGCAATATTTCCGCTTTGACTGGCGCCTCACGTCCACCGTCACGATACTGGCGCTGTGAGCAGTTATGGCCCGTGATATCCCCGGCACAGATGACGATCATCCCAATCCTCCGACCGCCGCCAGCCGTGGCTCACCCCGGTCCTCGATCGAGGCGAAGATGGCCGCGCTGGAACGCCTCGCACTCGACGGCCAGCCAGGCCCGGACCCCGAAAACACTCCGGGGCCAGCGCCGCCCGAATCCGCGGCCGACAACACTCAGACCACGCGGCCCCGCGAGGTCCTCCCGGCAGACGCCCGCACGGCCACGAGCGTCGGCAGGGACCGTATTCACGCGAAGCTCGACAGACTTGAGCAACGTTCACGGGATGTTGAGAGTCGGCCAGGCGTCCCCGACGAGGTGCCCCCGCCTGCCAGGGCAGGCAACGAGGTACGGGAAGAGCAGCCGGAATCGACGGATCGCCTGCCCCTGCCCCGCGAGCCGGAAAAGCGGGAGGATCTACTGGCGGCCATCTACGCCGCCAGTGAGAAGACCGAGGCGGGCAGGTCCTTCTATCCCCCGTCCGAGTCGAACACCGAGTCGGCCCGCCTGGTGGCGCCAGAGCCTGGCTACTACACGGTGGATATCCATGGTGATCCCTCCGGGTGCCTGTTCGGCACCGAGCGGCTGGATGCGCACGACGTCGCTCAGCTCATCCGTACCGACCGCGGCTGGGATCATCGGCCGGTCCGGCTACTTTCCTGCGAGACCGGCAAGGGTGACAACCCGATGGCCCAGAAGTTGGCCAACGAGCTGGGTCGCAACGTGCTGGCGCCGACCGAGAACGCCTGGGTCGACTGCGACACCGGCGAGATAGTCATCAGCTCGACTGTGAACGAGAACGGCTTCAAGGACCCTGCAAAACCTTATAATGAACCTTTTCCATCCTGGTTCTTTGAATTGGAGGCCGGATCAGTTCGGTTGATGTTGCGTCAGGTTTGACCGCAGG
>NZ_JALKFZ020000119.1 GCF_023243075.1 Frankia sp. AiPa1 | reverse complement strand
CCACAACTGATCAACCAGGGACCAGGGGGTCAAATTTCCGAGACCCCCACGTGGTCAGTTTTCAGGAAGCCTTGACACGGACTCGGCGTCATCACCGATCTTCACCGCAGTGGGGGCGCCACGCACCATCACGGATGGTGAGGATGCGGTCATGGTGGGTGAGGTGCACGATGGTCGGCGGAGGTGCCATCATGGACGAATATCCACCGATCGCGGATCACGGCCTCGTGGGCGACCTGCAGACCGCGGCGCTGGTCGCGGCCGACGGGACCGTGGACTGGTGGTGCACGCCACGGTTCGACTCGCCGAGCATGTTCGCCTCGCTACTTGACAGCGATCGGGGCGGCCACTGCCGTCTGGCCGCCGATGTGAGTGACGTGGACGGGGCGACCGTCCGGCAGCTTTACCTCACCGACACCGCGGTGCTCGTCACCCGGTTCATGGCGCCGGGCGGGGTGGGCGAGGTGGTCGACTTCATGGAGCCTGATCCGTCGACCGTCCCGTCGCCGCGGCACCGGCTGATCCGGGTCGCCCGGGTGGTCCGCGGCAGCCTGCCGTTCGAGCTGCTGTGCCGGCCGCGGTTCGACTATGGCCGCGCCTCCCACACTCTGCGCCACCTCGATGACGGGTCGATGGTGTTCCAAGGCCCGGGCACGGACCTGCGGCTGCAGGCGACCGCCCCGGTCACGCTCCATCCGGACGGCCAGGACGTCTCCGCCCGCTTCACTCTCAACGCCGGCGAGCTGGCCGCGGTCGTCCTCACCAGCACCAGCACCAGCGGCGACGGCGACGGCGACGCCGGCCGCCACGGACATCGCGGCGGCCCACCACCCACCGTCGAGTCGATCGTGAAGGCGTTCGACACCTGCCGTGCCTTCTGGCTGGACTGGCTGCGTGCCTCCCGGTACCGCGGCCGCTGGCACGAGATGGTCACCCGTTCGGCGATCACGCTGAAGCTGCTCACCTACGCACCCACCGGCGCCCCCATCGCCGCCGCCACGATGGGCCTGCCCGAGCAGATCGGCGGCGAACGCAACTGGGACTACCGGTACACCTGGATCCGTGACGCCTCCCTGTCCGTGCACGCCCTGACGGCGCTCGGCTTCACCCGCGAGGCGAACGCCTTCCGCGGCTGGCTGCGCGGACGACTGGACGCGGGGGTCACCGTCTCCGGCGAGCCGCTGCAGATCATGTACCGCGTCGACGGAGAACCCCACCTGACCGAGGAGGTTCTCGACCATCTGGAGGGTTATCGGCGTTCCGCCCCGGTCCGGGCCGGAAACGCCGCCGCCGACCAGATCCAGCTCGACATCTACGGCGAGACCGCCTATGCCCTGGCCGAGACAAAGGACATCGGCGCCGTCCGCGGTTGGAACGCGTTCGCCGGCGTCACGGACTGGTTGACCGAGCACTGGGATCGCCCGGACGAGGGCATCTGGGAGACCCGCGGCGGCCGGCAGAACTTCACCTACAGCCGCCTGATGACCTGGGTTGCCTTCGACCGTGCGATCACGCTCGCGACCACCCACTCCCGCCCCGGCGACCTCACCCGCTGGCGCGGCGCCCGCGACCGCGTGTTCCAACAGATCCTCGACCGCGGCTGGAGCGACAAGCGCCACGCCTTCGTCCAGCACTACGACACCGACGTCCTGGACGCATCCCTGCTGCTCATGCCCCGCGTCGGCTTTCTCGCCCCGGACGATCCCGACTGGCTGAGCACCCTCGACGCCATGGACGACGAGCTTGTCAGCGACAGCCTCGTCTACCGGTACGACCCGGACGCCTCGCCCGACGGCCTGCGCGGATCCGAGGGCACCTTCAACCTGTGCACCTTCCTCTACGTGCAGGCTCTCGCCCGCGCCGGGCGTCTCGACGCGGCCCGCTACGCGTTCGACAAGATGCTCACCTACGCCAACCACGTCGGCCTGTTCGCCGAGGAGATCGGCCCGTCCGGAGAGCAGCTGGGTAACTTCCCCCAGGCCTTCACCCATCTCGCGCTCATCGACGCCGCCATCGCCCTGGATGAGGAGCTTGACCGGGCCGAGCAGTTGGTCGGAGACAGGCAGCCGGCATGAGCAGGCAGACCCGCGCCACGGGAACGCGCGCCCCGCGGCCGGCCGGCCGCTGGCCCTCGGCGGACATCTCGCCGCCGGCTCGCACCCTGGCACCGGCCCACGCCCCACCGCCGGCCGGCACCCGGCGGTGGCTGTTGGCCCCACTCGTCCTCGCGCAGTTCATCTGCAGCTTCGCGGGGTCGAACATGAACGTGATGATCAACGACATCAGTGCCGACCTCAACACGACCGCCCAGGGCGTGCAGGTGACCATCACACTGTTTCTCCTGGTCATGGCCGCGCTGATGATCCCCGGCGGGGTCCTGGCCGACCGGTTCGGCCGCCGACGCTGCTTTCTCGCCGGGCTCGCGGTGTACGGGGTGGGCGCCGTGCTCAGCGCCGCCGCACCCGGACTCGGTGTGCTGATCCTCGGGAACTCGATCCTCGAAGGCATCGGCACCGCGTTGTTGATCCCCCCGGTCTACATCCTCATCACGGTGCTGTTCACCAATCTCACCGGCCGCGCCCGTGCCTTCGGGGCCGTCATGGCCGCCGCGGGTGTCGGGGCCGCGGCCGGGCCGCTGCTCGGCGGTCTGATCACCACCGCGATCAGCTGGCGGGCGGCGTTCGTGTTCCAGGCGCTGGTCATCGCCCTCGTGCTGATCCTGGCGCGGTCCCTTCCCGACCCGCTTCCCCCGGATCCGCAACGTTCCTTCGACGTCCTGGGCGCCGTCCTGTCCGCCGCCGGCCTCGTCCTGGTCGTGCTGGGTATCCTCGCCGCCGACGACAACCTGGTGCTGACGGCCGTCCTGCTGGTCGCCGGCGTGGTCGTCCTGGCCGGTTTCCTGCGCCGGGCGCGGGCCTGGGAACGGGCCGGTCGCGATCCGCTGCTGTCCCCGACGCTGTTCCGCAACCGTGCCTCGAACCTCGGCCTGATCACCCAGAACATCCAGTGGCTGGTGCTGATGGGTGCCTCGTTCACCGTCGCGGCCTACCTGCAGGTCGTCCGCGGCTACGACGCCATCCAGACAGGTCTGATCTTCACCCCGGCCACCATCGGCCTGCTCGCCACCTCGCTCGCCGCGCAGCGCCTCGCGGTCCGGTACCCGCAGCGCACCCTGATCATGGCCGGGTTCGCGCTGAACATCGCCGGCATCGCCGTCCTGCTCGGCATGGCGGCGGGATCGCCCAGCCCGTGGGCGTCGGCCCCCGGGCTGCTGCTGACCGGTATCGGCGTCGGCGTCATGCTCACCCCCTCGGTCAACGTCGTCCAGTCCGCCTTTCCCGCTCGACGACAGGGCGAGATCTCGGGCCTTTCCCGCAGCATCTCGAACCTCGGTTCCTCCCTCGGCACCGCCATCGCCGGCACCATCCTCGTCGCCGGCCTGGCGCGGCACTCCTACGCCGCCGCCATGGTCACCCTCGCCGTCATCGCCCTCGTGGGCCTGGGCAGCGCCGCATTGCTGGCCCACGGCAGCGACGAGCCGACCCGGGCGGATGCCGGAACCTGAAACCCGGTGACTTCGCTGCCGGCTCAGGACGACAGTATTCTGGCCGGCTATGTGGGAACGGACGAGGCCGTGCAGGCCTCCGGAGCGCAGCCGACGGTTGCCGTCTTCTCGCCCTACGAGAAGTCTGAATTCGTCAGAGACACACCGGCAGACGACGTCGAACTGGCGAACGGACCGCGCCTGCTCCGCGTGACGCTGAGCAGGTCGGGAAAAGTCGGAAAGCGGTCCCGAGGGCCATGATCCAGCTGTGTTGCACGTTTGTGGATCGTCGCTCGCGGGCACTGCTCGGGCGGGAAAGTTTGCTTCGGGGTGAGGCGGATCATGACAGCTGTCGTCAGCCCATTTCCTGCCGCGGAATCCCTGCGGACAGGGCTGTCCGTAGAAATCCAAAATCTCACGTCGCTCGAACGCGCCGCTCGGGGAAAGGCCGCGCGGGATCTCGTGCCGCGCTGGGCACACGGCGAGTACGAATCGGGGCCAGGCCGGGCGGACCCGGTGAATCTGCTCGAACTCCAGTCTCGGGCACGGCTGCCGGAACTCGTTCCGCTGCGCTATACGCGCATGCTGGAATCACCGTTCCGGTTCTTTCGCGGCGCGGCGGCGCTCATGGCGGCGGACCTCGCCCGCACGCCCGTGTCCGGAATACACGTGCAGCTGTGCGGCGACGCGCACCTGCTCAACTTTCGGCTCCTCGCCTCGCCCGAGCGGCATCTCATGTTCGACCTCAACGATTTCGACGAGACGCTGCCCGGCCCGTGGGAGTGGGACGTCAAACGCCTGGCGGCGAGCCTCGTTATCGCCGGTCGTGCCAACGGGTTCGGCCGGTCGACGCGCCGGGCGGCCGTGCTGGCCGCGGCCGGGGCCTACCGGGGCTGGATGCGCCGGTTCGCCGCTATGACCACCCTCGACGTCTGGTACGCCCACGTCGAGGCCGACCAGCTGCGCGACCAGCTCGCCGACGCCCTGCCGGGACGTGCGGCCCGGCAGGTCGCTCGGGCCACCCGCCGTGCCCGCGGTCGCGACCGGCACCGGGCCTTCGCCGCACTGACCGAGACCACGCCGGCCGGGCCACGTTTTCGCTCAGACCCGCCGCTGCTCGTCCCCGTCCGGGAGCTGCTCGCCGGAGCCGACCGCGACCGGCTTACCGGCCAGCTCACCGCCATCGTCGATGAGTACGGCGCCACGCTGGGCGACGACCGGCGCACGTTGCTGCACCGGTACCGGCTCGTCGACGTAGCCCGCAAGGTCGTCGGTGTCGGCAGCGTGGGCACCCGGTGCTGGGTGGCGCTGCTCCTCGGCCGCGGCCCCGACGATCCCCTGCTCCTGCAGGTCAAGGAGGCGCAGACATCGGTCCTGGCCGAACACCTTCCCGCCAGCCGCTACGACAGTCAGGGGGAGCGGGTCGTCGCCGGCCAACGTCTGATGCAGGCCGCCGGCGACATCTTCCTGGGCTGGCGTCGGGTGGACGGGATCGACGGGCAGCGCCGCGACTTCTACATCCGCCAGCTCGAGGACTGGAAGGGCATCGCGGTTCCGGCGCGGATGAACGCCCATGGCCTCGCGCTGTTCGGGAGGCTGTGCGGGGCCACCCTGGCGCGGGCGCACGCCCGCTCGGGCGACCCGGTCGCGATCGCCGCCTATCTCGGCGCCGGTGACGCCTTCGACCGGGCGATCACCCGGTTCGCCGAGGCCTACGCCGACCAGAACGAACGGGACCACGCCGCGCTGGCCGAGGCCGCCCGAACCGGCCGGATCACGACGGCCCAGGGCGTACGGACGGGATGACGTCTTGCCCGAACTCCCGCGAAAGCCCCGAAAGGCCGATGGCGGCTGCCATGGCCCCCGCGGCGGCCTCCACCACGGGGGAGACTCGGTCGGATCCCGGTTGTCCGTGAACGCCGCCCGGGACCGGGCGCTGCGGCTGCGGGACGGGTTGCGGGCCAGGTGGCGCGGCTCGGCGGCGCAGGACCTGGCCAGCCGGCTGCGGGAAGGCGATCTGATCAACGGTGCGATGACGCTGGCCGCGCTCATCCTGATGCTGTTCTTCCCCTTCCTGATCATGCTTGCCGCCGTGTCGCCGCTACGTCCCGGCGGCGCGGCAGAGGTCATCATCAGGCGGATGGGCCTCAACCACGAGGCCGCCCTCGCGGTTGAGCGTCTCCTCACTCCTCACACCGGCACTCCCCACACCGGCGCAGGCGTCCAATCCACGTGGACAGGGCTGGGGGCGCTGTGGATCAGCCTGGGCGGTCTGAGCCTGGCCGGGTCGGTGCAGTCGATCTATCGGCGCGCCCATCGGATACCGCCGCTCGGACCGCGCGGCCTGCTGGCGCAGCTGCTCTGGCTCGCCGGACTGATCGTTTTTCTGGCCGGCAGCACGGCCACCGGCACGATGCTGTCCCGCACGACCGCCGGCCAGGTCTGCCAGGGCCTGATCGTCACCGTCGCACTCGCACTGTTCTTGTGGGGCGGCACCTGGATCCTTCTGTGCGGTCGGCTGCGCTGGCGGGAGATCCTTCCCGCGACCGTGTTCACCACGATCGGGCTGACCGGACTCGGCCTGGTGAGCCGGCTGCTGTTCTCCGACTCGATCGTCTCGAACGAGCTGAACTACGGTGAGATCGGCGTGGTTTTCACCCTCCTTTCCTGGCTGATCGGTCTCGGTGTCGTCCTCGCCGGCGGTGCGATCGTCGGCGTCTGGTACAACCGGCGTGGCGTGCCGGACCAGGGCCACCCCACGATGCGTGGCAGGAAAGCACCGGGCGGTGTCCGCGCAGGCGCTGTCTCACCGGGCCCCGCGCAGGGCACCATCGGTGTCATGCACCCGGAGATCCCGCGCCCCGAGATCCAACACCCTGAGGTCCAACACCCTGAGATCCTCGCCCAGCAGGGGTATATCGCCGTCCAGACCAACGACATCCCGGTCCGCGAGCTCTTCCCCGGGGTGCGGCTGCGCTCCCTGTGGCGTGGGCCGTCCGGCGCGCACGCGAACGTGCTCGAGATGGACCCGGGCGCCCGTTGGCCGCGGCGGGACGTTCACGACCCCGGCCCGGAGGAGGTCTACGTACTCGCCGGCACCTTCCAGGACGGCGCCCGCGACTACCCGGCCGGCACGTTCCTGCACGCCCCCGCCGGCTCGTGGCACATCCCCGCGACCACCACCGGCTGCACCCTGTTCCTCTTCTACCCGGCCGGCTGAGCTGAACGATTGACCTGACAGCCCGTCGACGAGCGCCCTTCGAAGGTAGGTCTCGGCGTCGAACCCGTCGAACCCGTCGAGGACCGCCTGCCAGGCGGTGGTGCCGTGGGCGGCACCCGCATGCGGCGCTCGCGGGAAGGCGGCCAACGCCTCGACGACGTTGGTATGGGCGATCAGTATCCGGACTGGGTGGTCCGCGAGGTCAGCACGTCGTGCAGGATGTTGAGGCGGCGCTGCAGGTAACGGGTCTGTGAGCCGAACCAGGCCGGAGCCCAGAACCAGGACGTGAAGACCCCGACCCGGGTCGGTGAGCCGACGAGGGCGTGCGCGGCGTTGAGACGCTTGGCCGTGGCGCCAAGGCCGACGAAGGCCCAGAACGGGATGAGCTGGTTCCACCACCGGCTGTTCGCCCGACGCGGCTGGCCGAGAACGGCGGCCAGTTCCGCATTGATCCGGTCGTACCAGAGGAGATAGTAGATAGAGAATGTGAGTACGCAGAGCCACCACAGTCCCCAGGCTCCCTGCTTGCGCGGGACCGGCGGAACCCCCCCGACCGGGGGCCGGGCCGGGGCGCCGGACCAGCCCGGCTGGGCCGGGTACGGCGGGTACGGCGGATTCGGCGCCCACGCCGGGTGCGGAGCTGGCGCCGGCTGCATGCTTCCGCGCGGTGCGGGCAGCTGCTCCCTGCCGGTGGTGTGATCGGCTGGCTCGGTCATCGTGCTGTTCCCCCCGTGGAAAGTCCTGGATCCGCCCCGGCGCTCAGAACGTCTCCGGGGCACCGGGGAGTGTAGCGCTGGTCCCGAATCCGCGAACAGCTCGAGGCCTGGCGCCGAGTCAGCCGTTACTTCACCGCCAACGGGTTCAGGGGCGTCCCGACGCCGTTCGCGACCTTCAGCGCCGGCGCGGCCAGGAGGAATTCGTACACTCCGTCGGCGGCGCAGTCCGCGGCGAGCGTCTCGAGGTCGAACATCTCGCCGAGCGTCATTCCCATGTCCCGGATGAGAATGTAATGCACCGGCATGATGGCGTGCGGGTCACCGGTCGGATACCGTTCGACCGCCCAGTTGTCGGCAGCGAGCGCCGCCACGTCGTGCTCGTGCAGCCATTGGGCGCATTCCAGGGTGAGGCCGGGCTCGCCGCTCATGAACTCGGCGGCCGAGCCCTCGGTGAACCGCTGGGTCCACCCGGTGCGCACGACCAGGATGGTCCCCGGCTCCAGCGTGACACCCTGGCGGTCGAGGGCCGCATCCAGCTCGCGTGGGCCGATCCCGTGGTCCGGTGCCAGGCAGTCGACGCCGTGGAAACGCGCCACGTCCACGAGCACGGCCGGCCCGATGACCCCCCGCGCGATCCGGTCGATGGCGAGCCTTCCAGCTCCCTGCGGGGTGATCGACGACGCGGGCACGTTGTTGTAGCAGAAGCCGTCGTAGAAGACATGCGCGAGGCCGTCCCACTGGGTGGCGCACTGCAGTGGCATGACGATGAAGTCGTCCGCGAATCCGGCACCGTCGGGATACACGGACTGGCCCGTCATCGACATCAGATGGACAGGGTTCACCCGCCCGCCCAGTCCGATCTGCGGACCTTTCGACGACAGGACGTACCCCAGATCGAACACGCGGCCGGTCCGCGCCAGGGCCGCCCCCGCGGCGACCCGCGCCGGCGTGATCAGGTTCAGGGTTCCGACCTCGTCGTCCAACCCCCAGCGCCCCCAGTTCGACAGGCCCCGGCCAACCGTGCGGAAGTCCTTGCTCATCGTCGCCCTCCTGCCAGTCGCCCTGATACCAGGTCGCTCCCCGCCCGGCGCCTGTCACGGGCGCGGCCCAACGGCGCGTGGGCGCGAGCCACATCGGTCCACCAGCACGGTCGCAGGTGGGTCACGGCCGATAGTCGAGATCGACGTCGATTTTGAGGCCATCTACCTGGGCATGTCCAGCCTCTAGCCTCCGGCCGCCAGACGGCCGATGCGGGTGAGCCGCTCGCCGCCGACGACGGTTGTCAACTACCGCAAGAGACGCAGACCAACCCGAATTTGAACGAATGCGGAATCTCGTCGTAGGGATGTCCAGGGATACGGCGACCGGCCGTGTCCTTCCGGATAGATCACATGTCGCTGTTGGGAGGGCGCCAGTGGAGGGCAGTGCCGCGTACGCTTGGAGGATGGGTGAGCCGACCGTTCCCGAGGGGCGGATGGGGGAGGGGCCTGCCGTCCCGCTGTGGGATGTGGAGTACCCCGACGACGAGCAGGAGGCCGACCGGGCTGCTTGGGATGCGTCCCTGGCCGAGCCGGGCGATAACATTCCGTTGGAAGCGGTGCTGGCCGAGTTCGGCGACACCGACCTGTTGGCCTCCTGAGCTGTAGCAGGTGGTCTACAAGGTCGAGTTGCGCCCGTTGGCATTGCGGCAACTTCGCAAGCTGCCTGTGGATGTTCGGCGGCGCGTCGAACGGCTCCTGATCGGGTTGGCCGAGGACCCCCGGCCGCATGGGTGCCTCCCGTTGACTGGCCGGCCCGGCTACCGGGTCCGTGTGGGTGTCTACCGGGTGCTCTACGAGGTTCGGGACGATGTGCTCATCGTGACCCTGGTGGAAATCGGCCATCGGCGTGAGGTCTACCGGGACCGTTCTTAAGTCATCGGGGCTAGGGCGCGTGTCCGGTTGTGATCACAGCCCTGGGGAGCTCTGACCCGGATCACCGCCGCCCCGACCCTCCCGACCTCCCGTAGGTCACGATCAGTAGCCGAAATGGGGAGGGTTCGTCGCGCCAAGTCGATCTTTGTATCCTTCGGGGGGGTCCGTGTCCGATTCGTCCCCCCAGAAGGATCAACAAAGGATCATCGCCACCCGATGCCCCCTTTAGCCGTCGCGGATTGTGATGGTCGGGGCTTGCGTGGTTCCCTACCGGACCCTGATCGCGACCGCGAGTCTCGCTGGCCTCCACCTGCCTCGCCACCATGACCTGGACCAGAGGCCTCACCCGCACCACCCCATGATCACAATGAGATACCGGCCCCAAGAGCCACGGCGCGGAGGTTGTCGAACAACGGCGTACACCGCCTGACATCGGCCTTCGCCTCCAGGAAGAGGTCGCCGGCCGGTACGAATCCGATCACGGCCGCCATTCAGTCTTCGTTGCGGCGCGTCCCACCTGCCCTGCCCGGGGCCAGCGCCGCGATCGAAGGAACACGTTCAGGGCGCATTCCGCTCCGGCGTGGGTAGGGTCCCTGGATGCCGGATCCGATCTTTGCCCACCCTCTCCTCGTGCGCGTCTACGACGCCTTCGATGGAGACCGCGAGGACCTGGTCGCCTACCTCGCGACCGCCGCCGAGCTGACCGCGCGTGTTGTACTCGATGTCGGTTGCGGAACCGGCTCCTTGGCGGTCCTGCTCGCTGGAAGCGGCTGCACGGTCGTGGGTGTCGACCCGGCCGAGGAGTCACTCAGGGTCGCGAGGTCGAAGGACCGGGCGGGAAAGGTCCGCTGGATCCGGGGTGATGCCGCGGCACTGCCGGCGCTCGACGCGGACCTGGCGACGATGACCGGGAACGTGGCCCAGGTCTTTCTCACCGACGACGACTGGGACCGGGCCCTCCAGGGGATCCACACCGCCCTTCGCCCAGGCGGCCATCTCGTTTTCGAGACCAGGCGCCCCGAACGTCACGCCTGGGAGGAATGGGCGGTGGATGTCGATCCGGTCACGCTCGACGTCGCGGACATCGGCCTGGTGGAACGACGTCAGGAGGTCACCGACGTCAGCCTTCCGTTCGTCTCCTTCCGATATACCTACCGGTTCCTGACCGGCGGCGTGGTCGTCACCTCGGACTCGACCCTGCGGTTCCGCGGCCGGGGCGAGGTCGAATCAAGCCTGGTCGCCAACGGTTACAGAGTCCTCGACGTGCGGGAGGCACCGGACCGCCCGGGGCGTGAGTTCGTGTTCATCGCCAAGCGTTCGGCCTGAAGCGGCCAGTGTCCGTCACCGCCTATCGACCGGCGTCAAAACCGATGGACAGCGCCCATGCCCGGGGCAATCGCTGGCACCGTGCGGCAGGAGGAGATCTGGGACGTTGATACCGCCCGGCGCTATGACACGCCGGGCGTCGTTCGCCAGTGGGCCGCGCCGGCCTTGGTCGTCGGTGTCGCCGCGGGCGAGCGCGCCGAGGTAGTGGTGACGGATCTCGGCGAGTACCTCGGGGTCAGCGTGTTCTGCCGGGCTTGGCGGGCGGCGCACGCGGCGTGGTGAGCATCCAGCAGAGTGGTGGCCATCGCGTCGGCACTGCCCGTCGGGGTCACCGTCGTAGACCGACCACGGGTCACGGCCAACGTTGACACCTGAGACCTCACTCGCGCGCAGCACGCCGTCACGGCGAGGTCGGCGGAACGCAGCAAGGGCATCGAGTCGACCCGTTGCCTCGTAACAGGGTGGTCCAATGATCGTCTACGTCGTCAGCCAGTCCGAGGCGCAGGTCGATCGCCATCACACGCTCGGACCATACCGCGGCCCGCGCCAACTTGCGGTTACCGCGCTGCGGTGGCCAGTGCCGCGCGGATGGCGTACTCGCCGACCGGCTGTCCCTTCTCGTTCGAGTACGGCCCGTACGGGGTCCCCCACACCGGGGTGCCCGTCGCCTGCCGCCAGCTATCGGCCAGCCGTCCCGTGTCCGCCACGCTGTACCCGATGGATTCGATGAACTCGGTCACCGCCGCCTTCGCCCGCGCGGAGTCCCCGGCGATCGGCAGGAACGAGCGGTCGGCCGCCCCCGCCGGGCGGGCGAGTGACAGCAGGTGCTTGAAGAAGATGTTATTGAACGCTTTCACGAGCATGGCGTCTGGGATGTACCGCAGCAACAGCTCGCTTGAGGTGAGCGACTTGCTGTCGAGCTCGGGGATGTGCCCGTCACGTTCGGCGCCGTAGTTGCACGTGTCGATGACCGTTTTCCCGGCCAGTGGCGCGGCGGGCAGGTTGGGGAAGGACTTGACCGGCACCGCGACCACGACGATGTCACCGGCCGCCGCGGCCTCCCCGCTCGTCGCCGCGGACGCTCGGGGCCCCAGTTCCGCGGCTGTGTCCGCGAGCGGTTCGGGACCGCGCGAGTTGCTGAGCACGACCTGGTGCCCGGCGTCGATCGCGAGCCGCGCGACTGTAATGCCGATGTTGCCGCTTCCGATGAATCCCACAGTCGTCATCGGGTTCCTTGTCGTCAGCTGGCGGAGAAGTAATGGCCGTTGTCCAAACCGGCGAGCAGGCTGGGCTGAGCGGGTTCCCAGCCGAGGGTCCGGCGGGTGATGAGGTTGGACGCCGGGTAGTTCTGCGTGACTATGTTCGCGAGGAACCCAAAGTATCCCGGCACCATCAGTACGTCGGCGGGAATGCTCACGGCGGGGAGGCCCAGCCGGCTGCCAATGGCCTCGGCGATCTCGCGGAGCGGGATGGCCCCGTCCCCAACCGCGTGCCAATATTTGCCAGCCGGCCCCTTCTCCAGCGCCAAGCGGAACAAGGAGGCGACATCGCGGACGTGCACGGCGTTCCACAGGTTCGTGCCTTCTCCAGGGTAGCCGACGAAGCCCTTCTCCTTCGCGAGCCCGATCAGCTGCACGAGGAAGCCGGCACGATCGGTCGTGCTGTGCGCGATGTTGGCAATCCGCACGACCGAGGACCGCACCCCCCGCTCGGCGAGGCCGACTGCGGCGGTTTCCACGACGTTACGAACCCGCAGGGTGCCCTTGTACTCATCGCCGCCGGGTAGGGCCGGGTCCTCCTCGGTGGCCGGCCGGCCCAGGTTCCCGGGCGAGCCGATGCTCCCCGCCACGACCAGCGGCTTTCCGGTTTCCGTGAGTGCCTCACCGTACGCGAGCATGATCGGGAGCTCCGCGGCGGCCACGGCGTCGATCCCGCCGGACGGCAGCAGGTCCTGCCTGTGCGCGACGTGGATGACGCCGTCGGAATCCGCGGCCGCCTCCTTGAGCCCGTCGAGATCCTGGAGGTCGCCACGACGCACCTTCGCCCCGAGCGCGGACACCGCCGCCGCAGCCGTGTCCGACCGGGCCAGGCCGGTGACCTCGTGCCCGGCGGCAATGAGCTCGGGGATGATGTACGAACCGGAATGGCCGGTCCCGCCAGCAACGAATACGCGCACTACTGCTCCTTTTGTAAGGGTAAGTGGAGGGGCTGTTCTTCTCGTCCCGTAGATCGACTGACGTGATGTGACGAGAGAACGTGGTGGGGTGCGCTCAGCCGGAAAGGTTGACGCCGAGAGAGAAGTCGAAGTTCCCCACGCCATGGCGGGCCAGGCTGATCATCACCAGGCCCACCCCTTCCAGCCAGCGCGCCACCTCCAGGCCGCCGGCATCCAGCGGGCGCGCGTGGCGCCGCCGCCGAGCGCGGCGGCCAGGTCCCTGGCCTTGGCCGCGTCGCGGCCGATGACCTCGACGGCGTTGCCGCCCTCGACCGCGCGGGCGCCTATGGCGCGGGTCATGCCCCCCACGCCGATGATGCTGATGCTGCTGCTCATGGTGTGCCGCTTTCTGGAGTTGGATAGGACGGCATGCCCACCCCGTCGTTGTCAACGGTTGTGTCGCCGGCGCCGTCGAATGACACGCCTGGACGGCGCTTCAATTTCGAGGTTGCCATCGGCCTGAATGGGTGTCCAAGACCTCTTTGAGCCGCGGCGATACCCTGGAGGCATCGCCGGACCGGGAGGCTCCATGGATCTGGACCTGCGCAAGTTGCGCTACTTCGTCGCCGTCGCCGACAAGCTGCACTTCGGCCGCGCTGCCGATGAGCTGCACATCGCGCAACCGGTACTCAGCCGGCAGATCCGCGCGCTGGAACAGGATCTCGGCACCCCGCTGCTGACAAGGGACAGCCACGGCGTGGTGCTGACCGACGCCGGCAGGCAGCTGCTGACCGACGCTGGCCCGCTGCTGGCCTCCGCGCACGCGGCCCGCCGCCGGGTGACCGTGGCCGCACGGGGCAGCCAGCGGCTCATGGTCGGCTTCCGGGCAGGCATCGCGGTCACCCCGGCGGTACGGCAGTTCGCCACCTGGCACCCGAGCGTGATCGTGGACGTGCAGCGGATTGAATGGGACGACCAGGCCACGATGCTGCTCGACGGCCGCATCGACGTCGGCTATGTGCGGCTGCCCATCGACGAGGCCGGCCTGCGCGTCACCCCGCTGTACACCGAGCCGCGGGTGGCGGTGCTGCCCGTCAGCCACCGATTGGCCGGCAAGGAGCAGATCACCGAGGCCGACCTGGCCGGCGAGCCGCTGGTCTGGCATGCCGACACGAGCACGCAGCCCACCAGGCGCCCGCACCCTAACGCCGGGTACCTGGTGCGTGGGGTGGACGAAACGCTCGAGCATGTCGCGGCTGGCCGGGGCATCTCGTTCCTGGCCCGTTCGGCGACCGTGTTCTACTCACGTCCGGACGTCGTCTATGTCCCCGTCCCGGATTTGGCGCCCGACCAGGTGTGCCTCGCGGTGGCGGCATCGCACATCTCGCCTGTGGTCGACGACTTCTTCACCGCGGCTCAGGCGGCGGCCGAGATCACGGCAGAATGTGGGAACTATGAAATGTGGCAGCTTGGAGGCGATGCCGTTTCAAAGCACGGTTGAACCCCAGAGGGGAATCCCGATCCTGCCCTCCTCTGTCTCGTCCTTTCCCGTGAAGGAGAAGATGCTGTGCGACGCCTTCTCCGTCACCGACTCGAAGGAGTCCTCCGCGCGGGCGAACGCGACGCTGACCCCGTCGGCGTCGCCCAGACGCGCGTGGGCTCGTCCCTGCTGCGCGAGGAGTCGAGTCTGGATGAAGGAATTCCGCGGGGCGATGTCCAGACCGGCCAAGGCATAGCGAAGCGCGTCCGCTGCGTCACCCGCGTAGAAGGCGATCATCGCCTGTGTTCCTCGGACCCACGCGCCCAGCCTCGTGTCGCCGGACTCCGAGGCGAGCTGCCACGCCGTCAGGCAGTGCGCGTGAGCCACGGCGCTGTCACCGAGATCGAGCGCCAGATGGCCCATCAAGCCGGACAACCATCCGCCGACAGCGAGGAGCGGAGATGGGACAGCGCGGCGGCGTAGGCCTGTGGATCGGACAGGGCGGGCAGGCTCACGCCCAGGGCGTAGAGCGCTGTTCGCACGGCGACGTCCGGATCCGGGTACAGCGCGCCGCGCAGGGCTTGGGCCAGCCAGCCGAACAGGTTGCTGCGAAGGCGTTCGGCTTCCGTCATCCACGGGGCCGTCGGATCGTTGCGTGACCCACTCGCCGTCGACGCACGCCGCAGCCAGGCGCGTACCTCCAGACCGAGCGGGGACGACGCTGTGATCCGGTGGAAACGGCCGGCCTCCGCGTCGGCGAGTGCCTTGCGGAGGCCGGGTGTACCGGCGACGCCGAGATGATCGGCGATGCGCCAGACCTCGGCGACCGCCGTGGCGCGTTTCGCGGCCGGCGAGGCGGCGGAGACGGCGTCGATCAGAAGGGCGACCTGCTGCGGGTCACGCACCGCCACGCTCATCGACAGGCCGCCGTCCTCTGGCGCGGCGCTGGTGAACCACGGCTCGAACTGGGCCGTCAGCATGGGGCCGGACAGGGCGTTCGGCGGCGGCAGGACACCCGTGACGAGACCGGCGAGCACAACGGCGCGGGTGGCATCGCGTGCGGCTCCGCCGCCGTCCGGGCTCTGATCGACGGGGGCACGTCTGACCTGCTCGAGGTGGGCGCCGAGCCGACCGGTCCCGGTTCCCGTCACCTCGTCGATCCGGCCGGGGTCGAAGGCCGTCAGTACCGTCCCGTCGACGGCGTAGGCGAAGCGCGGGTAGGCGTAGTCGTGGCGAAGCACGGCCACCGCCTCGGTGCCCTGGGAGACGGCGGCCAGGAGCGTTCCGACCCCGGCGAACCCGTTAGGTTCGAGGACCACGGTCCACCCGGCCAGCTCGACGGCACCGGCGATCCGCGGGTAGCCGGCGAGGTACGAGGTCTGCCGCTCGAAGATCTCCTCGGGGCTCAGCTCGGTGAAGGTGTCCGGGTAGCCGCCCATCCGGCGGAGTACCTCAGCGGCATCGACTCCACGGACGAAGGTGAGGCAGAAGATCTCGCCGAGCGTCTCGCAGAGCCATCTGGCCTCCGTCAGCTGCGCGATCATTCCCGAACTGTACAGATCTTGAGCTACTGGCCATCACCGCGGTGAGACAGGCCCACCGCTTTCCAGCGTCGCGAGCAGGGCTGTCAGCCGGGTGGCGCGGGTCGCCGGGTTCGATGCCGTCAGCAGGCGGTGCAGGACGGAGTAGCGATCGGCGCCGTTCAGCGCGGCGAACGCCGAGCCGGCCGTTGGGGACGCCGCCAGCGCGGCCGCCAGGTCGTCGGGGATCTGGGCCTTCGCCGCCCCCGGGTAGGCCCGGTCCCAGCGCCCGTCCGCCTTCGCGCGCTCGATCTCGGCCTGCCCCCGGGGCCGCATCCGGCCCTGTTCGATCAGTCGCGCCACCAGGACGGTGTTGCGCTCCGACCACAGTGAGGCCTTACGGCGCGGGGTGAAGCGCTGCTGGAAGGTGGCGGCGTCCAGGCTCTTCTTCTGCCCGTCGATCCAGCCGCTGCACAGCGCCTCCTCGAGTGCGAGGTCGTAGCGCAACGACGTCGGCGACGTGGTGCCCTTCTTGGCCAGGACCAGCCAGACGCCGTCGGAGACGTCCTCGTTCACGTCGAGCCAGGCCCGCCACGCGACGCTGTCGGCGACGATCAGCAGTTCCGGCGCGGCGACGGTCCGCGCACTGGTCCCGGCCGCCTCGTCACCCACACCCATGGTGGCGAGCGTACAAAGCCCGGATGTCGGCCGAACCGGGCACCGTTTCAGGACAGGGGATGGCCGCGGGCGGCGAGCTGTTCGCGGACGACGACCCGGGCGTAGGAGACCGCTGAACAAGTCCGACACGACGTCGAAGGACTGCGTGCCCGCGTCAACACCCATCTGACCGGCCCGGGCGGCCCTTGGCGGCGTTCGCGGATGTTCCGGCTGGCTATCGGTCGAACTCGCCGGCCTGCAGCCCAACGCCGACCAACACACCGGCGCCATCCCCGACACCCACCTCAGCCGTTGCACCCAGCGAATCTCGCTGTCCGTGATGTTTTTCGGGGGTGGTGGCGTTGCTGATGGGCAGGGATGTCGCTTCTACCGGGTTTGCTGCCTGTTTTGTCCCTTCGTAACCCTGTAGAAGCGACATGAAGGTTTTCCGGGGCCGATCCGTCGTCACGCGCAGCGGCGGGGAGGCGGTGGCGGGTCGGTGCTGGGGAGAGGGCTCGCTGGTCGTCACGACCGGAGCTGACGGTGACGGCAGGGGCATCATGCGCCACCGGCCACGCGGTATGCCGGACGGTGCGTGTGCCGCCGAGGACGTCGGACGTGGTCCGAGCCCGACCGGGGATCGGGCAGAACCAGCCGGTCTGCTGTGATGGACCATCATGATCCGCGAGAAAAGCCCCGGGCCCCGGGCAACGCCGAAGCCGCCAAAAGCGGCGAGCATGCAATCCCGCGGCGAGCGTGGAGTCCCGGCGTGCCCCGGTAACCGGACCCAGGAACTCGGGGGTCCGGGGGGCTAGGCCCCCCGGGCAACATCGCGGCCGATCCGAAGCCGCCAAAAGCGGCGAGCATGGAATCCCGGCGCGTGCCCCCGGCAGGATTCGAACCTGCGCACCCGCCTCCGGAGGGCGGTGCTCTATCCCCTGAGCTACGGGGGCTCGGGGCTGACGGATCACACGTTACCAGGTGGGAACCGTGGGTCGCGTGTCCGGGTGGGCCGTAAGCTGCCGGGTGTGTACGCCGCCGCCCCCAGGGTCCTCGTTGTCGATGACGACGCGGTGATCCGTCAGCTAGTGGTTGTCAACCTCGAGTTGGAAGGATTCGAGGTGCACACGGCCGTCGACGGTGTCGACGCGCTGGAGGTGGTGCGTGAGGTGGCTCCCCATGTGATCACTCTGGACATCATGATGCCCCGGATGGACGGCTGGGACGTGGCCGCGCAGCTGCGTGAGGACCCGGCCACGGCCGGAATCAAGCTGATCATGCTGACCGCCCGGGCGCAGGAGGCCGACGTCCGCCGTGGTTCGCGGATCGGCGTGGACTACTACCTCACCAAGCCGTTCGACCCGGACGAGCTCATCACGGTGGTTCAGAAGCTCGCCGAGGGTCAGACCGTCTGAAGTGTCCGCTGGCGTCGCGCCGGCCATGCGGTGTCGGCGCGCCGATAGCATCGCGGCATGACCCCTGCCGATCTCGCTGACGCCATCGTGGCGGCCATTGGCCGCGCGGTGGCCGACGGCGACCTGGACGTGCCGGTGCCGACCACTGTCACGGTGGAGCGACCGAAGAACCCCGACCACGGGGACTACGCCACGCCCGTGGCACTTCAGCTCGCCAAGGCCGCCAGACGAGCGCCCCGCGCGGTCGCCGAGGTGCTGGCCGGCAGGCTTGCGGCCACCGACGGCGTCGCGCGGGTCGACATCGCGGGGCCGGGGTTCCTGAACGTCACGCTGGCCGGGGCGGCGCTGGGCGAGGTGGCCCGCCGGGTGCTGCGGGCGGGCGCCGAGTACGGTCATGCGCCGAAGCCGCGGGACGTGCGGATCAACCTGGAGTTCGTCAGCGCGAACCCGACCGGGCCGGTCACGCTCGCCTCGGCGCGCTGGGCGGCGGTGGGGGACGCGTTGGTGCGCATCCTCACCGCGGCCGGGTACGCGGTGGGCGGGGAGTACTACGTCAACGATGCCGGGGTGCAGATCGCCCGGTTCGGTGCGTCGGTGCTGGCAGCGGCGGCGGGGCGGGAGATCCCGGCGGACGGCTACCATGGGGCGTACGTGGCGGAGATCGCGACAGCGGTGCTCGCCGAGCGGCCGGACCTGCTCGAGCTGCCGCCGGACGAGGCGCTCGCCGTCGCCGCCCACCATGGCCTCACGCTGATGCTGACCGAGATTCGTAGCACCCTGGAGGGCTTCGGCGTCCACTTCGACACGTGGGCGTCCGAGAAGGCGCTGCACGACGCCGGTGGGCTGGCGAAGGCCGTCGACGATCTGCGGGCGCAGGGCCATGTCTTCGACGCTGACGGCGCGGTCTGGCTGCGCACCACCGACTTCGGCGACGACAAGGACCGGGTTCTCGTCAAGAGCGACGGCCAGGGGACGTACTTCTGTGCCGATGCCGCCTACTACCGCGACAAGCGGGGCCGAGGTTTCGACAAGGCCGTCTACCTGCTCGGTGCCGACCATCACGGCTACATCGGCCGACTGAAGGCGATCGCGGCCTGTTTCGGGGATGATCCGGAGGTCAACCTCGAGGTCATCATCGGGCAGATGGTGTCGCTGACCCGCGGCGGTGAGCCGGTGAAGATGTCCAAGCGGGCCGGGACGTTCCTCACCCTGCACGACCTGGTCGACGCGGTCGGGGTCGACGCGGCGCGCTATTCGCTGGTGCGGGTGTCGCACGACTCGTCCCTAGAGCTCGACCTGGACCTGATCTCCCGGCAGACCAGCGACAACCCGGTCTTCTACGTGCAGTACGCGCACGCCCGGATCAGTTCGCTGCTGCGCAACGCCGAGGCGCTCGGGCTCGTGCTGTCTCCCGAGGGCGCGGACGTGGCGTTGCTGAACCACTCGCGCGAGGTCGACCTGCTGCGGTCCCTCGGGGAGTTCCCGCGGGTCGTCGACGCGGCGGCGAGCCTGCGCGGTCCGCACCGGGTGGCGCGGTACCTCGAGGAACTCGCCGGGATTTACCACCGGTTCTACGACGCCTGCCGGGTACTCCCGCAGGGGGACGAACCGGCCGGCCCACTCACCGGCGCCCGGCTGCTGCTGGCCGCGGCCACGCAGGTGGTGCTCGCGAACGGCCTCGCGCTGCTCGGCGTGAGTGCCCCCGATCGGATGTGAGGCGCGTGCGTCAGGAACCCAGGCCGGGTATGGACGGCCGGCTCGGCAAGGTTGGCGGAGACGAGATGAGCGAGACCGAACCCACCACCGTGGCGGGGCCGGCGGCCGGCCTGGAGGAGAACCTCTGGCCGGCCACGGCCCGGATTGACCCGGACGGGGTGCTGCGCGTCGGCGGGGTGCGGGCGGACATGCTTGCCGCCGAGTTCGGCACGCCGGCATTCGTGCTGGACGAGGCCGACTTCCGTGCGCGTGCCGCGGCCTGGCACCGGGCGTTCGCCGACTGTGATGTTTATTACGCGGGCAAGGCGTTTCTGTGTCGGGCCGTCGCCCGCTGGGTCGAGGACGAGGGCCTGTGCCTTGACGTGTGCACCGGTGGCGAACTGGCCGTGGCGCGTTCAGTGGGATTCCCGGCCGAGCGGCTGATCTTTCATGGCAACAACAAGTCGGTCGGCGAGCTGCGGGCGGCGCTGGACTATCGGGTCGGGCGGATCGTCCTCGACAGCTTCGTCGAGATCGACCGTCTCGCCGCTCTCGCCGCTGAGGCGGGGGTGCGTCAGCGGGTGCTCGTCCGCGTCACTCCAGGCGTTGAAGCGCATACCCATAGCTATATTTCCACGGGTCAGGAGGACCAGAAGTTCGGGTTCTCGCTCGCCGACGGGTCGGCGGCCGAGGCGGTGGCCCGAGTGCTGGCCACCGAGAGCCTTGAGCTCGTCGGCCTGCACGCCCACATCGGCTCGCAGATCTTCGACACTGCCGGCTTCGGCCTGGCCGCGCACCGCATGGTCGGCCTGCTCGCCCGCATCCGCGACGACCACGGCCTCGAACTACCCGAGCTCGACCTCGGTGGCGGCCTCGGCATCGCCTACACCAGCGAGGACGCCCCACTCGAGGTGGACGAGTTCGCCGAGCGGCTTCTTGCCGTCGTCGGCAAGGAATGCGCCGCCGCGGGTCTGGCCGTCCCGCGGCTCGGCGTGGAGCCTGGCCGGGCGCTGATCGGCTCGACGACGGTGACGCTCTACGAGGTCGGCACGGTCAAGGAGCTGCCCGGCCTGCGCACCTTCGTCAGCGTCGACGGCGGGATGAGCGACAACATCCGAACCTCCCTCTACGACGCCCGCTACACCGCTCGCCTGGTCTCCCGGCCCGGCGCGCCGAGCACGCATGTCGTCACCCTGGTGGGGCGGCACTGTGAGTCCGGCGACGTCGTCGCGCACGACGTCGCGCTGCCGGACGATGTGCGCCCCGGTGACCTCGTGGCCGTGCCCGCCAGCGGCGCTTACCACCGGTCGATGGCGAGCAACTACAACCATGTGCCCCGCCCGCCGGTCATCGCCGTGCGTGACGGGTCCGCCCGGGTGATCGTCCGCAGGGAGACCGAGGACGACCTGCTCCGCCTCGACGTCGATCCGGCCGAGTTGTCGGACCTGACGACTACGGTGGCCTCGACCGCGGAGGCGGACTTCGCGGGCACGGCGAACTCGGCGAATTCGGGGAATCAGGTGAATGTGGGGCATGCGGGCGCCTCGCCGCCCGCGGGCAGTTCGGCGCCCGCGGCGAACTCGGCCGGCTCTGGGGCGGGACGATGAACCTCGCTCTGCTCGGCTGCGGCGTGGTCGGCACCGAGATCGTCCGGTTGCTGCGCACCAGCGCGGACGATCTGGCCGCCCGGGTCGGTGAGCCGTTGCGCCTGGTCGGCATCGCGGTGCGCCGGCCCGAGCGGGTCCGCGACCCCGAGGTCGACCCCGCGCTGCTCACCGGGGATGCCGCCGCGCTCGTCGCCCGCGACGACGTCGACCTGGTCATCGAGGTCGTCGGTGGGGTGGAGCCGGCCCGCGCGTGGATGCTCGCCGCCCTGAACGCCGGTAAACCCGTGGTGACGGCGAACAAGGCCCTGCTGGCCTCGCACGGCGCCCTGCTGCACGACGCGGCCGCCGCCGGCGGCACCGACCTCTACTACGAGGCGGCCGTCGGTGGGGCGATCCCGCTGATCCGGCCGCTGCGCGAGAGCCTGGCCGGCGACCGAGTCCGCCGGGTGCTCGGAATCGTCAACGGCACCACCAACTTCGTGCTCACCCGGATGGACGAGACCGGTGCGTCGTTCTCCGAGGCGCTCGCCGAGGCCGGTGCGCTCGGGTACGCCGAAGCCGATCCGTCCGCCGACATCGACGGCTTCGACGCCGCCGCCAAGGCCGCGATCATGGCCCAACTGGCCTTTCACACCCCGGTGACGATCGACGACGTCTACCGCCAGGGCATCGGGGACGTCACCGCCGCCGACATCGCCAGCGCCCGGGAGCTCGGGTGCACCGTGAAGGCGCTGGCCGTCGCCGAGCGCTCGGCGCAGTCCGAGGGGATCAGCGTCCGCGTCCATCCGGCGATGATCCCGCGCACGCACCCGCTGGCCGGGGTGCGCGAGGCGTTCAACGCCGTGTTCGTCGAGGCGGAGGCGGCGGGGCAGCTGATGTTCTACGGCCAGGGCGCCGGTGGCGCGCCGACAGCGTCGGCCGTGCTCGGTGACGTGGTCGCGGTCGCGCGCAACCGCATCGCCGGACGGAGCGGCCCAGGTGAGTCGTCCTACGCGGCCCTGCCCGTGCTGCCGATGGGCCGTACCGTGACGAGGTACCACGTGAACCTCGACGTCACCGACAAGACCGGCGTGCTCGCGGCGGTCGCCGGTGCCTTCGCGCGTCACGATGTGTCCATCAGAAGCGTCCGTCAGGAAGGCCGCGGCGACGACGCGAGCCTGGTCCTGGTGACGCATGCGGCGCCGGACGCGGCGCTGTCCGCCACCGTCGAGGAGCTGCGTGGCCTCGCCGAGGTGCGGGCGGTGTCCGGGGTGCTGCGGGTCGAGGGAGGTGAGCCGTGATCACGTCGTCCACGGTCGATGTGTCGTCCACCACAGGTGGAGCGTCCGCGCTCGGGCCGTCCGCGCAGGCCGTGCCGCCTGCGGGAAGTGGGTCGTCGAGCGGCGTCCCGACGTCCGCGGACGCTGGGCCGTCCGGAGGGGCTGGGCCGCCTGTGGGAGGGCTGGGGTCGTTCCGGCCCTGGCGGGGCGTCATCGAGGAGTACCGCGACCGGTTGCCGGTTCATGCGGACACTCCGGTGATCACCCTGCTGGAGGGCGGTACCCCATTGGTGCCAGCACCCCATCTCTCCGAGCTGACCGGATGTGAGGTTCATCTCAAGGTCGAAGGGGCCAATCCGACCGGTTCGTTCAAGGACCGGGGGATGACGGTGGCGCTGAGCCTCGCCGTCGGCGCGGGCTCGCAGGCGGTGATCTGCGCGTCCACCGGCAACACCTCGGCGTCGGCCGCCGCGTATGCCGCCCGGGCCGGCATCACCTGTGCGGTGCTCGTCCCCAGCGGCAAGATCGCTCTGGGTAAGCTTGCCCAGGCGCTCGTGCACGGCGCGCGGCTGCTGCAGCTTGACGGCTCGTTCGACGACTGTCTGCAGGTCGCCCGCGGACTCGCCGACACCTCCCCGGTGACCCTGGTCAACTCGGTGAACCCGTTTCGCATCGAGGGGCAGAAGACGGCGTCGTTCGAGATCATCGATGCGCTCGGGCGGGCGCCCGACGTGCACTGCCTGCCGGTCGGCAACGCCGGCAACATCACCGCCTACTGGCGGGGTTACACCGAGCAGGACGCGCTCACCGGGTCCGGCCGGCCCCGGATGTGCGGGTTCCAGGCCGCGGGTGCGGCACCCATCGTGCGCGGCGAAGTGGTGGCCGCACCGCAGACGATCGCCACGGCGATCCGGATCGGCAACCCGGCATCCTGGGAGTTCGCCGTCGATGCGCGGGACTCCTCCGGCGGCCTCATCGACGCCGTCAACGACCGGCAGATCCTTTCCGCCTACCGGTTGCTCGCGCACCGGGAGGGCGTGTTCGTCGAGCCGTCCAGCGCCGCCAGCATCGCCGGTCTGCTGATGGCGCGAGCTGACGGCCGGATCGAGTCCGGGTCACGGGTCGTGTGCACGGTCACCGGCAACGGTCTGAAGGATCCCGACTGGGCGATCAGCGGGGCGGCGCGGCCGGAGACGATCCGACCGACCGTCGCCGGCGCGGCCGAGGCGCTCGGGCTGCCCACCTCGTGACGTCCCGCGCGGGCGTGGCCGATGCGGCCGGCGGGCGTGGCCTGCCCGGGCGGGTGCGGGTCAGGGTGCCCGCGACCAGCGCGAACCTTGGGCCCGGCTTCGACGCCTTCGGGCTCGCTCTCGGCCTGCACGACGAGGTCGACGTGGAACTGACCACCACCGGTCTGACCGTGGAGGTCGTCGGCGCGGATGCCGTGGCCCAGGACGAGA
Organism: Frankia sp. AiPa1; assembly: GCF_023243075.1. Taxonomy (GTDB): domain Bacteria; phylum Actinomycetota; class Actinomycetes; order Frankiales; family Frankiaceae; genus Frankia. Next base: position 29,787 of record NZ_JALKFZ020000119.1, on the reverse strand, counting down.
CACATCTGGTGGTGCGGGCGATCCGCGCCGCCTTCGACGTGCTCGGCCGGCCGCAGCCGGGCCTCGCGTTGCGCTGCGTCAACCGGATTCCGCACGGGCGGGGACTCGGCTCGTCGGCCGCGGCGATCGTCGCCGGCATCGCCGCCGCCGCTGCCCTGTGCGGCGCCGACGACCCGCTCGCCAGGTCGGGTGAGGCGGCCGGCCCTGGTGATGCCGCCGCCGGCTGGATGCTGCGGCTGGCGGACGAGATCGAGGGCCATCCGGACAACGTCGCCGCCGCGCTGGCCGGCGGTTTCACCGTGGCCTGGTCGGGCTCGCACGGTGCGGACTGTCTGCGGGTGGAGCCGTTCGAGCAGGTCCGGCCGGTGGTGTTCGTCCCGGCGCTGCGCCAGTCGACCGAGGCGTCCCGCGGGGCGCTGCCGGGGCGGGTCCCGCTCGCCGACGCGGCCCGCACGGTCGGCCGGGCCGCGCTGCTTGCGCTCGCGATGTCGGCGGCGGAACCCGCGGCTGCTGACACGCGGGCATCGGTGCTGCTCCAGGCCACCGAGGACTTTCTGCACCAGCCCTACCGGCTACCCACTGCCGGGGCCGCCGGGGAGCTGGTCGGCCGGCTGCGGGACCTCGGCATCGCCGCGACCCTGTCGGGATCCGGACCTTCGGTGCTGGCACTGGCGGTGGGCAGGCAGCAGGCGGTGCTGGCCGCCGATGTCGTGACCAGCGGGTTCTCGGTGCTGCCGCTCGCTGTCGACCGCAGAGGAGCCGAGGTTATCGAGGTGCGCAAGGAATGATGATCATGCATAATGGGCGGTGAGCGTTCGGGCATCCGATCGTACGGACGTCCCGCCGAGCCCGGTTATGTGTCACATCGGGAAGTCCTGACGCCTCAAGGTTGTTGCCGGGGTGTCCGCAGCTGGATAGTCTGGTGACTGCACCCGCTGCCACCGCGGCGCGTGCTCGCTCCCGCAGTGTCGCTCTGGCTTCGCCAGGTGGACCGTGGTTCGGGACTCCGGTGTATCGGCCTCGTCGTCGTTGCCTCGGCTCCACACCGGCACACCTGGGCGGGATCGGCGAGTTCGCTCGCGGCAGTCGGCCGCTGGCGCCGTAGACGGGCGCTACTTTCGCCCATCCGGTGCTGTACATCCCTTCACCCGGCATCTGTGCAGGCGAAGAAAGTTCACACGCTACGCCCGGCTCGTCTGTCGAGCCAGTTCCTTCAGGGAAGGAAAACCTTGAGCGACACCACCAACGTGCTGCCACAGAGCGCACGTGAGTCTGCGGCGCACGCGGCGCCTGCATCGCCCCACGAGAGCGGGCCGACGGCCGTCGCCTCGGCCGCAGACACCCGCACCACCGCGCCCGCCACCACGGAGGACGACGGCGGCAGCGCGGGGGCGAACTCCGCTGCCCGGGCTGCCGAGGCGGCGAGCGCGAGCGTGACCCGCCGGCGCCGGCAGGGCACCGGCCTTTCGGCGATGCTGCTTCCTGAGTTGCAGGCCATGGCGCAGTCGATGGGGATCCCGGGGGTCGGCCGGCTGCGCAAGGGGCAGCTCATCGCCGCGATCCAGAATCTCCAGAGCGAGAGCACAGGCGGATCGGTGGCGCCCGCGTCGGAGGGCGCCGAGGCGGTTGCGGCGTCGGCCACGTCCGCGCTGTCCGGCGCAGCTTCCGCCCCGGCCGGTGCCGCCAGCGCCCCGCCCGCGCCCGCCGCGCGGCGCGGCGCGGATGCCGCCGCAGGTGCCACCCTGACCCGCACCCGCACCCGCCGTGGTGCCTCCCGTGCGGCGGCGAGCCCGGCGGCCGAGCAGCCGACCCTGCCCGAGTCCGGCGGCGACGCCTCGGCCGAGGCGCGTTCGACTCCGGCCGTGACAGCCCCGCCCGCGTCGACCACATCCCCCACGGCCGTGACCGGCGTCGGTACCGCGGGGCCGTCGGGTGCGGCCCAGGCCACCGCGGCGCCCGTGCAGACCCCGCCCGCGGGCGGCCGCCAGAGCGACGGTGGCCCGCGGACCCGCGAGGACCGCCGGGACCGTTCCGCCGACAACGGCCGTTCAGGTGAGGGCCGTTCGAGTGAGGGCTCCCGGTCCAGCGGCGACAGCGGCGAGCGGGGCAACGAGCGTCAGGGCACCGACCGTCGTTCCGGCGGGGACCGCGCCGAGCGCCAGTCCGGTGACCGTGCTGACCGCAGTGACCGTCCTGACCGCAGTGACCGTCCTGACCGCAGTGAGCGGGCCGACCGTGGCGATCGTCAGCCCAGTGATCGTGCTGACCGGTCTGACCGGCAGTCTGGGGACCGCCCCAGTCGGTCCGACCGTGCGGGTCAGAACGACCGTGCGGGTCAGAACGATCGTGCGGGTCAGAACGATCGTGCGGGTCAGAACGATCGTGCGGGTCAGAACGATCGTGCCGGCCAGAACGACCGTGCCGGCCAGGGCAGCCAGAGCGACGACGATTTCAACGGTCGCAGCCGGCGGGGCCGTTTCCGTGAGCGTGGCCGCAACCGCGGTCGTGGCGGCCAGACGGGCCCGGTGGAAAACGAGCCGTTGGTGCGCGAGGACGACGTCCTCGTTCCGGTCGCCGGCATCCTGGATGTCCTGGACAACTACGCGTTCGTGCGGACCAGTGGCTACCTGACCGGGCCGACCGACGTCTACGTCAGCCTCGCCCAGGTGCGCCGCAACGGCCTGCGCCGCGGTGACGCCATCACCGGCGTCGTGCGGGCCCCGCAGGAGGGCGAGCAGCGCCGCGACAAGTACAACGCGCTCGTCCGCCTCGACACCATCAACGGGATGGAGCCCGAGGAGGCCCGCGGTCGACCGGAGTTCACCAAGCTCACCCCGCTCTACCCGCAGGATCGGCTGCGCCTGGAGACCGAGCCGCATCTGCTGACCACTCGGGTCATCGACCTGGTCATGCCGGTGGGCAAGGGGCAGCGCGCGCTCATCGTCAGCCCGCCGAAGGCCGGCAAGACGATGGTGCTCCAGTCGATCGCCAACGCGATCACGACCAACAACCCTGAGGTCCACCTCATGGTCGTTCTCGTCGACGAGCGGCCCGAAGAGGTCACGGACATGCAGCGGTCGGTGAAGGGCGAGGTCATCGCCTCCACCTTCGACCGCCCCCCGGCCGACCACACCAACGTCGCCGAGCTGTCCATCGAGCGGGCCAAGCGGCTGGTTGAGCTCGGCCACGACGTCGTCGTCCTGCTTGACTCGATCACCCGGCTCGGCCGCGCCTACAACCTGGCCGCGCCCGCGTCGGGCCGGATCCTGTCCGGTGGTGTCGACTCGACGGCGCTGTACCCGCCGAAGCGCTTCCTCGGCGCGGCGCGCAACATCGAGAACGGCGGCTCGCTGACCATCATCGCCACCGCGCTCGTCGAGACGGGTTCGACCATGGACACCGTCATCTTCGAGGAGTTCAAGGGCACCGGCAATGCCGAGCTGAAGCTCGACCGTAAGATCGCCGACAAGCGCATCTTCCCCGCGGTCGACGTCGACGCCTCCAGCACCCGGAAGGAAGACATCCTGCTCGCCCCGGACGAGCTCGCGATCATGCACAAGCTGCGTCGCGTGCTGCACACCCGGGATAACCAGCAGGCGCTGGAACTTCTGCTCGACCGCCTCAAGCAGACGCGGACGAACTACGAGTTCCTCATGCAGATCTCCAAGACAGCCCCACCGCAGGACTGACCTGCCTGCCCAGCTCACGCTCCGCGACGGCGGTTCGAAGGCCGTGCGGGTAGAAGATCGACAGAGGTCGCAGTGGGGGTTTTCGTGTCCCGTTTGCCCCCCACGGCGACCTGCCTGGGAGGATCTCGCCTGACGACCGGCTACGGCACGTGACGGATGCGCTGGGTGCCCCAGGACGAAAGCGACGGGCCGCCGCTCTCGCGGGATGCCGGCGTGGGTGGACGGGAACACACGGGGATGTGGGGGCGTTGCTCGCGGCAGGACGCACAGGCGGTCGGCATGGCCTTGGCGGTCGGCATGGCCTTGGCGTTCGGCTCTGGCAGACTGGCACGTAGACCGGCTCCGGTTCACGCCCTCCACACCGTGGACGGCGACCCGGCGGCCACATCGGAAAACGAGGGGCCATGAAGGCTGATATCCACCCGACTTACCACGAGACGACCGTGACCTGTACCTGCGGGAGCACCTTCACCACCCGCAGCACCAAGGAGAACGGCGTGGTCAACGCCGAGGTCTGCTCGCAGTGCCACCCGTTCTACACGGGCAAGCAGAAGATCCTGGACGTCGGCGGACGGGTCGAGAAGTTCGAGCGCCGGTTCGGCCGGCGGCGCCCCGGCGAGAAGGTCGGCGGCGCGAAGTAGCGACGTATCGGCGCCCGTCCGGACCCCGGGCGGGCGCCGTTTGCGTCCCGGTCCGGGCTGGTGGCGCGGCCAGGACCGCCCGTTCCTCCCGCACCGTGTGCCGCACAACGAGCACCGTGCCACACAACGAGCACCGTGCCACACAACGAGCACCGTGCCACACAACGAAGCCGCACATCGCGCCGGGACCGAGTCATCGAACATTCTGACGTGCGAAGAGGTACCGACAGCATGACGTCCCCGCTCGACGGACTCGTCGCGGAGCACGCCGAGATCGAGGGGCAGCTCGCCGATCCGGCGGTGCACAATGATCCCGCGCGAGCCCGTGCCCTGAGCCGCCGCTATGCCCAGCTTGCCCCGGTCGTGGACCTGGCCCGAGAGCTCGACCGGGTGTCCGGCGACCTGACGACCGCCCGGGAGCTCGCGACCCAGGACCCGTCCTTCCGCGGCGAGGCCGCGGATCTGGACGCCGAGCTCGCCGGCCTCAACGAGCGGGTGCGGGCATATCTCGTCCCGGTCGACCCGGACGACGCCCGCGACGCGATCCTCGAGGTCAAGGCCGGTGCCGGCGGTGAGGAGTCGGCGCTGTTCGCCGGCGACCTGCTGCGGATGTACCTGCGGTACGCCGAGCGACGCGGCTGGAAGGCCGAGATCCTCGACGCGAACCCGTCCGACCTGGGTGGCTACCGGGACGTGAGCGTGGCGGTGAAGTCCCGCGGCAGCGACGCCGGCCCGGGGGTGTACGGCCGGCTGCGGTTCGAGGGCGGGGTGCACCGTGTCCAGCGGGTGCCGGTGACCGAGTCGGCGGGGCGCATCCACACCTCCGCCGCGGGTGTCCTGGTGTTGCCCGAGGCCGAGGACGTCGACGTCGAGATCGACCCGAACGAGCTGCGGATCGACGTGTTCCGCTCCTCCGGGCCCGGCGGGCAGAGCGTCAACACCACCGACTCGGCGGTGCGCATCACCCACCTGCCCAGCGGTCTGGTGGTGTCCTGCCAGAACGAGAAGAGCCAGCTCCAGAACAAGGAGTCGGCGCTGCGGATCCTGCGAGCCCGGCTGCTGAGCGCCGCCCGTGAACAGGCCGAGTCCGAGGCGTCGGCCGCGCGGGCCAGCCAGGTGCGCACGGTCGACCGGTCCGAACGGATCCGCACCTACAACTTCGCCGAGAACCGGATCAGCGACCACCGGGTCGGCTACAAGGCCCACAACCTCGACCAGGTGCTCGACGGCGAGCTCGACGAGGTGCTCGACGCCCTCGCCGCCGCCGACCTCGAGGCCCGGCTGTCCGCGCCGGCCTCGTGACCAGTCCGGCGACGCACGAGCCCGGGACACCCGCGCCGGCCTCGCCGACGGTCACGCGAACCTCGCCCATCCCGCCGACGCCACCGCCCCCAGCCTCGCCACCGGGCACGGCCGCGCGGCGCGAGCGAGGGCTGGCGGGTCGGATCGCGGCGGCCACCGAGCGGCTCGCCGCCGCCGGCGTGCCGAGTCCGCGGGCGGACGCCGAGCAGCTGGCCGCGTTCGTCCTCGGCGTCGGCCGCGCCCGGCTCGTGCTTGTGGAGGATCTGCCCGCGCACGCCGCCGCGGAATTCGACGCGCTGGTGCGCCGCCGGGCCGTCCGTGAGCCGTTGCAGCATCTGACCGGGATCGCCGGATTCCGCTACCTGGATCTCGCCGTCGGCCCCGGGGTGTTCATCCCGCGCCCCGAGACGGAGTCCGTCGTAGGCTGGGCGATCGACACCTTGCGAACCGAGGCGACGGGACGGGGCGCCGGCGGGCCGGTGTGTGTGGACCTGTGCTCGGGCAGCGGGGCGATCGCGTTGTCGCTGGCGACCGAGGTGCCGGGGGCCCAGGCGCACGCGGTCGAGCGGGACCCCGAAGGGCTCGGTTGGCTGCGCCGTAACGTGACCTCCACCGGACTGCCGGTCCGCGTGCACGAGGCGGATGTCACCGCCGAGCCACCGGCGTCGCTCGCCCGGCTCATGGGGGCGGTCGACCTGGTGGTGAGCAACCCGCCGTACCTTCCTGACGCCGACCGGGCCACGGTCGAACCGGAGGTCGGTGCGTACGACCCCGCGGTGGCGCTGTGGGGTGGCCCGGACGGTCTGCGGGTGGTGCGCGCGGTGGTGCGGCTCGCCGCAGGGCTGCTGCGCCCCGGTGGGCTGCTGGTGGTCGAGCACGCTGACGGCCACGGTACGAGCGCGCCGGCGCTGCTGCGGGCCGACGGGCGTTGGACGGACGTGGCTGATCACACCGACCTGGCCGGTCGGGACCGGTTCGTCACCGGCAGGTTCGCCCCCGGCAGAATGGTCCGGCCGGGTGAGGGAAGGGACGGGTGATGCTGCGCTTCGACTGCTCCGACGAGGCCGAGCGGGCCCGGGGGCTGGACGCGGCGGTGGCCGCTGTCAGCCGCGGCGAGCTCGTCGTGCTGCCCACCGACACCCTGTACGGGCTGGGCGCGGACGCCTTCGACTCGGCGGCGGTGGCCTCGCTGCTTGCCGCCAAGGGACGCGGCCGGGACATGCCCGTCCCCGTCCTGATCGGTGCCTGGCGCACCCTGGATGGCCTCATCGACCGGATGACTCCGCAGGTCCGGGACCTGATCCAGGCCTTCTGGCCGGGTGGGCTCACGGTCGTGGTCCGGCACATCCCGTCGCTGCGCTGGGATCTGGGTGACGCTCGCGGCACGGTCGCTGTCCGCATGCCGTTGCACCCCGTGGCCATCGAGCTCCTCGGCCGGACCGGTCCGATGGCCGTGTCCAGTGCGAACATCAGCGGCCAGCCGCCCGCCGCCACCGCCGATCATGCGGTCGCCCAGCTCGGTGGCGCGGCCGAGGTCTACCTGGACGGCGGGCCGTGCGCGGCCGCCACCCCGTCCACGATCGTCGACTGCACCGGCGAGTTCCCCGTCGTCCTGCGCGCTGGCGCCATCGGCCTCGACGCCCTGCGTGAGGTCCTCCCCCTGGTTCGCGAGCCCGCCGCCCCCTGAGCCGCGGCCTGCTCTGTCCGGGCTCCGCGGCGGCGCCGGTGTCATCCCGGCGCGGATGTCGCTGCGGGTGGGACGGCCTGGGAGGTGGGACCGGCTGGAAGTGGGACCGGCCCAGGAGGTGGGGCGAGTGGAGCAGCGGCTGGGAGGGGAGGAGCATTGGTCGCGCATCGGAGGGTACGCACGCCGAGCGGGCACGAGACCCGGGCCAGATGTGAGGTCGAGCGGGAGTTGCCCGTCATGGCCAGAGCACGGCGCAGCCCAGGGACGGCTGAGCACAGGGAGGTAGCGACGCCATGAGCACCCCGTTCTGGGGCCCCGACTTCGACGAGCTTGCCGGCACCGATCCGGAGATCGCCGAGGTGGTGCTCGACGAGCTGGCCCGGCTGCGGGGCGGATTGCAGCTCATCGCGAGCGAGAACCTCACCTCACCCGCGGTCCTCGCCGCGCTGGGCTCAACCCTGTCGAACAAGTACGCCGAGGGATATCCTGGCCGGCGCTACTATGGCGGATGCCAGGTGGTGGACCGGGCCGAGGAGATCGGCATCGCGCGGGCGACGGAGCTGTTCGGCGCGGAACACGCCAATTTGCAGCCGCATTCGGGTGCCTCGGCGAACTTCGCGGTGTACGCGGCGCTGCTGACGCCGGGGGATACGGTGCTGGCGATGTCGCTGCCTCATGGCGGACATCTCACCCACGGCAGCAAGGTGAGTTTCTCGGGTAAATGGTTCGACGTCGTGGCCTACGGCGTGCGAGAGGACACCGAGCTCATCGACTACGACCAGGTCCGCGACCTGGCCCGCCAGCATCGACCCAAGATGATCATCTGTGGGGCTACGGCCTATCCGCGACTGATCGACTTCGCCGCGTTCCGCTCGATCGCCGACGAGGTCGGCGCGTGGCTCATGGTGGACGCGGCCCACTTCATCGGCCTGGTCGCCGGCGGCGCGATCCCGAGCCCGGTGCCGTACGCGGACGTCGTCAGCTTCACCACGCACAAGGTGCTGCGCGGCCCCCGCGGCGGGATGATCCTTTCCCGGGAGGAACTCGCCAGCCGGATCGACAAGGCGGTGTTCCCGTTCAGCCAGGGCGGTCCGCTCATGCACGCTGTGGCGGCGAAGGCGGTGGCGCTACGTGAGGCGGCCACGCCGGACTACGCGCGATACGCCCGCCAGGTCGTCGCCAACGCGCAGGCGTTGACCGAGGCGCTGGTCGCCGAGGGCTTCCGGCCGGTCGGCGGCGGGACCGATACCCATCTCGCCCTGCTTGATCTGCGCGAGCTCGGCGTCAGCGGGCGGGATGCGGAAGGTCGCTGCGACGCGGCGGGGATCACGCTGAACAAGAACGCGATCCCGTTCGATCCGCAGCCGCCCGCGATCTCCTCGGGTATCCGGGTCGGCACGCCGGCTGTGACCACGCAGGGGATGGGCGAGGGCGAGATGAAGGAGATCGCCACGCTGATCGGCCGGGCGGTGCGCGATCCCGGGGCCGCGGGCGACGTCGCCGCAGCGGTGTCCGCGCTTGTCGGCCGGTACCCGGCCTACCCGCGTCCCTAGGCCGCACCCGGCGCCGATCCGAGCTGATCACGGATCCGATCCGATTCGATCCGTGATCGCCAGGAGTGGGTTCGCCACCCGCACATTCGTCAGATCCACATTGGCGGGCTGAAGGTTTGCCGGCCGCATGTTCGACAGGTCCATGCCCAGCGGTGGGAGATTCCGGAACGGTGCGCGAGTACCTGCTCGTCTTCGTGGTCTCGGCGGCGGTGACCTTCCTGGCCACCCCGCTGGCCCGGGCGTTCGCCCTGCGGATCGGCGCCGTCGCCGGGGTCCGCGCCCGGGATGTGCACGTCACGCCGACTCCGCGCCTCGGCGGGCTCGCGATGCTCGCCGGGCTGTATGCGGGTCTGGAGGTGGCCGACCGGCTGCCGTTCCTGTCCGTCGTCTCGCAGGACTGGTCCGAGACGCGGGCGGTGCTGGTCGCCGGGACGCTGATCTGCCTGCTCGGCGTCGCCGACGACCGGTGGGAGCTTGACTCGCTGACCAAGCTCGCCGGCCAGTTCACCGCCGCCGGGATCATGGTGCTGCTCGGCGTCCAGTGGTCGTTCGCGATCAACCGGGACAGCGAGACCACGCTGAGCCTCGGCCCGGAGACGGCGGTGCCGCTGTCGATCCTGGCGACGGTGGTGCTGGTCAACGCCATGAACTTCATCGACGGTCTGGACGGACTGGCCGCCGGGGTCGCGGCGATCGCGTCGCTGGCCACGTTCTACTTCGCCTACGAGATCGCGGTGATCGACGGGTTCTACCGCGCGTCTCCAGCCGCGCTGCTGGCCGCGGTCACCGCCGGGGTGTGTATCGGCTTCCTGCCGCACAACTTCAATCCATCCCGGCTGTTCATGGGGGATTCGGGTTCGATGCTCATCGGCCTGCTGTCCGCCGCGTCGATGATCTCCGTCACCGGCCAGGTGGCCTACGGGGGATACGCTGGACCCTCCCGGTCCTATCCGTCCCTGATCCCGCTGGCGATCCCGCTGGCCGTGCTTGCGGTTCCGTTTCTGGATCTGGGTCTGGCGGTAATCCGGCGGACCCGGGCGGGTCGGTCCCCGTTCGCGGCCGACAAGATGCATCTCCACCACCGCATGCTGGAGATCGGTAACTCGCACGTGAGGGCGGTTCTGTTCATGTATTTCTGGGCGGCTCTTGTCGGTTTCGGCGGGGTCGCGGCGTCGTTCTCGGCCTCGCCACTGCCCATCCTGGTCGCCACTGTCGGGGTAGGGCTCGCGGCTCTGCTCGCGCTGCTGGTCAGCACACAGAAGTCGGCGAAGGCATGATCGTGCCGGCGGCCCGCGTGATCCGGCTGGGAGTGCTGATCACCGCGCTGCTCGCATTGCCCGCCGTCGGGATTTCCGCCGCGGTGCGCGGGGGCACCGCGGTGGTGAGCGTTCTGGTGGGTCTGGCCATCGTGGTGGCGTTCTTCAGCATTTCGAAACTCGCCGTTGGCGCGGTCGCGCGGCGCGCGCCGCAGCACCTGTTGCCGGCGGCTCTTGGCACCTACGCGCTGAAGATTGCCATTCTGGGCGGGGTGCTGCTGTCGATCCAGGACACCGACACGCTCGACCTTCCGTCGTTCGCCTGGTCGATCTTCGCCGGGGTTTTCGCGTGGATCGGCGCCGAGCTGTGGGTCGCCACCCACACCCGGGTGCCCTTCTACGACCCGGAGCAACCCGGGGCCTTCGAGGCCCGCCGCCGCCCACCCGCCCGATGACGACCGGCTCCGCCGCCGGCGGCGGCGACGGCGCGGACCGGAACCGGGCCGAGCCGGCCGGCGGTCGCTGCGGGCCCGAAGGTGCCGGTGGCGGCCAACCTCGGCCGGACGGCGTTACCCCTGGCCGTGCCGGCCCCGCGGGTGCCGACCGTACGGGTGCCGACCGTACGGATGTCGGTCGGGCGGGAAAGAGCTCCGGTCCAGGTGGGGTCCGTCGCCAGGCTCACCAGCGCGGGAACGAGCGTGGCGGACCGGCCCAGGGGGCGCGGCGGCCCGCGGGCCCGGCCGGGCCGCCGGGGCGGACACAGCATCCCGGTGAGGCCTGGAACATCTTCGGAACCCTGACCGCGGGACTGGCGTTCTGGGGTCTGGTGGGATTCGGCGCTGATCGCCTGTTCGGGTTTCGGGCGTTGTTCCTGCCGATTGGGCTGGGAGTTGGCATCGCCGCGGCGATGTACCTCGTGATCTATCGTCTGACCCGCCGTTAGCCCGGTCGATCAGGGGAGCAATGCCCCATTTGTTGGCAGATGGGCAGTCGTCCCGTCGTTCCGTTCCGATGGTCCCGGCGGCGCCGTTCCGAATGGACCGGATCCTTCCCTCCCGAGGGACCTGGTTGCCGGGCATTGCTGGCTGTTCGATGGTGTTGCCGGTCTGATCGACGGGCGCCGCCGGCCCGATTGGCCGCGATCCCACCGGCCACCGGGAATATCGCGGCGAACGACCTGCGGCAACCGCTGCGCCCGCTCGTCATGACCTCGGTGGTCATCGACGACGGGGATGTGGTCGGCGAGAGTAGGTGCAAGCCGGCGGGAGCCGGAGGGAGGGTGAGACGGCAGCGTCCCGCGGCTGTCCCGCCACCGGTCCGATCGGCGGCCTGCGATCGGACGACAGGCCGAACGGGACGTCATAAGGTGGTCACGCAATGTGGAATCGTCATCAACGGAGCGAAACCCGAGGACAACGTGCGCGTGAGGCAGGATGAACCTCGAAGCGAGTTCGTGCCTGCAGCGTGTGGGTGTGGATAGTATCGCGGTCAACAGGACGTCGGGCGGTCGACACCCGTCAGGGTTCGGGTGCGCCGGGGCGTCCCTCGATGCGCTAACGCCGGTTGACTACAAGTCGTTCTTCGGTGCGGGCGTGTCGTGCGAACCCGGTAGGGTGGGGGCAATCTGCCGCCGGCACGGCAAGCTCACTGGGCCGTGCGTGCCTTACCTAATCGATCATGGAGGTGTCAGTCGTGCCGGTCCTCGCTGATGAGGGCTTCAAGGGGCCCACGAAGGAGGTCTTCCAGACCCCGCACTGGTTTGACATCCACATCGGTTCGGTCAACCTCTACCTCAACAAGGCCACCGGACTCACGATCTTTGCGGCCCTCTTCGTCGGCGTGATCTTCTGGCTGGGTTTCCGTCAAGCTAGGATCATACCCCGCGGCATCCAGAACCTGTGCGAGTCCGCCTACGATTTCGTCGACACGCAGATCGCGCGGGGCGTCATCGGGGAGAAGGGTGCCCGGTACACGCCCTACCTGCTGGTCCTGTTCAGCTTCGTCCTGGTCGCGAACTCACTCGCGGTTATCCCGGCGGCGCAGTTCCCCGCGACGTCGCGCGTCGCGGTGCCAATGGTCCTCGCCGTCATCACCTACGTGATGTTCAACTACGCCGGGATCAAGGCGAACGGCGCGGGAGCGTACTTCAAGGAGATGATCGACCCGGCGCCCACCGCGCCGCTGGGCATCCGGGTGCTGCTGGCCCCGATCGAGGTTCTCTCGACGCTGGTCGTGCGGCCGTTCACGCTGGCCATCCGGTTGTTCGCGAACATGTTCGCGGGTCACCTCCTGCTGCTTGTCTTCTCGCTGGGAGCGGACTACCTGCTGCCCAAGCCGCCTTTCGTCTTCGGTGTCGCGTCGCTGCTCGTGGCGATTATCCTCACGGCGTTCGAGCTTGTCATCGACGCTCTCCAGGCTTACATCATCACCATCCTCACCGCCGCCTACATCGGTGGCGCGATGGCGCACGGAGAGCACGAGGTCGCTCCGTCCGGGGATCTCGCCGAGCATGCCCCCGTGGGTGTGCCCGCGGCGGCCCACGCCTAGTTTCCCTCCTTCACTACTGCACCGGCGAGCCCGGTGCCCGACTGAACAGGATTGCACCGTGCCCGACCTTTCGCTCGCACCCACCATCCTGGCCTCGAAGGACGCCGTCACCGGCAGCCTCGGCGCCGTGGCCTATGGCCTCGCGGCCATCGGCCCGGGTATCGGTATTGGCCTCATCTTCGGCCTCGGCGTCCAGGCGATCGCTCGCCAGCCCGAGGCGGAGCAGGTTGCCTTCCGGTACATGCTGATCGGATTCGCGCTCGCCGAGGCGCTCGCGCTCATCGGCTTCGTCGTTCCCTTCGTCTTCCCGTAGACCGGCGGAGCGACGATGAGTGCGACTGCTGCTGTCATTCTTCAGGCCGCCAGCGAAAGCGGCCACGACGAGAACGTCCTGATTCCGCCGCTGAGCGAGCTGATCATCGGCACGTTGGCTTTCGGCCTGCTGGTGGCCTTCTTCTTCTGGAAGATCCGCCCGCAGATCTCGGAGGTCTATCAGGACCGTACTGACCGCATCGAGGGCGGGCTGGCCCGCGCCGAGGCGGCGCAGCGCGAGGCCCAGACGCTGCTCGAGGAGTACCGCGCCCAGCTTGCCGAGGCGCGGGCGGAGGCCGCGCGCATCCGGGACGAGGCGCGTAGCGAGGGGCTGCAGATCACCGCGGGACTCCGGGACGAGGCTCAGCGGGAGATCGCGGAACTGCGGGTCCGGGCCGACGCCCAGCTCGCGGCCGACCGGTCGCAGATCGTGGCCCAGGTCCGTCGGGAGGTCGGGGACCTCGCGGTGGAGCTGGCGTCGAAGATCGTGGGCTACCAGGTAGAGAGCACCACCACCCAGACCCGCCTCATCGACGACTTCATCGCCGCGCTGGACAACTCGGCCGTGCCCAGCGGCGCCGCGCCGGTCGGGCCGGGGGGCTGAGGGGTGGAGGGAGCCAGCAGACATGGGCTCGCCTCTGCCCGCGCCACCCTTGACCAGGTGATGGCGACCCCGACCGGGGTCGCCGCGGCGAGCGCCGCCGATGCCGGTCGGGTGGCCGACGACCTGCGGGCCGTCGCCGCGCTGCTCGGGCGGGAGCCGACCGTGCGCCGGGCCTTCACCGACCCGGGCGCGCCGGTCGCGGCCCGTACCGACCTCGCGGCCCGGCTGTTCGGCGCGCAGCTTGCCCCCGCGAGCCTGACGATCGTGCAGGCCGCGGTCGGCGGCCGCTGGTCGCGCCAGAGCGACCTGCGGTTCGCGCTGATCGAGCTGAGCGTCGAGGCGCTGCTGGTCGAGGCGGAGCGGGACGGTGCGCTCGAGGAGGTCGAGGACGAGCTGTTCCGCTTCGGCCGGATTCTTGACCAGAACCCGCGGCTCGCGCTCGCCCTCACCGATCCGGCTGCGCCCACGTCGGTGAAGAACGGGCTGCTGGCCCGGTTGCTCACCGGTCGGGCCCATCCGGTGACCCTGAAACTGGCCGAGCAGGCCGCGGCCGACCGAATCCACGGCGACGTGGAGCGGCGCCTGTCCGACTACAGCCGGATCGCCGCGGCCCGCCGGGGTCGGGTTGTGGCGATCGTGCGCTCGGCGGTGCCGCTGTCCGACGAGGCGGTCGCTCGTCTGGGCGCCGCCGTCAGCCGGTACTTCGGCCGACAGATCCAGCTTCAGGTCGACCTCGATCCGGCCCTTTTGGGCGGGGTCGTGGTACAGGTCGGTGACGAGGTGGTCGACGGCAGCGTGTTGCGCCGTCTGGTCGCCGCGCGCCGGGCGATGCTCCGGTAGCCCGGGGTGGCGATCATGGCCATGTCGATCATGGCAACGCTGGCGGAGACAGCGCCCGCGACGAATGACCTGCCCGCGATGAACGACGAAGGACACACGCGATGACTGAACTCTCCATCCGGCCGGAGGAGATCCGCGACGCACTGCGGGAGTACGTCGACTCCTTCCAGGCCACCTCCGCCGGCCGGGAGGAGGTCGGCCGGGTCGTCGTCACCGGAGACGGGATCGCCCGGGTCGAGGGTCTCCCGCACACGATGACCAACGAGCTGCTGGAGTTCCAGGGCGGCGTGCTCGGTCTGGCGCTGAACCTCGAGGTCGGCGAGATCGGTAGCGTCATCCTCGGCGACTCCGAGCACATCCAGGAGGGCCAGGAGGTCCGCCGCACCGGCGAGATCCTCGCGGTCCCGGTCGGCGACGGCTTCCTCGGCCGGGTCGTCGACCCGCTGGGCCGCCCGATCGACGGCCTGGGCGAGATCCAGACCGAGGGCACCCGGGCTCTGGAGCTGCAGGCTCCCTCCGTCGTCCAGCGCCAGCCGGTCAAGGAGCCGCTGCAGACGGGCATCAAGGCGATCGACGCCATGACCGCCATCGGCCGTGGCCAGCGCCAGCTGATCATCGGTGACCGGCAGACCGGCAAGACCACGGTCGCCATCGACGCGATCATCAACCAGCGGGACAACTGGGCGTCGGGCGACCCGAAGCGCCAGGTCAAGTGCGTCTATGTCGCCATCGGCCAGAAGAAGTCGACCATCCGTGAGGTGGTGAACACCCTCGAGGAGTCCGGCGCGCTGGCCTACACCGCGGTCGTCGCCGCCCCCGCGGACGAGCCGGCCGGATTCAAGTACATCGCCCCGTACGCGGGCTCGGCGATCGCCCAGCACTGGATGTACAACGGCCAGCACTCGCTGATCGTCTTCGATGACCTCTCCAAGCAGGCCGAGGCCTACCGCGCGATCTCGCTGCTGCTGCGTCGCCCGCCGGGCCGTGAGGCCTACCCCGGTGACGTGTTCTACCTGCACTCCCGTCTGCTGGAGCGCTGCGCGAAGCTGTCCGACGAGCTGGGCGGCGGATCGCTGACCGGGCTGCCGATCATCGAGACGAAGGCCAACGACATCTCGGCCTACATCCCGACGAACGTCATCTCGATCACCGACGGCCAGATCTTCCTCGAGTCGGACCTGTTCAACCAGGGCGTCCGCCCGGCGATCAACGTCGGTACCTCGGTGTCGCGGGTCGGCGGGTCCGCGCAGACCAAGGCGATGAAGTCCGTCGCCGGCCGCCTGCGCCTGGACCTCGCTCAGTACCGTGAGCTCGAGGCGTTCTCGGCCTTCGGCTCCGACCTGGACAAGGCCTCGCGTGACCAGCTCGCCCGGGGCGCGCGCCTCGTCGAGCTGCTCAAGCAGCCGCAGAACCAGCCGTACTCCACCGAGCGGCAGGTCGTGTCGTTGTGGGCCGGCACCACCGGCAAGCTCGACGACGTGCCGGTGGGCGAGATCCGCCGGTTCGAGCGGGAGTTCCTCGACTACGTCAGCCGCACCCACGGGCACGTCTTCGACGCGATCATCGCCACCGGCAAGCTCGGTGACGACACGCTCTCCGAGCTCGAGTCGGCCATCGCCGCGTTCAAGAACCAGTTCACGCTGGCGGATGGACGGCCGCTGGCCGGGAACGAGGGCTGACCCGTGGCGGGGCAGCTTCGGGAGTACCGGCGGCGCATCCGCTCGGTGCAGTCGACGAAGAAGATCACCAAGGCGATGGAGCTGATCGCCGCCTCCCGGATCGCCAAGGCGCGGGCCCGGGTCGCGGCGGCCCGCCCGTACGCCGAGGAGATCACCCGGGTGATCGAGGCGGTGGCGTCGCAGTCGAACACCCCCCACCCGCTGACCACCGGCCGTCCGCAGGCCACCCGGGTCGCGATCGTCGTGATCACCAGCGATCGCGGCCTGGCCGGCGGCTACAGCTCGAACGCGCTCAAGCGGGCGGGTGAGCTCACCGAGACCCTGCGTGCGCAGGGCAAGGACATCGAGCTGCACGTCGTGGGGCGCAAGGGAGTGGGCTACTACCGCTTCCGCGGCCGGACGATCAACGGCGAGTACACCGGCTTCTCCGAGCAGCCCTCGTACGCCGACGCCAAGTCGGTCGCCGACGCGCTGATCTCCTCGTTCGTCGCGGGCGGGGAGGACGGCGGGGTGGACGAGATCCACCTGGTCCACACCGAGTACGTTTCGGCGCTGACCCAGACGGCGGTCGCGAACCGGCTGCTGCCGATGGTGCTCGACGCGTCGGCGGGCAAGTCGTCCTCCACCGGGCCGTCCAGCTCCGGCGGGCTGCTGCCCCAGTACGAGTTCGAGCCGTCCGCCGAGGCGGTGCTCGACGCGCTCCTGCCCCGGTACGTCGAAAGCCGCCTCTACGCGGCGCTGCTGGAATCGGCGGCGTCGGAGTCGGCCGCGCGGCAACGGGCGATGAAGTCGGCGACGGACAACGCCGAGGACCTCGCCCGGACCTACACCCGCCTGGCGAACCGCGCCCGGCAGGACGCCATCACCCAGGAGATCTCCGAGATCGTCGGCGGGGCGAACGCCCTGGCTTCGGCCTCCTGACCAGCGCGGTGCGGCGGTGCGGCCAGTGCCCGGACGTCAGCCGGTACCGGCAGCGGCACGAAGCGGTTGCCGGGTACCGGCAATGACGGCGCAGGGCAGCTGCCAGGTGTCGGCAGCGCCGGTACGAAAGGGTCGACCGCGGCCGGCACCGCCGGCACGCTGGGACCACTAGATCGTTGTAGTACGGCAGATCGTTGTAGAACGGCGCGGTGCCGGTGCGACCGGCGGGGACGAGTCCGCCACACCGGCGCGGTGCCCGAGGTGCCAGAGAACTGCTAGCCCGAGGCTGCGGCGACGGGCAACGATGGGAAACTGAGGACGCCATGACCGTCACCACCAGCTCGCCGGCCACGGCGGACGGCCGGGCCCCGGGAGTCGGCCGGGTCGCCCGAGTCATTGGACCGGTCGTCGACGTGGAGTTCGCTCCGGATGAGCTCCCCGAGATCTACCAGGCACTTGAGGTCGACCGGACGATCGGCGGCCAGACCCTGACGCTGACCCTCGAGGTCGCCCAGCACATTGGTGACAACACCGTGCGGGCCATCTCGATGCAGCAGACCGACGGTCTGGTGCGGGGCGCACCCGTGCGTGACACGGGTGCCCCGATCTCCGTCCCGGTCGGCGACGCCACCAAGGGGCACGTGTTCAACGTGCTCGGCATCCCGCTCGACGTCGACAAGGTCGACGCGACCGAGCGCTGGGCCATCCACCGCTCGGCTCCACCGTTCGATCAGCTCGAGTCCAAGACCGAGATGTTCACGACCGGCATCAAGGTCATCGACCTGCTCGCCCCGTACGTGCGCGGTGGGAAGATCGGCCTGTTCGGCGGCGCGGGCGTCGGCAAGACCGTCATCATCCAGGAGATGATCCGCCGGGTCGCCAAGGAGTTCGGTGGCGTCTCGGTGTTCGCCGGTGTCGGCGAGCGCACCCGCGAGGGCAACGACCTGTTCCTGGAGATGACCGAGGCCGGCGTCATCGAGGACACCGCGCTCGTGTTCGGCCAGATGGACGAGCCGCCCGGCACCCGGCTGCGGGTCGCGCTCGGCGCGCTGACCATGGCCGAGTACTTCCGGGACGTCCAGAAGCAGGACGTGCTGCTGTTCATCGACAACATCTTCCGGTTCACCCAGGCTGGCTCCGAGGTGTCGACCCTGCTCGGCCGGATGCCCTCGGCCGTGGGTTACCAGCCCACCCTCGCCGACGAGATGGGCGTGCTGCAGGAGCGGATCACCTCGACCCGCGGCCACTCGATCACCTCCCTGCAGGCGATCTACGTCCCCGCCGACGACATCACCGACCCGGCGCCGGCGACCACGTTCGCCCACCTCGACGCGCAGACGGTGCTCGACCGGTCCATCTCCGACCTCGGCATCTACCCCGCGGTCAGCCCGCTGGACTCGAACTCCCGGATCCTGGACCCCCGCTACATCGCGCAGGACCACTACGACACGGCGCGTGAGGTGCAGCGGATCCTGCAGCGCTACAAGGACCTGCAGGACATCATCGCCATCCTCGGTATCGACGAACTCTCCGAAGAGGACAAGATCCTCGTCAACCGGGCCCGTCGGATCCAGCGGTTCCTGTCCCAGCCGTTCTTCGTCGCGGAGCAGTTCACCAACATCCCCGGCAAGTTCGTCCCGCTCGACGAGACAATCGACTCGTTCAAGCGGCTCACCCAGGGCGACTTCGACCACCTGCCCGAGCAGGCGTTCTTCATGTGCGGCGGGATCGAGGAAGCCGAGAAGAACGCGGAGAACCTCTGATGCCGATCCGGGTGGCGATCGTCTCGCCCGAGAAGGAGGTCTGGTCCGGCGACGCTGACATGGTCGTCGCCCGGACCACCGACGGCGACCTCGGCGTCCTGCCCGGCCACGTGCCGCTGCTCGGGGTTCTGGCCCCCGGCGGGACGGTCCGGGTGAAGACCGGCAGCCAGGAGATCACCGCCGAGGTCGACGGCGGCTTCATCTCCGTCACGCGACAGGGCGTCAGCATCCTGGCCGAGACCGCCACACTGAGCGGCTGACCGCGGCAAGTCCGGTCGCGAGGTTCCGGCGGTGGATGGTCTGAACCACCGCCGGGCCAGGCATTTCGTGGGCGCGTTCCCCGGTAGACCGGGAACGCGCCCATAGGCGTCCTGGCTGCGGCCCGGTCCACGATTCGACTCTGCGCTGCGCCTCGATCGTCGGGCCGGTTCCGGAACGGGACCTGACCAGCCTCCGGCGCGGCTAGGCCACGGTGACCACAGGTGACAGCCTCGGCGAAAGCGCGGCCGCTTCAGTGACCCACGGTTGTGTCCTTCGGCAGGATTCGGATCACGCCTGGGCCGGTGGGCCGGTGGGCCGGTGGGCCGGTGGGCCGGTGGGCCGGTGGGGGTGTGTGGTGGTGAGGGGCGGGGGTGTGGATTCAAATGTCCAGGAGGAAGCGTAGGGCCTCGACCATGCGGAGCAGGTGGTCGGGGTCGACGACTCCGAGGCGACGGGTGAGGCGGCGCTGGGACACGGACTTCACGTCCTCGACCTTTGCGTAGCTCGTCTCCCGCAGCCCGGTGCCGCCGGGCTCGAGCTCGACATGGGACGGCAGCCCTCGGTGGGTCCGGGTGAGTGGCACGACGATGGAAAGGCCGGCGCGGCTGCGGTTGAGCCGGTCCGCCGACACGACCACCGCCGGGCGGCGTAGCCCCTGCTCATGGCCGACGGGCTCGCCGAAGTCGACCATCCACACCTCGCCACGGCGAGGCGAGATCACTCCAGGCCGTCGCGCAGGGTAGGGGACTCACCGGCTCGTTCGGCCTCGAGATCGCTCCAGGCGTCGGCATCATCGGCGAGCCGTTTGCAGCCCGCCTCGAAGCCGCGCCAGAACAGCTCGCGCTCGTACGCCGCGACGGCCTCGTCGAGGATCGTCTGCATCTGCTGGCCGGTGGTCGCGGCCATGGCCGCGACCCGCTGCCGTGTCCGATCGCTCACGCGCACCGTGGTGCTCACGATCGTCAGTTTACAATCGGGTTGACTGGACTGTCGACCCTCCGGTAGGCAGCCGACAGCTCCCACGCGGTCACGGCTTCGGGAACGCATGCCTGCCCGCGGCGCGGCCTCGTGGCTCCCGCCTCAGGTGTGAGCCTCATGGGCCTCATGCCGGCGGTGGCGCGGCCTCGTGGCGCTGCCGCGCCCTGAGATCGGCGCCTGAGATCGGCGCCTCAGGTCGGCGCCTGAGATCGGCGCCTCAGGTCGGCGCCTCAGGTCGGCGCCTCCAATGAGCCTCGGATGTGGGCTCAGGCGTGCGCGGCGGGCTGCCAGAGGACGTCGCCGTTCGGGTTGGCCACCCGGGCAAGGATGAACAGCAGGTCCGAGAGCCGATTGAGGTAGCGGGCCGGCAGCGGGCCGGTGTGCTCCGGGTCGGCGTCGACCAGGGCCCAGACCGACCGCTCAGCCCGTCGGGCGACTGTGCGGGCCGTGTGCAGCAGCGCCGCCCCCGGCGTGCCACCCGGCAGGATGAACGAGGCGAGCTTCGGGAGGTCGGCGTTGAACCGGTCGCAGGCCTCCTCCAGCCGTTCGACGTAGCCCTCGGTGATCCGCAGGGGCGGGTACTGCGGGTCCGGGATAACTGGTGTGCACAGGTCGGCACCGACGTCGAACAGGTCGTTCTGCACCTGGCCGAGGACGGCGCGGATCTCCTCGGCCAGCCCACCGAGGGCAAGCGCGACGCCGATCGCCGCGTTCGTCTCGTCGACGTCGGCATAGGCAGCCAGCCGCGGATCAGTCTTCGCCACTCGGGACATGTCACCGAGCGCGGTCGTCCCATCGTCGCCAGTACGGGTGTAGATCCGGGTGAGGTGCACCGCCATGCGCCCAGTCTAGGAATCCGGCCCATCCGACGCTCGTCCCGCATCGGTCTGCAGCCGGGCGTACAGCATCGTGGCGTCGTCGCTGACACTGAAACGGGGGAACCCCACCCGCGCCGAATCGGCCTCCTCCGCCGCCCGCAGCCGGTCGAGCAGAGCCTCTCCCCGCCCAGCGGCGATCTCGTCGAGCAGCATGCCGGCATCGGTCACCAGGCCGAAGGGATGCAGTGCCCGGGCGTATCCGTCGGACATCACCACCACCTCTGTCTCCGACGCGGCCGGCACCGACGTGACGAACGCATGCTCGGCGGCCGCGGGGATGTCCGCGAGCACCCAGAGCCCCGCCGGGGTGTTTCGGCAGGCCCGGCGCTCCTGATTGCCGGCTCGCGCCCGCGCGTGGACGACCTGCGGATCGACGCCCTGGTCGAGCTCCGCGCGAACCGCCTCGAGCAGATGCTCTTCCACTCCGTCGAACTGCGGATCGACGAACTTTGTCGCCGTTCTGCCTGGGGCCCGCACCAGGACAGGGCTGTCCCCGAGAAGGCAGAGCTCGAGATGGCCGTGTGCCAGGCGGACAAGGCTCAAAGCGGCGGTGGGGAAGGCAGCAGTGGAGTCCAGCCCGGCGCGCCGACCGGCCTGGCGCAGATGCTGGATGAGCTCGCGCACGACGGTCCGCAGCGGCCGTCCGGCCTCCACCCAGGGCATTCGGGCCAGATACTCGCTGGCCGTGGCGGCCAACCAGGCTGCGGGGGAACGGCCGTCCACCGCCGTCTCGTCGCCCAGCGGGCTGGCGCCATCGATCACCCAGAGAGCGTCCGGCCGGGCGCCGACCGCATCCTCATTGTGTGTCTTGTCTGACCTGCTGAGGGACTGCACCACCCGCATCCGCCGGCCCCCACACGGTCATGACGAAACCCGCCACCAAGAGTATGACCCCCATGGCTGCCGGTGCGAGGTGACGCCTGCGCGGCTCGCCGCCGGACGATCCGGTGAGCAGCACGTGAAATCCCCAGAAGACCAGCAGCGTCGTGAACCTTCCGCGTTCGGTGGTGGCGATGGTCTTCCTCTGCCGGCTTGTGGACGACGCGATCGCGTCGAGTACCGAGGAGTCGGCGGAGATCTGCTGGCTTTCACCGGATGAGGTGGAGAAGAGGTTCGTTCCGGCGTTCGCGGTGCGGGTGGCGGATGCGCTGGACGGCCGGAGCGAGGCGGCGGTGCGGGCGCATGACGGGGTGTCCGTGCTCAACCTGGGCGCATCGGGATGAGGCGATTACGGGGTGTGGTGGGGGTCAAACGGGTGGGGGCCGGTGAAGATCTTCGGGTTAGGACCTAGCATCGAGATCCGTGGAGCGCTTCGTCGTGACAGGCGGCACCCGGCTGGTCGGCGAGGTCGCCGTGCCGGGTGCCAAGAACTCGGTGTTGAAACTGATGGCCGCGAGCCTGCTGGCGGCCGGCCGTACGACCCTGACCGCGGTTCCCGACATCCTTGACGTGACGGTGATGGCGGACGTGCTCACCGGCCTGGGCGCCACGGTGCAGCGGGCGCCACGTTCGCAGGGAGCAGCCCCGTCGCAGGGGGACCCGAGGCCGGGCGGGGTGGCGGCACCGGGCGCGGCCGGTGACCGGTTGTGCATCGACATACCGCAGGACGCAGGCGGTGCGGCCGACGGCGATCTGGTGCGGCGGATCCGGGCGTCAGTGGCAGTACTCGGGCCCCTGGTGGCCCGGCGCGGTGAGGCGCGGGTGGCGTTGCCGGGAGGGGACGCGATCGGCTCGCGGGCGCTGGACATCCACATCCACGGGTTGACACAGCTCGGCGCGGTCGTCGACGTCGAGGACGGGATCCTGGTCGCGCGCAGTGATGGGAGGTTGCAGGGCACGTCGATCTGGCTGGATTTCCCCAGCGTCGGTGCCACCGAGAATCTGCTGATGGCGGCGGTCCTCGCGAAGGGGACGACCGTCATCGACAACGCCGCGCGGGAGCCGGAGATCGCCGACCTGTGCGCGATGCTCGCCGCGATGGGCGCTCGCATCGGCGGGGCGGGATCGTCCACCCTGGTGATCGACGGCGTGGACGAGCTGTCCGCGGTCGAGCATGAGACGGTGCCGGACCGGATCGTTGCCGGCACGTACGCGGTCGGCGCGTTGATGACCTGCGGGGACGTGATGATCCGGGGTGGCCGGGCCGGGAATCTCACGATCGTGCTGGAGAAGCTGGTCGAGGCCGGAGCGCAGGTGGACGTGCGCGACGACGGGTTCCGCGTCGTGGGACGGGAGCGACCGCGCTCGATCGACGTGGTGACACTGCCCTACCCGGGCTTCCCGACCGACCTGCTGCCGCAGGTGATCGCGCTGGAGGCGATCAGCTCCGGGACGTCACTGATCACCGAGAACGTGTTCGACAGTCGGTTCGTGTTCTGCCGGGAGCTGCACAAGCTGGGCGCGGACCTGCGCACGGACGGGCACCATGTCGTCGTGCGCCCGCCTGCGAAGCTGACCGGCGGGCGGGTGACAGCCTCCGATGTACGGGCCGGGGCCGGCTTGGTGCTCGCCGGGCTGGTGGCCGAGGGAGTCACCGAGGTGACCGAGGTCCACCACATCGACCGTGGCTATGCGCACTTCGTCGAGGATCTTCGTGCGCTCGGCGCCGACATCAGCCGCGTCCAGGACCGCGCGGTCGCCTGAGCGCTCGTTCGGGTCGGTCAGGCCTGGGGCAGCGGGCCGCCGCCGCGGGGGATGTCCAGCGCGCGGGCGGCCCGGGCGGCATCCGAGCCGAAGACGAGCACGTGACGACGGCGGCGGGGACGGGACAGGATGTTGCCGGCGGCGTCGATGTGCAGCGGGGTCATCACCATTGCCCAGGTGGAGCGGATGCCCTGGGTGCACAGCGCAGCCTGGGCGAGGCTCACCTCGGTGGGCGTGTCGACGACGGCGACCGGAACCAGCAGGCCGAAGTCGTGGCCGAACACGACACCACGTGGCAGGGTTCGCAGCGGTGTGCTCGCCCACCGCGCCGCGATCAGCAGCAGCGCCAGCGCCATCACCAACGCCGTCGGCTCGATGAGGTACTCCGCCGTGCTCACGGTCGCCTGACACCTCCCGACCCCTCGACTCCCGACACCTCGACTCCCGACCCCTCGAGCCCCGACACCCCGGCCCCGGCAGCCCGGCTCCCGACAGCCAGATGCTCCCGCCGGCCTGAGGGGTTGACCGGGAGGCCTCGACCGATCGTCTCCGGACCCCGAGCCCGGCCTCGGCAGGCCCTCCCGTTCTTGCCCTGCGGGCTTGGCCCACCGGCTGGCGCCCCGTCGGATCGGCCTCCTGGGTCATCGTCCCAGACGCCCGGGAATTCGGCCGGGTCCCCGGACGGATCGGTGCAGGTCCTTTGCCCTGAGATCCGGCGGAATCCGGCCCGCGGAATCCGACTGAGGAATCGCCACGCGGTGGCGGCTGGAATCATCGAGGTACCTGACCGGCGACCCTTCGTGGCCGACCGACGACAGCCCGGCTGAGGTGACGGGTGCCTCACGGTCCGTCCCGGGCGGACCGCCACGTGCGTGCCAGTCGCGGTCCCACCCGCGGACGGGCTGGCCGACAGCACCGGCGTCCTCGCGGGGCGGCCGGGGACGGGAGACCACGTTGAGCGACAGGATCGTGAGCGACAGCGGCGACAGGCCGATACGGCGACCCGCACCCCATGGGACGGCGCGTGGGGCGGGACCGCATCGGAGAGCACCGCGTGGAGCGGGAGCGGGAGCGGGCGGGGATGGACCGCGTGCGGCCGGTGTGAGTGGAGTCGATGTGGTGGAGACGTCCTGCGCGGTGTCGGCGGGGAGCCGACGGGGGCAGGCGGTCCGGCTGGTCGGGCGGGTGGATGTGCGCAGCGCCGGCACGTTGCGGTGCCTGCTGCACGCCGTGATCGACGGCGGTACCGGGCCGTTGCGGGTCGATGTGGCGGGGCTCGAGCTCGAGGATCGATCCGCGCTCGGTGTTCTGCTCGGTGGGGCCCGCCGGGCGCGGGCGGCTGGGCGGTCGATGGTGCTGGTCGACGTACCCGGAGCACTCGTGCGGATGGTCGTCGCCGACCGGCTCGGCCGCGTCCTTCGGTTCGAGGAACCCGAGGAGATGGTGCATGTGGGGCATGCCTAGCGGGCGTCCTGCCGGCCGGTGCCGGCGCAGCTGGGGACGGCGGTGTGGGTTCGGTGCGCTCCGCCGGGGATGCGCAGGATGATGGCAGGCACGAAGGGGAAGCGGTCGCTGGCCACATGAACTCGGGCGGAAGCGCTCCGTCATCTGCGGTGCGCCTGCCGGTCGACTGTCCGTCTGATGGGGCATGCTTGCCAGGTACGTGCTGATCGGGTACTGCCAACTGGTGGCGGACGGGGAACACAGCACGGCGGAGGCCGGACGGAGGCATGCAGGACGTGGAGGTGCCCGCGCAGGTGGATGTCGCCGGCGAACGCGGTGCGCGGCCCGCGGGGCTGCTCGGTACCCGAGAGCTGCGGCCGGTCGTGGTGATCGCGGCCTTCGTCGTGGCGATCCTGCTCGGCGTGGGGATCGGGTATGTCACCGCGGATCGTGGCTCGGCGCCCGGCGACGCCGTGACCGCCGCACCCGCCCCGGAACTGAGCCCGGCGCAGCGGGCGCCGTTCTGGGTGAACTCCCGCAGCCCTGGTGCGGCGCACCAGATGGTGCTCAACGACGAGCCGGACCCGGTCGCGCTGCGCATGGCCCTGCAGTACACGGTCGCGGCGCAGATCAAGGCCGCCGACCGGGCGAGCACCGTCACCCCCCAGCAGGTGACCGTGGTCGAGGGCATGTTCTTCGGCGGGATCGAGGGAGTCGACGCGGCGCAGGACCAGTACTGGGCGATCGGGCGGATCACCATCGCCGGTGATGTCAAGCCACCCGCCAACCCGTACGTGTGGCGGCGGATGGGGTCCGGGCCATGGACGATCGTGAGCCACGACGCGGGCGCCTGCAACAGCATCCCCAAGGCGCTGCTGGACGTCTGGAAGGGCCAGCCGCAGCCCTGCACGCACTGACGCACGGGCGCCCGGCCCCGGGCCGGGCACTGGCGTGGCCGGGGCGAACTCCCGGCGCCGGCCGGCGCCGAGCGGGCCAGGGAGCAAGGGGAGGCCTGCACATCGCGAGCGGCGGAAGGGCTGCGGCCGTACTCTCCTAGCGTTGCCCGTGACCGGTCCGGCCCGGGCAGGTTCCATGTCCCAGGCCGCCGTGGCGCGCCCGGGGAGAGGCGGCGTCGATGACGGATCTGTCCACCCGCTCGGCCCCGTCGGACCCGCCCGCCGGCCGTCCGGCATCGCCCGGGCGTCCGGTGGCATCCAGTCCCGCGGCGCCGGTCGACGGAGCGCGGGCAGCCGATTCGGCAGCCGATCAGGCGGCCGCGGTTCGGGACCGGCCGTGGATCTTCCGGACCTATGCGGGACACTCGAGCGCGGCGCAGAGCAACGCGCTGTACCGGCGCAACCTGGGCAAGGGGCAGACCGGTCTGTCGGTGGCCTTCGACCTGCCGACCCAGACGGGCTATGACCCCGACCACGCGCTGGCCCGCGGCGAGGTCGGCCGGGTCGGCGTCCCCGTCGCGCATCTCGGCGACATGCGCCGGCTGTTCGACGAGATCCCGCTGGCGCGGATGAACACCTCGATGACGATCAATGCCACCGCGATGTGGCTGCTGGCGCTCTACCAGGTGGTCGCGCAGGAGCAGGGTGCCGATCCCGCGCAGCTCGCCGGTACCACGCAGAACGACATCATCAAGGAGTACCTGTCCCGCGGGACCTACGTCTTTCCGCCCGGGCCGTCGCTGCGGCTGGTCACCGACGTCATCGCCTACGCGCTCGCGGAACTGCCGCGCTGGAACCCGATCAACATCTGCAGCTACCACCTGCAGGAGGCCGGGGCGACACCCGTGCAGGAGCTCGCCTTCTCGATCTGCTCGGCGATCGCCGTGCTCGACGCCGTGGCCGTCGCCGGGGCCGTCCCGCCCGAGAAGATGGGCGAGGTCTGTCGCCGGGTGTCGTTCTTCGTCAACTCCGGCGAGCGATTCATCGAGGAAATGTGCAAGATGCGGGCGTTCGTCGCGCTCTGGGACGATCTGCTGCGCACCCGCTACGGCGTGACCGACCCGACCGCCCGCCGGTTCCGGTTCGGCGTGCAGGTCAACTCGCTCGGCCTGACCGAGGCCCAGCCGGAGAACAACATCATCCGGATTGTGCTGGAGACCCTCGGGGTGACGTTGTCGAAGAACGCCCGCTGCCGGGCGCTACAGCTGCCGGCCTGGAACGAGGCGCTCGGCCTGCCCCGGCCGTGGGACCAGCAGTGGTCCCTGCGCATCCAGCAGATCCTCGCCTACGAGACCGACCTGCTCGAGCACGAGGACCTCTTCGAGGGCTCGCTGGTCGTGCGGGCTCGGGTGGACGAACTGGTCGCCGACGCCCAGGCGGAGATCGACCGGGTGCAGGCGATGGGCGGTGCGGTCGCGGCCGTCGAGAGCGGCTACCTCAAGTCGGCGATGGTGTCCGCGCAGGCGGAGCGCCGGGCCCGGATCGAGGATGGCGAGCAGGTCGTCGTCGGTGTGAACCGGTTCACCGAGACCGAGCCCAACCCGCTGCTCGCCGAGCTCGACGCGGCCATCCAGACGGTGGACCCCGAGGCCGAGCGGGCGGCCCGGCGCGAGATCGCCGCCTGGCGGGCCGGACGGGACGCCTCCGCCGTGCGCGAGGCCCTGCTCGGGCTGCGCACCGCCGCGGCGACCACGGCGAACCTGATGCCGGCCACCCTCGCCTGCGTCCGTGCCGGGGTGACCACCGGAGAATGGACCGACACCCTGCGCGAGGTGTTCGGGGAATACCGCGCGCCCACCGGTGTCGCCGGCGCCACGGCGGCGAAGGCCGGCCGTGGCGCCAGGACAGGTGCCGGTGCCGGTGCCGACGTCGGCGCCGGCGCTGACGGCGGGCCGTCGCGAGAGGAGGAGCTGCGCGCGCTGGTCGCCCGGACCCATGCCGAGCTCGGCCGTCCGATCCGGCTGCTGATCGGCAAGCCTGGCCTGGACGGGCACTCCAACGGCGCGGAGCAGATCGCGGTGCGGGCCCGTGACGCCGGTTTCGAGGTGATTTATCAGGGCATCCGGCTGACCCCGGCGCAGATCGTGGCCGCGGCGATCGAGGAGGACGTCCACGTCGTGGGCCTGTCGATCCTCTCGGGCGCCCACCTGGACCTGGCCGCCGAGGTGATCGGAGGGCTGCGCGCCGCCGGTGCCGACGACCTGCCCGTGATCGTCGGCGGCATCATCCCGCCCGCCGACGCGTCGCAGCTCGTCCGACTCGGCGTGGCCGCGGTGTACACCCCGCGTGACTACGAGCTGGACGCCATCATTCTGGACATTCTGCGAGTCGTACGGTCACGTCATGGGCTCGATTCCCCCTGATGGTGCCGCCGCCACGGCCGCGGCCGGTGTGACCCCCACGCCTATCGCCGCTCGCGCGTCCACGCAGGCACCGACACTCGAGGACGCCATCGCGTTGGCGGCGCGGCTGCATACCGGGCAGATCGACAAGGCCGGGGAGGAGTACATCGGCCATCCCCGACGGGTGATGGAGACGGTGTCCCGCACCGCCGGCCCCGCCGGGGTTGATCCGCTGGCCGCGCAGTTCGCCGCGATCCTGCACGACGTCGTGGAGGACACCGAGGTCACGCCTGCGGATCTGACCGCGGCGGGGTATCCGAGCGTCGTCGTCGACGCGGTGGACGCGCTTTCGCGCCGCCCGGACGAGTCGATGCGCGACTACCTCGCTCGAGTCGCCGCCGATCCGGTGGCCGTCGTCGTCAAGCACGCCGACATGCAGGACAACTCCGATCCCGTCCGCCTCGCCCGCCTCGGCGCCGAGAAGTCCCAACTCCTCGCCGAGCGTTACGCCGGCCGCCGCACGCTTCTCGACGATCTTGTCGCCGGGAGGAGGGCCCCGCCCGAGGCCGGCGACGGTGCCGGTGCCGGTGCCGATGCC
The DNA here is from genome assembly GCF_023243075.1 of Frankia sp. AiPa1. Taxonomy (GTDB): domain Bacteria; phylum Actinomycetota; class Actinomycetes; order Frankiales; family Frankiaceae; genus Frankia. The sequence continues at coordinate 894 of NZ_JALKFZ020000119.1, read as the reverse complement.
GATGCCGATGACGGATTCGACGGGCCAGGCAAGGGGGACGCGGCGGGCGCGATACCGTGACCGCATGCGGCTTGTGATCGCACGGTGCAGTGTCGACTATGTCGGGCGGCTCACCGCCCATCTGCCGAGCGCGGTGCGGCTGGTGCTGGTCAAGGCGGACGGTTCGGTCTCCATCCACGCGGACGGACGCGCCTACAAGCCGCTGAACTGGATGAGCCCGCCCTGCGTCATCGCCGAGGAGGAGGGCGTCTGGCGGGTGACGAACAAGGCGTCCGAGCAGCTCGTCATCACCCTTGAGGACGTGTTGCACGATTCCACCCACGAGCTGGGGATCGACCCCGGACTGCGCAAGGACGGCGTCGAGGCGCACCTGCAGGTCCTGCTGGCGGACCGACCGGACGCCATCGCGGCGGGGCTGACCCTGGTGCGCCGGGAGTACGAGACCGGCATCGGACCGGTCGACCTGCTCTGCCGGGACAGCGACGGCTCCACGGTCGCGGTCGAGATCAAACGCAAGGGCGAGATCGACGGTGTCGAGCAGCTCACCCGCTACCTCGTCCGGCTGCGCGACGACCCGGCACTGCCGCACCCGGTCCGGGGGATTCTCGCCGCCCAGTCGATCACCCCGCAGGCGCGGCTGCTCGCCGCCGACCGGGGCCTGGGCTGCGCCGTCGTCGACTACGACGACCTGCGCGGCCTCGAACCCTCGATCCCCACCCTGTTCTGAGGAGTTCTGGGGACAAGCCAGGCCAAACCCGCCCACAACGACCTGTTTGGATCTTTCGCTCGCATTGGCTTCGAATGTCCGTCGCGGATCGTTAGCGCATCAACTCCGCCGTCACGGTGACGCCGGATTCATGTATTCTGTCAGGTATGGGGAAGCGGGTGGTGAAG
>NZ_JALKFZ020000118.1 GCF_023243075.1 Frankia sp. AiPa1 | reverse complement strand
AAATAATGCAGGACCGCGCCGCCCCGCCCCGCGTAAAAAAGGGGGGGGGGGGGGGGCCGGGGGGGGGGGGCGGGCGGGCGCCCCGCCCCCCCCCCCCCCCCGGCCGTCCTGTGCGCCGCCGCGTCGCGCTGGGTCCGCCTCGCCGCACGACTGGCTCACGGCAGCTTGACCGGCGGAAAGTGCTGCTCATCGCCGGTGTCCTCGACCAGTTGTTCATACGAGATCGAACCAGTGCGGAGTAGGAAGTAGAGCAGGCCCAGGCCATGCGGGTCGTCGCCTTCTCGGGCGACCGGGAATCCGTGGTCCACCGCGACATCCCGCAGCGTCGCCAGGTGGCGTTCATGTTCCGGCCGGGGAAGTGACACCCGGCCGGCCAGGGCCAGGTCGGGGGCCCACAGTTGCGGCTCCGGGTCCGCCGGGAAGCTCAGGTAGGCGCCGTATTTGGCGTGTACCGCCCGGCGCTGGTCGGGCGTCAGGGTGCATGGCCGCTCGCCGGACACCGTCCCCCGGTCGTGCAGTGCCGAGCTGGTCAGAACAGCGGACGGATTGATCAGTCCCAGGCGCCAGCAGCTTTCCGCGGCGCCCAGCCAGATGGTCACCAGCCGGTTGCTCTGCAGGGGATCGGCGGAGACCCGCTGGTCGCCGGATGGCGGTGCCTGGGATCGGCGGATATACCGGTCCAGCGCAAGCGGCTCTCCCCAGGCCTGGTGCCGCCACGTTCCCTGACCGACGTTCAGCACCGTGATCCCGGTCGGCCACCGCGTGAGGGACAGCCGGGAGTTCGGTGGGCAGCAGGACGATGGCGTGAGCCGGTGCGTTCTGGTCGGTAGCTGCGCTGACGGCGACAGTCCTGCCCCGTTCGGACGAGGGCCGCGGCCACCCGCCGGAGCGTCGTTGCAGGCAATCAGCAGCCGGCCGTGACTGAGCTGGATGCGTTCCCGGCCCATCCGAGGATGGTCGACGAGAATTTCGGTGATGGCGCTTGCCCTTCCTTCGCCGGCCACGGACGGTTGCGGCGACTGACTCATGGCGGAGGCCGATCTATCGCGCGCAACGCGCGCGGAGTTGCGGTTCCATCAAGTGAGCCCCCGTCCATCCCCCGTGAATGGTCTGCCGGCGGGCCTGCGTCATCCGTGCATGCTAGCCAGGGCAGTCCGCGACGCCTGGCTGACAGCGGTCGGGATGACGCGGGAAGTCCCCCGACAATTCCGTGCCGGAGCTTAGCACCACTCGGTGCGGGCGGTGAGCCGTGACCGAGCGCCCAAAACGACGTTGCTTGGCTGCAAAACCGCCTCGGTCAACGCTCGAGTCAGAAATTCCAGGTCAGCGCTGGTGGGCGGCACGGACCGGGACGCGAATCAACAGACTGCTGGCCGTTGCGGAAGCGGGGATGGCGGCACACGAGATGGTCCAGCGCCTCGACCCGAATTCAACGGGAGCCGGGTCCGGACCCTGCATGACCTGCGAGTTCGTTCATTCAGCCGGGATCGGCTGCGCCCGGGCGGGCGGGCGGGCGGGGGCCGGCCCTGGCCTGGTGAGCAGGCAGTGGCGAGAGCGGATCAGGGGCCGGTGCGGTGCCAGTCCGTCCAGCCGCCGGGTTGGGGAGCAGGGCTCCGGCACCCCGCGCTGGAGGCGCTGCGCGCGGGCTACCCAACGGCGCGGCCTCGTGTATCTCGGACTGCCGTGGCACACACAGCTGCTGGGGGGCGCCCGGGCCCCTGGGACGAGGTCGATGTCGTCCCGGCCTGGCCGGGCGTGACGAGCTCCGCGCAGGATGTCCGGTTCCGGCAGCGGTGTCGCACCTGACGTCACCTCCCTGCCTCCCGGACGGAGTGCTCCGCGGTGTGGGTCTCTGTTCGTCCAGGCCCCGCTCGGGGTTTGCCTGCGCGGTCTCCGAACAGACCGGAGGAGAGCCGGTCGAATCCGGGAGGTTCCTGGTGCCTGATCGGCCAGCCAGGGAGGCAACGTGAGTTTCAATCCGCTCGAAGAGAAGGGCGTGCCCCTCGGCGACCAGGTACGGAACTGGTCGGAGCTCAATGTCGAGCCGTATGACAAGACGGCGGTCGACCCGTACACCCGGTGTCGGGTGATCGCGATGAACGGCCTCGAGGTCGAGGCGGTGCTGTTCAGTCACCAGTTCGCCCGGCACACCGACGTTCCGGAGGTGAAGGCGGCGCTGGCGGAGATCCGCCGCATCGAGCAGCAGCAGCAGAAAGCCGTGAACTGGCTGATTCCGGGCGAGGAGTCGACGCTGGAGGTGACCCTTGGCTACGAGCAGGTGGGAGAGAACCCGGCCGCGGTCTCGCCGGACAAGCTGGCCGTGGCCGCGGTGAACACCAGCGATCCGGTTTCGGCGCTGCTGATCAAAGGATTCCGCGCCCGCCCGGGGCGGGGGACCGGCTGCGCGGAGCGCTCATCTCAAGATTCGGAGGCCATGAAATGTCGACGGACGCCATCGTGCTCCTGAAGGAAGATCATAAGGCGATCAAGGCTGCGTTCAAGCGTTTCCAGGAGGCGGGGAAGAACGCCCACGCCACGAAGGGCAGGCTCGCCGATAAGATCATCGCACTGCTTACGGTGCATACCTACATCGAGAACGAGGTCATGTATCCGGAGGTGTGCGGTCTGCTGCCGGCGCTGGAGGACGACATCCTCGAATCGTACGAGGAGCATCATGTCGCGGACCTCCTTGTCGCGGAGCTGGCCGCGCTGTCACCTGAGGCGGAGCGTTTCAGTGCCAAGACGGCAGTTCTGATCGAGAACGTCACGCGTCACATCGACGAGGAAGAGCATCAGTGGTTTCCCCGGGTTCGTGAGGGACTCGGCCGCAAGCAGTTGTCCGAGATCGGGGAACGGTTGCTGGAAGCGAAGGAGAGGGCTCCGCACAGCCCAGCCCAGCCGAGTGCCCTCAAGAAAACTGTTGACGCCGTCATCAAGTAGCCACGCCGTGCCAACGCGGTGGATGGTGTCGTCACCGGTCGGGGCCGGAGGCGCGGTCGGGGCCCGCTCCGCTGGAGACCCAGCGCTGTGATCCACTGCGCTGGTGCTCGCCCCAGACGGGCCGCAGCGAGCTGGAGGCTGTGGCCCTCGGGTGAGCTACTGGTGGCGTCGCCGGCCGAGGGCCGCCGCGGCGGCCGCGGCTCGGACGCCCACGGCGGCGGTGACGGAGATCGTCGCGATAAGGCCTGCCGCGCGCCACGGCCCGTGACCGCCGCCGCCCCCCGTACGGCGCGCCGGGCCGTGCGGGCATGAGAGCCGTCGGCTCCGGCGGCTCTGGGCGGCGGCCAGTGGGCAACCCGAGGGCATGGGTCATGTGACCGACGAATCGGATCCTCGGCTGTTGGGCACCTATCTCACGACGTGCTGATCCTGTGCTGCGACGGCCTGTCCGGCCTGCCCGAGGCCGCCGTCGCGGTGTTCCCGACACCGAGGTGAGCCGGAGCGTTTCGCTGCTGGATTTCGGGTTCTGGTGCGGGAAAACGATTGCAAGGGTAGTGGCAGGAATTTCGATCCGCCAGAATTGCATTCTGGGTCAACTTCGAGCTGAACCCGACGGGCGAATTGCTACCAAACGGTGACGCGGTGACGCCCAACGGTCGTGCGAGTTCGGTGCCAATGCGACTTTGCGGGCTGTAATCCCCTATTAATCTAACGCTGGCTTCGGTCGCCCGTCAACCTGCTTACAGATCGCGCCGACCGTTGCGAATCGGTCAGCTGTCGGCCGAACAGAGTGGCAGTACGATCAACCAGCAAATATGTTGCTCGTAGTGATCTTCGTCACGTGGTCCTGGGGCCGCCGGGAGGCTCGGAGCCGCAATTTCGATTGTGACCTGGAGTAGCCGGTGCCGGTTCTGTCGTCGCTGTCCGAGTAGCCCTGTGGGGTACCGCGAGCAGGCGGAGGGCGAGACGTGGGTTGGCCGGCAATGGTGGTCACTTCATTACCTCCGAGGTAGGCGTCGAATTACCTCTGACGTAATTGACGAGCCGACGGCGAGGCGTGGAGGGTGGCGACGCAGACATTTTTCGGCCAGCCTGTAGGAGATCGCCCATGACCTCTGGCACGAGCACGCCCACCGCAACCGGGGAAGCATTGGCAGACCCGACTACGGCGGCCGAGGCAACCGCCTGGGGCACGCTGGCCGTGCTGATGGTCGGAACCTTCATCACCGTCCTCGACTACTTCATCGCCAACGTCGCCGCGCCGTCCGTCCAGCGTGACCTGAACGCCAGCTCGGCGCAGATCCAGGGCGTGATTGTCGGCTACGGCGTCGCGTTCACCGCCGGCATGATCACCGGCGGCCGGCTGGGCGACGTCTACGGCCGTCGGCGCATGTTCGCGCTGGGCCTCCTGCTGTTCACGGTGGCCTCGGCGGCCTGTGGCGTCGCGCCCAACGCCGAAGCGCTGATCGTCGCTCGGGTGGTACAGGGAACCGCCGCCGCGCTGATGGTTCCGCAGGTGCTCGGCATCTTGGGCACGGTCTACACCGGGCCGAGTCGGGCGCAGGCATTCAACGTGTACGGTCTCGTCATCGGGCTTGCCGGCGTGTTCGGGCAGGTGATCGGCGGAGTGCTCATCACGGTCGACGTCGCGGGCCTCGACTGGCGGGCGGTGTTCCTGCTGAACGTGCCGATCTGCCTGGTGGCGTTGGCCTACACCTACCGCGTGGTGCCCGAGTCGCGCGGCTCGGCCCGCACGCGTCTCGACCTGACCGGCGCGGCGTTGGTGACGGCGACGCTGGTGCTCCTGGTGGTCTCCCTGGTCGAAGGGCGCGAGCAGGGGTGGCCGGCGTGGAGCTTCGGCTGCCTGGCTCTCGCGGCGGTACTGTCCGGCGCGTCCGTCCTCCACCTGCGTCGCCGTGCCGCACGCGGCGCTGACCCGTTGATCGACCCGGCGTTGTTCCGGGGGCGCGGCTTCTCGGTAGGGCTGGCCGCCATGGTGGCCTACTTCCTGGCGATGGGTTCCTTCTTCTTCCTGCTGGCCCTCTACCTGCAGCAGGGCCGAGGCCTGTCGCCGCTGGAGTCCGGGCTGCTGTTCCTGGCACTGGGAGCGGGCTACTTCGGCTCGTCGTTGGCGTCGATGCAGCTTGTCGCGCGGATGGGCCGGTGGCTCGTGGTGGCCGGTCCGTTGACGATCGCGGTCGGCTACACGCTGGTCGGGATCACGGTCTGGGCGACCGGCTCGACCGGGAGCCCGGTGTGGCTGGTGCCGGCGTTGGTCGTCGCCGGGCTCGGCATGGGGATGACCACCGGCCCGCTCACGAACGTCGTCCTGACCGGTGTGGCGCCCGAACACGCCGCCTCCGCGTCGGGAGCGGCCAACACCGCGCAGGAGGGCGGTGCGGCGCTGGGCGTGGCGGTCGCTGGGGCGGTCTTCTACCCCGCCCTCGGCGTCGCGGCGCGCGCCACCGACTATCCGGACGCCTTCGACGTCGCGTTGATCCCGCTGGTTGCCTGCTGTCTCGTCGCCGCGACGCTGGCGCTGTTGCTGCCCGGCCGCCGCGCGCAGTAGCCCGCATTCCACATCCGCAGCTCGAGGCTCGAGCTCCGCGCCGGCCGCAGGGAGGAGACGCCGCCATGCCAGTGGTCACCGTCCGGGACGGAACCGAGCTGTACTACCGCGACTGGGGGCGGGGGCCGTTGGTGGTCCTGCTCGGGGCCGCTGTCATGAACTCTCGGATGTGGGAGTCGTTGGCGTACCACCTGGCCGGCAACGGGTTCCGCTGCGTCGCCTACGACCGCCGCGGCACCGGGCGGTCCGACTGGCCCTGGTCCGGCTACGACTACGACACCCTCGCCGACGACCTCGCCCACCTGCTCGAGCACCTTGACGCGAGGGACGCCGCCCTCGTCGGCTACGGGGTCGGCGGTGGGGAGGCGGTCCGCTACCTGGCGCGCGACGGTGACGCTCGCGTCTCGAGCCTTGTCCTCGCCAGCAGCACCACGCCGATCATCATGAAGTCCGCGGACAACCCCGACGGGACGGACGTCGCGGTCTTCGAGCAGACCATCGCCGCCGCCGAGCAGGACCGGGCGCGATGGGTGGCCGAACTCGTCGCGCCCTTTTTCGGCGGGTCCGATGGGTCGCCGAACACGGCTCGGCCCCCATGGTCGGTAAGGCGCTGAAGCGCTGCGGCGCCGCTGCGACAGGTTCGGACGGAAGGTCGCAAACGGGCAGAATCGAAACTTTCGGTTCGAGCTTGCTTCGTTTGGACGATGCTATACTCGACCCAGTGACCATCATCGATACGCGGGCCGGCGTGGGCCCGTTGGTTCGTGACTGGCGTCGTCGAAAAAATCTTAGCCAGTCAGAGTTGGCCTTGCGGTCAGGAACTTCGGCTCGGCACCTGAGCTTCGTCGAAACCGGGCGTTCGAGCCCGAGCCGGGGGCTACTCCTCAGGCTCGCGGAGCAGCTCGAAATTCCGCTTCGACAGCGCAATACGCTGCTTGTTTCGGCGGGCTACTCACCGACGTACCACGAAACGCCGCTCGAAGCTCCCAGATTGAAGATCGTCAAGGAGGCTGTCGACCGGCTGCTCGCCGCCCACGACCCGTACCCGGCGTTGGCCGTCGACGTGGACGAGAACGTGGTAGCCATGAATCTCGGTACCAAGCTGCTGCTACGCGAAGTGTCGCCGACGCTGCTCGTGCCGCCGGTCAATGTGATGCGCGTGTGCTTGCACCCCGAAGGATTGTCCCAGCAGGTAGTCAACGGCAAGGAATGGCGCAGCCACCTCGTCGGTCGGCTCTACCGCCAGGCGATCTATTCAGGCCGAGAAAGCCTGCGTGAACTCTACGACGAGGTTTCGCAGTACGCGCCGCGGGGCGGTGGCAGCTGCGAAGGCCTGGCAGACTCGATCGTGGCCTCGATTCGGATCCGCGGGCTCGGCACGGAGCTGCAACTGTTCAGTACCATCACCACGTTCGGTGCGGCGACCGACATCACGGTCTCGGAACTTTCCCTGGAAACCATGCACCCGGCCGACGAGCAGACGGCCGAGGCGTTCCAGGCCGCTGCCGCGCAGGTCAAGGAGCGATCGTTGTCGGGCGTCAACGGGCCGCGCCTGACCTTTCGCCGGCCCGATCGCCCTAGCTGACTGTCCAGTTCGGGCTCGATGCCCTCCTAGTAGATCGTCGCTGCTAACGTTTGGGGTATAGGTGGCGGAGTTTGGTTCGGGCGTCGTTGGTGGTGAAGTGCCACTGGACCTGCCGCTGGTCGGCGTTGGGGCCTGAGGCATGCGGAGCAACGACAATGTGGAAGTCCACCACATCCGTCATCTCGCAGACCTCAACAAACCAGGACGACGCGAGAAACCGGCGTGGGCTCGGCTCATGGCGATGCGGCGGCGCAAGACGCTTGTCGTCTGTGTCCCTGCCAGTCCCTGCCACGAAGCGATCCACGCCGGTCGGCGGACCACGCAATCCACGGCACAACCACTGGAGAGCGATATGCGCTGAAAGGCGCACGTATCATGCTCGGTGGGAGGCCGACGGAAAAGGACCCGTGAAGCGGGGACCTCGCCGGCGGCCTACTCGACTCTGAGTCAGCGGCGGGTGAAACTCCCGCCGCTGACTCACCTCGTAGCAGATTCCGGTCCGGTCGACGGACTGGCGGATCCCGAGTTTGTTCAACGTAGCAGCGAACTGGGCGGAAGTATTAGTTACTTCCGCGGTCCGAGTGGAAAATGGCTCCGTCGGTGAGCTGGTGGTTGCGGGCGACCATGATGAGACCGCGCACTCGCCCTACTCGCCAGCCTTTTGCGGGACTTCGAGGGCGACGAGCAGCACCACCTGATCAAGCTCATTGACGACACCACTGCCGCGGACCGCGCGGCCGCCGCGACCGGAGGATCTCCGCGTCGCTTCGTGGATGTCGGTACTCGTCGGCGTCGCTCCAGGTCGGACTCAGCCGCTCCCAAAGAATGAAGGGGGCGCAGCACTCGCCAGTAGATGGCCAATGGCCGCGATAGTCGGCCACTCGGCATGGTCACCGCGCTGGTTCAGGCGCGAGAGACGGGAAGACCGATCGGCGGGAGCGCGATCTTCCTCGGGTTCGTCGCCGGGCTCGTGCTCGTGACGCTCAACGCGCCGGTCGGCGTCTCGGAGCGGTCCTCCTGCCTCAGTCCGCGCTTCGACGGCGGGCCGGCGGACGAGTCGGCGCCACGTCTGCGGCCTGCGCCAGGTCGAGCGCGGCGCGCAGCCGTGCGTTCTCGGTCTCCAGCTCGAGCACCATGGCGATCCCGGCGAGGTTCAGCCCGGCCGCGAGCAGATACCCGATCCGTTCCAGCCGCGCCAGGTCGTCGCTGCTGTACCGGCGGGTCCCGCCGTCGGTACGGGCCGGCTCCAGCAGCCCGCGCCGCTCATACAGGCGCAGGCTCTGCGGGTCCATCCCAACGAGATCGGCGGCGACCGAGATGCCGTACACCCCCTGGGCCGGGTCCACATCCGACGGTCTCACGGGGCGCCTCCAGGGACTCCGCCCGGACAGCCGACCGGGGAGTTGCCTCAGTGTGCCCCCAGTGCTATACAAGAATCTAGGTCAGCCACAACAGATAAGTGGAGGGCCCAACGCTCTACTCAGCAAGATCGTGATCGTGGAGGTGGAGTTCCGATGTTGGTACGCACCGACCCGTTCCGGGAACTGGATCGGCTCAGCCAGCAGGTGTTCGGCACCCTGGGCACGGTGGCCCGGCCGACCGGGATGCCGATCGACGCGTGGCGCGAGGGCGAGGAGTTCGTGGCGGAGTTCGATCTGCCCGGAGTGGACCCCGCGACCGTGGACCTGGACGTCGAACGCAACGTGCTGACCGTGCGGGCGGAACGCCCGGCGCTGAAGGGGGAGGGCGAGGTCCTGGTCGCCGAGCGGCCGCGCGGTGTGTTCAGCCGCCAGTTGATCCTGGGTGACAATCTGGACACGGAGAAGATCACCGCCAGCTTCCATGCCGGCGTGCTGACCCTGCGGATCCCGGTCGCCGAGAAGGCCAGGCCCCGGAAGATCGCGATCGAGATGCCCAGCGACGACCGCCGGGCCATCCACGCCTGACCCGGGGCGGGACCGACGACGACCCTGCAGGGGGAGGCGCCGGTCCGGCCGGTCGCACCGTCGTCCGGACCACCGGCGAGCGCGGGCTGTCCTCACCCGCACCGATCCGGACCACCGGTAGCCCGACAGCTCCAACGCCGAGCCGGGCAGCGGGCGCCCCAGCAGACCGACCTCGACACCGACTCGGCGGCACAGCGAGGGGAGGCACAGCCACCGCTCACGACCCCGAAGGAATGTCCCTTAACACGTCGATTCGTGCGCAGGTCTGGCCTCCGGCCACCCTTACCGGGGGCCAGACCGGCCTCCCGATCAGGTCAGATGGGACGCGGCCCATGCCCACCGACCAAGACCACTACCTGGTGCTCGGGGTCGAGCCCTCGGCCTCGGCCAGCCAGATCACCCACGCCTACCGCACGCTGATGCGCCGCCATCACCCGGACACCCGCATACCAGCGCGACAGGCCACGCATTCCAACCCCGGCCACGACCCCAACCACGCGCACGACGCGGCTCTCCAGCGGATCGCCGCCGCCTACGCCGTGCTGCGGCGACCCCAGACAGCGAGCCGACTACGACGCCCGCCGCACCGAACGCGCCCGGCGTGATCAAGACGTCCTTTCGCGAGAGGATTCCATGCCAGCCCGCCCGGCCGCCCGACACACCGGGCCGCCCGTCCTCCTCGGCGAGGTAGCCGGCAGCTACCCACCACTCCCACTCTGGACCGTCATCTGAAGAGCTGCCCGTTCCGCGGACACGCGCTAATTGGCCGTACCAGCTTTACGCCGCCTCGGCTATTGATGTCTGGTCTGTCAGGTAGAGGCGTTCGACGTGTTCCGGGGTGTGGTAGCCGAGGGTGGAGAGAAAGTCGCTGCCGGTTGTAGAAGCCTTCGATGTACTCGGCGATTGCACTGCGGGCGGCCTGGCGGGTGGGGTAGGTTTCTCGGTAGACGAGTTCATTTTTGAGTGTGCCGAAGAATGATTCTGCGGCGGCGTTGTCCCAGCATTATCCGGCTAATATCGGGTGCTTTTGTCCGATTGTGTGGGCCGGGTCTTCGGCGTCAGCGCGTGTTGCTGGCGGGCCGGTTCTCGAGCTGGCGGAGTCGTTCTTCGTGCTGCCGGACGCGTGTGGCCAGGGCGTTGAGCGCGTCGGCGAGGTGCGCGATCTCGGTGGCGACGCCGGTGGGGGTGCGCGCGTCGCTCGCGTGGTTGCGGTGCTCTTCGACGAGGACGCGTAGCTGGGCGTTGCGGTAGAGGGTGGTGCGCGAGATCCCGGTGGCCGTCGCGACGGCGGTGAAGGTGATCCGCCGGTTGGTGCTGGTCAGCGTGGCGAGAGCGCGCTCGACCTGGCGGTGGATTGGCTCGTCGGTCATCCGGCCTGTGCCTGGGCGATGAGGGCGTCGAGACGCGCGACGAGCTGGCGATGCCGGTCGGTCTCGGTGATCCAGCCGCGGGCGGCGGCGTCGCGGGCAAGGGCGTCGGCGTCGGCGCGCTGGGCGGAGAGGACCTGCAGGTGTGCGGAGTCGGTGTGGAAGCTCGGGCAGTGCTCGCAGATATTCGCGTAGGTGCATGCTCCCTGGGCGGGGGCGCGCAGGCAGAAGCCGCCGGCGCGGCGGGTTTTCAGCGCGGGGGTGTCTTTCCAATCTGCTCCGCCGGTGATGTCGAGCAGCGGGAGGGCGGGGCGTCCGGTCGGCAGGGTCCCGAGCTGGCTTCTCGCGAGGTCGAGAGCTCGTTGGTATTCGGCGCGGACTGTGGTGTCGAAAAGCCGCTCTGGCGGAGTCGGATATAGCGACTGTCCGAATGCCTTCGGTTTCGGCTGCTAACGGATGATCGACAGGATGTTGAGCGCGGCGGTGGTGAGGTGTTGATCCCCATGAGTGTGGGCGCGGGTGGCGGCCTGGTCGGGGGTGATGCTGCGGGTGCACAGGCGCCAGGCGGTGTCGGCGTCGAGTTCGATCAGCGCGTCGGGAGGGCGCCGGCTGGGGGTGGTCAGTTCCCATCGGGTCGGGGTGCGGGTGGCGGTCCAGGTTCCGCCGGCCGGTCCGGTCACGGTGATCTGCAGGGTTGTTCCCGCGGCGGCGGGGGTGTCACGCAGGGTGTGAGGCAGCGCCCGCAGGAAGGTGTCGAGGACCGGGGCGAGATGTTCGGGCCGGGTCAGCCCGGGGCGGCCGGTGGCCTCGGCGATCTGCTGGTGGTGGGTCCAGTACTCGGTGAGCTCCCGGGCTGCGTCCAGCCAGACGGGTGCCGGGTCGGGGCCAGCCCAGCTGACCGGCCAGCCAAGAGCATCCAGGTCGACGGTGCGCCAGTAACTCATGGCCTGGGCCCCGACACTGGACAGCAGGTCGAGCAGCAGTGGGGGGCTGATACGGCGTGCCGCGATCACCCACTCGTCGTTGATGCGGTCGATGAAGGCGGGGAACGCCTCGTCGTGATGGGGGTGCAGGGGCCCGAAGCCGTCCCGGTGGATGGACAGCCGCCCGAGGTAGTCACCCAGCACGTGGGTGGCCACATCCTGCACGGTCCATCCTGGGCAGGCGGTGGGGCGCGCCCAGTCGCCCGCGTCGAGGCCGTCCAGGAGCGCGAGGAACGCGGCGTGCTGCGGGGCGAACAGGGGCCGGACATCGAGGCGAGGGCCGAGCCAGGACATATCGCTGATCATGTGACCTCACTGGCCTTCCGGGGTATGCAGCGACCGGCGGGCGACGTCGGCGGCGTAGCCGGTCCAGTCTCCGTTGCTGGCGCGTTGCCAGGCGGCGGCGACGGCGGGTCGAGACGAGCTGTTGGACGAGGCCGGCGAGTGGCTCGGGCAGGTTGACCGGTTCGCGGGCTCGTCGTGGTCGAACACGCCGGTCTCGCGGTTGCGGGTGATCAGCCGGCCGAGCAGGTCCCCGGTCGGCTCGTTCTCTTTGGCGGTGACCAGGCCGTCGAAGTACACGCGCAGCTGCTCGGCGATCTGCCCGCGCTCCATCGGCGGCGTGTCGTGCTTGACCAGGCCGACGGTGCGGGACTGGAAGAACTCGCGGTCGGAGTAGGGCACGCCGAGCAGCTCGCAGATTACCAGTGACGGCACCGGCAGCGACAGCGCCGACACCAGGTCCACCGGGCGGTCCGCGGCCAGCATCTGGTCCACCTGGGCGTCGGCGATCTCCTGCACGCGCGGCCGCAGGTCGGCGATCCGACGCACGGTGAACTCGCCGATCAGCATCCGGCGCTGCGGGGTGTGCTCCGGCGGGTCGAGGCCGATCAGTGCCTGCAGGAAGCCGCCGTGCTGGCGCAGCTGGGCCCGGTCCACCGTGACGGTATACGGGAACGCCGGGTGGGTGCGGTCGGAGCTGGCCCGTGGGTCCGCGAGCAGCCGCCTGGCGTCCTCGTACCGGGTGATCAGCCAGGCCAGCTGGCCGTCGGGCATCCGGACCGGCGAGATTGGGCGTTCCGCGCGCAGCTCGGCATACTCGGCGGGTGGGTGCATCGGGCACTGCCGGGACATCGGTACGGAGTGGCGCACCCCGTCCGCGCGGTCCTCGGCGTCGGTCGGCGTCGTCGCCGCGACCTCGGTCATTCCGGTTCTCCTCAACTGGGCGTGCTGGTACGGCAGGGTGGGGTCAGGACCACGCGACGAGGTCGTGGCCGGGCGCGCCGAGGTCGGCGGCGAGCACCCGCATGGTGTCGGGGGCTGGCTGCTCGACCGGCGTCAGGTGCAGGCGCTCGACGCCGTCCGCTGCCGGCAGCGCGGCCAGGCAGGCGCAGTCGGCTTCGACGAAACCGGCGAACCGGTAGGCGACCTCCATCATCCGGTTGCGGTCGGTGCGCCTGAAGTCGGCGACCAGGTGCACGCCGGCCCGCGAGGCCCGGTCGGTCAGCCAGCGCAGCAGCATCGCGCCGACGCCGAAGGCGACCACGCGGCAGGATGTGGCCAGCAGCTTGAGATGCCAGACCCGGTCGGACTTCTGGAGCAGCAGCACGCCGATCGCGCCGTGCGGGCCGAACGTGTCCACCAGTGTCGGCACGAGCACCTCGTGTGCGGGGTCGCGGATCAGCTCCCGCAGCGTGGCGTCGGAGTAGTGCACGCCGGTGGCGTTCATCTGGTTGGTGCGCATCGTGAGTTCCTCGACGCGCGAGATCTCCTCGTCGCGGGCGCGGCCGATGCGCAGCACGAGGTCCAGCGTGCGCAGGAAGTCCTCGTCGGGGCCCTGGTGCTCGGACCGAGCGGCATCGCGCTGGAAGCTGGCCTGGTACATCTGCCGGCGTCGGCGCGCGTCCACGGTGACCACGGCGGGGCTGAACTCCGGCAGAACGGCCAACTTCGCGGCCTCCTCGGCCGGGTAACAGCGCACGTCCGGGTGGTGGTGGGCGACCTCGGCCCGCTCGACCGGCATGTCGTCGATGAACGCGACGGTGTTCGCGCCGATGTTCAGGTCGGCCACGATCTCGGCGACGGAGTCGGACTTGCGGCCCCAGCCGATCTTGGGTGCGACGAAGTACTCGGCGACGCCGAGGTCCTCCAGCCGGGCCCAGGCGTGGTCATGGTCGTTGCGGCTGGCGATCGACTGGAGGATGCCGCGGGAGTCCAGTTCCACGATGACGTCCCGGATCTCCGATGTCAGCCGCACGGGGCCGTCCTCCAGCAGCGTGCCCTGCCACAGGGTGTTGTCCAGGTCCCAGACCAGGCACTTCACGAGGGGCTTGGTGTCCGACACGGCGGTGGCGTCCTTCTGCGGGCTCACGGCGTGAGGGTCATGGCGTGAGGGTCGTGGCGTGCTCGGCGAGCCAGCTGGCAGATCTCGGTGCTGCCCTCGATGACTTCCATCAGCTTCGCGTCGCGGTACGCCCGGGCGACCATGCCCTTGATGAGCGCGCGGGCCCGGGCGAGCTGCCAGTTGCGGGAGGCTTGAGGATCCTGCTGGTCCTCGGTGGAGACTCTGCCTGCGAAGGGCAAACCGGATCATGGGCGCTGCCTTTCGGGATGGTGGAGCGCATATAGGCCAGGTCGTTGACCCGGTGAGACGGGCAGCGCTACCCCAATCATGTTGACGGATTCCGCCTCTTCGCGTTGACAGGATCGCCGCGCAGAGTCCACTCTCGCCGCAGCAGATAGATAAATCACCAAGACATGCCGAGCGCGCATGCGCTCCGCCCGTCTCAAGCGCGCCAGAAAAGAAGGTGCGACACGAATCCTTCACGGCAAACGGTATATGGTACGGCATCATGACAGTCATGCTGATCAACATCGCGTGCGGACTCGTCCTGGTGGGAGTTCTGTATCGGTTCCCTGCCCTGCGGGTGTGGCGGCGGGTGCCGCTGCAGTCGACATCGCGCTGGCTGGCGAGATTCCTGGTGGTCTGCGCGATCGTGCTGATCCTCTGGATCGGGATGTTAATCCTGCACTTGCAGGGACAGGTCGGCCAGCGCAGCCTGGACAGTTCCTGGGTGGGCCTGGACGTGGCCGAAGTAGTCGGCATGCTGCTGGTGGCCCGGTTGCTCAACCTGCGCCACGCCGCGGTCAGCCCGGTCGCTGCGGCCACCGCCACCCTGCTCGCCGTCGACGCCTGGTTCGACTGCGAGTCGGCCGATCCGCGCCTGGACTACCTGCTGTCGATCGCGCTGGCCTTGCTCGCCGAACTGCCCCTGGCACTATTGCTGGCCTGGGTGAGCTCACAGACGCTGGCCTGGACCAATCGAACGGTGCCAGCTCAGCCCTTGAGGTAGGCACGCACAGCCAGCACTCGTCAGCCGGGGTATCAGCGAGCGGCGGGTCGAGCAGCGCGGCGTCGAGCGCCTGATCTCGACCTCGTTGAGGAAGCGGCGGATCGTCGCCTCGTCGGGCAGCAGGTGCCCGTCCCACGGGTTCCACGGCCACCGCAACCGGACCCGCTCGGCGCAGGTGGTCGCCGCCGCCTCCTGACATCGGCACCCCGCGCCAGCGCCGGCCGACACACGAAGGTTGGCTTGCACGGATACCGGCGTCACCGATTCGGATCCATCACACTTTGTGGCGCCTGGGCGGCCCTGGCCTCGGAGCTGCGGGCCTCATCGTAGTCCGGCTCCGGTATCGGGCCCTTCTTCTTTCCGACAGCTGGCAAGGTAATCAGCAGCACGGCTGCTCCGAGGAGTGCGATGACCGCGATCCAGCCCGCGCCGACGTGCATAGAATGGACAAACGCATTATTAGCAGCCTGAGCAAGAGTGGGCCGGTGGATAGCAGTGGCGACGTGGCGGGCCTGTTCGGCGGAAACTCGCGCCTGATCCTGCACCGGACCGGGCACACCCTCCAGCGATGGTTCGATCGCACGTCGGTATGTCATCGACATGATCGTGCCGCCTACTGCGATTCCGATCACACTGCCGGTTTGTCGCACGGTGTTGGTGACGGCCGATCCTGCACCGGCCTGTTCCAACGGCAGGTTGCTGATCAATGCGGCCGTAACGGGGCCGATCACTATGCCGATCGAGAGACCCTGTATCAACAACAGGATCTCGATCCAGACGAGTGAAGTTTGCAGTCCGAGGAACCCGTACCCGCCCATGGTCAGCGCAGCCACGGTTAGCGCTGGTACGGTTACAAGGCGTAGCGACAAGCGGTGAACCAGGCGCGGAGCAAGGGGCGCCCCCGCGAGCGCACCGAATGCGGTCGGGATATTGGCCAAACCCGCCTCCATCGGCGAAAATCCGAGCGCTCCTTGCAGGTAGAACGCGTTATAGAAGGTGATGGCGGCCACACCAAAAAGCAGCAATCCAAGCGCCACATTGCCGCCACCGAATGTGCGTTGCGCGAGCAGTCGCGGATCAAGGCTGGGCACCTTGACACGCAGTTCAACGAGTACAAAAACGGCCAGCAGAACCAGACCGACAACGATCGGCGCCCAGACATCGGTACGACTCCACACAGCCACCTGCCCCGCCCGGATCAGCCCGTAGGCCAACGCCACGAGCCCACTGATCGACAGCAACATTCCAGCGGGGTCAAGTGGCCGCAGAGTGGGGCTGCGGAAATTCGGCACCAGCACGGCGAGCCCGACCAACGCCAGTACCGCGATCGGAACATTGATCAGGAAGACCGAGCCCCACCAGAAATGATCGAGCAGGAGCCCCGCCAGCACCGGGCCAGCGGCCATTCCGACACCGGCCGACGTCGAGAAAATGCTGATCGCGGCAGCCCGCGCGGGGCCGGTGAAGGTCCACATAAGGATGGCCAAGTTGGCGGGGGTGATCAGCGCGCTGCCCACCCCCATCGCAGCTCGAGCCGCGATCAGCTGGCCCGCATCGCTTGCGTACGCCGCCCACAGCGAGGACCCGGCGAAGATCGCCAATCCACCGGAAAACACAGTCCGGTGACCGAAACGATCGCCCAGTGCGCCTGCGGTGAACATCAACGTGGCGAAGGCCAGAGTGTACGAACCGGTCGCCCATTGCAGTTGACCGGGATTGGCCCCCAGCCCACGGACCGGGTCTGCCAGGGTCTCCAGCGTGGTACTCAGGACGGTATTGTCCAGCCAGATCAACAGCGAACACAGCATAAGAACGGCAAGAATCAACTGCCGCCTGAACTTCGGCAACGTTGGAGGCGTGGTCATGAACACCTTCGGGTATCGATCAACGGAGACCTCAACGGCTGAAATGTAAGCAGAGTCCACGGCGCTGTCAAGCTTAGAGTGTCTTGTCAAGACTGTTGCAGTCGAACGGACTATATGCCCTCCGCCGGATTTGCCGACTGAACCATTCTGTGCCCTCTGGCGGATTTTCGGGCTGAAGGATTTCATGGTTTCCGGAGGCTTGCGACTGAGCGGAATTCATGCCCTCCCACAAGCCCGAGCCGGAGTCATCGACGTGCTCGTCGTCAGCCACCTGTACAGCGAGGGCTCCACCATGTCTCGACGGCCGGCTGCGACGGTTCTGAGTCCACTGGCCCGATCGGGCCCGATCACGCCGAGCTCAGCTGCGCGCACGCCGAGGCACGGACCCGGCAGCGCGGCACCGCTGGGATGGCGACCACGGACACCGCGGAGTACGGCACGGTCCTCGACCGGACGGCGCTGCGGATCACTGTCGAGAACACCGTCGATGATCTGGCCGGGACGGTGTCGGCACCGGTCCGCGGGGAGTGGACGTTCGGCGTGCTGCTGGACGGGTCCACCGCGCTGCGCGGACCTCGGCAACCTCACAGACAAGACCACGACACTTCACCCCTCGACCTGGTCGACGGCCTCGATCACGCGATTACCGTGTGTCGAGGCGACATCTGCCTACGTGTTGGCTGTGCTGCTCGGCCAAGCGCGCCTTGGCCTCGGCCTTGAGAAGGTCGAACAGGTCGAACGAGGCGATCTGGCTGAGAAGCCCCTCGCGCGGGCACTCGGCAACCCGGATCGGGATCAGCTTGCCCACGCGCACCGGCGCAGGACCAGCTATACTGACCGCATCAGCTCGTCGAGCTCCTGCCGCGAGTTGTCCGCGCGTCGTAGCCCCCGCTGCCCAGCAGCGGGCCTCCGCTCCGCGCGTAACCGGTGGAGATCCTCGGATCCCCGGTTTCGGCGGGACATCCGCACAGATAGCGATCTTTCTTGTCTTCGTTCACCGATCTTGGCGTGCCCACGCGCCTGACCGACGTCCTCACCCATCTCGCCATCGAGACCCCCACCCCCATCCAGCGGGCGACGCTGCCGGACTCGCTCGCTGGACGTGACGTCCTCGGCCGCGGCCGCACCGGCTCCGGCAAGACGCTCGCGTTCCTGCTGCCCGTGGTCGCACGGCTGTCCGGCGGGCCCCGGGCCCGAGCCAGGGCCCCGCGTGCGTTGATCCTGGCACCCACCCGGGAGCTCGCCGCGCAGATCGACACGGCTCTGCGGCCGCTCGCCGCCGCGGCCGGCCTCACCTCGTGCACCGTGTTCGGCGGCGTTGTTCAGAACCCGCAGGTGGCCGCGATCCGGCGGGGCGCCGACATCGTCGTGGCCTGCCCCGGCCGGCTTGAGGATCTCCTCGCGCAGGGGCACTGTTCGCTGGCCCAGGTGGAGATCACCGTGCTGGACGAGGCTGACCACATGGCCGACCTGGGGTTCCTTCCCGTCGTACGCCGGCTGATCGGCCAGACCCCGGCCGGCGGGCAGCGCATGCTGTTCTCGGCCACCCTGGACAAGGCCATCGACACCCTGGTGCGCCAGTACCTCAGCAGACCCGCGGTGCACGAGGCCGACTCCGCCCAGTCCCCGGTGGGCACCATGGCGCACCATCTGCTGCACGTCGAGCGGGACAGCCGGCTCCCCGTGCTCGTCGACCTGTCCAGCGCACCGGGCCGCACGGTCGTGTTCACCCGCACGAAGCACGGGGCCAAGGCGCTCGCCCGCCGCCTCAACCGCGCGGGCGTGCCCACGGTCGAACTGCACGGCAACCTGAGCCAGAACGCCCGTACCCGTAACCTCGACGACTTCCGCACCGGCCGGGCCTCGGCGCTGGTCGCCACCGACATCGCCGCCCGCGGTATCCACGTCGACGATGTGGCCCTCGTGATCCACGCCGATCCGCCGGCCGACCACAAGGCCTACCTGCACCGTTCCGGGCGCACCGCGCGCGCCGGTAACAGCGGCACCGTCATCACACTGGCGACCACGGAACAGATCGGTGAGGTCACGCAGCTGGCCCGCGCCGCCGGCATCAAGCCGACGACCACCCGGGTCGCGTCCGCCGACCACCCGATCCTCTCCAGGCTCGCCCCCGGCGCCCGCTCGCTCACCAGCCCCGCGGACGCGATCGAGCCGGAAACCAGAATCACTCCAGGCCAACGCACACCGGCCGGCGGACACCGCGGCGCCGAGCCGACACCTCAGACGGGCAGACGGCGTGGACGCCGCCCCGCCAGCGGCCGCGGCCACCGTGCCGGGCGGGCCGCGGCGCCCCGGCCGCTCGCGGCCACAGCGCCTCGCCCGCGCACGGCCACAGCACCCCGACCGCTCCCGGCCACGGCTCGTGGCAGCTCACCCGATCACGAGGCCGGCCCGTCGTCCGCGGAGCGAACCAGGTCGCAACCGACCCACAGCGCCGCGATGTTCAGCGCACGCCGCGCCCGCTGACCAACCGCACCGGATCGCGGTGAGGGCCCGCGGGCATGCTCATCAATCCGCGGGGGAGATCGAGCAGAGCCGCCAGCTCGAGCGGGGCGTCGCCACCCGCACCGCCGGCCGCCGACACGCCTTCGAGGCCCAGCCGTCCACGATCACCGTGGACGGCTGGGCGGCCTGAGCGAGCGAACCGCTCTACTCGAAGGCACGTTGTGGTCGCCGGCCCACCGCACAGAGGTGGTTCGCCGCCGCCCAGCGCCGCCCAGCGCCCAGCTCCACCCCATTGAGCTGCCTGAACACGCGCTCGCGCGCTACCCAACGCCACCAACACGCCGTGTGGCTGCGCGGATATTTCGCAACAAGGGACGCGACCCGCCGGGCCGGTTACACTGAACAGGTCGCCAGGCGCGTCCAGGACGGTCTGCCGAGAACATTTCTCTGTGCAGGTCGGAACCACCGTCATCGGCTGAGCCGGCACCCGCCGGGAAGCGCATCACCGCCTCCCATCGAGCCATCCAGCCGAATCTGCCGACTCTGTCGGGCCTTCGCCATACGAAGATCATCGGCGGCATCCGAGGTCGTCGGCAGAGTGGGGTTCCTGGCTCACCGGCGTGAGCATGCCAGGCGGGATGTCCGAGACGGCCTCCTACACCAGCGACGGCCACCAGTTCCCGCAGAGCTGCGACCTGCCGCCGCTTCCCCGGGTCGTCCAGTTCGAACAGGTGCCGGGCGGCGGGCAGCCGACGATCGAGGCGACCTACAGCTATACCTCCAACAACTTCGTCGGCGGCTTTTCCGGCGCGAGCTGCGATGCCGACTCGGACAACCTGTACGGAGTGTCGACCGGATATACGTACGGTTCCACGGAGTCCCGGACCTGCCAAGGAGACACCAGGACGATCACCCGTACCTATGATTCGTATCACCTCCTGGTGGACGAGACGACAGCGCAGAACGGCTCCTCCCTGCAGGTTCACACCGACTACTACGCGCGGATCGGCGAGTCGTTCGACGAACAGCCGGCCCAGTTCCAGCTCCCGGCGCAGCACACGGTCACCTGGACCGATGCGACGAGAAGTGCGCGCAGCGAGGTCACGACAACCAGTTTTGACGAGCAGGGCAATCCGCGGAGCCAGACCGATCCGGTCGGGCGCCGGACCGACTGGACGTTCTATCCGGTGGGTGGAAGTGGTTCGGACTGCCCGCCCGATCCGAACGGGTTCACTCGTTGGCTGAGAGACGTCACCCGGACGCCGCCGGCCACCGAATTCGATGCGCCTGTCCTCAGGGTGTCCTACCAGTACACCGCGTACGCCACCCCGGATCCGCAGGTGAACACCGTGGTGCTGAAGTCCACTGAGAAGAGGTTCGCCGGTGACCAGGCGCTGTCGTCGGTAGATTTTCACTACATCACCTCGGGTGATGAGTTCAGCCGTATCCAGAAGCTGGACAGTCTCGAGACGTTGGGCGGCGACGGGGGCAACCCGTTCGTCACGGTCGGCTCGACCCACACCTTCAGCTTCTCGGTGGACGGGGAAGCGCTGTCCCAGACCCACACGTTGGCGACCGACACCGGCCTAACGGTGCGGTGGTCGGAAAAGTGCTCGCGGTTCACCGGGCGTCTGTGGTCGGCCACCGACACGCAGGACGACCGCATGACCGCGGCCTATGACGGGCTGGGCCGGGTGCTGAGTCGCATCGTCAATCCGGGCACCTCTTACCAGGCGGAGGAGACCTACACCTACGAGCTGGGCGGCAGCGCGCCGTTCGTGGTGACGTCTGCTTCTCCGATGATGTCCACGGACGCGAACGAGCCGGGCGATCAGATCCGGGTGAGCTTCGACGGTGCGGGCCGGCCACTCCAGCGGGAGCGTAAGGCCGTTGACGGCGACGGCGGCTGGCACGTCATCCAGCGGACGACATACGACGAGCAGGGCCGCACATCGTCGATCACGAATCTGGACCACCTGCCCGATGGCAGCAAGGGCGCGGAGCTGGCCGAGACGTTCGTCTACGACGACTGGGGCCAGGTGTCGGCCACGGAGCGCACCGACGGCTCCACCCGCGTCACCCGCACCGATCCCATCGCACTGACGTCCACGACCCGGCTGGACGGCAACGGCAGCCCGGTCACGGGAACGACGGTGACGATCTGCAACCTGCGCGGCGAGCCGGTGCGGGCACAGCGCTTCGACCTGCGGGGGGTCTCCAGGGGCTCCCGGACGCTGGACCGTGACGGCTGGGGCAGGGTGCGCCGGGAGACGGACGAAGCCGGCAACACCATCCACTACGACTACAACCCGCGCGGCCTGCTCACCCTGACCGCGTTGCCGGACGGCACGCGGGTCTCGCATGCGTACGACGTCCCACGCGACGCTGGCGGTCTCGCCACGGAACTCACCGTGGGCGACGCCGTCCACGGCAAGCAGACCTTCGACGAACTGGGCAGACTGGTCGACACCAGTTCCGGCGGCCGCACCTGGCACTACGAGTACGCCCGCGACAGCGACGTCATCCCGACCGGGGCCACCATGCCGGACGGGCAGCGGCGCGGGTACACGGTCGTCCCTCAACTGGACAACACCCTGTCACAGGTCCAGGCCGACCCGATCGTTCAGGATCTCACCCCCCATCCCGTGACCGGGTTCCCGACCGAAGCACGAGAGGGCGATGTCACCATCACGCGTGGCTACTACCCGTCCGGGCTGCCGCGCACCGAGACCGTCACCCGGTCCGGCCAGCCGGACACCACCGCGACGTGGCAGTTCACGCTGGGCGGGAATGAATGCGGTTACGCGGGGGTGGATGGCGCCACCCGGCGGACCGCCCGGGACCAACTCGGCCGGTTCAAGGAGATCACGGATCCGGACCTGCAGGTGCTGCAGCCGACCTACGACTCCGCGAGCCGCCTGACCGGGTGGACCGTCAAAGACCTGCGGTCGGGATTCACACTGGCCACCGCACTGACCCTTGATGACTTCGGCCGCGAGGTGGAACGCGACTTCACCTACCTCGCGCCAAACTCGGGTGGCGCCGAAGTCTGGAAACAAACCCAGGAATGGCATCGCGGGCCTCGCCCTCGCCGTCGTCACCGGCGGCATGGCCATCGCCGCGGAGGGCGGCGTCCTCGCAGCCCTCAGCGCGGCCTCCGCCACCACACTCGTCGTCGGCTCCCTGGGCGTCGCCTCGGACGTCACCGCCATCGCCAGCGGCGCCCTCGAAAAGGCCTCGCCCAAGGCCTCGTCCATCCTCGGCTGGGTCTCGCTGGGCACCGGCCTGGCCGGCCTGGCCGAAGCCGGACTCACCCTCGCGCGCGCCGCCACCGGACTCGGCACACGCGCCCCGGAAATCGTGGGAGAAGCCACCCGCGGCCGCGAGATCTTCCGCGCCCTTGACGACTACCCGACGATTGCCGACATGCCAGCAGGCGGGCCCCTGATCGTACGGATTCCCGGGCGAATGCACGGCGAATACGATGCGGTGAGGTACTTCAGTCGCACGCCCAACCCCAGATACCGGAACGCGATCTGGACCACCGAATACCGGGCCACGCGCTCGACAGTCGAGACCGCCGCCCGGTACGCGCGGGTGCAGGACGACGTGCGGGAAATCCACATCCTGTCCGGAACGCACGGCGCGCGAGCCGGGGACCGAGATTTCAATCATCTCCACCCACCTTTCCTCGGAGAGGACATACACCTGGCGAAAGGATGAATGGAGAGGATCCGCGAGTGTTCGTGGAGGCCCACCACCTGCCCACGATGACCCGGAGCGATCTGGAGGCGATCCTGACGCGTCCCAACGCCGAGATCATCGCGGCATTCTGCTATAGCCGCAACGACCAGGCCATCCGGGAGATCCTGGGGCTGAACCCAACCTTCTCGTTCACCAAGTCGTAGGAGGAGACCGCACGTGACCCAATGGGCAGGAGTGTCCAAGCTCTCGGTGATGCTCGAGACCGGCGGTCTTGCTGCCGGCATCTACGCGAACGGCCGGAACCAGGTCGCCGTGACAATCAGCGTAAAACCAAGCGACGAAAATGTAAAAACCTACTACGGGTCCATCTCCTGGCTGAACAGGGTAAACCTCGTCGACTATGTCAACGGTGCGAAGCTGAATTGGCAGGGCAGCACGGACTGGTGCTTCACGGATCGTGAGGACCCGCATTTTCATCATGTCCCCGGAGTGGGCCAGGCCGCCGAACCCGAACTCCTGGACGACGGAACCCAGAAATTCACGTTCTACGTGACCTGCTGGCCCGGGGTGAGCCAGAAGGCGATCGCCGCCTGGGTCGAGACCGACACCGGAAAAATCTATACCACCACGGCAGGGTCAGGTGCCACGGAAGGCAAAGTCACACTCAATCCGCTGGTAGCCCTGACGCACCGGAAGGCGGACGTCAACTGGGATTACTCGAAGACGACAACCCAATACGGAAACGACACCAGGTATGTCACCACCCAGGCATGGAACTACTATCTTTCCCTGAAATACACGGACAACTACTTCGTCACCTTCTCGGTGTCCGGCTACTGGAGTGACCCCGGTTACGAGGGGTTCTTCGCGTGCGACATCACTCCTGAAAACCGCCACAAGAACCTCTACGGCTCCTACGTCTGGTATAAGGAACCGCACGACAGTTCATATTACTCGAATGACGGGTTCGGCGGGATGATCGTCAACTTCCCAGAAGGGAACAATTGGTGGGACTACGCGAAGATCTACGACCGGCCATACCCCAGTCAGTACCTGTGCTTCACCTGGGTGCACGCCACCACGGGCGGCAACGGATGGCACATCCCGAACGGGCCGATTGACATGTGGCGGGAGTACTTCATCCCGGTGATCACCGCGTGGGACATGTACGGCAACATCGGCGAATTCGGGATAGACGGATCGGGCGTCGACAATGGGATCGACCTCGCCGACTATCCGTAGTAGCAGGGCCGGCGCAGGGCCGGCGCAGGGCCGGCGCAGGGCCGGCGCAGGGCCGGCGCAGGGCCGGGGCGTTGTCGACCCGGAAAACTCACGCCTTGAGGCGGGGCTACTGGTTCGCGGCGCCGGACCTTCTGCTGTCGAGAAGCGTGAGCAGTTCGTCCGTCACGAGGATGCGCGCGCCTATCCCGGCGCACTCGTCGAGGCCTTGGGGATAGGCCCGGGACAGAGCGTCGGCGACGATGACGAGTTTGAAGTCCCGCTCGCTGGCCTCGTAGATGGTGGTGCGCGGGCAGTTAGGGAAGTTGGCGCCGACGGTGGTCACCGTCTCGACGCCCAGCGTGCGTAGATGTGCCTCTAGCTCGGTGGCGAAGAACGCGCCCCACCGCGGTTTGTACATCACCCACTCGTTCGGCCCGACCGGTTGCAGGCTTCCGGCCAGCAGCGACTCGTGGTCGAGGGTGAACGGGGGGCTGGGCTGCAGTTCGGTCCGCACCTGGCTGCCTTCGGTGCCCGGTCGGACAAGCGGCACGCCCGAGGTGAGCAGCGGGCGTCGACACAGGTCCGCGTTGGAGCCGTCCGCGAGGTAGAGGCGAACAACGTGTATGAGTGGCAGCCCGGCCGCTCGGAACCCCGATACGACACGGCCGATGGTTGGCACCAGTTCGTCTGTCCCAGGGACGGCATGCGGTGAGGATCTGAGGCTGAAGTCGTTCTGGACGTCGATCACGAGCAACGCCGGCTGGTCCAATGCAGACAATTCTGCCACTGAGTACTCCATCCGATCCGGCGAAGGAGAGGCGGAGGAGAGCGTTGACCGCCATGCGACCATCATCTGTGGGATTCCGTCGCCACGTCCAATTATCGGCAGCTATGTCGACCAGAAGGACAGCTCATACCCCGAGGGGGAAGCCACCACCCCCACGGCCGCTCCCCACGCCGGCCGCGTGAACAGTCCACCCGCCGTTGCGTTCACCGCCGGGGTTGGGGGCCTCGCGGCGCACCGCTCCGATGTGCTCCGCGTCCAGCGGCGACGCACCGGGCGGGTGGCAACTGTTATGATCTTGATGTTCGTGTCGATCGAGCGCTGCCGCTTGGCTGCTCGCTTTCGCCGTGCTGTCCGTATGGTCGTTCGTGGGTGAACCTGCAGGTCCCGGAGGCCTCCAGGCCTGGAAGGTAGGGTGATGTGGCGTGCGACGGGCCACGGCCGGAAGTTCTGGCACACGAGGCAGGATCGACAAGCGGCAGGCGATTCTGGACGCCGCCTTCGTCGTGTTCGCCCGGGAAGGCTACGCGCAGGCCAGCGTGGATGCGATCGCGGCCGAGGCGGGCGTGGCGAAGCCGACGATCTACAACCATCTCGACAGCAAGGAGAACCTGTTCGTGCGGGCCATGACCACGACGGCCGAAAAGGCCGTCGCGCGTAGCCGAGCTGTGGTCACCCGGCTCGCCGTGGACGCGACGGATCTGCATGCCGCGATGACCGAGGTCGGCGAGGGGTTGTTGGGCTGCTACTCCGCGCCGGAGTCCTGGGCGCTGCGGCGTCTGCTCAATGCCGAGATCGTCCGGTTTCCGGAGCTGTTCGACGCCATCGATTCGAGCGGGCCCGATCAGGTGCAGGAGGCCTTCGCCGACCGGCTGGCCCGGCTCGCCCTAGCCGGGCGGCTCACACTGACGGACCCGGTGGAGGCGGCTGAGCAGTTCCTCGCGCTGCTCACCGGCCCGGTGGCGACTCGTTCCGCCCTGGGAACCAAGCCGCTGGACGAGACCCAGATGCGACGAGTGGCGGAGTCGGCGGCCACCACCTTCTTGCGGGCCTTCGCCACCGCGCCCGTGAGTCTGCCGACAGTCGACTGACCGCGGTACGGGCAAGAACCGGCGGCACCGCCACCGAGACCCGCGCCCGTACCGCGGGTGGGTTCACCCGGTTCCGAGTGCGTTGTCGATGAAGTCGAAGAACTCGTCGTCCGAGGCGTCGGCGGCCGGCGCCACCCCGCCCGGTCCGCGCTCGACCCCCGCTGTGGCTGTGTCGGCGGTCGCGGAACCCCGCGCCAGGGAACCATTCCCGTCAGCGGCGTTCAGAGCGTTGAGCAGAGAGTGCAGCTGCTGCCTGAGCGCGGTGCGCTGCTGCTGATCGGCGGTGAGCGACGGCAGCAACGCCGCGATCTCCGCCAGCCGGGTCAACGCGAGTGTCGGGTCAGGAGCGGCGGCGGCCACCAACTGGTCGCGGACGTGCCCGGCGAGCGCCTCGATGGTCGGATGGTCGAAGACCAGCGTGCTTGTCAGCCGCAGACTCGTTCCGCCAGCGAGCCGGTTGCGCAGCTCGACCGCGGTCAGCGAGTCGATTCCCAGGTCGAGCAGACCACGCCCGTCGTCTGAGGCGGACAGGGAGTCGTGGCCGAGGACGGCCGCCACCTCGGCGCGTACGAGTTCGCGGATGGCATTCGTGCGCGCCGGTTCGGCGAGGGCGACAATCCGTTCGACCGCCGCCGGCTGCCCGGGCGCGCCGGGCGTCGGTGGCGTGCTGGCCGTGCCGGGCCGCGTGACCGGGCCGCTGCGTGCGGCGGCCGGTGTCCACGTGCGGACCATCGCCTGCGCACCAGGCCGGCCCGCCAGCGCCCGCAGGTCCAGCCGGGCTGGGATGACCAGCGACTCCTCGGCGGTCAGGGCGGCGTCGAGCAGCCCCAGGGCGTCGTCGGTGGCCAGTGGCAGGATGCCGGAACGTGCCAGCCGGTGTAGCTGGGCGTCGTCGAGGCCGCCGGCCATTCCGGCGCTGTCCGCCCACAGCCCCCAGGCCAGTGAGACCGCCGGGAGGCCCCGGCTGCGTCGGTGGGCGGCGAGGGCGTCCAGGAAGGTGTTGGCCGCCGCGTAGTTCGCCTGCCCCGGATTGCCGAGGACACCCGCGATCGACGAGAAGACCGCGAACAGCGACAGACCACGGTCGGCGGTCACGGTGTGCAGCGCCCACGCCGCATCCACCTTGGGCCGCAGCACCGCGTCGAGCTGTTCAGGCGACAGGGCCGTGACCGCCCCGTCATCGAGGACGCCCGCGACGTGGACGACGCCGGTGAGCGGGTGGTCCGCGGGTAGCCCGTCGATCAGCGCGGCGAGGGCGCCGCGGTCCGCGACGTCGAGTGCTGCGAAGACCACCTCGGCGCCGCGGCCGGCGAGGTCCGCCCGTAGCGCCTCGGCTCCCGCGGCCTGCTCGCCCCGCCGGCTGACCAGCAGCAGGTGACGGACACCGTGCTCGGCCACGAGATGGCGGGCCACCGGACCGCCAAGTGCCCCGGTGGCCCCGGTCACCAGGACGGTTCCCGCGGAGATCGCCCCGGGTACGGCGGCGCGAGGCTGGGCCGACGGGCGGTTGCGGGCCAGCCGCGGCGCCAGGACCGTCCCGTCTCGCAGGGCGAGCTGCGGCTCGTCTAGGGCCAGCGCGCCGGCCAGCGTCGCCGCGAGAGCGGTCGGCGCCGGTGAGGCGGCGCGGTCGTCCAGATCCAGCAGGACGAAGCGGCCAGGATGTTCCGCCTGCGCGGTGCGCACCAGCCCCCACACCGTGCTCGCGGATAGATCGTGGATGTCGTCCGGTCCGGTCACCGCGGCCGCCCCCCTGGTGGCGAGGACGAGCCGCGCACCCTCGAAGCGTTCCGCGGCCAGCCACCGTTGGACGAGGTCCAACGCCCGGCGGGCCTGGACGTGAGCGACCCGCGCCGCTGTCGCGTCCACCGCGCCGGTTCCGCCGACCCCGTGTACCGGGGCGCCCGTACCGACCGGGTCGCCGAGGACGACCAGCGCGGTCGCCTGGCCGGCGATCTTCGCGGGTTCACCCACGGTGTCCAGATCGGCGTGTTGGTCGGCTCCGGGCAGGCCGAGGGAATCGGTGCCCAGCACCGTCCAGCGCACGGGCGGCTCGACCGGGGTGACCGCCAGCGGATCCCAGCACAGCGTGTACAGCGGTGGTCCACCGGCGTCGAGCTGGTCAGCCGTCGTCTCCCGGACGCGCAGCGAGGCCACCTCGGCCACCACCGTGCCGGCCGGGTCGGCGACCACGATCCGTAGTGCGTCCCCGCTCCCGTTGCTGGCCAGGGTGGTCAGCCTGGCCCGCAATGTCGTGGCCGTGGTCGGCGTGAGGGTGACCCCGTTCCAGGCGAACGGCAGCCGCAGACGTCCCGGTCGGGAGCGGGTGTCGGCCAGCAGTACGTGCAGCACGGCGTCGAGCAGCGCGGGGTGGACGGTGAAACCGGCCGGATCCACCGCGGTCGGATCGAGGGAGATCTCGACGAACCTGTCCGGCCCGGAACGCCAGGCGGCGGTGAGACCCTGGAAGGCTGGCCCGTAGCCGTGCCCTCGGGCGGCGAGGTCCGCATAGAAACCGGCGAGTTCGAGCGGCTCCGCGTCCGCCGGCGGGTTGCCCACGGACGCGACCGGGCCGGCCCCGGGCGGCTCGTCGCCGGCAGGACCGTCGGCGGACGGCCTGGACCCGAGTATCCCTGTGGCGTGTAGCCGCCAGGAGCCTTCCGCCGCGCCGCCGGTGAGGGTGTGCACGGTGACCGTCCGGCGGCCGGTGCCGTCGTCGCCGCTGACCGCGACCCGCAGCGGGACGGATGTCTCCTCGGCCAGGACCACCGGTTCCGCCAGCACCAGTTCCTCGAGGTGGTCGAGCCCGCCGCGGCTGCCCGCGTGCAGGATGAGTTCCACCAGGGCGGTGCCGGGTAGCACGACGACACCGGCGAGGGTGTGGTCCGCCAGCCAGCTCTGGACGCGGGGAGACAGCTGCCCGGTGAAGACCACCCCGCCGCTGTCGGGCAGGTCGATCTCGGCGGACAGCAGCGGATGCGTGGTTGTCCGCTGGCCGGCGGCATCGACATCGGCCAGCGGGCGGACCGGGTCCAGCCAGTAGCGGTGGCGCTGGAACGGGTAGGTCGGCAGCGCCGGACGCTCGGCACGGGCGGCGGGGAACACCGCCGGCCAGTCGATCAGGGCACCGTGCGCATGCGCTTCGGCGATGGCGGTGGCCAGCGCGCGCGGCTCCGGGCGGCCACGGCGCAGCACCGCGATGAGCACCGGCATCGCGGCCGAACCGGACGCGATGCCGGCCACCCCGCCGCCGGACCTGTTGCCGGACCCGTCGTCGGCCCGGGCCGCCTCGTCCGCGGCGAGGACGGCATCCGCCATCGGGGTGAGCACGGCGTCCGGACCCAGCTCCAGGAAGCGCCCGACGCCGCGGGCCCGCAGCGCGCGAACCGCGTCGGCGAACCGGACGGTATGGCGCGCGTGCCGAACCCAGTACTCAGGCGAGCGCAGATCGGTTCCGGTGGCGGACGCTCCGGTCACGGTGGAGACGACCGGGATTCGCGGCTCATGGTAGGTGAGTCCGGCCGCGATCCGGCCGAACTCGGCCAGCATCGGCTCCATCAGGGGCGAGTGAAAGGCGTGACTCACCCGCAGCCGCCGCGTCCGCACGCCACGTGCGGCGAAGGCGGTGGTCACGGCATCGACCGCCGGGCGGGCGCCGGAGACGACCGTGGCGGTCGGACCGTTGACCGCGGCGATCCCGATCTGCTCTCCGACCCCATCGAGGTCGGAGAGCAGAGACAGCACCTGTTCCTCGGACGCCTCGATGGACAGCATGGCGCCCCCGGGGGGGAGCTGGCTCATCAGCCGGCCACGTGCGGCCACCAGGGCGCAGGCGTCGGCGAGAGTGAGGACACCGGCGACATGGGCCGCGGCGACCTCCCCGACGGAGTGGCCGGCGAGCTGATCCGGTGTCAGGCCGAAGGAGCCCAGCAGACGGTGCAGCGCCACTTCGAAGGCGAACAGGGCCGGCTGCGCGAATCCGGTGTCGTCCAGTACGGCAGCGGCCCGGTCTGCCGGGCCTGTCGCGATGTCACCGGGGGTGAGCACGACCTCGGTCAGGTGCCGGTCAAGGTGCGCACTGAGCAGGTCGGCGGTCTCGTCCCAGGCAGCGGCGAAGACCGGGTGGTGGCGGTGTAGCTCACGGCCCATGCCGGGACGCTGGCTGCCCTGTCCGGGGAAGAGGAACGCTGTGCGTCCCGGCGCCGAGGCGACCGCGCGGACGATGCCGGGGTGGGGCTGGTCGGCGGCGAGTGCGGCAAGCGCGGTGACTGCCTCGGCCCGGTCGGCGGCGACGACGGCCGCCCGGTGGGTGAGCCTTGCCCGGCCGGTCGCCAGCGCCAGGCCCACGTCGTGCAGGCCGGCGTCCGGGTGCTGGGTCAGGAAGGCGGTGAGCCGGTCGGCCTGGGCGCGGACCGCCGGTGCCGTCGCGCCAGAAAGCACCCACGGCACCGCGACCGGGCCCGCATCGTCGTCCGGGGCGGCGTGGGCATCGCCGGGTGCGCCGCCCACGGGCGGGTCGGCGACCGGCGCGCCCGAGGTGTCGGATCCGCGCTGCTCGGGGATCTGGTGATCCGCCGGGAGGCCGCTGTCGGAGCCTGCGTCCGGGGGCTGCTCGAGGATGACGTGGGCGTTGGTACCGCTGATCCCGAAGGAGGAGACGGCTGCGCGGCGGGGGCGGCCCGTGGTGGGCCAGGTGGTCGTCTCGGTGGTCAGGGTGATGCTGCCCGCGCTCCAGTCGACATGCGGCGTCGGGGTGGCAGCGTGCAGGGTCGCCGGCAGGACACCGGCGCGGAGCGCGAGGATCATCTTGATGATTCCCGCGGCGCCGGCGGCGGCCTGGGTGTGCCCGATGTTGGACTTCAACGACCCGAGCTGGAGGGGATACGGGCGCGCCTGGCCGTAGGCGGCCAGCAGTGCGTGGGCCTCGATCGGGTCGCCGAGGGTCGTGCCGGTGCCATGAGCCTCGACGGCGTCCACGTCGGCGGGAGCGAGCCCGGCGCTGGCCAGAGCGGCCCGGATGACCCGCTGCTGGGCGGGGCCGTTGGGCGCGGTCAGCCCGTTGGACGCGCCGTCGGAGTTGACGGCGCTGCCCCGGATGATGGCAAGGACCCGATGGTGGTGCCGGCGGGCGTCGGCGAGCCGCTCCAGCAGCAGGACGCCGGCCCCCTCCGCCCAGGCGGTGCCGTCCGCGTCGGCGGAGAATGGCTTGCAGCGGCCGTCGGGTGACAGCCCGCGCTGCCGGCTGAACTCGACGAACGTCGCCGGGCTCGCCATCACGGTGGCGCCGCCGACGAGCGCGAGCGTGCACTCGCCGGAGCGCAGGGCCTGCGCGGCGAGGTGGAGCGCGACGAGCGAGGAGGAGCAGGCGGTGTCGACGGTCACGGCAGGCCCCTCCAGCCCGAGAGCGTAAGCTATCCGGCCCGAGGCGACGCTGCCCGCGCTACCGCTGACCAGATAGCCCTCAAACCCGGCCGGTGCGGTCGCCGACTGGTGCAGCCGGGCCCCGTAATCGTCGTACATGACCCCGGCGAAGACGCCCGTGGAGGTGCCGGCGAGGCTTGTGGGGTCGATCCCGGCCGCTTCGCATGCCTCCCACGCCGTCTCGAGCAGTATGCGCTGTTGGGGGTCGATGGCCAGCGCCTCCCGCGGGGAGATCCCGAAGAACTCGGGGTCGAAGTCGCCGGCGTCGTGCAGGAAGCCGCCGTGCCGGGTGTAGCTGGTCCCGGGATGGTCCGGATCCGGATGGTAAAGGCGGTCCAGGTCCCAGCCGCGGTCGGTGGGGAAGCCGGTCACGGCGTCGGTGCCGTCGATCAGCAGCCGCCACAGGTCGTCCGGACTGTGCACGCCGCCGGGCAGGCGGCAGGCCATTCCGACGATCACGATCTGGTCGTCGTCGGAGGTCACCCGCGGGTCGACGGCGGTGGCGTTGTTGCGACTGGATGGTCCGGCCGCTGCGGGAACCGGCCCAGGGTCGGTGGGGCCGCCTGGTCCACCCGACTCACCGGTGGTAAGCGTGGTGAGGACCGCGAGATGGTCGGTGAACAGATGGTCGGCGAGGGCGGTCGGGGTCGGGTGGTCGAAGACCAGGGTGCTTGGCAGCGGGAGCCCGGTGGCCGCGGTCAGCCGGTTGCGCAGTTCGACCGCGGTGAGCGAGTCGAAGCCGAGTTCGGTAAACGCCCGGGCGACGTCGAGTGCGTCGCCGGCCTGATAACCGAGCACTGTGGCGACGGTCTGCTGGACGAGGTCGGCGACGGCGTCGCGCCGTTCTGCCTCGTTCGTCAGTTCGGCGAGCCGCGCGGCCAGGTCGCCGGCCTGCGCGTGCGGATGGGAGCTGGTGGTACCGGTGCGTCGCGGGGCGCCGGCCAGGCCGCGCAGCGGCGGCGGTACCGCCTCGGCCGACAGACCGGCGAGCTCGATCTGGGCCGCGATGACGACCGGGTGGTCGCCGCCGAGCGCGGCGTCGAACAGGTGCAGGCCCTCCTCGTCTGACATCGGGACGATGCCGAGGCGGGCTATCCGGGCCAGGTCCGCGCGGGCCAGCTCTGCACCCAGGCCCGTCGTCGCGCCCCACAGTCCCCAGGCCAGGGAGACCGCGGGCAGCCCGCGGGTGCGGCGGTGCTGGGCCAGGGCGTCGAGGAAGGCGTTCGCGGCGGCGTAGTTTGCCTGCCCGGCCGTGCCGACCGTCCCGGTCACCGAGGAGAACAGCACGAAGGACGCAAGGTCCAGATCGGCGGTGAGCTCGTGCAGGTTC
The DNA here is from genome assembly GCF_023243075.1 of Frankia sp. AiPa1. Classification (GTDB taxonomy): domain Bacteria; phylum Actinomycetota; class Actinomycetes; order Frankiales; family Frankiaceae; genus Frankia. Next base: position 22,213 of record NZ_JALKFZ020000118.1, on the reverse strand, counting down.
CAGGCCGCATCGGTCTTGGGCGCCAGCACGGCGTCCAGGCGATCTGAGGTGAGTGAGGCGACGATCCCGTCGTCGAGCACACCTGCCGCGTGTACGACAGCGGTAAGCGGGTGCTGCGCCGGCAGGCCGGCGAGCAACGCCCGCAGCGCCTCGCGGTCAGTCACGTCGCAGGCGGCGAGGTCGACCTCCGTCCCGAGCGCGCGCAGCTCGGCGACCAGCTCAGGCGCACCGGCGGCAGCCGGGCCGCGCCGGCTGACCAGCAGCAGCCGGCGGGCGCCGTGCCCGGTCACCAGCCGCCGAGCGACGAGCCCGCCGATCAGGCCGGTCGCACCGGTGACGAGGACCGTCCCGGCACCGACCGATGTGCCGCTGCCAGCCGGCTGGCTGGCAGCGGCGTCGGGACCGGCGCTGCGGTGCGTCGGCGCCCGGACCAGCCGGGGTGCGAACCCGCCCGCCGCCCGCAGCGCGAGCTGCGGCTCGCCTGCTGGCAGCGTCGTGGGCGGATGGGCGTCGGCGGCGACGTCGACGAGGACGAACCGGTCGGGGTGTTCAGTCTGTGCGCTGCGGACGAGCCCCCAGACCGCCGCTGCTTCTGGACGGGGCCCGGCCTCGTCGGACGTCACGGCGACGGCGCCGTGGGTCACGATCACCAACCGGTCGTCGGGGGCTGGCTGCGCGCTCAGCCAGTCCTGGACGGCGCGCAGCGCGGCGTGGGTGAGATGCCGGGCCGCCGCTGCGGCGTCTGTGCTGTCGGTGCTGTCGGTGCGCAGATCGAGGACTGTCCAGCTCGGCGGGATGTCCACCAGGGGGCCGGGTACCGGCGTCCAGTCTGGGACGAACAGCGAGTTGGTGGTCGCGGTGGCCGCGAACCGGCTGCGGCTGACCGCCGCGAGGGTCAGGGCGTCCACCGTCACGATCGACGCCCCGTGCTCGTCGCTGATGGTCAGCGACACCGTGTCCGGCGCCGTGGGTGTGATGCGTACCCGCGTGCCGGTGGCGGTGGCGGTGCCGGTGCCGGTGGCGGGGTGCAGCCGCACCCCCGCCCAGCGCCAGGGCACCCGCAGTGCGGCGGCCGCCGTGGCGCCGGGAACGAACTTGTCAGCGCCCGGCATGTCGGGGTTGGATGTGTCGGACGTGTCTGCGCCGCGGGCGAGGGCGTCGCGGTGCGTCGTGGCGGTCTGGAACGCAAGGGGATGTAGCGCCGCGTCGAGCAGCGCCGGGTGCACACCGAAACCAGGCTCGGGGGCGGGCAATTCCACCATGGCGTGGCTGATGTCACCATCGCGCCACAGCCGCCGTAGGCCCTGGAATGCCGGGCCGTAGTCGTAGCCGTACGCTGCCATCAGGTCGTAGGCCGCGTCGAGGGAGACCTCCGTCGCGGTCGCCGGCGGCCATGCGGCGGAATCCTGAGTGTTCGATCCGTCCTCGCCATCGGGCTCGGACAAGGCCGCGGCGAGCGTGCCGACCGCATGCCGGGTCCAGATCGGCCGCTCGTCCGCCGCCAGGCTGGAGTGGATGGTCAGCGGACGGCTGCCGTCCGAGCCCGGGGCGCCGATCATCACCCGGATGTGGATCTCCATCTGGTCGGGCAGCGCAAGCGGACGGTCCAGGGTGAGCTCCCGGACCGTGTCCGCGCCGACCTGCTCGGCGGCCCGTAGGGCCAGGTCGACCAGCGCGGCCCCGGGCAGCACCGGTCGACCGTCCACGGCGTGATCGGCCAGCCAGGGCTGGGCGGTGCGGGAAATCGCACCGGTGAACACCACGCCCGCGTCGTCGGGCAGATCCACGGTCGCGCCGAGCAGCGGGTGCCGGATGGGCCGCAGCCCGAGCGGACCCGTCTGGGTCCCGGCCGGGGCAGCCTCCAGCCAGTACCGGCTGTGTTGGAACGGGTAGGTCGGCAGCGGTAGGCGCCGGGCGCCGGGCAGGGTCCGGGCCCAGTCGAGCGTGCCGCCGTGGGCATACAGGCGGCTCAGAGCGGCCAGTGCGGTCTCGGCCTCGGGGCGTCCCGCCCGCAGCATCGGTGCGAGGGCGCGGGCCTGGGAACGTCCCAGGCAGTCGTCCGCCATGGCGGTGAGGACCGCGCCCGGGCCGACCTCAAGGAATCCGGAGACACCCTGGGAGCCCAGGTACCGGACGGCGTCAAGGAAACGGACGGTGCCGCGGGCCTGCCCCGCCCAGTAGTCCGGGGAGCGCAGCAGCTCGGGATCGGCCACCCGTCCGGTTGCCGAGGACACCAGCGGGATCCGCGGCGGGTGGAAGGTCAGCGAGGCCGCCACGGCACGCAGCTCGTCGAGGACCGCGTCCAGGTGCGGGGAGTGGAAGGCATGGCTGACCCGCAGCCGGCGGGTGCGCCGCCCGCGGGCCCGCCAGCCGTCGGCGACCGCGGCCGTGGCGGCGGCGTCCCCGGAGATCACCACGGACGTCGGGCCGTTGACCGCCGCAACCGCCACCGCCCCCTGCTGGCCGGCCAGCGAGTCGAGCACCTCCTCCTCGGTGGCCGCCAGGGCGATCATCGCCCCGCCCGCACCGGCCGCCTGCATGAGCCGCCCGCGGTGCACCACCAGCATGGCGGCGTCCGCCAGGGACAGCACGCCGACCGCGTGCGCGCCGGTGAGCTCGCCGATCGAGTGGCCGGTGACGAAGTCGGGAACCAGCCCGCGGTGCTCGGCCAGCCGGAACAGCGCGATCTGCAGGGCGAACAGCGCCGGTTGCGTTATCTCGGTCTGATCCAGCAGATCCGCGCCCGGGCTGCCAGGCGTGGCGAACAGCACGTCGAGCAGCGACCGTCCGGCCAGTCTCGTGCCGGCCGGCGACGCGGCGAGCAGGGGGTCGAGCTGCGCGACGGCCTCCCGCAGCGCAGCGCGAAAGACCGGTTCGTCGCGGTGGAGTTCCCGCCCGGCGCCGGCGCGCTGCGAGCCCTGCCCGGAGAACAGCACCGCGGTCCGGGCGTGACGGACCGTGGACTCGACGACCACTCCGGGGTGCGGCTCGCCGCGGTCGAGGGCGGTCAGGCCGGTGAGCAGGGCAGGAACGTCCGTGCCGAGCACGACTGCGGTGCGGTCGAGCCGGGCACGGGTCGTCGCCAGCGAGAGGGCGACGTCGCGCGGGTCCAGATCGGGCAGCTTGAGGACGTGCTGGCGTAGCTTTCGGGCCTGGGCGCCGAGCGTGACGCCGTCGCGGGCCGAGACCACCCAGGCGACGGGGGTGGCCTCGGGCGTCGCGGCCGCTGCCCCGTCGCGGGCGCCCGGACCAGCCGGGTCAGGACCGGTCGGGTCCGAACCGGCGCGGTCCGGATCGGCGGCGGTCCGGACGGTCTGCTCCGGCGGTGCCTGTTCGAGGATCACATGCGCGTTGGTGCCACTGATGCCGAAGGACGACACCGCCGCCCGTCGTGGCCGCCCGTCCGGGGGCGACCAGGCAACCGGCTCGGTGAGCAGCCGCACGCCGCCCGACGCCCAGTCGACGTGCTCGTTCGGCGCGTCGACGTGCAACGTGCGGGGTAGCTCGCCGTGCCGCATCGCCTCGATCATCTTGATGATGCCGCCGACGCCGGCCGCGGCCTGCGCGTGCCCGATGTTGGACTTCAGCGAACCCAGCCAGCAGGGACGCTGCGCCGGCCGGTCCTGTCCGTAGGTGGCGAGCAGGGCCTGGGCCTCGATCGGATCCCCGAGGGACGTTCCAGTGCCGTGCCCCTCGACCGCGTCGACGTCGTCGGGGGTCAGACCCGCGCTGGCGAGCGCGGCCAGGATGACCCGCTCCTGGGCCGGACCGTTCGGCGCGGTCAGCCCGTTGCTGGCCCCGTCGGAGTTCACCGCCGAGCCGCGCAGCAGCGCCACCACGGGATGACCGTTGCGCCGGGCGTCCGAGAGCCGCTCGACGAGCAGTAGCCCGACGCCCTCGCTCCAGCCGGTGCCGTCGGCCGCGGCGGCGAACGACCGGCAGCGGCCGTCTACGGACAGGCCATGCTGGCGGCTGAACTCGACGAAGGTCGACGGCCCGGCCATCACGGTGACCCCGCCGGCCAGCGCCAGGTCGCACTCGCCGTTACGCAGCGCGGCTGCCGCCAGGTGCAGCGCCACCAGGGAGGACGAGCAGGCGGTGTCGACCGTGACGGCCGGCCCCTCCAGACCGTAGGTGTAGGCCAGCCGGCCGGAAACCACACTGGAGGTGTTGCCGGTGAGCAGGAAGCCTTGAACGTCGTCAGGGGCGGCCGGTAGCCGGGCGGCGTAGTCGTCGTACATGACGCCGGCGAAGACACCGGTGCGGGAGCCGCGCAGGGCCGCGGGCTCGATGCCAGCCCGTTCGAACGTCTCCCAAGCCACTTCCAACAGCAGCCGCTGCTGTGGATCGGTGGCCAGTGCCTCCCGCGGCGAGATGCCGAAGAACTCGCGGTCGAACTGGTCGGCGTCGTGCAGGAAGCCGCCGTGCCGGGTGTAGCTGGTACCGAGATGGTCGGGATCGGGATGGTAGAGGGCCGCCAGATCCCAGCCTCGGTTGGTCGGGAAGCCGCTGACGGCATCGGTGCCTGTGGCGACCAGCCGCCACAGGTCGTCGGGGGAACGGACGTCACCCGGGTACCGGCAGGCCAGCCCGACGATCGCGATCGGGTCATCGTCGGCGGCCCGCGGCCGGGGGATGGCTGCGGCGCCCGGCGCCTGCCGGCGGGAAACGCCCGCCGCGTCCGGGAGCAGGGTGTACAGATAGGTGGCCAGGGCGCTCGCGGACGGGTGGTCGAACACCGCGGTCGCCGGTACCGGCAGGCCGGTCAGCCGGGCCAGGCGGTTGCGCAGCTCGACTCCGGCGAGGGAGTCGAAACCGAGGTCGCGGAAGGACAGATCGGGATCGAGCCCGGCGTCCGGCGCGTGCCCCAGCACCACGGCCGCGGTGCTGACGACGAGATCCAGCAGTGCCCGGGTCCGCTCGTGCGCGGCCAGCGCGAGGATGTCGGCGAGGCCGGCACCGTCACCGGTTGTGGCGCCCGTGCGCTGCGCGGCCGCCCGTGGGCGGCTGGCGGCGGCCGCCACGAGGCCGCGCAGGACGGCGGGTGGTTCGCCGTCGATCGTCCCCGGGGTGAGCCGGGCCGGCACGACCAGCGCGTCGCCGTGCGCCAGCGCCGTGTCGAACAGCTCGGTGCCCAGCTCGGCCGCAATCGGTGCGACGCCCGCCCGTCGCCACCGGGCCACGTCGGCGGCTGTCAGACCCGTGGACATTCCCCCGGCGGTGCTGTCCCACAGCCCCCAGGCCAGCGCGACCGCGGATTGCGCCGCCGCGCGCCGGTGGGCCGCGAGCGCGTCCAGGAAGGTGTTGGCCGCGGCGTAGTTCGCCTGGCCGGCGGTCCCGGTGAGCCCCGAGATCGAGGAGAACAGGACGAGCTCGGCGAGCGGATGTCCGGCGGTGAGCTCATGCAGGTTCCAGGCGGCGTCGAGCTTGGGGCGCAGCACGGCGTCGAGCTGGGCGGGGCGCAGGGTGGTGACGGTAGCGTCGTCGAGAACCCCGGCGGCATGGATCACCGCGGTGAGCGGGCGGTCCGCGGGAACCGCGGCTAGCAGGGCGGCGAGCTCCGCGTGATCGGCCGCGTCGACGGCGGCCACAGTGACCTGCGCGCCCTGGCCGGCGAGCTCGGCGACCAAGGCGTCCACGCCCGGGGTGCGTGGCCCACGCCGACTAGCCAGCAGCAGGTGGCGCGCCCCGCGGGTGGTGACCACGTGGCGGGCGAGCAGCACGCCGAGACCGCTGGTCCCCCCGGTGATCAGAACCGTGCCGTCCGGATCCCACCCGGTCGGTGGCTGGGACGACCGCGACGCCGGGTCCGCCCGGACGAGGCGCGGCACCAGCCACTGGCCGTCCCGCAACGCGAGCTGGGGTTCGTCACCGAGCGCGACTTGCCCGAGCCCGGCGAGCTCCTGGGTCCGGGCAGGTGCGCCCAGGGGGTGGAGGGCGGGGTCACCGCCCTGGTCGACGAGGACGAACTGGCCGGGATATTCGGACTGCGCGGCCCGGATCAGGCCCCAGACCGGAGCGTTCACCAGGTCGGGCACCGCCTCGCCGGGCCGGGTGGCCACCGCGCCGCGGGTCACAAACATCAGCCGGCGATCGGTGCCCGGGTTGGTGGCGAGCCAGTCCTGGACCAGCCGCAGGGACCGGCGGGCGGCGCGCCCGGCCCGATCCGGCAGGCCTGTCGCCGCGTCCGGGGCCGGCTCAGGCAGTGGCGGGACGACGACCACGTCGGCCTCGGCGACTGCGGCTGGCCAGCTGTCGATCGCCCGGCCCCTCCCTTCCGGCTGACCCGTCTCGTCCGGCAGCAGGTCCTCGGTCAGGACGGCGACGCGCGGCGTGGCCGCAGGCAGGGATGTCGGGACCCAGGCCAGCTTGTGCAGCGCCGCGGCGACGTCGCCGAAATGGCCGAGCCTGCGCTTGTCCACCGGACGCAGGACGAGCGAGTCGACCGAGCCAAGCTGGGCGCCGTCCTCGTCGGCCAGCACCAGTGCGAAGGTGTCCGGTCCCACGTGGGTGGCGGTGGCGCGCAGCGTCGTCGGCGCGGCGCGGCGCGAGGTGGGGGCCGCGACACGGCGGGAGGCGGGGCCCGCAGCGGAGTGCGCGGTGGCGGGGTCGGCGCCACCCGGGCGCAGTGACACCCCGGTCCACACGAAGGGCAGGCTGATCCGGTGCGCCGCCACCGCCGCCTCCGGGGCGACCGCCTGCACCAGCGGATGCAGCACGGCGTCCAGCAGAGCCGGATGCAGGGCGAAACCGCTGGGACTCAAGGTCGGTAGGTCGGGCAGGCGGGTCTCGATGTGCAGCCGGTCTCCGTCGCGCCAGAGTCGCTGCAGACCGTGCAGGGCAGGTCCGTACTCGTAACCGAGTTCGGCGAGCCGCCTGTACGCGTCGTCGAGGTTGACCGGTTCGGCGCCGGGAGGCGGCCACACTTCCTGCTGCGGCCTGATCGGGTCGGCCGGGAGCGCGCCGGCGTCGGACGGATCGGCGGTCAGGGTCCCCGAGGCGTGCTTGGCCCAGCCCGCTGCCGTGTTGTTCGCAGCCGTGCCGCTCGGAGTCGAGGCCACGCTATCGGCCTCGGCGCGGGCATGGATGCTCAGCGCCCGTCTCCCGAACTCGTCCGGGCCACCCACGACGACCTGCACCTGGACCGAGCCCGTCCGGGGAACGGACAGCGGCGCCGCCAGCGTCAGCTCGGCGAGGTGCGGCGCGGCGACCTGCTCGCCGGCGATGACCGCCAGCTCCAGGAAGGCGGTACCGGGCAGCAGTACCCGTCCGTCGATCGTGTGATCGCTCAGCCAGGGATGTGCCGCCTGCGACAGCCGCCCGGTGAGCACGACCGCGTCCCCGTCGGCGAGCTCGACCCGGGTGTCGAGCAGCGGATGCCCCAACTGGTCCGGCCCGGCGGCGGCCGCCGGCCCGGCGGTGAGCCAGTAGCGGCTGCGTTGGAAGGCGTAGGTCGGCAGGTCGATGCGGTGCGAGTCGGGATAGACGGTCTGCCAGCGCGGCGCCGAGCCATGCGCCCAGAGGGTGCCCAGGGCGGCGGCGAGGGTGCCGGGTTCGGGCCGGTCCGCCCGCAGCAGCGGCACCAGGACGGCCGAGGTGGCCGTGGCCGGCGGGTCGAGGGACTCCCGGGCCATCGCGGACAGAGTGGCGTCCGGACCCAGTTCGACGAAGGTGGTGACACCACGGGCGGCGAGGGTGCGCACGCCATCGTGGAAGCGCACGGTGCCGCGCAGCTGGCTGGTCCAGTAGTCGGGGGAGGCCAGCTGGTCGGCCGTCGCGGGTTCGCCGGTCACGGTCGAGATCAGCGGGATCCGCGGCGGCGCGAAGTCCAGGCCTCGCGCGATCTCGCGGAACTCGGCCAGGACGGCGTCCATGTGCGGGGAGTGGAAGGCATGGCTGACCCGCAGCCGTCGGGTCCGTCGCCCCTGCTGCCGGAAACGGTCGGCGACCTGTTCGGCCGTGTCCGCGTCCCCCGAGATCACCACCGAGCGCGGCCCGTTGACCGCGGCCACGGCCAGCTGCGCGTCCAGTTCGGCCAGGCTCGCGCGTACCTCGTCCGGGTCGGCGGCGATGGCGATCATCGCCCCGCCGGACCGGGCGGACTGCATGAGCCGGCCGCGCGCGGCCACCAGGGCGGCTGCGTCGGGCAGCGAGAGCACCCCGGCGACGTGGGCCGCTGCCAATTCACCGATGGAGTGGCCGACCAGGAAGTCGGGGACGATTCCGACCGAGGTGACCAGCCGGAACAGCGCCACCTCCAGCGCGAACAGTCCCGGCTGGGCGTAGACGGTGCGGTCGAGCAGCTCGGCCGCAGCGGAGTCGGGGGCGGCCGCGAGCACCTCGGACAGCGGTCGGTCGAGCCCCGCCAGCTGCCGGTCGAGCTCGTGGACGACCTCGTCGAAGGCCTGGGCGAACTCGGGCCATGCCTGGCGCAGCTGCGCCCCCATCCGGGCGCGCTGCCCGCCCTGCCCGCCGAACAGGAACGCGGTGGGGCCGGCACCGGACCGTGCGTCGCCGCGGATGACGACCGGGTGCTCTACGCCGCGGGCGAGGGCGTCCAGCCCGGCGAGCAGCTGCGCGGCGCTGCTCGCGGTGACCGCGGCCCGCTGTTCCAGGGCGGCCCGCCCAGCGCCCAGGGAGAAACCGATGTCCTGGAGTCGGGCGACCGGGCCGGGCGGTGTGTCCGGGTGGGCTCCGGGATGCTCGCCGCCGTCGGCCTCGGACACCGCCGTGTGCAGGCGACGTGCCTGTTCGCGTAGCGCCGCGTCGCTGCGGGCGGACAGCGGCCACACCAGCGCCGGCTCCGCGGCCGCGAGCGCTTCCCGCGCGGTGACCGGCGGTTCCAGGCCGGCAGCAGGATCCTGGCCGGTCAGCGGTGCCGGGCCGGGCGGCAGCGCGGGAGCCGCGCTCGGGGAGTCCTGCCGCTGGGGGGCGGCTTCGATGATCACATGAGCGTTGGTGCCGCTGATCCCGAAGGACGACACGCCCGCGCGGCGCGGCCTGGTGCCCGTCGGCCAGGCGGTCGCCCCGGTCAGCAGCCGGGCCTCGCCCGCCGACCAGTCGACGTGCGGGGACGGCGCGTCCACGTGCAGCGTGGCTGGCAGGACACCGTGCCGCATGGCCTGCACCATCTTGATCACGCCGCCGACGCCGGCCGCCGCCTGGGTGTGGCCGATGTTCGACTTCAGGGAACCCAGCAGCACCGGCCCGTGCGCGCCGCGATCCTGCCCGTAGGTGGCGAGGATCGCCTCGGCCTCGATCGGGTCGCCCAGCGCGGTGCCCGTTCCATGTGCCTCGACGACGGCCACGTCCCGGGGCCGCAGGCCGGAGCTCGCCAGCGCTGCGCGGATCACCCGCTCCTGGGACGGGCCGTTGGGGGCGGTGAGGCCGTTGCTGGCCCCGTCCTGGTTCACCGCCGAGCCGCGCAGGACGGCGAGCACCGGGTGCCCGTGCCGGCGGGCGTCCGAGAGCCGTTCCAGCAGCAGGACGCCGACACCCTCGGCCCAGGCGGTGCCGTCGGCCGCGGCCGCGAACGGCTTGCACCGGCCGTCCGGGGCCAGCCCACGCTGTCTGCTGAACTCGACGAACATGCCCGGACTCGCCATCACGGTGACGCCACCGGCAAGGGCCAGCTCGCATTCGCGCAGGCGCAGCGCCTGGCCGGCCAGGTGCAGCGCGACGAGCGAGGATGAGCACGCCGTGTCGATGGTGACCGCTGGGCCCTCCAGCCCCAGCACGTAGGCGACCCGACCGGAGGCGACACTGGCGGCGCCGCCGGTGAGCAGGTATCCGTCGGCGCCGTCGGCCGGCTCGTGCAGGCGTGGGCCGTAGTCCTGCGCCGAGCCGCCGACAAAGACCCCGGTGCGGGTGCCGCGCAGCGACTGTGGGTCGATGCCGGCCCGTTCCACCGCCTCCCACGACGTCTCCAACAGAAGACGCTGCTGGGGGTCCATCGCCGTGGCCTCGCGCGGGCCGATGCCGAAGAAGGCGGCGTCGAACTCACCGGCGTCGTGCAGGAACCCGCCGGTGCGGACGTAGGAGCTGCCCGGCCGGTCCGGCTCGGCATCGAACAGGGCCTCGGTGTCCCAGCCGCGGTCGTTGGGGAACACGGAGATGGCGTCCGTGCCGGCGGCGACGAGCTGCCACAGCTCCTCCGGTGACGTGACGTCGCCCGGGTACCTGCAGGCCATGCCCACGATGGCGACCGGCTCGTCGAGACCGCCCGCTTCGCCGGGGACGCCCGCCGCGCCGTCGCGCGGGTCCGCCCTCGGCGTGGGGCCGCTGGTGCCGGCCGAGGCTAGCCCGGCGAGCAGGTGCCTCGCCAGCGCCGTCGGGGTCGGATGGTTGAAGGCCACGCCGGTGGCCAGCCGCAGGCCGGTCGCCCGGCTTAGCCGATCGCGCAGCTCGACGGCGCCCAGCGAGTCGAAGCCGAGCTCGCGGAAGGTCCGGCGGTCATCGATCTCCTCGGCGCCGACGTGGCCTTGCACGATCGCGACCGTGGTCAGGACGAGGTCCAGCAGTCGGCGCTCGCGTTCGGGCTCGGCCAGCCCGGCGAGGCCCTCGGCCCAGACGTTCGTGCCATCCGGGTCGGCGGCACCGGAACCGACGGGGGCATGGTCGGTGCGCTCCCCGGTGCCGTCCATGCCGCCGCTGCCGGTGTCGTCGGCCGCGCTGTCGGTGTCCGGCTTGGTGCCCGCAGCCGGGTGCGGTGCGGCCGGGTGCTGGGTGGGTGGTACGGCATCGAGCCAGTACCGCCGTCGCTGGAATGGATAGGTGGGCAGCGCGACGGGACGTCCGGCGTGTCGGCCTAGCACCGCCGACCAGTCGACGTCGCCGCCGTGGGCGAAGACGCCGGCCACGGCGGCCAGCACGGAGTCGACCTCCGGGCGACCCCGGCGCAGGGCCGCCAGCAGCACCGCCTCGTCACCGGGCGACGCCGGCGTGCCGGCCGCGGCCGAGGACGCCCCGGCGTGGTCGGCCGGGGCGTCCCGCAGCACATCGCGGGCCAGCGCGGTCAGCGAGGCGCCGGGCCCGAGTTCGAGGTACGTCGTCGCGCCGAGATCGGCGAGCGCGCGCACCCCGGCACCGAATCGGACGGGCGCACGCACGTGCGCGACCCAGTGATCGGCGTCGAAGGACTCGGGTCCGGCCAGGCCACCGGTGAGGTTGGAGATGACGGGCGTCGTCGCGGCCGAGTACGACAACCCCTGCGCGACCTGGCGGAACGATGCCAGCATCGGTTCCATCCGCGGACTGTGGAACGCGTGGCTGACCGCGAGCCGCGAGGTGCGCCGGCCCAGGGCGCGAAAGTGCTCGGCCAACATCGCCACCGCGGCGTCGTCACCGGACACCACCACCGCCCTCGGCCCGTTGACGGCGCCGAGGCCGACCCGATCTGACAGCAGCGGACGGACCTCCTCCTCCGAGGCCTCCAGCGCGGCCATCGTTCCGCCCGGCGGTAGCGCCTGCATCAGACTTCCCCGGGCGGCCACCAGCGCCGCGGCGTCGCGCAGCGAGAGCACGCCCGCGACGTACGCGGCGGCCAGCTCCCCCACGGAATGCCCGAGCAGCAGATCGGGACGCACCCCCCAGTGCTCCAGCAGGCGGTACGACGCCACCTCGAGGGCGAACAACGCCGGTTGCGTGTACCCGGTACGGCCGAGCAGGTCGGGCGGTCCCTCGAAGGCCAGGGCGCGCAGCGAGCGGCCCAGGTGGGGGTCCAGCCGCCTACAGACCTCGTCGAAGGCGTCGGCGAAGGCCGGGAAGACGTCGTAGAGCTCACGGCCGGCGCCGACCCGCTGGCTGCCCTGGCCGGAGAACAGGACGGCCAGCCGACCCCGACCGCCGTCCGGGGCGCGGCGCACGATGCCGCGCACAACGTTCGCCGCCTCTCCGTCCGCGGCCAGGACGGTAAGGCCGGCGCGCAGCGCGTCGGCGCTGCGGCCCAGCACGACGGCGCGGTCCTCGAAGGCGGTCCGGGTGGTGGCCAGCGCCAGGCCGACGTCGACGGGGTCGGCGCCCGGGTGCTCGTCGAGCCGGGCGGCCAGCCGGCGGCTCGCGGCCGCCAACGCGCCCGGCCCGCGCCCGCTGAGTACCCAGGGCAGCGGCAGGCCGCCGTGGTCGTCCCCGCCCGCCGGGGCCGGGTCGTCCGGCCCGTCCCCGCCGGCGGCCGGGCCGGTGCTGTCCGCAGCGGGCGCCGGCGGCGCGGCGGACACGACAAGGTGGCAGTTCGTGCCGCCCATGCCGACCGAGCTGACCCCGGCGACCCGGGTGTGCGCCGGGCCGGGCCAGGCGGTGAGCTCGGACTGTACCTGCAGGTTCAGCTCGTCGAAGGCGATGCCCGGATGGGGCCGGGTGAAGTTCAGGCTCGGCGGGATCTCCCCGTGCCACAGGCTCAGCGCCACCTTGAGCAATCCGACGATGCCGGCGGCTCCTTCGAGGTGACCGATGTTCGTCTTGACCGAACCGACCAGCAGCGGAGAGCCGGCCGGCCGGGCCTGGCCGATCACGGTACCCAGCGCCGCGGCCTCCACCGGGTCGCCCGTCGGCGTGCCGGTGCCGTGAAGCTCGACGTACGAGACGGCGCCGGGGTCGAGCGCCGCCCGGTGGTAGGCCGCCCGCAGCGCGGCCCGCTGCCCGTCAACACCGGGGACCGTCAGACCGTCCGTCGCTCCGTCGTGGGTCACGGCCCCGCCGCGGATCACGCAGTAGATCGTGTCGCCGGCGGCCAGGGCGGCCCGCAGCGGGCGCAGCACGATGAGCCCGCCACCCTCCCCCCGGACGTAGCCGTTGGCGCGGGCGTCGAAGGTGAAGCAGCGCCCGTCCGGGGAGAGCGCTCCGAATCGGGCTGCGGCGACACTGCTCTCGGCGGTGAGGGCCAGGCTCACCGCACCGGCCAGCGCCAGGTCGGCCTCGCCGCGGCGTAGCGCCTCCACCGCGGCGTGCACCGCGACCAGCGCCGAGGACTGACCAGTGTCGATCACCATGCTGGGGCCGCGCAGTCCGAGATGACGCGAGATCCGGTTGGCGATGATGCCGCGGTTCAGTCCAGTCAGGGTGTGTCGGCTGATCCCGTCGAGCCCGGACCGGTCAGCCACCGTCGTGTAGTCGCCCGCGGTGGCCCCGACGAAGACGCCGGTGGTGCTGCCGTGCAGCCGCCCGGGGACGATCCGGGCGTCCTCCAGCGCCTCCCAGCCGAGCTCCAGCGCCAGCCGCTGCTGCGGATCCGTCGCGGCCGCCTGAGCGGGGGGCAGATCGAAGAAAGCGGCATCGAACGTGTCCACCTGATCGAGGAACGCGCCGTGCCGCGGCACGGCGGGCGCGCCGGCCCCACCGCTGACCTGCCACCGGTCCGCAGGGGTGTCGATCACGGCGTTGCGGCCCTCCCGCAGCAGGCGCCAGAACGCCTGCGGATCCGGGGCCTGTGGCAGCCGGCAGGCGAGTCCGATGATGGCGACCGGGTGGGCGTCATCGGCCGGCTCGGTCGGCGCTGCGTGGTCTCGATGTACCTGCTCAGTCGTCATGGTCTGGTCAGTCCCTCGTGGTGACGCAGCGTCGGCCCCGCTGTCAGCACGGGGTGTGGCTGTCGGCGGGGTGTGGCTGTCAGCGGGGTGTGGCGTCGCGGATGGCCACCAGCGCGCGGGTCATCCACTCGCGGGTGGCCACGGCATGCCCGGGAGCACCGTGGATGTCGTCGTGTTCGAGGACGTCCAGATCCGACACGGTGCGCCGCAGCAGCGCCACGTCGGCCGGTGGGATGATCTCGTCGCGGGTGCTGGCCACGTAGCGCACCGGCACCGTGATGGCGGCTAGCTGCTCGTCGGACAGCGCCCAGCCGGGCAGTAGGTCGGGCAGTGCCCGGGGGTCCGTTCCGGTCAGATGGGCCAGGGTCGCCACCGTGGCCGGCGGCAGCCCGCGCTGCCAGGCCCGGTCGGTGAACAGCGCGCGCACCGGCGCGCCGGTTGTGATGATCCCGCGCACCCGGGTGTCCTCGGCCGCCCAGCGCAACGCCATCTGCCCGCTGAAGCTCAGTGCGAGCGTGAAGGTGCGCGAGACGTCGGCGGCCCCGGCCAGCGTCTCGAGGATCGCCGGGAACATCCGCCAGCTGTCCGGGGTGTAGCGCAGGGTGTTCTCCCCGACACCTGGCATCTCGGTCACGGCCGCGGCGAGTCCGAGCCTGGCGGCGAGCAGCAACAGGGGTGCCCACTGCTCCTTGACGCTGACGATGCCGCCGCTGACGATCAGCAGGGGGCGGTTTCCGGCCGCGGCTGCCGGCCCCGCCGCGGTGGGGTGTCCGTCCGCGTGGCCGTGCCCGTCGGCCAGCCCGGTCGTCCAGGCGGCGACCGTCGCTCCGAGGATGTCCAGCTCCACCCGTTCGATCGGGCCGGCGTCGGGGGCGATCCCGCGCCGCCACCTGTCCGTGGCGCGGACACAGTTGTCCAGCGCGCCGCGCCGTGCCGCGCCGTCGACGAACGGGAACCTGGCGAAGCTGTAGCAGGCTGCGGCGCCCAGCAGGTCGCCGCGGGCCTCCCGCGTTTCGGCGAGGCTCGACCACTCGTGCACCCAGGAACCCGGGCCGGTGCCGTCGTGCCGGATGCGCCCGGTCAGCTCCCGGTACCCGGCCGCATCCATGTCCAGGGCCGCCGCATGCGCGGCGACGTGCACGGTGAGTTCGGCGACGTCGTTCATGACAGTCCTTCCCCCGCCGTCGTGACCGGGGCGGCCTTGGGCGCCAGGGCCGGCTCATCCGTGCGCTGCGTCGACGGGTCCGGGCCAGGCTGCCCCGGACCCGTAGGCGCCGGAAAGGTCTGCAACGTGTCCCGGATGCCGGCCAGGACGTCCGCGGCCTCCGCACCGTCGATCACTCGGTGGTCGAAGGCCAGGCTCAGCCGCAGGACGGGGGCCACCACGATCTGGCCGTCGCGGACCACCGCACGGTCGACGATGCGCCCCAGACCCAGCGTCACGGTGGTGCCGCCCACCGAGTGGAAACTGTCCACCACCCCGTGCCCGAGCGAGGTGACCGCCACCGTTCCCCAGACCGCGGCCCTGTTTTCCAACGGCCGCACGACCCGGCGGAAGGCTCGCTCGGCGCGCTGCCATCCGTGTCGGCCCGACCCGGCCTGGTGCAGCGCGCGCACCCCGGCGAACTCGGGCATCGTGGCCGGGTCACCTGTGCGGAAGCGTTCCACCTGTGCCTGGATCTCATCGAGGTCCAGCCGGTCGAGGTCGCGCAGCACCGTGGCGAGCACGACCCGGTGGCCGGCGAGGGTCTTGTCCAGAGTGAGCTTGCCGTGCACGGCGTCGTGGCGGACCACCCGCGGCCGCCGGCCGTCGAGGATAGCCGCGTTCGCCTCTGGATGCCGGGCCAGTACCCGGCCGGCGGCGTACAGCACGTAGGTCACCACCGAGTGCCGCCGCGCTGAGCGCAGCGCCTGGACCCGGCTCATGTCCACCTCGGTGTCCAGGAACACGGGCGCGAACGCCCGGGTCTCCCGCAGGAAGTACAGGGTATGCCGGCGCTGCGGGGCCAGATCGCTGATCGTCATCGGTGTCCCACCCTCCTGCCGAACGCGCCCGGATCTCGTCGCCGCGGCCGCAGGGACATCGTTTCCCGCGGTGCTAGCCGAGCCCTTGCTGCCTGCTAAACCGCCGGACGCACCAGGTGGAGCTGGCGGTTGTCCCTGCCGCCGACGCGGTGCAACATTCAGGCAATAAAAATGAACTCATGGGTCCTGAAAACATGACCGATGAATCGGTTTACTTCACGGAAAATCGCCAAGACGGGCGGCCTGGCGGCCGGATGTCCTGCTGGCCCCGCCCTGACGTCGTGTCGCCGGCGGTCCGGCCGGGTCGGCGGTGGCTGGCGTCCCGCCCGGTGAAAGGTCCATGCCTGTCGGCGGATTTTCTCGGTCCAGGGTGGATTCGGCCTCGGTCGCGCCCGCGGTGCGCGGCGCGGTGACGTGGGGGTTGAACCCGTCCCCTTGGGCCGACCTTGATGTAAAGTCTTTTTTACTACTCAGTCAAGCAACCCGGATGAAGTGGGGAAGGGCATGGCTCAGGGACAGGATGATCGCCTGGATCCCGCGCTGTTGCGGCTGATCGGGGTGCTGCTGCTGGGCGGGCTGATGGGTCTGCTCGACGGCACGATCGTCAACGTCGGGATAGACACGCTCGGGAAGCACTTCGACGCACCGTTGAGCACGGTCGGCTGGGTTGCCACCGGCTACCTGCTCGCGGTGACGGTGGCGATCCCGCTCAGCGGGTGGGCGGTGGACCGGTTCGGGACCCGTCGGATCTGGCTGTCCGGTCTGTCGCTGTTCCTCGCGGGGTCGTTGGCCTGCGGCCTGGCGCCGTCGATCGGCGCGCTGGTCGTTTTCCGGGTGATCCAGGGATTCGGCGGCGGGATGCTCGACCCGGTGATGCTCACGTTGCTGGCGCGGGCGGCGGGCCCGGCCCGGGTCGGGCGGGTCATGGGGCTGATGGGAATCGTCATCCCCCTTGGTCCCGTCCTGGGCCCGATCGTGGGTGGTGTGATCATCGAGCATCTGAGCTGGCGGTGGATGTTCCTGGTGAACCTGCCGATCGGACTGACGGCGCTGGCGGCCTCACTCAAGGTGGTTCCGGTCGACGCGCCGGATCCCGGGCAGAGCACGGCACGCCTGGACACCGTGGGGGTCTCGTTGCTCTGCCCGGGGTTCGCCGTGCTGGTGTACGCGCTGTCGCAGGCGGGTGAGCACGGGTTCGGCGCGGTCCGGGTGCCGGTGACGCTGGCGATCGGAGGCGTGTTGCTGCTCGCCTACATCGGTCATGCCCTGCGGGTGCGAGAGGCAGCCCTTATCGACCTGCGGCTGTTCGCCAGCCGCGGCTTCAGCGCGAGCGTGGCGGTGATGGCGGTGACCGGCGTGATGCTGTTCTCGATGCTGTTCGTCGTGCCGCTGTACTATCAGCAGCTGCGCGGCCACGATGTGCTCGGAGCCGGCCTGCTGCTCGCGCCGCTGGGGGTGGGCTCGTTCATCGCGATGCCGCTGGCGGGACGGCTCAGCGACCGGGTCGGCGCGCGGGTTCTCGCGCCGGGGGGCGCGGCGCTGATCGCGGTGAGCGCGCTGGTGTTCACCAGATCCGGGACGGACACCAGCGAGGCGCTACTGGGGGTGGCCGCCTTCGTGACAGGGCTCGGGCTGGGCTTCATCGGGGCCCCGACGATGGGGGCGCTGTACCGGACGCTGCCGCCGGCGTCAGTGCCGCAGGGCACCTCGGCGCTCTACGTGCTCAACCAGCTCGGCGCCTCGCTCGGAATCGCGATCGTGGCATTCATCCTGCAGCGTGGTATCTCCGGCGGGGTGCCGTCGGTACACGCCTTCCAGTCCGCGTTCTGGTGGGTCCTCGGCGGGGCGATCGCGGTCCTGCTGTCCGGGCTCTTCCTGCCCGGACGGCCGCAGCCCGCGCCGCAGCCTGACGCTGAGCAGCGGGAGAGTGAACCCGCGGCAGCGACTGGGTGACCAGACCCCCGGCCTACCTGCCCCGGGGCCGGGATCGGGTGCGGCGGAGGGACCGCCGCCCTCCGCCGCACCCGCGTGATGCGGGAGCCGGATCCGTGCCGGCACTGGGTCGATCCGCCCGAGGCCGGGCTGGGTCGTGTGACGGGGGTCAGCGCACGGCGGCCTGGTCGCGGGACCCGGGCATCGTGGGGACCGCGCTGGCCAGCAGCTCGTAGGAGCGGACCCGGTCGCCGTGGTCGTGGATCAGGGACAGCGCCAGCAACTCGTCGGCGCCGGACCGTCGGGCCAGCTCTGAGATCTTCTCCGTCAGGGTTGCGGGACCGCCGAAGAGCTGGTCGGCGCCGTGCTCCTCGACGTACTTCTCCTCCAGGTGGGAGAAGTGGTGGGCGGCGACCTCGGCCGGACCCGGGTAGAGACCGTAGATGCGTCCCTGTTGGATGTGGATCTTACGTAGCAGGTATGGCAGTGCCAGCCCGCGTGCGTGTTCGTCGGATTCGCCCGCGACCACCACGGCGGCGACCAGGGCGTATGGCTCGGCCAGCTGCGACGACGGACGAAACGCCGAACGGTACGTGTCGAGGGCGGCCACCGTCAGGTGCGGCACGAGGTGGTGGGCGAAGGCATAGGGCAGCCCCAGGGCACCGGTGAACCGGGCGCTGGCTAGGCTGGAGCCGAGCATGGCCAGCCACGGCTGCCCCGGCGGGGCGGGGATCGCGGCCACGCTGTGCTCGGACGCCGCGTCGGCAGTGCCCGCCAGGTAGGCGGTCAGCTCCCGCAGCTGGTGCGGGAAATCGTCGACCGCGAACGGGCGGCCCAGCGCCCTGGTGGTCAGCAGGTCGCTGCCCGACGACCGCCCGATCCCGAGGTCGATCCGCCCCGGGTGCAGTGCGTGCAGGGTGCCGAACTGCTCGGCGACCACAAGGGGAGCGTGGTTGGGCAGCAGCACTCCGCCGGAGCCGACCCGCAGGCTCGTGGTGACGCTGGCCAGGCGACCCACGAGCACCGCGGGCGAGGACGTCGCCAGACTGGGGACGTTGTGGTGCTCGGCGACCCAGTAGCGCTGATAGCCCAATGCCTCCACCCGCGGCGCGAGATCCACCGCGTTGCGCAGCGCCTGCGCCGTGCTGCTGCCGGTGAAGACCGGGGCTACATCCAGGACGGACAGCCGCAGAACTCGGGTGTGGGCCGCGGAAGAGGTCGGCATGCCATGCGCTCCTTGCATCGCGGCGGGAACCGGAGGTCTGCCAGGCCGAGCAGACGTCCCGCGTTCCGTGCGCCGCGGTCTCGGTTGACGCCTGCAGAGACCTCCGCCGGTGCCGACCGCCGTTTCCGTCCGGTCGCGGCCTGTTAACCGACCAGTTCAGTATATCGCGATGGTCAGTTTTGAACGGCTCTGGTGGTGGTGAGATCCGCCAGGTGCGGGAGGACCTCGGTGGCGAACCGTTCCCGCGATCGCCGGGCCGTTTCGGTGTCGAGATAGCCGAACGCGAAGCCGGCGATGACGTAGCTGATACCAACGTCGGCCAGTGCTCTGAACTGGTCGATCACCTCGTCGGCCGAACCGGTGATGAGGATGCCGCGAACCTTGTCCTCCACCGCCGGGTCGATCTGGTCGGGAGCCGGGGCGGCGCCGAACTCGGGGTGGACACCATTGGTCAGGGCGGCCGAGGTCTGGAGCTGGCGGGCGATCTCGCGGACCACCCGCTCGCGGCCTTCGTCGTCCCCCAGGTACACGAACCGGTTGACCTGGAACTCACGCCCGGCGGGCAGCCCGCCGGCCTGGTCGATCCAGGCCCGGCGCTCGACGATCTCGTCGTGGGTGGTGACAGCCGGCAGCATGAAATGGAACCCCCGGTCGGCGGCGAACCGCAGTGACTCGGGGCTCGTCGCCGCCATCCAGATCGGCGGATGCGGCTGCTGGGTCGGGCGGGGCAGCAGGGTGACCGGTGCGTCGATCTGGACGTGGCGGCCCTTGAAGTCCCGGTCCTGCTGGGTGAACAGTTGCTCGAGGACGTCGACCGCCTCGGTGAAGATCTCCCGGTTGTCGGCGGCGTCCCGGCCGAACCCGAGGAACTCGTGCGGCTGGTACCCACGGCCGATGCCGAAGTCGAACCGTCCTGCAGACAGCGCGTCCAGGGTGAGCACGTCGGCGGCGAGCCGGACCGGGTCCCAGAAGGGCAGCACGAGGATCGACGTGCCCAGCCGCAGCCGGGGGGCGGCCGCGGCGGCCTGCGCCAACAGCAGCAGGGGGGACGAGGTGAGGCTGTAGGTGGAAAAGTGGTGCTCGGTCACCCAGATGCCGGCGAAGCCGCGGTTCTCGGCCCAGCGGACGTCATGCAGAAAGTCGGCGTAGATCGCCCGGGCGGTCGCCGAGTCGCCTGCCGGGGCCATGTTCAGATATCCGAGTCCTACTCGCATATGAGTCCTCCAGACGGGGGCCGGTGCCCCGGTGGGGGCCGCCCGGCGGGATGCCGTGCGGCGACGATGGGTGGGCGTCGGCGACGGTCAGCCACCGACGCGGCTCTGTGCCGCAGCGCTGTCGGGGGTCTGGGCGGCAGGGGGCGCGCCGACGGGAACCGGCACCGGTGCTGCGGGCGGCCCCGACTGCCCGGCGAGTTGGGCCCGCAGATGGGCGGCAAGGGCCCGCGGGGTCGGGTGGTCGTACATCACGACCGGGGCGAGCAGCAGCCCTGTCGCCTCGCAGAGCCGGTTGCGCACCTCCAGCGCCGTGAATGAGGAGAAGCCGATCTCGAGGAAGCTGTCGCCGACGCCGATATCCTGCGGGCTGGGGTGCCCCAGCGCCTCGGCTGCATGGCTGCGCACCAGGTCCAGCAGGGCCGACTCCACCTGTTCGGTGTTCGCCGTGGCCACCAGCGCCCGCAGGGCTGCGATGTCCACCGCACCGTTCGGCCCGGTCAGGTCGGTCCGGTCGGTAGTGCGGGCGTCAGCGGCATCCGTCGGCCACGGCCCACCCGGCGGCGTGGACGCGGACCGGTCCCGCCGCCACTGAGCGAAGGCAGGTAGGAGCGAGGCCAACGCCGGATGCTCGGCTGCGGCCAGCCGCAGCGCGCCTGCCACGGTGTCGAGGTCGCCCCGTCCGACGGCGTCCCAGAACCGCGCCTCGTCCGGCCCGACGGATCCGTGGGCGCCGGCGGCTGCCTGCGAGTCCGTCGGCCCCGCGGTCAGCCAGTGATGCGTGTGCTGGAAGGCATAGGTGGGCAGCGGGACGGTCCGGGCGCCGCCGTGCGCGAAGAAGGATCGCCAGTCGACGGCAGTGCCCTTTGCGTGCGCCTGGGCCAGCCCTCCCACCAGTGTCGCCGGCTCCGGGCGCCCGCGGGCCAGCAGTGGCGTCACCGTGGCGACACCCACCGGCAGGCATGCGTGGGCCATCGGGGTCAGGACCGCGTCCGGTCCCAGTTCCAGGTAGGTGGTGACGCCGAGGGTGTGTAGGTGGTGGATGCCGTCGTGGAAGCGGACGGGGTGGCGGATGTGGTCGGTCCAGTAGTCGGGGGAGCGGAGTTGGTCGGGGGTGGCGGTGTGGCCGGTGAGGTTGGAGATGAGGGGGATCCGGGGTTCCTGGTAGTCGATGGTGGTGGCGATCTCGCGGAAGCGGTCGAGGATGCCGTCCATGTGCGGGGAGTGGAACGCGTGGCTCACCCGCAGCCGCCGGACTCGCCGGCCGATGGTCCGGAAATGCTCCGCGACCAGGTCCGTGGCCGAGCGATCACCGGAGACCACGGTGGCCCGCGGGCCGTTCACCGCGGCGAACGATGCCCGCCCGGCGGATTCGGTCAGTACGGCCGTGACCTCGTCGGCGCTCGCCTCGATCGCGACCATCGCCCCGTCGGTGCGGGCGGACCCCATGAGTCTCGCCCGCGCGGCGACCAGGGCGGCCGCGTCGGGCAGCGACCAGACGCCGGCGACGTGGGCGGCGGCCAGTTCACCCACCGAGTGGCCGATGAGCAGGTCGGGGACGATCCCCCAGTGCCTCAGCAGCCGGGCCAGGGCGACCTCGACGGCGAACAGCGCCGGCTGGGTGTAGGTCGTCTCGTGCACCAGATCGACCGGAAGGTCCGCATCGGTGCCCAGGACGACGTCCCGCAGGGGGTACGGCAGGTGCGGCGCGAAGTGCCCGCAGATCTCGTCGAACGCAGCGGCGAACTCCGGGTACGCGGCGTGCAGCTCGCGGCCCATCCCCGGCCGCTGGCTGCCCTGCCCGGTGAACATGAACGCCGTCCGCCCGGACTCGGTCGTGTTCCCGCGGACCACCGCCGGTGAACGGCGGCCGTGGGCCAGCGCGGCGAGTCCGTCCAGCAGCGTGGTCCGGTCCGGGCCGATGACGGCCGCCCGGTGCTCGAATGCCGTGCGGGTGGTCGCCAGCGACAGCCCGATGTCCGCCGCGGACGGCTCCGGATAGGTGGTGATGTGCGCCCGTAGCCGGCGCGCCTGGTCCCGCAGCGCCTGCGGGCTGCGGGCGGATAGCAGCCACGGCACGGGCGCCCCGGCCGCCGCCGCAACAGCGGGGACTGTGCCTGCGGGGACTGTGCCTGGTGGGACGTCGCCTGGCGGGACCGTGTCTGGCGGGGTGGTGTCGGCCGGCGCCGTGTCCAGTGGGGCGGCATCCGGCGTGGCGAAGCCGTCGGGGTTGGTGTCCTGTTTGTCGGGTTCTTCTAGGATGACGTGGGCGTTGGTGCCGCTGATGCCGAAGGCGG